>NZ_BOMN01000001.1 GCF_016862215.1 Winogradskya humida
TTCCTTGATTATTCTCAGCGAGTTCCATGATCGGAAGGACGGGTGTGCCATTGCCGGGTTGAGGGGGATCACACACATTCGAATGGCAGATAGCGAGTATTCGGATAGCCGTAAAGTGGTGGCGGATGGATCCCCGGAGGCGATCCTCGTGCTGACCGCGCCACGAGTTCGTTGGCCGTCTTGTTGTCATCGGCAGATCAGTAAACGGTCGTCAGCGGTGGCGGGCCGATCATGAATGCTCTTCGAGCGGTCGGTGAAGCGCGGTGTCCGCTGCTCGCGGCTGCGACGACGCTTGCGATAGGTACGACCGGTGCGCAGCAGCGGTAAGTTACTACGCGTCAGACCGCCGCGGTCAGGTCGACATAACGCCTGGTAGCTCGTTTCCGCCGTTAGCCGCGGCTCCGGCCGGTCAGGATGCTGCCACGGCAGGGTCCGCCAGATCTGCTCCGGCTCCACCGTTGATCCAGCAACTCTTGGACCAGGCTGCGCAACTCCGCGTTGGTTCGCAGCTTCGCCGGCTTCGGTCGTGGGCGGCGGGCGCCGCACGCTGGTGGGCGGCGAAGGGATGGTAGTGACCGGATCGCTGTCGCGGTTGATCTCTTGGCTGATCGTGGACGGAGCCCGGTCCAGAAGTGCGGCGATCACCCGGATCGAGCTGCCGGCCAGGTGCTCATCGGCGATGGTGGTGCGCTCGTTCTCGGACAGGTAAAGGGCCGAGACAGCCGGCTTCGGCGCGGTGAGTGGCGCGTAGATCCTGGAACGCCGCGTCATCATCACCGACACCATCGCGGATGGCGTCGCCGGCCGTTACCCAACGCTGCCTTCGCCGATGAGGTCATGCGGGGGCGTCGTCGTACGCCGTGCGGTGGGCGAGGACGTCGTCCATGTGGTTCTCGGCCCAGCCCTTGATGCCGCGTACCAGCTGGAACAGCGACAACCCGAGATCAGTCAGCTCATACGACACAGTGACGGGCACGGTAGGCACCGCGGTGCGGGCGACAAGACCGTCACGCTCCAGAGCGCGCAGCGTCTGCGTGAGCATCTTCTGACTGACCCCGGCCAGCAGCCGCGCCAGCTCGGAGTAACGCATCGCCTGCGGCTCACCGGCGCACCCCGGGCCGCTACCGAGCGCGGCCAGGATCAGCGTTACCCATTTGTCCGAGATCCGGTCGAGCAGCTTGCGGCTCGGACACACTGCCAGGAACGCGTCGTACTCAGCCTTGGCCTGTGCCTTCTTCTCGGCCGCCGTCAGAGTCGCCATCAACCACTCCCCCAAAAATCCTGGGTACCTAACGCACTCCCAGGTGCCTACTTCCCGTCAGGAAGTTACCTAAGGATAGTGAAGCAGGAACCCATCAGAGCGAAAGAGGTACGACAATGTCCCTTCCCGGCGGCACCTGGACACTGGGCGATCTGAGCGTCACCCGCTTCGGCTACGGCGCGATGCAGCTCGCCGGCCCCTGGGTGATGGGCCCGCCCGCTGATCGCGATGGGGCGCTGGCCGTCCTGCGGGAGGCGGTCGCGCAAGGCATCACCCACATCGACACCAGCGACGCGTACGGTCCCCACGTCACGAACGAGCTGATCCGTGAAGCCCTGCATCCGTACCCGGAGGCTCTGCACGTCGTCACGAAGGTCGGCGCGAACCGTGACGAGAAGGGGGGCTGGCCGCCGGCACGGGATCCCGAAAGTCTGCGCCGCTCGATCGAGAGCAACCTCAAGGGCCTGGGCCTGGAGACGCTCGACCTGGTCAACCTGCGGCTGGGTAACGCCGAGGGACCCCAGCCCGAATCGGTTGCCGAAGCGTTCGGGACGCTCGCCGACCTGCAGCGCGAGGGCCTGATCCGGCACCTGGGCGTCAGCAACGCGACGGTCGACCAGATCGCCGAGACGCAGGCCATCGCGCCGATCGTGTGCGTGCAGAACATGTACAACCTGGCGTTCCGGCACGATGACGAGTTGATCGACAAGCTGGCCGCGCAGGGTGTCGCGTACGTTCCGTTCTTCCCGCTCGGCGGTTTCAGCCCGTTGCAGTCCGAGGCGTTGTCGGCGGTGGCGGCCCGGCTGGAGGCGACGCCGATGTCGGTCGCGCTGGCGTGGCTGTTGCAGCGCTCGCCGAACATCCTGTTGATCCCCGGCACGTCGTCCGTGACGCATCTGCGGGAGAACATCGCCGGCGCGGGGCTGTCGCTGAGCGCCGACGATCTGGCGGAGCTGGACAAGATCGGCAACTGACAAACCGTTGGACGGCGTACGGACAATGGGCTGGTGACCGTACGCGAAGCAGCTGACCTGCTCCTGAAGGCCCGCAAGGTTGTCGTCTTCACCGGCGCGGGCGTCTCCGCGGAGAGCGGCATCCCCACGTTCCGGGATGCCCTCACCGGGCTCTGGGCGCGGTTCGACGCGCAGGCGCTGGCGACCCCGGAGGCGTTCGCAGCAGACCCGGCGCTGGTCTACGGCTGGTACGAGTGGCGCCGCACCATCGTGGGCCGCGCCCGCCCGAACGCGGGGCACACCGCGATCGCGAAGATCGAGGCGGCGATCCCGGGCACGGTGGTGGTCACGCAGAACGTCGACGCGCTGCACGAGCAGGCCGGCTCCGTGTCCCCCATCCACCTGCACGGCAGCCTGTACGCGCCGCGCTGCTCGTCCTGCGCCAAGCCAGCGACGCCGCCGGAGGGTCCCGGCGACGAGCCCGCGGACGGCCGGCGCCTCACACCGCCGGCATGCGAGCACTGCGGCGCGCCGGTGCGCCCGGGCGTGGTGTGGTTCGGGGAGGCCCTGCCGGTGGACGCGCTGGAGGCGGCCGTCGCGGCGGCGGCCGACTGCGATCTGCTGATCACCGTCGGCACGTCGGGGGTGGTCTACCCGGCTGCCGAGATTCCGCAGGTCGCGGCGCGGTTCGGGGCGCCGGTCATCCAGGTCAACCCGATGCCGACGCCGCTGGACGACATCTGCACGGTCAACCTGCGCGGCCCGGCCGCCGAGGTGCTGCCGGAGCTGGTGCTCAGCCTGCCGTCGACGGCTGCTCGGTGACCGACCAGCTCTCGAGCAGTTTCAGCGCGTCCGCCGACGGGGTGCCCGGCTCGGCGCTGTAGGCGATCAGGGTCAGGCCCTCGGGCAGCTCCATGGCCTCGAACGACAGGTCGAGGGTGCCGATCACGGCGTGCCGCAGCCGCTTCACGCCATGGCTGTGCACATGCACGTCGTGCTCGGCCCACCAGGTGCGGAACTCGTCGCTGCGGGTGGAGAGCTCGCCGATGAGGTTGGAGAGCTCCCGGTCGTACGGGTTCTTGCCGGCCTGGATGCGCAGCGCCCCGGCGCAGTCGCGGGCGATGCGTTCCCAGTCGACCCAGAACTGGCGGGCGCGGGGGTCGAGGAACGCGGAGCGGGCGGTGTTCGGCACGCCGGTTGCGGCGGCCCAGACCTCGGCGTAGAGCGCCCTGCCCAGCGGGTTGGCGGCGAGCACGTCGAAGCGGTTGTTGCGCACGTACGCAGGCACGCCCATCGATTCCAGAATGCGGATCACCCCGGGGCGTACGCCGGACTGCGCGGGCCGCCGCCGCACCCGCCCGGGTGTGGTGTTCGCGGTGCGGGCCAGGTCGAGCAGGTGCGCGTGCTCTGTCTCGTCGAGCTGCAGCGCGCGGGCGACGGCGTCGAGCACGCTGTCGGAGACGCCGCTGAGGTTGCCGCGCTCGAGGCGGGTGTAGTACTCGACGCTGACCCCGGCCAGCATCGCGACCTCGCCCCGGCGCAGACCGGTCACCCTGCGGTTGGTGCCCCAGGCGGGCAGCCCGGCCCGCTCCGGGGTGAGCCGGGCACGGCGCGAGCTGAGAAACGTACGTGTCTCCGAGCGGTTGTCCACGTCCCCCAGCGTAAGCAGGGCCGCGGGCAGGTGAGAGGTTCTGGTGTTACCCCCCGGGGCGCCGGTGTTGTCACTTAGGTTCGAGGCGTGGTCAGTCGTCGGGCGCTGCTGCGTGCGGGCGCCGCGGTGTCGTTGGCCGGGCTGGGTGCCGCCTGCTCCGGCGAGCCGGCCGGCTCGAAGGCCGTCAGCGCGCTGTGGTGCTGGCCGGGCGGCCTGAGCGAGAAGGTCGTCGCTGACGCGGTCACCACGTACGCCTCCCGCACCGACCTGCGCCCGGCCATCTTCACCGGTGACTACCTGTCCCAGATGTGGCCGCCGCTGGAGAAGGGCTCCGGCGTACCGGCGATCGCCGGGATCAAGGGCGAGGACATCGCCTCGCTGCTGCCCCGGGCCGACCGGTTCGTGGATCTGAACAGCCTCGGCGCCCAGGACCTCGCCGGCACGTATCTGCCCTGGAAGATGCAGCAGGGCAGCACCATCGACGGGCAGCAGATCGGCCTGCCCATCGACATCGGCCCGACCGCGATGTTCTACCGCTCCGACATCTTCGGCCGGGCGGGGTTGCCGACGGAGCCGGATGCGGTGACCGCGCTCATGCCGACGTGGGAGAAGTACCTGGATGCCGGGGAGAAGCTGCACAAGGCGCTGCCCGGCGTGCACTGGCTGCGCAACGGCGCCGAGATCTTCTCCACGGCGATCGGGCAGGCCCGGCAGCGCTTCGTCGACGAGAGCAACCACTTCATCGGGGACCAGCAGCACGTACGCGACGCCTGGAAGATCGCCGTGGAACTGATCGAGCGGGGGCTGAGCGCCGGGATCTCGCCCGACGAGCACGAGGCCTGGGCCGCGGCACTGACGGCGGGCAAGCTGGCGACCGAGACCGGTGCGGCGTGGCACTCGGCGGACATCGAGGAGGACGCGCCTGCCCAGATCGGGCTGTGGCGGGTGGCCGCGGGGCCGGCCGCCGGCGCCAACACCGGCGGGTCGTTCCTGGCGATCCCGGCGGCGGGCGCCGGCCACGAGCTGTCGTTCGAGATCATCAAGTGGCTGCTGTCGGTGGACAACCAGGCGCGCAATTTCACCGATGCGGCGCTGTTCCCGGCCGCGCCGGCGGCGTACACGATGTCTGCCCTGACCGAACCGGACACCTATTTCGGTGGCCAGGTGACGGTCGGGGTGTTCGGGGCGTCGGCCGAGAAGCTGCAACGCGCCTACGAGGCTCCCTCCGACGCGGGCATCGAGAAGCTTTATCTGAAGGAACTGGACGTGGTGGAGAAGGGCGGCAGGACCGGCGACCAGGGCTGGTCGGCAGCGGTGACCGCCGCCCGCACCTACGCGGTTTCACAAGGCGTCAACTAGCAACTACCTAGGGTAATTCTCAGACCGGGCTGCTCCGAACCGATCAACCAGCAGGAGGAGAGAGTCGGGAGAGCAGATGTCGTTGCAGTGGATGAAGCGCCGGGCCGTCGCCCGCTGCGCCATCGCTGCTCTGCTGCTGGGCCTCGCCCTGCTCGCCGGGCTCGCCGTGGTGAGCAACCAGAGCGCCGCCCGCACCGCCACGACGGTCGCCGAACGCCAGCTGGTCAGCCAGCACTGGGGCAGCGCCAACCTGCACATCGGCGACGAGTACGACGTACTCACCGATTACCTGCAGGTCGAGAGCGAATCCAACCAGATGCGGCTGACCGCGGTCATCGGCTCCGCGGCGGGTGACCTGCGCTGGCTCTACGCCCACGGCGGCAGCACCGACTCGCCGCGCGCGCAGGCACTGCAGAACACCTACGACGGCTACAGCTACACCCTGCGCAACCTCGTCAACTCCGATCGGACGATCTACAGCGCCCCGGTGGAGGCGGACCTGGCCCAGGCCGCCAAGAGCGCCACCACACTGCGCAAGCTCGCCGCCGAGAACGTCACGCGCAACGACCGCGAGATCAGCGAGGTGCTGGCGGCCAGCCAAACGGACGGACGGCGCCTGCTGCACGCCGTCGAGGTCATCATCGCCGTCGACCTCGTCCTCGTCCTGGCCTGCGCGTTCGTGCTGCTCACCTATCAGAACAGCACCGAACGGCAGGCCGCCGAGAACAGCTACCGCGCCTCGCACGACGGGCTGACCGGCATCGCCAACCGCGAACTGCTCACCGAACGCGTCCAGGCGGAGATCACCGCCGCCGACCGTACGGGTGAGGGCGTCGGCTTCTTCCTGCTCGACCTCAACCGCTTCAAGGAGGTCAACGACACCCTCGGGCACCACGCCGGGGACCTGCTGCTGCAAGAGGTCGCGCGGCGGCTCGCCGCGTCCGTCCGCAAGGAGAGCCTGGTCGCCCGGCTCGGCGGCGACGAATTCGCCGTCCTGCTCCCCGGAGTCGCCTCCGCCGAGGACCTGATCGCAATCGGTGACCGGGTGCTGGCCGGCCTCAACGGCGTGGCCGACCTCGACGGCGTCCCGGTGGACGTCAGCGCCAGCCTCGGCGCCGCGCTCTACCCGCACTCCAGCACCACCGCCGCGTCGCTGCTGCAGCACGCCGACGTCGCCATGTACGCCGCCAAGCGCGGCCACCTCGGCATCAGCTACTACGACCCGGACGCCGACGAGCACAGCTTCGAACGGCTCTCCGTCGTCGGGGAGCTGCGCCGCGCCATCGAGGTCGGCGAACTGGAGCTCTACTACCAGCCCAAGGTACGCATGTCCGACGGCCGGCTCTGCGGCGCGGAGTCCCTGGTCCGCTGGCGCCACCCCACCCGCGGCCTGCTCACCCCGGACACGTTCATCCCGGCCGCCGAGCAGAGCGGGCTGATGAACCCGCTCACCGACGCCGTCCTGACCGCCGCCCTCGACCAGCAGACAAGGTGGCGCGCGGACGGGCTGACGCTGCCGATCGCCGTGAACGTCGGCGCGGCCTGCCTGCTCGACCTCGGCCTGCCCGCCCGGGTCGCCAGGCTGCTCGACCGTTTCGGCGCCGACGCCGCCGACCTGACCATCGAGATCACCGAGAGCGCGATGATCGCCGACCCGGCCCGGGCCACGGCGGTCCTGAGCGAGCTGCGCGCGCTCGGCATCAAACTGTCGATCGACGACTTCGGCACCGGTTACTCATCGATGAGCTACCTGCAGACCATGCCGCTGGACGAGCTGAAGATCGACCGGCAGTTCACCACCAAACTGACCACCACCCCGAGCGGCCGCGCCATCATCGGCGCGATCATCGAGCTCGCCCACGCCCTGGAACTCGACGTCGTGGTCGAGGGCGTCGAGGACCGGGAGACGTACGCGATCGCGCAGGAACTCGGCTGCGAGATCGCCCAGGGCTACCTGATCTCCCGCCCCCTACCCGCCGACGACTTCCGCGCCTGGGCCCATTCTCGCGAGGTTGGGAATCACGGCGCTGACGACGAAGCCTCCGTCGGGGCGCACATGGGTGGTCAGTTCACCGCCGCATGAGCGTGCGCGTTCGCGCATCCCCACCAGGCCGTGACCACCGGAGCTCTGTCCATTCGAGCGGCCCGGCCCGTTCTCCACGCGCAGGAGCAGGTCGCGATCCGACCAGCGCAATTCCACGGTCACCACAGCTCCGTGGGCATGTTTGGCCGCGTTCGTCAGAGCTTCCTGCACGATTCTGTACGCAGCCAGATCCGCAGCCGGCACGAGAACGCGCGCCTGACCGGTGACGTGCACGGCGATCGCCGCCCCGGCTGCGCGCATCTGCACGATCAGGTCCTGCAGCCGATCCATTCCGGGCACCGGCTCCATCGCGTCGCGCTCAGGGTCGTCCGCCTGCCGCAACAGCCCCACCGTCGCGCGCAGCTCGTCCAGGGCCTTACCGGTGTGCTCGCTGATGTTCGACAGGGCCGTCGCCGCCTTGCCTGGATCGGTGCGCAACAGGTAATTGGCGACTCCGGCCTGCGCGTTCACGAGCGTCAGATGATGCGCGAGCACATCGTGCAGATCCCGGGCGATCCGCAGCCGCTCGGCGACCACCTGCTGCCGGGCATCCTCGTCACGCTCCCGTTCGATCCGCTCCGCCCGGTCCCGCCGGGTCGCGACCAGCACGCCGACCCCGGTCGCGATCACCACCAGGTTGAACATCACCATGTCCGTCGCGAGCAGCTCCAACGGCTTCGCGACCAGGCTGACCAGCAACAACACGGTTGCGGCACTCAACCCGGCCACCCAGCCCGTGACCCGCGGCAGCCGGCTCGCCACGGTCCACGCGGCAATCATCGTCGCGAGCGGCGTCGGCTGGTACGCCCCGATGTTCGTCCCCACGTGGACGACGTCGTCGATGCCCGGCAGCACCACCAGGTGCACGGACTCGATCACCACCACGGCCACCAGCACCGGCAGCGGCCACCTCGTACGCACCACGAGCGGCAGCCAGGCAAACAACGTCGCCGCGAGCAGCCCCGCCCCCGGAAAATCCTGATAGCCGTAGCGCAACGACGCCGTCACCAGCATCGCGATCAGCACACCGCCGGTCAGCGGCCATCCCCGCGTACCCCTCATGCTCTTATCCTCGTCGCCCGCCGTGGCCCGCGTCGTCCACCGGGCGCGGTATCGTTCGCGGAGTTTCAGCAGCGTGGGGGTGTCATGAGCGAAAATCGCGCCACCAAGGACCGGGCCGGGCACACCCGCGAGCAGATCCTGACCGCAGCCGAGCGCCTCTTCGCCGAACAGGGCCTCTTCACCGTCTCCAACCGCCAGGTCAGCGAGGCCGCCGGCCAGGGCAACAACGCCGCCGTCGGCTACCACTTCGGCACGAAAACCGACCTGATCGGCGCCATCGTCCGCCGCCACCTCGAGCCGATGGAACAGATCCGCCGCCAACTGGCCTTTCGCTACGACGGCAGCCAGAACCCCCGCGACTGGGTCACCTGCCTGGTCCAGCCCATCACCGACCACCTGGCCACCCTCGGCCACCCCACCTGGTACGCCCGCTTCGCCGCCCAGGTCATGACCGACCCCCAGCACCGAGCCGTCATCGTCGACCAGGCCCTCGGCACGGACACCATCGCCACGGTCGTGGACAACCTCTTCCACTGCCTCCCGGACCTGCCGCCAGACGTCCGAGCGACCCGGATGCCGATGCTGCGCAACCTCCTCGTCCACACCTGCGCCGAACAGGAACGCCTCCTCGCCGACCAGGCCGGCTCCGGCGGCGATCCGGCCGAGGTCTGGACCGCAACCGCAACCGCCCTGACCGACGCCCTGACCGGCATACTCCTCGCCCCGGTCACCCGCTGACCGGGTCTTCATCCACGTTTCTGGTCGCAGTCACCCAGGTCAGACATTGCGCAATTCAAGGACATGGCTGATAGTTCGCTCCCGGCCGCCGGAGAATCTAACCCTGGTCACCTCGATGACGGCTTCAACTCGTTTGTTGAAGTACCTTTCCAGGTGACTCGAAAGTTCCTCGCTCGTGCTGCCTTGAACAATCTCGCCGCCATCGGTTCTAATTTCGACCTTGCTGCGGAATGCACTGGCCGAGCCGAGTAGGCCCACCACAGTTACCCGCTCTGCTTCAGCGAATTCACTGTGTTCGCAGAGATCCCGAACCCGCTGAACACCTCGCGCGCTCCAACTACTACGCCTGCCCTGCGCCCCCCGGGCATACCACGCGACCCGCATACCGACCCCTGCGCTACTGAGCCCTGCAGTCAAAGCGCCGATATGCTTCATCGACCGCGGCCCGAGTGGTGCGAGTTGTTCAGTCAGCAGCTCATCGGACAGGCCCGCACCTTCGGAAAGGTCGACAATATTCAAGACCCGATCGACAGCTTCATCAAGGATTGTCCGAAATTCTCCGACCCAGTCTGCGAACAAGCCGCTTTCTTCCTGATCGGTGGAAGGCCCATACATCGCCACTCCGAACGACGACGGAAAGGTGGCCACAGCGCTGAGTGCAGTAGCATCACGAATTTCGCGGGGAATGGCGGCAGAATTCGTCGGGCGCCCTGACAGCGCTTGCGCCACAGCCGAAATCGACTCCTGAAGGTTCGTCAGGAAAGATCCCAGCGTCGATACCGACACGAAGTGACCGGATGTCACTTCGCCGGTAAGGGCAACCTCGATACGTCTCCTGCCGTTCCGATCCGAATGATCGTCAACAACGTTCAAGAGCCGGCTCCGCTGAACATTGGCAAATTCTTCCGGAGTCGCTGACGACCCCAGCACCAACGAACCTGCCGACGGTCCTCTCGCGGATCCTCGATTCTCGTTCGGAAGCACACTGCGCAACTGCGCCATCCACTCGCGAACGGAATCTCGGTCAGGCGAATCAGGCATAGGAACGATCGGTGTCACAGCAGCACCTCCACGTATCCCCGGCGCAGCGAGCCCGGATCGCCGTTCGCGGCGATCGGCTTGACCCGCTGCCACACTTCGTCATACAGGCCGACATCTCTGAACGACGCAGCATCGGCATGGGTGAACAGGCTCGTAACCATCTGTGACACCGGCCGGTTCTCGGGAAGCCGGACCAAGTAGGAATCGACCCTCATGCCGCGTTCCACGCACCAACCCCGCAGGGTCAGGTCGTCAAGATACGCCAGCGTCTCCGCGTCCAGACGATCGAAGGCCTCGGCTCGTAGCAGGTAGGTCACATCCACGTCGCTTGGTTCCGCCTTCCTGCTGACGAAACTACCCGCGACCCACATGCGCGTGATCTCCCCCGCCAGCGCTCCCACCGCAGAGCGGTGAGAATCCCATTCTCCCCAGATTTCCTCCCGTGCGGTGGAGCCGGTAGTTCGCACGAACCTCGCATACAGGTCGTCCAAGGAGGCTGAATAGCGACCCGGCGGAAGAAAACCAGTATCCGGGTCAAAATCTGGCAAGCAGTTCAAGTGGCCCGATACCTCGTCTCTACCTCGTCGGCCAAGCGATCCTATCGCCGCGCCGGCCGGCGCCACAGAAGCACTCGTTTCGCTACCTCCGGCGAGTGTCTCCAGGCGCTTGCGGGTGCCGTTGCGGTGAGAAGCCCGGCATCAAACCGGCACGTGACGTGATGAACCTCCGGCCCGGGTCATTCCGGATGTCACGCAGCGGTCAGCTGGAGGCGGGGGTCAGGGTGCGCAAGCGGTTGACGAGGGTGCGGACCTCGTGGAGGGCGGCTGGGTCGCCGCGGCGGCCGGCGGTGTCGACTACGTCGGTGATGCCGGTGAGCATTTCGGCGGCCAGGTGGGGGTCGCCGAGCTGGGCGATTGCTTGCGCTGCCAGCCAGTCACAGTACGCGGGGAGCACGCCGGCCAGTCGTAACTGCTCGACCAGGACGAGGCAGGCTTTGTCGTAGCCGTTTGCCAGCAGGATCCGGGCCAGGCCGTCGGTGGCCTGCGTCCATTCGGGTGTTTGCGGGAACAGTTCGCGCAACGTTTCGTACGTGTCGACGGCCTGTTGTTTGTGTTCGGCTGCGGCGCAGTCGCGGCCGATTTCGAGCAGGGTTCGGGCGATGCGCTTGCGATCGGCTGCTGGGCCCTGGGCGGCTAGTTCGTCGAGGGTGCGCTGGGCGAGGGCGAGGTTGCGTTCGGCGCGGCGGATGCGGTCGGCGTGGGTCGCGTGGCCCAGGTGGCGGAGTTGGATGACGTCGGCGGGGAGTTTCGCTTTCGGGGGCGGGGTCCCGTCCGGGCGTACCAGTCGCTCATGAACTCGGCCCGACCATTGCACGGCCCGCGGCCGGTAGAGCCGGGTTTCGAACTGTCGGTACGGGCTGGCGTGATGCGCGTCGTCGACCTCGACCCGCAGCACGTCGCGGGTGGTGTTAAGCAGTTCGCGCAGCCGGCCGGGGTCCGCGGTCACCCGGTGGTCGGCGTCGAGGGCGAGCACCCACTCGGCGGTCTCGTCCCGGACGGCCTCGTTGCGGGCGGCGGCGAAGTCGTCGGTCCATGCACCGTGGGTGACCACGGCACCGTGGCGGGCGGCGATCTCGGGCGTGCCGTCCTGCGAACCGGTGTCGTGCACACGGATCACATCCGCCACACCGGTGAGCGATTTCAGACAGGCGGGGAGCATCTCCGCCTCGTCCCGGACGATCACGACAGCAGCGAGGAGCAATCCGGTCACCTTTTCCTGTTCGGCGGGTTGCTCCCCACCCTGAGCACCTACACCCGATCGCGCAGGACGTTGGCGAGCTGGACCCGGGAGCGGACGGCGAGTTTGGCGAAGACTGAGCGCAGGTGGGTGGCGACCGTGTTCGGGGAGACGCCGAGCTCCGCCGCGGCCGAGCGGTTCGTGTGGCCGGCGCCGATCAGCTGGGCGACCAGCTGTTCGCTGTCGGTCAGCGACCACCAGCCGGCGACCGGGCGGTTCCCTGCCGGGGCGTCGCGGCGGCGGCGTACCCCGAGCTTCTGCAGTGCCTTCGACACGGCCTTGGCGTCGGATCCGGCGCCGCACCGGGTGTAGATCTCCGCCGCCTCCTCGAGCAGCACGATGGCATCCTGGGAGGCGACGAGGGCCGCGTGGTCGACGAGGGCGCGGGCCAGCAGCAGCGGTCGCGGGCCCGTACGCAGGATCTCGACCGCTTCCCCGAGCATCGCGGCGTCGCCGGAGAGTACGGCGGCCGCGTGTTTCGCCGTGCCGACCCAGGACGCCACCCGGTCGTTGTGCCGGGCCACGTGCTCCGCGTCCTCGACGACGTGCAGCGCCGACGGCCGGTGCCCCGAACGCAGCACCACGGCGAGCAGGATGCGCGTCCACGCCGGGGACCACTGCGAGGAGCAGTACCCGGCCCGGAACGCGGTCACCGTCGGCATGATCAGGCGTACGGCGGCGTCACCGTCCTCGATCGCCGCGGCGTGCAGGATGCGCAGCCCGCTGGACCACTCGACCACCGGCGAGGTCGGCAGGTCCGCGGCGGCGAGGTCGAGCGGGTCGCCGCGGTGCAGCGCCACCTCGGCGAGGACGGCGTCGGCCGCGACCCGGTGCACCGGCACCCGTGTCTCGCGGGCGTGGGCGGCGAGTTCCTGCGCTCGTGCGGCGGCGGCGGTGAGGCGGCCGAGGTCAAGCTCCTGGCGGGCGGCGGCCAGCAGCACCGAGGGACCGAGATGCGCGAGGTCGCCGGTCGGCAGCACCGAGGGGCCGAGATGCGCGAGGTCGCCGGTCGGCAGCACCGAGGGGCCGAGATGCGCGAGGTCGGCGGTCACCGTTGCGCCCGCGCCGACCGCTTCGAGCAGGGCCGCCGCCTCGTCGAAGCGGTCGATGTCCTGCAGGGCGCGCACCCGCTCGGCGGTCGACACCGGCGTCGGCGCCACCGGCACGTCGGCCACGGCGTGCCACGCGTCGCCGAACCGCGACATCCGGCGCGCGACCATCGCCCGGGTACGCGCGGCGAGTCTGCGGGTGACGATGTCCTCGCCGTCCTCGATCTTGATCTCGTCGAGTGTCGACCGCGGACCACCTCCGGCGGCGATCGCTGCCCGGAGAGCCTCGTTCGCGTCGGGCGGCAGCGGGTCGAGGCGGCGGGCGGCTTCGTCGTACAGTCCCGATGCGACCAGGGCCCGCACGGCGATCAGCTGCCAGTGCGGCTCGCCCGGGCCCATCGCGTCGGCGATCGCCACGACGTCGGTGTGCCGTTCCGTGGCGACCAGCACCTCGATCGCCTTCTCCACCACATCCCGCGGCGGCTCAGGCAGGTCTGCCACCAACTCCCAGGCACAGAGAGCAAGACCGGCATTTGCTCGTACGCCCGCCGCGCGCACCACGCGACGTGCACTCTTCCGGTCTCCGGCCGCTCGGAGGTGCCCGGCCGCCGCCTGCTCCGCGCCGGGGCGGTCGAGGAGCAGGTTCCCGCAGCGTTCGTGCCACGATCGGCGGACGTCCGGCGCGATCTGCGCGTACACGGAGTCTCTGGCTTGCACTGCAAGCGTTTCCCCGTCGCGCAGCAGGACCCCGCCGGCGCAGGCCTCCCGTGCGGCCTCCGCCAGCCAGCCGCGACCCGGGCTGTCCAGCAGCGTCGCCGCATCCGCCATCGGCAACGGCCGCCCCCAGACCGCCGCTAGCCGGACCAGGTCGCCGGCGGCCGGCGAGAGCACCGCAAGCCGCCGCCGCACGATCGCATGATCACCCGCGTCGACGTCCAGCCGCCCGAGCGTGATCCGCGTCGCCTGCCCCGCCGCCCCGGCGATCTCGTCGACGACCTCGGTCGACAGGGTCCCGCTGGTCAGCAACCACACGATCGGGACAGCCCCCAGCCGCGCCGGCAACACCTTCAGCGCGAACCGGCTCAGCGCGTCGGCAGCATCGGCGTCATCGATCGTCACCAGCAACGGCACCCCGGTGGCCACCCGAACGAGCTGCTCCGCGATCAGATCGACCATCCACACGGGACGGTCATGCAGCGGCGCGAGCTGAGCGAAATCATCCGCCCCGAGCAACGGCACCGGCCCGGAACGCAACGCGGTCAGCAACGCCCCACCCGCAACGGCATGCGCCTCCGGCCCGGACTGACTCTGCCCGACCCGGAACCCCAACGACCGCCCCGCCTCCCCCACCGCCCTGGCAAACGCACTCTTCCCGATCCCCGCCGGCCCCACGACGGTCACCAACCCCCCACGCCGGCTCCGCACCGCCCGCCGAAGAACCCCCAATGCCTGCGCAACCTCCGCCGACCGCCCCCTTGTCATCCAGATAGTCTCGTAACAAGACCGCCCACCGTGCATGAGCCATCCGACTGCCCTCGTGCACGCCGGATTAGGTCACGCCCGCCGGGATCGAGCGGTTACCGTCACCGCATGGCCTCGTTCGACCCCGACGCCGAGCTCACGCATCCGGCGGACTACCGCCTGGTCACGAACGTGACATAGCAACCGCGCTGAGCTTCCCTTCGTACTACGGGCAGAACCTGGACGCTTTCAACGACTGCCTCAGCGACGTCGGTTCCGGGGACTACGGCGTTTCCGCGGAGGCCACCGGCCTCGCTCTGGTCATCATCGGATACGACAAATTCGCCGGCCAGGCACGGCATGCCGGCCTCATCGGCCGTCGCATGATGTGCCTGGTCCAATCCGACGACCCCGGCATCACCTTCACCCCCGTCGGCGCCACACCGGTCATGTGGAACGACGCGGAACTGCTCAACGCCAACCGCCGTCCGCTCAGAGGTCGCCGAGACTCTCCACCCCCGCTGCCTTGACCAGCTCATCGCGGGTCTCCGGGCAGGTCTTCACCGCCTGCGCGTCGAGCACGTCGCCGTCCAGCTGATCCAGGTGGTCGCCGTAGAGGCCGGCAATGCCCATGGTCAGCTGCGCCATCGCCCCGATCTCCGAACCCTGCTTCTTGACCCCGGGAAGTTCCTTCTTGAGGTACGCGCACAGCTCGTCAGCCGAAATGGGCGCGTTCGCCACGTCGACGCCGTCGCCCTTGGCCACCGCGGCCTTGTCTCCCGCCGCCGCGCCCCCACCGCCACCGGCGTCCGTGCCGCAGCCGGTCAACGCCAGCGCCGCCACCGCGGCCACACCCACCACAACAGCTCGAATTCTCATGTCATCACTGCACCCGACCGCGCTTAAGAACGGCTAAAGAGGCCTCGCCGGATTCCCAGCCCTTCGCGTACGCCTCGGCAAAGGTCTGCTCTCCCAGCGACGCCTGCCCTCGGCGGGTGAGTCCGAGAACCTGCCGATCGGTACGGTCGTGAGCACCCCGCAGCCGCGCAGCCGTGCCCAGCAGGACGGCGGCGTCGTAGTGCCGGCCGCTTGCCTCGCCGATCGCGGCGGCGTTCACCGCCACCGCGGAGAGCAGCGGCAGGTCCCGGATCTCCAGCGCCTCCGCATACGCCTTCGCCAGTGCCTCCTGTGCACCTGCCAGGGCACCCTGTTCCAGGCAGAGCTCCGCCCGCACGATGCCGGCCAGCGTCCGCATGTGACCACCGGGCGAGGTCATGTCGCCGTGCAGGTGGCGTTCGGCGTTGTCGAGCAGCTCGCGTGCCTGGTCCAGCTCGCCGAGGCGCACCCGGAAGCCGGCCTCGCGGACGTCGATCATCGTGGACGACAGCGGCGCCGACGTGCGACCCGATCGCCGGCGGACCACTTGCATCAGGGCGACGGCCGGGCCCGTTTCTCCGCGCCGCAGGTGCAGGTCGATCCGGTGCAGGTCGCTCATCTGATCGCTGAGGCCGAGACCGCCGAACCCCGCCGTCAACGATCGGGCCTGGCGCAGGTCGTCCAGCGCGCCGTCGAGGTCGCCGCCGTACTGCCGAAGCTGGGCGCGCATGGACAGCACGGCTGCCTGGCCCCAGTCGTCCCCGGCCTGCCGGAAGCCGACCAGGGCGGCTTCCACACCGGTGCGCATCCGGTCGAGGTCGCCGGCGTTCTCGGCGATCTGCGCGCGGAACATGTGGGCCAGGCCGGCCTGCCACCCGTCGTCGCCGCCGGCAACGGACTCGATGATGGTGAGCGTGACCGGCTCCGGCTGCACCAGCGCGGTGACCAGGCCCCACGGGCTCGGCAGCCGGGTGTGTGCCAGTAGCCGCCCGGCCAGCTCATCGGCGGTCTCGCCGCTGATCGTCCCGGCGGCGGTGCCGGGCCCGTTGAGCGACTGGATCGCGAGGACACAGTCACGTTCGGGTGTCGGCTCACCGGGGACCGCGAGTGCCTGTCCCAGCCAGTAGCCCGCGTCGGGGTGCTGGCCGAACATCTGCCAGTACCAGGTCAGGTGCAGGGCCAGGCCGACAGCGCGGGTGGCGTCGCCGGTGTCGCAGAGGTGACGCAGACCGGCGAGCGTGTTGCTGTACTCGGCGTTGATGAGCTGCATGGCTTGCCGCTGCCCGGGCCCGCGCAACTGAGGATCGTGGACGGCGATGAGCTCCGCGAAGTATCTTGCGGCCAAGCCGCGTACGGTGCCGAGCTCTCCCTTTTCCTCCAGACGGTCGGTGCCCCACTGGCGCAGCGTCTCCAGCATGCGGTAGCGGCCGGGGGTGGGGGCGAGCTGGAGCAGAGACCGGTCGACCAGGGCGGCGAGCAGCTCGGGGATCTCGCCGGCTGACACGGCGGTTCCGCTGCAGACGGCGGCGGCCGAGGCCGGTGTGACACCTCCGGGCAGGACGGCTATGCGTTCCGCGACGGCACGCTCGCGGTCGCTGAGCAGCTCCCAGCTCCACGCGATGACCGCCCGTAACGTCCGGTGCCGGGGCAGCGCGACACGGTTTCCGCCGGTGAGGACCTGGAACCGGTCCGAGAGCCCGTCGGCCAGCTCGGGCAGCGACAGCGTCCGCAACCGGGCCGCCGCCAGCTCCAGTGCGAGCGGCATGCCGTCGAGCTCGGCCACGATGTGCACCACGTCGCCGAGGGTGCTCTCGTCGACGGCGAAGCCGGGCCGCACGGCGGCTGCCCGCTCGGTGAACAGCCGCACTGAAGCCGCCCGGCGGACGTGCTCGAGATCCGCATCCGGCTCCGGCAGCGTGAGCGGGCCGAGCGGGACCAGCGCCTCGCCGTCGATGGCCAGGGGTTCGCGGCTGGTGGCGAGCACGCGGAGCCCGGGGCAGCGTGACAGCAGTGCCGCGACCAGATGGGCCACGGCGTCGATCAGGTGTTCACAGTTGTCGATCAGCAGCAGGCTCTCCCGATCGGCGAACCGCTCGACGAGCACGTCGAGGTCGTCACCCACGGCCCGGAACGTCGCGCCGTCACGCATCCCGATCGTGGCCAGCACCGCCGCGCCGATCTTGGCGGGCTCGACGATGACGGCCAGGTCGATCAGCCAGGTGCCGTCGCCGAACTCGTGGGGGTGCCGGCGTGCGGCTTCGATCGCCAGGCGGGTTTTCCCGGCGCCGCCGGGACCGAGCACGGTGACCAGTCTCCCGGCGGCGAGCAGGGTGCCGATGCGGGCGAGGTCATCGCCGCGGCCGATGAAGCTGGTCACCGGCGAGGGCAGGTTTCCCGGTGTGACGTGGTCGTCCCCACCACTTTTCTGGGCCGCCATGTGGTGCCCGGGGCGCAGCAGGCGCAGGTGACGCTCGCGCAGGGCGTCGCCGGGGTCGGCGCCCAGCGTGTCGGCCAGGGCCTCGCGGATCTGCTCGTAGCTGCCCAGGGCGTCGGCTTGGCGGCCGGTGGCGGTCAGCGCGTCCATGAGCAGCGCGGCCGCCCGCTCGTGAACGGGGTGCTCACTGAGCAGGGCGCTCAGGTGAGCGGCAGCCGAGCCGGCGTCGCCCAGGGCCAGCTCGGCGTCGGCGAGATCAACGACGGCCTCGGCGGAGAGGGTGGCCAAGCGGGTCGCTGCGGCGGGCGCCACCGCGGCGACCACCCCGGGCTCGGCGCCCAGGGCGGCTCCCCACAGCGCCACGGCTTCGTGCAGCACGGCAGCCGCGGTGCCCGGATCGCCGGCCCGCAGGCTGTCCCGGCCGGCGGCGGCAAGCTGCTCGAACCGAAGCGCGTCCACGTCTGCCGCTTGCACCCGCAGCCGGTAGCCGCCCGGGGCCTGCACAACCGCCACGGCCGACCGGGCGGCCTGCCGAAGCCGCGTGACGAGTGCCTGCAGCGCGCGGCCCGGGTTGGCAGGAAGGTCAGCACCCCAGATCGCGTCGATCAGCACGGTGGGCTCGACCGCGCGCCCACCGGCCAGAGCGAGCCGGACGAGCAGGCCCTGCAACCGCGCACCGGCCACGGACAGGGGAACGTCGCCGTAGGTCGCCTCGAACGCGTCCAGCAGCGTGACGTGAAATCCCGCATCCCTTTCCATGTCCCCGATCGTCTCAGGGCCGGGGCGCCAGGGCCTCATACATCCGTTGTCTATCGGCGTGTGCGTGCGGTGTGCGCCCGGTGTGCGCCCGGTGTGCGCGGGCCGGGTCAGCCTTTGCCTGCCACACCGATCCGCCACCTGCCCGCACTGCAGCACACCACGGAAGCCGGACGTCATGACCACTCCAGTGACCAGCACTGTCACCGCACCATCTTCGAATCATGCCCGGCGATGGCTGATTCTCGCCGTGCTCGGTCTCTCCCAGCTGATGGTCGTGCTGGACTCCACCATCGTCAACATCGCCCTGCCCTCGGCGCAGGGTGACCTGGGGTTCTCCAACGGCGACCGGCAGTGGATCGTCACCGCCTACGCCCTCGCGTTCGGCGCGCTGCTGCCGCTCGGCGGCCGCGTCGGCGACCTCATCGGCCGCAAGAACGCCCTGCTGATCGGCCTGATCGGCTTCGCCGCGGCCTCCGCGGTGGGCGGCGCCGCACAGAACTTCGGGCTGCTGGTCACGGCCCGCACCGCCCAGGGCCTGCTGGGTGCGTTGCTCGCCCCCGCGGTGCTGTCCCTGCTGACCACCACGTTCACCGACGCGGTCGAACGCGCCAAGGCGTTCGGCATCTATGGCGCGGTCTCGGGCGCGGGCGGGGCGCTGGGCCTGCTGCTGGGCGGGGTGCTCACCGAATATCTCGACTGGCGCTGGTGCATGTACGTCAACATCATCTTCGCCGTGCTCGCCGTCGCCGGTAGCACCTTGTGGCTGCGTCCGCAGCGCCAGGACGGCGCTCGCCCTCGCCTCGACGTGCCCGGTGCCATCACCGTGTCAGCCGGCCTGTTCGCCCTCGTCTTCGGTTTCGCCAACGCCGGGAGCCACGCCTGGGGCGAGGTCGCCGTCTGGGGCTGGCTGACCGCCGCAGCCGTCCTGCTTGCAGCGTTCGCCGCCCTCCAGACTCGGGTCGCGCACCCGCTCATCCCGCCGCGGGTGCTGACCGACCGCACCCGCGGCGGCGCGCTGATCAGCCTGCTGTTGTTCGGCATCGGCTCGTTCGCCGTGTTTCTGTTCCTGACCTATTTCCTGCAGCAGAACCTCGGCTTCTCCCCGATCCGGTCCGGGATCGCGTTCCTGCCGATGATCGGCGCGCTCGTCGTCGCCGCCGGTGCCGCCAGCGGCCTGTTGCCCCGCATCGGGATCCGGGTGCTGGTGCCGGCCGGTTTCCTGGTCGGCGCGGCCGGCATGCTTTGGCTGACCCGGCTCGGGGCGACCTCCACCTACGCCGGCAGCGTCCTCGGCCCGCTGCTGGTCATGGGGCTGGGCATCGGCATGGCGATGGCCCCGTCGATGACCGCCGGTACCTCCGGGGTGCACGCCGACGACGCGGGCGTCGCCTCGGCCCTGGTCAACACCGCACAGCAGGTCGGCGGATCCGTCGGCACCGCGGTGCTCAGCACGATCGCCACCTCGGCGCTCACCGGCTATCTGTCCGGCAGGACGCCCGGACCGGAAGCCCTGGCCGCCGCGACGATCCACAGCTACACCACCACCTTCGCCTGGGTCGCCGGCTTCTTCGTCGCCGGCGCCGTCATCAGCGGCCTGCTGCTCCGCTCCGGGCCGCTGCCGAGCGATCCGGACGCCGCACCCGTCGCCCATATGTAGCAACACGCCAGCAATCAGGAGGACCGTCATGAAGGCAGCACAGTTCAGTCAGTACGGGGGCCCCGAGGTCCTGCGGATCGTCGATCTCCCCGACCCCCACCCGGGTCCCGGCCAGGTCCGCATCCGCGTGCACGCCGCCGGCATCAACGCGACTGAATGGAAGATCCGCAAAGGCGAGCTGAGCTTCGGCGCGCAGCTCCCGCAGACGACCGGCCGGGATGTCGCCGGAGTCGTCGACGAACTCGGCGAAGGCGTCACCGATGTGGCCCTCGGCGACCGCGTGTTCGGCATCTCCGACGACGGCGCCGGCGCAGCCGAACTGGCGCTGCTCACCTATCGCGCGATCATCCCGGTGTCGCTCGGGTTCGTCGACGCCGCAGGGCTGCCCATCGCGCTCGAGACGGCGACCCGGGCACTCGACCAGCTCGCCGTCGCCGGCGGCCGTACCCTGCTGATCAACGGCGCCTCCGGCGGAATCGGCAGCACAGCGGTCCAGCTAGCCGTAGCCCGCGGCGCCCGCGTGATCGGGGCCGCCAGCGCCGCCAACCAGAACTACCTGAGCCTGCTCGGCGCCGACCCCGTCACGTACGGCGAAGGCATGACCGAGCGGGTCCGCGCCCTGGCCCCCGGTGGCGTCGACGCCGCACTCGACATCGCGGGAAATGGCATCTTGCCCCAGCTCATCGATCTCGCCGGCGGCCCTCAGAACGTGGTCACCCTCGCCGACTTCGAGGGCGCCAAGGAACACGGCGTGCACTTCAGCAACGGCTTCACCGACGGTCACGCCTTCCACTCCCTGGCGACCATCGGGAAGCTGATCGAAGCCGGCGGGTTCTGGCTCCCGGTCGACCGGACCTTCCCGCTCGCCGAGATCGCCGCAGCACACCGCATCAGCGAGAACGGCCGCGTACGAGGCAGACTGGTGCTGATCCCATAGATAGACTTCGCCGGGTGACGGGCGAACGGCATCTCGACTGGGCAGGGTGCCTCAACATCCGCGACCTCGGCAACCTGCCGACCGTCGGCGGAGGCGTCACCCGCTGGGGCGCGGTGGTGCGCGCGGACAGCCTCGACCGGCTCACGCCGCAGGGCTGGGCCGCGCTGCACGCCCACGGCATCCGGACCGTGGTCGACCTGCGCGAGGACGACGAACGCGCGGTGACCGTCGACCGTCCGGCGGACATCACGGTCGTTCACGTCCCGCTCGACGACAACGCGGACACCGGCTTCTGGTACCGCTGCATCGACGACGACATCGACGGCACCCCGCTCTACTACCGGCCGTTCCTCACGCACAAGGCGGAACGCTGCGCCGCGGCCCTCACCGCGGTCGCCCAGGCCGAGCCAGGCGGGGTGGTCATCCATTGCGGAATCGGCCGTGACCGTACGGGCCTGGTCGCGCTTCTTCTCCTCGCCCTCGCCGGCGTCGACCCACAGTCCATCGCCGCCGACTACGAGCTGAGCGAGGAACGCCTCCGCCGCCATTTCGACGACGCCCCGATCGCCGCCCGCCTCGCCACCCGCGGCACCACCATCACCGCCGTCCTGCAGGAGCTTCTCGCCACCCTCGACATAGAGAAACTCCTGCGGGAAGCGGGCCTCACCGACGAGACCTTGCGGGCCGTACGCGGCCGGCTTCTTGCTCAGCGTTTACGGCCCGAGGCCAGGGCGACGAGGAACTGACCACCGCCCGGTTCGACGGTTGCGGTCACCGGGAGCCCCGGCGCCAGCCGCGAGAACCGGTCGACCAGCCAATCCGCGGCCTCCTGCGCGTCCTTCTTGCTCGGGCACCGGGCGACCAGCTCCCGCCCGCCCTTACGCTCGAGTCGATCGGCAACGGTGATCAGCGGCGCCGGCTCCACGACGTTCAACCGATCCGGCCAGGCGATCACCACTTTGACCGCGCCCTTGCGCGTGTTGCACGCCCGATGAGCGAGCCGCTCAGGAATCTTGGCCTTCTTGTCCGCGGTACGGCTGTCAACGCTCGGCCCCCGCGGATCATTCACCGACATGTCCGCGTCAACGGGCTCGTCACAGACCCAGCACCGCCATCCGTCCCGTACAGCCACATCATCAAGAAGACTCATGCCAGCAACTTAGCCGAGCTCCGCGATCAGACGGCGGAGGCTGTGGAACGCGGGCTTCGGCGAATAGTCGCTGCGCAGCACGCCGAACCGGTGGAAAAGGTCGTCCTTCGAGCTGTCCGCGTCGCGCAGGGTGAACAATTGCCAGTGGGTCACGTTCAACTCCGCCCGCAGCCTGTGCACCGTTCGGATGATGGTTTCCAGTACCTCTGCCTGTTGGTCCTCAGGCCGATCCGGGCCGGTCGGCCATCCGTTCTCACAGATCCGGATCGGCACAGCGGCCGGAATTCCCGCTGTCGCCAGGGCTTGTTCCCGGAAATCGCGCAACAGTCGCTCCACGGTGCCCGGCAGCGCGTCGAGGCTCACCCGGGGGCCGAACACATCGGGGTAGATGTCGATCCCCGCGTAGTCCAGCGCCGCCGCGAATGATGAACCACCGGACTCCCGCACACCGGTCCAGGTCAGATTGGGTTCACCGGTGACCTGCACCGCTGACAGTCGCCTTCCGTGCCGTTGGACGACCTGGGCGACGAACGCCACCCATGCCGCCACGTCCCCGGCGGGATCGCGATAGCAGAGCACCAGATCCCACGGGGTCCCGCCCGCGACGAGGTTCGCGATCTGCGCGTGCACCGCCGCGGTGGAATCAGCGCCGGACCAGAGAACGTACACCCGGGGAAGCAAGGGATGGCCTTCTCCTTGCACCTCGCGGACCATACGCCCGATTGCCTCGAAGTCATCCGGCGGTCCCGCGACGATTCCGTCCGGTCCACCAGCGATCCCCAGCGGGAAAACTCCGAAGATGAGCGACGCGGTCACAGCACCGAGCCTAAAACAGAACCACCACCGAATGCGCCATCACCTGCCGGCGCCGGGCTTCAAAGGACGCCGTGCCGGCCGACGGCGTCGCCCACTTCGGTCCTCGATGAGACGCCGAGCTTGCGGAGGATGTTGGAGACGTGGACCGCGGCGGTTTTGGGGGAGATGTAGAGGCGGCGGGCCAGGTCCGTGTTGGTGAGGCCGTCGCTGATCAGTACGGCTACCTCGCGCTCGCGCGGTGTCAGCGCGGCCAGGCCGGTGACCGCGGGTTCGGCGTCGGCAGGAGCCATGCCCAGCCTGGCGCGTACGTGGTCGAGTTGCGCCACCCGCCAGCCTCGCCATTCGGCCAGGAGTAAGCCGGCCGCTTCCGCCTGGGCTGCTGCTTCGTCGCGCCGGTCGGCGGCGAGCAGGCAGTGGGCGGCGCCGACCCGGGCCGTGCCGCGCGTCGCCGGGCCGAGGGTGTGGGCGTCCACGATGGACAGGTACCCGGTCAGCGCTTCGGCGTGACGGCCGTGCGCCGACGCGAGCTGGGCATCGACCAGCGTCCGGTAGGCGTCCCACGTGTGGGGGTCGAGCAGCGCGGCGGCCATCTGGTCGAGGCGGTGTGCGGGCAGGCCGGCCTCGAGGGCGGCGGAGATCAGGTCGTGGGCGTGGTCGCCGGCGCGCCAGGTCTGCTCCTGCAGGGCGGTGAGGAACTCGTCCAGGATCGTCTCGGCGAGCGGGAGGTCGCCGCGGCGGCAGGCGAGGTGGAACGTGAGGCCGGGGATCGCGCTCGGCGGGTTGCTGGGCAGCGTCGCGAGGTCGGCGATGACCTGTTCGACGCGGTCCAGCTCGCCGGCCTCCAGGTAGAGCCCGGCCAGGAAGAAGCCGTGGTAGTCGGCCCAGCGACCGCGGCGCCGGTAGCTGCGGTCCTGCTCGCGGCCCTCCTCCAGGGCGGCGATCGCGGCGCGCAGGTCGCCGGCCCACATGGCGAGCCGGGCGCGGCCCTGGAAGTACGTTGCCACGGAGAGCGATTCGAAGCCGGCGCGTTCGGCGTCGACGCGCATCCGTTCCAGGGTTTCGGCGTGCTCGGCCTGCGAGGTCGGGGGCTCGCCGTGCACGAGGACGTTGAGGGCGCGGGCGGCCAGCACCCACTCCCCCGCCTTCTCCGCCTCGTCGACGAGACCGGCCAGGATTGTGCGTCCCGTGGCGGCGGTGTTCGGCCGCTCGATGAGTGCGGAACCCTTCTCGACCAGCGCTGCCAGGCGTACGGCCGGCAGGTTGAACTGCTCGGCCAGCACCAACGCCCGGTCGGACCAGAGCACCGACGCCTCGGGTTCGTCGCGGAAGTAGGCCGACTGGGCGATGGCGGTCATCGCGCGGGCCTGCTCGGCACCGGGCGGGAGCTGCGCGATCAGCGTCTCGATCTCCTGCGTCAGGGTCTGCATCTCGCCGGTCTCCCGCGACTCCCAGGCGATGCGGACCAGCAGGTACAGCGACTCGGCCCGGTCGGTCGTGGTGCCGGCGAGGTCACGCCAGCGCCGGCCGTAGCGCAGCGCGTCGTCCAGCAGCCCGGCCAGCCACGCCGCGCGGGCCGCGGAGGCCAGCAGGCCCGGGTCGTCGGGTTGCTCGTCGAGGCCCATCTCGGCGAGCTGCAGGGCCTGGTACGCGGAGCCGATCGACAGGTAGAGCACGGCACCCCGGCGCGCGGCGTCGACAAGGTCGTCGTACCGTCCGGCGCCTCGGGCGTGATGCGCGACCATCGCGGGGTCGGAGTCTTTTTTCAGCAGTACGTCGAGCGCGGTCTCGTGCAGCCGGCGGCGCTGGCGGCCGAGCATCTGGTCGGCGATCGCCTCGCGCACCAGCGCGTGCCGGAACGCGAATTCGTCCTCACCGGACTCGAGCAGCACACCCCGGGTCACCAGGTCGCGCAGCACCGCGATCAGCTCGTCCTCGCCCGCACCGGTCACCTCGGCCAGCAGGTCGAACGGGATGCGATGGCCGAGCACGGCCGCCGCCTCGACGATGCGGTGGCTGACCGGGTCGAGATCGTCGACCTGCCGGCGCAGCACGTCGGCGAGGCTCCACGGCAACGGCTGCTCGACCAGCGCCTCCACGTCGTACCCCGGAAGGGCCCGTAGCAGTTCCTCCAGGAAGAAGGGGTTGCCGCCGGTGCGGTGGTGCAGCGCGGTCGCCGCACGTAACGATGCCGGACCGCCGGTCGCGGCCGCCAGCATGGCCGCGGTCTGCGACGGGGTGAGCCGGTCCAGCCGCACGTGGGTGACGGCATGGCGCCGCTCCATCTGGGCGAGCAGCCCGGCCACCGGACGGCGCCGGGAAACCTCATCCGATCGGTACGTCCCGACGAGCAGCCGCGGCCCCCGGCGGTCAGCGATCCGCTCGAACAGCGCCGCGCTCTCCGAGTCGACCCAGTGCAGATCCTCGAAGACGATCACCGCCGGGGAATCGCCGACCAGCCCGGTCAGGATCGCGAGCCCGGTGTGCAACCGCTCGACCGGGCTGCGCTGCGGGTCCGCGAGCGCCGCCAGCTGCTCCTCGTCGACCTCCGGATGACTGTCGACGGCGTCGAGCAGAACCTCGTACGGCCGGGAAAGCGACCCGGGCTCCGCCCGTCCGACCAGCACCACCGTCTCGGCCGGCAGCCCCGCCAGCAGCTCCTGCACCAGCCGCGTCTTCCCGATCCCCGGCTCCCCCGCGATGATCGCCACCGCGGGCTCCCGCGACGCGGCGAGCTGCGTCAGCCGGCGCAGCTCGCTCTCGCGGCCGATCATCATCGGACTGGCACCGCCGCGGATGTTTCGCACGGCGCCAGGGTACCGGCGCGCTGCTTACGAACGGCCGGGTCTTTCCCGGCCCGGCGCACCCGCCGGGCCAGGTTCAGCAGCCTGCGCTGGTCGGCCTCGGCGATCAGCGCGCGGTGGTGCTCGTTCGCCAGCGCCAGCATCATGTCCGGGTGAAGCAACATTGTGTCTCCCTCGTCAGCAGGTGATGTATTGATCCTCTGCCGCGAGGGGTGGGGGTCACATCGGAAGCGTCTGCCTATCTTCGCTGGTCAGCGTGGTTTAGGACGGGCGCTTGACCATCTAGGTATACCTAGGGCGCCGCCCGCCTCAGCGGGTCAGGAAGCTCCTGAACGAGCGCGGTGGCCGGCCGGTGATCTCCTCGACCACGCTTGTCGTCCGGTCCTCGGCCCCCTGCGCGATCGCGGCGTCCATGCCGGCGAGCAGGTCCGCGAACGGCGCCGGTATGCCGTCCTGCTGAAGGCGGGCGGACAGGTCCGTGACGGAGATCCGCCGGTGACGGACGTCCCGGCCGGTGTGCGTGGTGAGCTCGGCCGCGACGTCGTCGAAAGTGAGTGGCTCGGGGCCGGTGAGGACAAGGTCGCGGCGGGGTGCTTCGAGGCCGGTGAGGACGTGCCGGGCGACGGCGGCGATGTCATCCGGGTCGATGAACGGCACCCGGCCGTCCTCGGTGGCGCTGACGATCTCTCCTTCGGCGCGCGCGGACCGGGCGTGCAGGTGGTCGCCGGTGAAGTTTGTGGCGAACCAGGTCGGGCGCAGGATCGTCCAGCCGGGTACGAAGTCCGCCAGCCGGGCACCGATGCCGCCCACCGGGATCGCCGACGAGCTGAGCAGGGCGACCCGTTGCACGCCGGCGCGCTGGGCCTCCACCAGGAACGGGGTCATGATCGGTTCCGGGTCGGCCACGCCCAGCGGCGCGACCAGGTAGACCGCGTGGACCTCGCGGACCGCCGGGGCGAAGGTGACCGGGTCGGTCCAGTCGAAGCGGACGTCGGCGGACGGCGAGCGGCCGGCACGGCGTACGGGAATGTCGTGCTCGATCAGTTGCCGCGCGAGCCGGCTGCCGGTGGTGCCGCTCGCGCCGAGGACCAGTACGGTCATGCCGCCACGCCCATTCCCACCGGGATGTCGCCCAGGGCGAGGGGGTTCCAGTAGTCCCGGTAGCGCCGGATGCGGCCGTCGACGATCGTCAGGACGGCGATGTAGCGCGCGGTGTAGGGCTCGCCGGTCGCGACAACCAGCCCGCTGGCGGCGAACTCCCCAATGATGACGGCCGGGTCGGTGGTCTCGTGCACCTCGACGTCGTGGATGCGCTGGATGTCGAGAAGATCGGTGTAGCCGGCGAGGTACGCCTCGACCGCGGGCCGGCCGTCCGGGCGCTGCGGCCGGGCGGGCGGGGCAAACGGGAACTCCATGACGGCATCGTCCGCGTAGAGCGCGATGAACGCCGCCATGTCGTGGGCGAGCAGGTGGTCGAGCGCGCGCCGCAGCACTTGCGTGGGGCTGTCGGACATGGTTCCTCCTGGAAGTTAGACTGCGGACTGCCGGTCCGCTTTCACTGTAGCGGACTGACGGTCCGTTTTGTTGAGGGGGCGCTGCTGTGCGGGCTGACAAGGCACGCAACCGGGAGATCGTGCTGGCCGCGGCGGGGCGCCTGTTCGACGCCGCGAACGACCCCGATGAGGTGTCCATGGATGCCGTCGCGGCGGCTGCCGGGGTCGGCAAAGGCACCCTGTTCCGGGGCTTCGGCGACCGGCTCGGGCTGGTGCGGGCGCTCTACGAACAGCGGTCGGCGCAGGAGTTCGCCGCGCGACCGGTCGGCGATGACGGAGATCCCGCGGAACGCGCCCTGGAGCTGCTGACCCGGACGTGGCGGTTCAAGGAGCGCCACCGGGTGCTCGGGCTGGCGTTCGAGCGGGCGGGGCACGGCAGCCCGTACACCAATGCGGGTTATGACTGGTGGCACGCCGAGCTGGCCGGGCTCATCGCCGCCGCTCGGGCGGACGCACCCGCCGGATTCCTGGCGCACGCGCTGCTCGCCGCGGTACGCAGTGACCTGGTCGAACACCTGCGCGGCCGGCCGGACACGGACGTCCACGCCGGGCTGCAGGATCTGGTGCGGAGCGTGTTCCGGGACGGGAAGCAGCGTTAGTGGTGCCAGGAGCGCCATAGGGCCGCGTACGTGCCGCCGGCTGCGACGAGTTCGTCGTGGGTGCCCAGCTCGGTCACCGTGCCGGCGTCCATCACGGCGACCCGGTCGGCGTCGTGGGCGGTCTGGAGGCGGTGGGCGATCGCGATGACGGTACGGCCGTCGAGCACCGCGGCGAGCGCGTGCTCGGTGTGACGTGCCGACGCCGGGTCCAGCAACGCGGTCGCCTCGTCCAGGATGACCGTGTGCGGGTCGGCGAGGATGACCCGGGCCAGCGCGAGCTGCTGTGCCTGCGCGCCGTCGAGCTTCTGCGCGTCACCTCCGACCAGGGTGTCGAGGTCGCCGGCCCAGTGCGCTCCGACCGTGTCGAGGGCCGCGCGCAGGTGCGCATCGGTCGCCTCGGGGCGTGCGATGAGCAAATTGCCACGGATCGAGTCGTGGAAGACGTGGTACTCCTGCGTCACGAGGACGACCTGCTCCCGCAGCCGTTCGGGCCTCAGGTCCGCGATCGGCACGCCGCCGACGGTCACCGCACCGGTACGCGGCCGGTCGACGCCGGCAAGCAGGCGCCCGAGCGTCGACTTTCCCGCGCCGGACGCGCCGACGACCGCCAGCCGCTCACCGGGCCGTACTGTGAGGTCGATGCCGTGCAGCACGTCCCGGCCCTGGTCGTAGGCGTACCGGACGTCCGTGACGGCGATGCGATCGTCGGCCGGTTCGGCATCCGTCACCGGACCGGGCTCGGCGAGATCGGCGAGACCCTCGACGCGCGCGAACGAGGCGCTGCTGCTCTGCAGGTCCTCGATCCACATCAGCACGACTTCCAGTGGCGCGATCAGTTGGCGCACATAGAGCGCGGCCGCGACGACCGTACCGATATCGGATCGATGATAGAAAGCGCCACCGATCAGCAGCACCGCTGCGACCGGGAGGATGGCGGAGATGTCAACTGCCGGATACAGCACGGTACGCAGCCCGAGCGTCCGCAGCCGTGCCCGCCGTGACCCGGCGACCGCCTCGTCGACGGCGGCGATCCGGCGCCGTGCCAGCGACAGTGTCTCCACCGTCCGGGCTCCCTCGGCGGTCGCGGTCAGCTCCTCGGCGAGAATCGAGCCGGCCGCACCCTCGTCGAGGTAGGCCGCACGGGCACGCCGCAGATACCAGCGGGCGGCCACCCAGGTGCCGGCGAGGCTGATGACGCCACACGCTCCGAGAATCGGATCCAGCAGCACTACCGCGACGACGATGACCAGCACCTGCACCAGCGAGATCAGGACGTCCGGCATGGCATCGCGCAGCGTGGAGGCGACGGTCGAGACGTCGGTGGTGGCGCGTGCGGTCAGATCGCCGGCCGATGCCTGCTCGACGGCGACAGCGGGCAACGCGAGCGTACGGTCGAGAAACTGCTCGCGGACCCGTGCCGCGGTCCGCTCGCCGAACCGGAACGCCACCAGCCGTGCGTAGCGGGTGAGCACCATCGACACGACCGCCATCACGAGAATCACGATGGCTATCCGGTCGACGGTGCCGACCGCGGCGTGCCGTTGCGCGGTGTCGTGCGCGCCGGTGATGGCGTTGAGCATCCGCCCGAGCAACCACGGCCCGGCCAGACCGGCGCTCGCGGCGAGCCCGTTCAGCGCGAGCACGACGGCGACCGGACCACGCTCCAGCCTGACCAACCGGCCGGCGGCGCGCCACACCTGACGGGAATCGGCGACCGGCATCGTCATCGCAGCACCTCCGTGGCCTCGCCGGCGGTACGCGCCACCACGGTGCGATAGCCGGAGTGGCCGGCAAGCAGATCGGTGTGCGTCCCGGCAGCGGCGACCACGCCGTCGACCAGGAACACCACCCGGTCGACCCGCCCGAGGACCAGCGGCGACGTCGTCGTGACCACGGTGGTGCGACCCGACCGGGCACGTCGCAGCCCGTCGATCATCGCGGCCTCGGTGTGCGCGTCGACGGCCGACGTCGGTTCCACCGCGAGCAGTATCTCCGGATCGGCGAGCAGGGCGCGGACCAGGCGTACCCGCTGCCGTTGACCGCCGGAAAGGTTCACGGCCTGGCCACGGATCCGCGCGTCCAGCCCATCGTGCAGGCCCTCCACCACATCGCGCGCCGCCGCGGCGTCCACCGCGGCCATCACACGATCATCATCAGATCCACCCAGGACATCCCTGAAGACCCCGGCGAACAGGTACGCGTCGTTGTCCGCGACCACGATCCGGCGCCGGAGTTCCTCGCCGTCGATCGCGTCGAGCCGCACGCCACCCCAGGTCGCCTCCGACCTCGCGAATCCGCCGAGGCGCTCGATGACGGCAGCGGGCTCGGCCGTGCGCGCGGCGACGAGTGCCACGAACTCCCCCGGCGCGATCCGGGCACCGGACTCCGGGTCGTGCAGCTCCGACGGATCGGGCGGCGCTGTGCCGGTGCCCGCCGTACGATCCGCTGTCAGATTGAGAAAACGCACGATGCGGTTCGCCGCCACCAGCGCCCGGCTGAGCGACTCGCCGGCTTCGATGAACTGGAACACCGGGATGACCAGAAGCCCGGCGTACCCGTAGACGGCCACCAGCTCGCCCGGCTGGATCGTCCCCTGCGCGGCCATCCGCGCCGCGATCCACGTCACGACCGCGAGAAATACCGCAGGCAGCCCGACGCCACACGCCGCGATCCAGCTGGACACCGCGCCGAGGCGGTACCCCTCGTCCCGCAGCACGGCCGACCCGGCCCGATAGCGCCGCGCGAAGACGTCCTTGCCGCCGAGCCCGCTGAGCACACGCAACCCGGTAACGACGTCGACGATCTGCGCGGTCGTGACACCCTGCTGCTGCCGGTACGCGGCCCCGGTGTGGTTCAGCCGTCTGAGCAGCGGCCCGACCACGCCCGCCAGGATGGGCACGCCGGCCAGGACGATGACCGCCAGCAGCGGCGAGATCATGAAGAGCAGAACCGCGACGACCGCGTACGCGACCAGGGCCCCGAAACCCGGCCCCGTCATCGTCAACGCCCCGGCAACCGCCCCGACATCACCGATCCCGATCGTGACCACCTCACCACTGGTCACCTGCCGCGCCAGGGTCGCCCCGAGCACGGTGGCATGCCGGTTGACCGCCGTCACGGTGCGAAAGGCGCCATCCATCCGGACCCGGGTCATGGTCCGATGCCGCATGATCGACAGGTACGCGGTGAGCACGCCCACGCCGACCAGAGCGGCAACCCATTCGACCAGCCGCCCGTAGTCGCCGGGGATGAGGCCCTGATCGACCGCCTCGGACAGCAGCCACGGCGGAACGATCAGCCCGATCATCCAGGTGGTGCCGAGGAACGCCCCCGCCACAATCCGTGCGGGCTGACAACGCGCCAGCCACAGGAGATACCGGCCGGGCGTACGGATGTCACTGAGCCGGGGCTGAGGGTACGTCGCGACCATGCAGAAGCCTACCCCGGAGATCGATCTCCATCATCTCGCTCCGAGGCGTCGGCTCCGTACTGATCAGCTGGTCCACGACCGGGTGGACAGGACCAGGCGGTACCCGTCGGGATCCGCCACGGTGACACCCCATCGATCCCAGTACTGACCTTGGGAAACCCTGCGGCCGCCGTACTCCTCCAGACGGGCGATCAGTGATTCGTCCACCGGCCCGGCCAGGTAGATCACCAGCCGATCCTCGGCCGTGGGCGTGGGCGGAGCGGTCAGGTGGGGGCCGCCAACCAGTTCCAGATGCCACGCCGCCTGTGGCCAGCCCAGCATGACCAGGTCGTGCTCGTCGGCGTTCTCGGCGAGCGCTCTATAAAGGACATGCAGTCCGAGCCCCTGGACATAGAACCGCTCGGCTGCCGCAAGGTCGCGACTGGGCCGCGCAATGCGAATCGGCGCCGCAGGGTCAATCATCAACCAGCTCCATTCTCGTGGCCGGCGACCACTGTCCTCACTGAACCCTCCTTGAGGTCAATGGGGATACTGGCGCGGGATGCGGGGTGAGATCCCCTCGCGGAAGGCGGTGATGCGGCGGGTGACCTGGGGGCGGCCCCACGTGTTCTCGATGCGGTCGATGTACAGGCAGCGGGCGGCGAGTTTGTCCAGGTCGACCGTGAAGTACATGGCCATCAGCGGGTTGACGAACAAAGTGCTGCCGTGGGTACGCCGGGTGAAGTTGATGTCTCCGAAGGCGCCGGCGGTGGCCGCGGCGATCTGCCCGTGGACGATGCTCGGGCGGTCCGGGGTCGCGGCCTGGGCGTGGGCGACCGCTTCCCGATAGAGCTCGGCCTCGCGGCTGTTGCCCGGGATGGACAGGGCGCCGAGGTAGCCGCCGTCCCGGTCGAGGGCGGCGAGGTTCTCCAGGACCTCGACGTGGTTGACGCCGTCGTGGGCGTCGATGCCGAAACCCAGGCTGGTGACCAGTTTTACCGGGACGTCGAGGCCGGCGACCGCGGCGAGGCTGGTGATGTCCTCGACGGGTGTGCCAAGGTTGCTCTCGTCGCCGCGCAGGAGGATGTCGGTGCCGCCGTCGACGAGGACCACCGCATCGATGTGCAGCGTTTCGATCAGGTGGCGGTAGGCGTCGCGTAGCCGTTCGACGCCCAGCGGCGGGAACGCGTACACCGTGGAAGGCAGGTTTTTGGATGCCAGCCAGCGGGCGAGTGTTCGTTCGGGGAAATACCAGTCGGTGCTGGTCGTGTCGGGGGTGACCGCGGCGACGTTCTCCGCGATCCAGTCGGCGCGGTCGAGCAGGACGAGTTCGGAGAAGGACAGGCTCGCGAGGTGCACGTGCGCGCCGTTGCCGGACAGGGCGAGGGCGAGCGGCAGTCCGGCGTACACGTCGAATCCGCCGCCCGCACCGGCGATCAGGATGTTGCGTGCCGGGGCGAGGGCGGCGAACAGCGGTGGAACGATCAAGGATCCTGGCACTGGGCCAAACTACAAGGCCAAATTACAAGGCCAAACTACAAGGACAGCACCAGATCCCGGACCGCGGCGGGCTGGGACAGGAACGGGTGGTGGCCCGCGTCGAGCTCGACGACCCGGCCGGCGCGCTGGGCGAACTCGCGTTGCAGGCGCGCGGGCGTGCCCAGATCCTGCGCGCACACGAGATAGGTCGTGGGGATGTCGTGCCAGGCCGCGGCTCCGACGGGCTGGCCGGTCACCTGCACGCTCTGCCGCGCGAGATGATCCGCTGCCTGCGACTGCACGTTTGTGTCGCAATCCTGCAGGAAAGTGTCCACCAGCAGCTCCGGCCGAACCCCGAACGTCCCGGCCACGGGATCGACGTCCAGGAACGGAGCCGGGCCGCCATCCCCGAAATCGGACAGGCTCTGCCCCACCTCCGGCAGATAACTGGAGATCAACAACAAATGCCGCACGGAGGGTACGCCCGAAGCAGCCGCCGCCGTGACAATGCCTCCATAACTGTGCGCAACCACGACCGTCGGCTCGTCACTGTCCGCCAGCACCTGGCGCACCGCGGCGACATCCTCGGCCAGCCCCGGCCCACCGGCACCTCCCGGCACACCAGCCTCCCCACAGCTCGGCAGCCCCGGCGTCACGCTCTCTTCCTGCAAGAGCCCGGCCACGCGGTGCCACCACCACGCCCCATCCCGTACGCAGGCCCCGTGCACAAACACAACCCTCATCGTGACCTCCACATCCGCCGTTTCGTTCAACGGTAGACGTACTTGCAGTTACGTGAAAAAGTGCGGTGATGGGCCGGCGACCACAACCCGAGATCAAGCAACGCCTGCTCGACGCGTGCACCGACCACGCCCTTGCCCACGGCCTTCCCGACAAGCTCGAACCGCTCGCCACCGCCACGGGCACCTCGACCCGCATGCTGATCTACCACTTCGCCACCCGCGACATCCTGTTACGCGCCGTGCTCGCCCACGCCCGGCAACGCCAGCTCACCATGTTCGGTGACCTGCTGCGCGGCCAGCCCGGTCAGCCCTATCCGGTCACGCTCGCCAACGCCTGGACGTTCATGACCGGCCCCGAAGGCCAGCCCTATCTCCGCATGTTCGGCCAGTGGCGCGACGGTGCAGCACAGCAACTGTTACCCGATTTCCGCCGGGCCGCGACGACTGACTGGCTCGGGCCGCTCGAGGAAGGCCTGCGCAGCATCGATCAACCCGAACGCGCCACTCTCGTCCTCGCGGTCATCCGCGGACTACTCATGGACCTCGACGCCACGGGCGACAGTGTCCGTACGAACAAAGCCTTCGCTGACTTCCTGAACACATTCGTGCAGTGAGGGCGCTCAGCCGGTTGCCTCTGCCGTCTCGTGCATGGCGCCGTTGAGCAACTGAGCCGTCCAGCTGTGCGACTTGTAGAGCCACGTCGGGTCCGCGGACTCGGTGGCGGCGAGCCATGCGCACGCGCGATCCAGCCCACCTCCGGTGGTGAGCACGGCGTGTGCGTCGGCGCGGACCCCGCTCGGCACGGCGTGGATCGCGAACACGCAGCGCGAACGCTCGGGAGTTCCGCGGGGCCGGTAGTACGTGTTACCGAGATCCCGGTATCGGGTGGCCTTCAGCAGGATCGGATCGGGCGCGGGGCCGCCGTGCATCCTGAAGTCCAGCGACAGCAGATGAACCCCGGCGGCATGCAGTGACGCTTCGACGATCGTCCGCCCGACCGGGTAGGACCAGCCGGCCCGCAGCCTGTCGCGGTCGTAGGTGTCCCACGGCCCGCCGGTCACCCGCGTGACTGTACCGGCGGGCAACGACCGCAGATGCCTTTCGGCCCGTCCGTCACCGCGTGGCTGTGCCGGCGGGCGCGGATCGGCGGCCGTGATCCGGGCGCCGGGTCAGGCGCGGTGGAGGCGGCGGATCGGGGTGATGAGCAGCAGCGATGCGCAGACCGCGGCGGTGACGGCGGTGGCGAGGAAGAGGAGGTCGCGTGGGGCGACGATCGAGGACACCGGGCCTACCAGGGCCTGGCCGACCGCGAGGCCGGAGACCGAGCCCGCTACCTCGTAGGCCGTCACACGGTTGAGGACGTCCGGGGCGACCTGGGTCTGGACGCTGGTGGACCACATCACCGACCAGAATGCCCAGGCCGTACCGCCGATCAGATGGCCGGCCATCAGACCGGGCAGTGGCAGGGCGAGCGCGATCGACAGGGGCAGGCAGATGAAACCGGTCAGCGCGATCGCCCCCGCGGCCAAGGGGTGGGCGGGGCGGAAGCGGATCGCGATGAGGCCGCCGAAGACCGTGCCGGTGCCCATGGCGGCCATTGACCAGCCGTACGCGGCCTCGCCGAGGCGGTCGCCGATCTGCTGGGAGCCGAGCGGGATGAGCGGGCCGAACACGATCAGGCCGAAGAACACCCAGATCACGATCACCGACCACATCCACGTACGGGAGCGGAATTCCGTCCAGCCTCGGCGTAGGTCCCGCAGCACCGTGGCGGTGTGGTCGCGGGGTATGACGATCGGGGCGTACCGGAGCAGGGCCAGGCAGGTCGCGCTGGCCAGAAACGTTGCCGCGTCGAACGTGTAGACCGTGCCGGGGCCGGTGAGCGCCATCATCAGCCCCGCGAGGACGGGGCCGCCCAGCTGCGTGGCGGCGTCGCCGATCTTCAGGGTGCCGTTGGCGCGCTGGGGGTCCTTGGCTACCAGGGGGACCATGCCGTTCACGCCGGGCTGGAACATCGCGGCGGCTGTGCCGGCCAGCGCTGACGTGAGCAGAAGCAGCCACAGCGGCGGCGTTCCGGTGAAGAAGGCGACCGCGACGACCGTCTGGGTGACCACCCGGACCAGGTCGGCGCCGACCATCATCGTGCGGGCGCCGATCCGGTCGGCGAACACTCCACCGAACACGATGAGCAGGACGAACGGTGTCGTCCAGACGGCAAGAACGTACCCGACGCCGGAAACGCCGTAGACCGCGCCGACGGCCAGCGCGGTGGCCACCGGCATCATGGCGTCGCCGAGCAGCGAGACCGCGCGGGCCGCGAAATACAGGGTGAAGTCCCTGGTCCAGAGCGTGGGACGGGTGGCGAGAGCGGACTGCATGATCAGCAATTCTGGTCGGCGCATCGACCGCCCGCAGGCGCCCCGCCGGACATGGCTGGGTACATTCCTGCCATGCGTGAACGCGTGGTCGCCCTCGTCGGGCCGACGCTGGAGATGTATCCGGTGACCTGTGCGTCGGCGGTGTTCGGCTATCACGGCCCGGACATCGCCCACCGGTACGGGTTCCAGCTGTGCACCGAACGGCCGGGCTCCATCCGTACCACCATGGGCTTTGACATCGTGGTGAACGACGGCCTGGAGGCGCTCGCCGAGGCCGACACCGTCCTGATCGCGGGTTGGTGTCCCGGACCGGAAGTGTCCGCGGCGGTCGGCGATGCGGTCAGAAACGCTCATTCCCGTGGCGCGCGGATTGTCGCTGTCTGTTCGGGTGTCTACGTTCCGGCCAGCTTGGGACTGCTCGACGGGCGCGTCGCCGCGGTCCATTGGGAGCTCACCGGTGCGCTCGGGCGGCAATACCCGAAGATCCAGGCCGATGCGACGATTCTGTACGCCGACCACGGCGATGTTGCGACCGCCGGCGCCTCGGCCACCACCATCGACCTGTGCCTCAATCAGGTGCGGCGTGACCACGGCGCCGCGCTGGCCATGCGGATCGGACGACAACTGTCCGCCGCGCCACACCGCGAGGGTCATCAGCGACAGTTTCCTTCACTGCCGACAACCGGTCCGGTGCCCGATTCGATCGCTCCGCTGCTCGACTGGATCGCGGCGAACCTGCACACCCCGCTCACCATCGAGGCCATGTCCGCCAGGGCCGGCGTCTCACCGCGCACCCTCAGCCGCTATTTCGCCGAACAGCTCGGCACATCGCCGGGCCGGTGGCTGCTCGACCGGCGGATCGCGAGCACCCGCGCGCTGTTGGAGGAAACCGATCTGCCGGTCGAGACGATCGCCGAGCGGGTCGGTCTTTCGTCCGCGGTGAACCTGCGCCGCCGTTTCCGTCACGCGTTGCAGACCACGCCCGGCGCCTATCGGCGTACGTTCCGGGCCTCTTTTTAGAATTTCAGAATGATGCGGCCGCGGAATCCGCCTGCCTCGACCCGGCGGTGTGCTTCTGCGGCTTTGTCGGCGGGAAGTATGTCCGCTACCCGTGGGGTCAGTTCGCCGGCTTCAACGGCCCGGCGCAATGCGTCGAGTTTCCCCTGCGAGTGGTAGTCGTTGTAGACCCAGGCGGCCTCGTAAAGGATGCCCCGGGTGGGCTCGCCTTTCCAGCGGCGCAGGGAGACGAACACACCACCGTCGCGTACGGCGGATAGCACCTTGTCGTGCAACAGCGCGGTGTCGGCTACGGCATCCACGCCGTCGGGGAAAATGGCGCGGATCCGGGCCGCAGCGTCGTCCCCGCGTTCAATGAAGTGGTCCGGCCTGACGGTCATGTCTTCGAGTGCCGCGTCCGCGACCACGGTCAGGCCCTGCTTCTTGGCGAGCTGGATCAGGTAGGTGCCGACCATTCCCGCGGCTCCGGTCACGGCGATGCTCTGCCCGGGTTTCAACGCGACGAGTTCCAGGATCTGGGTCGCGGTGAGGCCGTTCATGGGCAGGGTCGAGGCCTGCTCGAACGACGTTCCCGCGGGTATGCGGGCGATGGAGTCGTCCGGGGCGATGAGGTATTCGACGTACGCGCCGCCATGCTCGGACATCGGGATGGCCAGAGCCATGACCTCGTCGCCGAGCTGCCAGGTGCTGCCCTCGCCGAGCTCGTCGATCACGCCGGCCGCTTCCGTGCCGGGGATGTGCGGCGGGGGCCCGTCGCCGGCCCCGAGCAGGCCGGTGCGCTGGGAGATGTCGGTCGGGTTGACGGCCGCCGCCCGCACCCGCACCCGGACCTCGCCGGGGCCCGGGTGCGGATCGGGAAGGTCGTGGACGCCGAGCACCTCCGGGCCCCCGAACTCGATGAATCCGATTGCTCTCACCCGCGTACCCCCCTTGACTCATTTCCAACGCAATCGTTGGAGTTGAGACGAGCGTACATCGGCGGGACCCCTTACTCCCAGGGCCAGGTGCCGTTCTGGCCCGATTCCAGCAGCGGCACCATGCGGAACGCGGCGTCCGTGAGGCCGCCGAACGTGTACCGGTAGGGGCCGGTCGCGCCGTGTCCCGCCTGGTATCCGGCGAGGTTCCAGGTGTAGAGCGGGGTGCGCGGCGGGATCGCCGAGCCCGGGTCACCGTCGCCCGCCCAGGCCTGCTCGTCGGTGACGATCAGGACGCGGTCGTGGCCGGCGTACCACTTGCGGACCGCCGTGCGGGTCTGCGTGCCGCCGAGGTTGCTGAAGCGGTCGATCACGCGCAGCAGGGACTCCCCCGGGCGTACGTCGATGGAGTGGGAGCGGGTGCCGAATTGCACCAGATCGACCTGGCCCGGGTTGCGCGCCGCCAGCGCCGCACCGAAGACCGCCGCGGCGTCGGCGCGGGTCAGCTCCGAGCGCGCCGACATCGTGTCGAACATCGAGCCGGACCGGTCCACCAGGACCAGGGTGCGTCCCGGCAGCTTCGGCACGTTGCTCAGCGACAGGTTGAGCGCCTTGTCGAGAGCGTGACCCCACCGCAGCGACGGTGCTGCCCTGTAGGCGGCAAGGAAGCGGAACGGGAACTGACGCGAGCGGCGTACCTGATCCACGTTGGACAGTCGTGCGGCGACCGCAGCGGCGACGTCGTCCGGCACCTGGGCCTGATCGAAGTTGCGCAGGTTCCGCAGCAGCGCGGCGTACCCCATGCTCGGAATGAGCGCGCTCCACATCGCTGCCTTGTCCACCTGAGCACCCGCCAGCGAGAGAGCGTCCTCCCACGTCATTCCGGCGGTCTTCAGCGCGTCGGCGTCGAGCAACGCCGACGGATCCCCGGCAATCCGCGCACGCAGCTCCGCGTTGCGGGCAAGCATCGGCAGCGACGCGGGCAATGCCGTGTCGCGCTTGTGCCGGCGATCGAGCGCCACCTTGAACAGGTCGCCCTGCCACGGCGAATCCGCGGCCGCGGTCGGGTGGGTCAGGTCGATGACGTCGGCGAAACGGAATCCGTGCGCCGCCGTGTCGTACTTGAGCAGGGAAAACTCGGTATAGAGGCGCTGAACCGCGTCGACGATGCCGCGCTTGACCGGCTTCGGGATCGCGCGGCCGTATTTGCCCGTCCAGTAGGCGAGCATTTCGCCGGGCTCGTCGGCACGCAGCAGCACAGAATTGATCAGTTGACGGCCGCCCGGCTTTCCCGCGGCGAGCAGGGCACGGGTCGCCTCGGCCGCCCCGACAAGGGACGCGGTGCGCATGTTCGCACGGCTGCGCAGCCAGGTGAGAAACCCGGCGATCCATTCCGGATCGGCGATCGCCACCTGGCGGACCAGTTGCGCGTAACGGGTGTCACGGTCCCGGGCGGCCTCATAGAACGTGTCTTCACCGACCATGTTGGCAACGGCGAGAAGAAAGAGTTCCGATTCAGCGCCGCGGGCGACTCCGGCGGCGCCCTCATAGGTGACGGCGGGGCCGGCGCTGGTGATCGGGCCGGTCGCGGCGGGCTTCGCCGTAGTCGTGTTGAACTTTGCCATGACGAGAAGAACTCCTTCCGCGGACCGGAAGAGAGCAACAATTCTTCAGTGCGGGGTGCCCGAGATCGAAGTCGGCCTCGGAACGTAACTGCTCTATCCCCTGAGCTATGCCGGCATGCAGTGCCGGCACCGGGACTCGAACCCGGGACCTGTCCATTAAGAGTGGAAGTAACCGCTGCCTGCGCACCGGGCACCCACCGCATCTGAAGTTGTTGCCCCTCCCGAGATCAAAGAGCAGGACGGCATTGATTTCCATGCAATGAAGTAGCCGTCCCGCGTCGCACCGGGAGGTGCAGGAACGAAGTTAGCAACGTAGCTTCCCGATGTCGCCCGAGTTTTCCGGCAGGCGGCTGACGTACTCGAAGTCCGAGGTCTCCAGGACCATCCGCTCCGGCTGCTCGAAGTCGGCGGACCAGAGCCGCCAGCTGCCGTCGTCGAGCGCGTAGTTGACGATCGCCTGCGACGCCGTCCAGCTCGCCAGCGTGAGCACACCGCGATCCGGTGGAACGGGCTCGGCCGGGAGTGCGGTCGGCGTGCCGAATTCGTAGCGTTTCGCCATGTGGTTCGTCAGGTGCGGGCTTGCCGCGAGCCATTCGTCGGTCAGTCTCCCGAATGCGGCATCACGCGACCACCAGGGCCGGGTGGCCGCGCTGAGAATGGCGTCGCCCGCGCCCGCGAACGCCTCGCAGTATTCGCGGATCGGGACCTTGCCGACCTGCTTCGCGTAACGCACCGTGCGGATTTGCAGCATCACTTCATGGAGGACGTACGCGGCCGTGCCCACCGGTTTTTCCTTCACGCGTGGCTTCGGCGCCTTCGGCTCCCGCGCGGGGGTGATCGCGTCGGCGGCCCGGCCCGCGTGCGTCAGATGCCACGCGTCGTCGTCCAATCCGAGCACGGCTCCTCCGCAACGGATCAGCCCGCGATCACCGATCCGGATCTCGACACCCGTGTCGTCTACGGCGAGGACGATGCCGGTTGTGTCAGAGCTGTCGAAACGTACGTCTTGAATGTCGCGAAGGTACAGCTGCACCACGGCGTCCGTCGTTGTCTGGACAGCGAGGTAGCCATCGAGCGTGGTTCCGGCGCGCTCTACCCGTACGGTGCGAAGTGTGGCCTGGTCCAGGCGGTAGTCCTGGGTGAGGCTCGTTACGGCCGCGACGGTCAGCGGCGCCGAGCTGAAACGGATCCGGCCCAGAGAGTCACGGTAGTAAGGGGAATCGGGTGATGCCGGTCCGAGCAGGGCCGCCAGGGGTTGACCGCCATGCCGGATCATCCAGGCGCGGCGTGACGGTCCCAGGTCTGCCATCCACTGCAGGGCTTCCGCGGCGTGCCGGTCACGAATCCGGGCAGACCGGGCAAGCGCGGCCTGAAACAGGGGAACGGTGTTGTTGTCCCAGACGTCCGCGATCTCGGCGACCTCGGTGCGGTCGAAGAAACGGCCATCGGCGGACAGTTCCGCGATGCGCGCGAATGAGCGATCGAGCAGTCCCGTGAATACCCGCAGACCCATGGCGATCACGGTATCGGCCGGCCGCTTGTCGGCGGTGCTTTGCTGATGCTGCGACACTGGGACTGTCCCACGGTCCTGGATGACGAGGAGGCGGCGATGGCGGTCAGCGGAGCGAACCAGCGCGAGGAGTCCATCGAGCCGGATGTCCCGCGCCAGGAGCCACATCGGGCGCTGGCCGAAGCGGTGCTGAGCAACGCCGCTGAGCAGGCAGAATGGCTCGCCGATGGCGGTCCTGAGCCGGCGTTGCCCGCAGCCTGGTCCGGGCTGTGGCAGGCCGCCGTGCAGCGTCAGATGGATCTGAGCGGGCAGGCGGAAACGGTGGCCAGCCAGGCCGTGAGCAGCACGATGTCCCAGCTCGCGACGCTCTATCACGAGGCTGCGTGGTTCCGCACCGACGACGATCTGCGGCGGCGGGCCACCAACGAGGTGCTGTTCTACGGCACCGAGCTGCGTACCAAGCTGCGCAGCCAGTCCGCGCAGGAGGCCTGGCAGCGGCGGTCGGCCTACGGTCTTTCGGCCAGCAGCTCGGCCGTCCGCGCCCGGGTCACGGCCAACGATGACTGGCTCACCGGCTGGCAGGCCTGGGCCGCCGCGCAGCAGACCAGCTGATCACGCTCTTCAGGAGCCGCCGGCCCGGATCTGGGACGGGGTTCGGCCCCACCAGCGGCGGGCGCAGCGGCTGAGGACCGCGGGCTCGGCGAAGTCCAGGAGCGCGCTGATCGTGGTGAGTGGCATGGTGGTTGTGGTGAGCAGGTGGTGGGCGCGCTCGCGGCGGACACAATCCAGGATCTCGGCGAAGGCCAGGCCTTCGTCGAGCAGGCTTCTCTGCACGGTACGCGGATGCACGGCGATCGTTCGCGCAATATCGCTCAACGTGATCGCCTCGGCGCCTAGACGTTCGCTCAATGCGTCGCGGATCTGCCGCGCCAGGGTTGAGCGTTTGACGCCGCCGACCTGTTCGGAAAGGACACCCGCGGGCAGTCGCAGCAATGCCGACGGACGGCCCGCGCGCACTTTGGCGCCGAACGCGTTGGCCCAGCCGCGCACATCGGAAACCGGGCCGGGCAGGTCAACCGAGCGCGGACCGTAGTCGCCGGCCAGGTGGCGTAACTGCCTGTGTAGGCCGAGCAGCGTGAACGACGGGGCAACCGCGTCGGCGTGCAGCCGCAGCCCGACGACGTTCCGGGCGCCCTCGGGATCGTCGACAAGGGACAACGGCGCATGTGCGAGTGCTTCCGCCACGGTCGGCATGAGGGGAGCGTACGTGATGAAGAATCCGTCGCGTTCGATCAATGACCGGGCGGTGCGGCGGCCGTAGCGTCGCCAGGTGTGAACACGGAAAGCGACGTCATCATCGTGGGGGCAGGGCCGGTCGGTCTGCTGCTCGCCGCCGAACTCCGGCTGGCCGGGGTCGGAACCGTGGTGCTCGAACGGGCGCCCGAACCGTCGGCCCATCCGAAGGCGCTCGGGCTGCACGCCCGTACCCTGGAACAGCTGGCCATGCGCGGCCTGATCGGGCCGTTCCTGGCCCATGGCGTACGCGTGCCGGCCTGGCATTTCGGTTTCCTCGAGCAGCGGCTGGATCTGACCAGGCTCGACACGCCGTACCCGTTCCTGCTGGCGTTTCCGCAGGACCGCACCGAGACGATCCTGCGCGAGCGGGCGCTGGAACTCGGCGCGCGGATCGTACGCGGCGAGGCCGTGACCGGTGTTTCCCAGACCGCCACCGACGTCCGCGTCGAGACCGGGAACCGGACGTGGCGTTCGAGCTGGGTGGTCGGGGCCGACGGCGCGGGCAGTACCGTGCGCAAAGCGGCCGGGATCGGCTTCCCGGGAACGGACGCGGACACGTGGGCGTACCTCGGTGATGTGCACGCTTCTGCACGCCCGGCACCCGGCTTCGGTGTCCATAACGACAAGGGCGCGTTGATCGTGGCGCCGTTGCCCGGGGGTCTGCTGCGGTTCACCGGTTTCGACCCGCAGGACCAGGCCGGCGCGCGTCGCGAGGTCACGCTCGACGAGCTGGCTGCGACAACCCAGCGGATCGCCGGGACCGACTTCGGGCTGCACGACCCGGCGTGGCTGAGCAGGTTCGGCAACGCGACCCGGGTCGCCGCGCAGTACCGCAAGGACCGCGTGCTGCTGGCCGGCGACGCCGCGCACATGCACTTCCCCGCGGGCGGCGTCGGCCTGAACCTGGGACTGCAGGACGCCATGAACCTCGGCTGGAAACTGGCCGCAGTCGTGCAGAATCGCGCAGAGCCGTCACTGCTCGACACGTACGAATCCGAACGCCAGCCGTGGGCCCACGACGTCGCCGAGCACACACTCGCGCAGACCGCCCTGATCACCGCGACAACCCCGACCGGTCAAGCTCTGCGCGCTCTGCTGAGCAATCTGATCGGTACGCACACCGAGCTGTCCCTCACGCTCGCCCGGCGACTGTCCGCCCTTGACGTGCACTACCCGCTCGACGGTGCACATCCGCTCATCGGCACCCGCGTCGCCACCGCCGACATGCCCGACGGCCGCGCCCTCCGGACGGACTCAACGATCATCCGCCCGGACGGCTACGTGTGGTGGACGGCCGACGGCACGGAGCCCGTACCGGTCAGCGCAATTCGAGCTGGACGCCTTCCTGGATGAGTTGATCGACCAGGTCGTCAAAGGTGATGGCTGGACGCCAGCTCGTCCGGTCGTAGCCGGGGACCAGATGGGCGCGCACGACCTCCGGGTATTCCCAGATCAGCAATTGAAGTGGCTCATGCGCCGGCGACCGGCCGTGGGGCGACCGCCAGTCGGTGCTGGCCGCGTTTTGTGCCTGGGGAGCGGTTAGCCCTTGGCGAGTTCCGCGCGGGCGGCGGCTACCAGTTCGGCGTTGGTGTGGGCGTGGCCCCACAAACCCCAGCCGCCCTCCGGAGCCTCGGTGAGCAGGACCCACGTGCGCTGCGCGTCCCCACCCGCCTCGGCGACGATTCTGGTCAGTTCGGCGACCACCGCGAGCTGTTTCTCCCGGTCGAGGGCGCCCGCGTTCGTCAGGACCTGGACGCGGACGTAATCGCTGTCCCCGTCGACGTTGCTGATGGAATCAGCCGGAAGCGTGTGCACAAACGCCGCGGTGTTCTTGCGGAACATGGCGATCGGCGGGACCTGTTCAATGGTCATGACCGCGGTGGCCAGGTCCTGGGCGAGCTTTTTGACGTCCGGGAACGTTCCCTCGGTGGCGTACACGTCGATCATCGGCATGGGGGCAACGCTAGGGCGCCGGGTGCGGCTCGCCATCCCGGAAAGTCCGTAGTCCTTCGAGTTCCGCATACAGTTTGCGGCGCGAGGAGACGCCCAGTTTCCGGAACACCTTCCGCAGGTGGTATTCGACCGTGTTGGTGCTCAGGTAGAGCTGCGCCGCGATCTCGGTGTTGGTCGCGCCGCCAGCGGCGAGCCGCGCAATTCGCGCTTCCTGAGGTGTCAGGCCGGCGGCTTGATCGCTGGTCCGTGCCGCCTTTATCCGTACGCCCGCAGCAGCCAATTCCGTAGCGGCCCGCGCAGCGAAAGCACCGGCGCCCATCTCCTCGAACAACTCGTACGCGGTCCGCAGATGCGTGCGCGCTTCCTTGGTCCGGCGTGCCCGCCGCAACCATTCGCCGTACACCTGATGACTGCGCGCACGCGACGCCGGCCCCCGTGTCCGTTCGTGCAGTTCGATGGCGCTGCGGTACTGCTCTTCGTCATCGGCGAGCAGCGCGCGGGCCCGGGCGAGGTCGCCGAGAGTGCGCGGAACTGGACAGGCTTCGGCCAGTTCGCTCAGAAGCGAAACATGAGCGGTCGGCGAGGCTCCGCTGCGCACTGCCGCTTCGACCAGGTCGGCGAGCGCGAACTTCAACTGCGAGGTGCTGAAGTCGTGGGAGCCCAGGATCGCGTACGCATCGGCGTAGTGACCTTTCCCCAACCGCACCACGAAGTCCGCGTAGTCGGCGAAGACCAGCTGATAACCCTGCCCCTGCCGGACGGCTTCCGCCCGCACCCGCACCGACAGCCCGCCCTGCCCACGCCACGCCGCAACAAGCATCGCCCCCACGCCCTGTTCCAGCCCGAGCATCCCGTCGAGCGCTGCCCGCTGGTCGAAGCAGTGCTCGGCCTCGCGGACCCGTCCCGCCCACAGCTCGGCGGCGCCGGTGTGATTCATCGCCAGCGCCATCGGGATCACCGCGGCCCGCCTGGTCGCCTCGTCACGCAACCGGAACGCCGCCTCGTGCAGCGCCACGTCATCGGCGAGAACTGTCGCATGCGCGCAGGCCGCCGCCAGCCATGCGAACAGTTCCGGCGCATCCGGCGGAGCCTGCAGGGTGGCCACAATCGCACGCCTGAGCAACGGCGCGGCGATCGTCAGTCCGTCCAGGTGCAGGGCGGTGTCCGCATCGAGCAGCAGATCACCCACCGTCGGCGCCATCCCCCGTGGCAACGGCAACGACCGCGCCACCCTGGCAACATCGGCCTCGGTCGCCCCCGCCGGCGCCAGTCGATCGCTGATCTTCGCCTGCACCACCGCCTCAAGCAACGCATCCCGCGCAACCCGCAGCTCCAGCCCTCCCCGCCCAGCCCTCGAATCCCGCGCCACTGCGGCGGCGAGCAGCGTTGTCGTCGCGGCAACGGGTTCGCGCCGGAGCCGGTGGATCCGGGCCTGCACCCGCAGTTCCGGCCCGCCGACGGGGTGCAGCGAGTCAAGCAACGTCTGCGCCCGGGAAGCGGAACCGGCAACGCACGCCGCCTCGGCCGCCACCAGCAACCGCACGGTCCGGTCCGACGGCCGGGGACTCAACGCCCCCGCCCTGGCCAGCAACTCAGCAGCCGCCGCCCACCCGCCGCGCCCCCGCTCACGGTCAGCCGCACGCTGCAACGTTGCCGCCACCACCTCGTCCGGATCGCTGGTCGCCGCGGCGAGGTGCCATGCCTCCCGATCCGGTTCGCCGAGCACCGCGCTGACCAGGGCGAGCGCAGCATGCACGCGCTGACGTTCGGCAAGGGGCGCCTGGTAGTACGCCGCTGAGCGAATCATCGGATGCCGGAACCGCAACGCCGCACGAATTTCGACCAGCTTGCGCTCCTCAGCGGGCGCAGCGTCCTCGACGCCGAAACCCAGCTCTTTTCCCGCGCGCCACAACACTTCCGGGTCACCACTCGGGTCGGCCGCGCCGGTGAGCAACAGGATCCGGGTGGCGGCGGGCAGCGTACGGATAGCGTCGCGGTAACGCTCTTCCCAAGCCGGTCCGGGCGGAATCGGGTCCGGCAGAGGCGCACCGCCGGACAGTTGCGCCGGACTCAGCTCGCGAGCAAGCTCGATCAGGGCGAGCGGGTTCCCGCCCGTCGCTGCAGCCACGGCATCGCGAACCCGCGCGTCCACGCCCTTTCCGGCGACGCGTTCCAGCAATTCGGCGGCGGCGGCTCGGCCGAGCCCGGCAATCGGGGCCCGGGGAAGCCCGTCGAAAGCGTCACTTTCGCGCAGTGCGAAAACCATCGCAACCGGGTCCGCGTCCAATCGGCGCGCAACAAACGCCAGAACCGCCGCGGATTCCTGATCGAGCCATTGCGCGTCGTCCACCACACACAACAACGGCCGATCACCGGCCCGCGCGGACACCAACCCCAAAGCGGCAAGACCGATCAAAAACAGATCAGGAGCCTGTGCGTACGCCCGGAGCCCGAACGCCGCCGCAAGCGCATCCCCCTGCGGCGCCGGCAAACTCGAAAGCGAACCCAGATAGGGCCGCAGCAACTGATGCAGAGCCCCGAACCCGAACGTTGCCTCGCTCTGCACGGCGTCGAACCGCAGCACATCGAACCCGTCCGCCACGCCCTGCACGTCATCGAGCAACGCCGTCTTCCCCGCACCGGGCTCGCCGTGCAGCACCAGCACCGCGCTGCGCCCCCTCCGCGCGGTCGCCAGCACCCCACGCAGCAGCTCCCGCTCCTGCTCCCGGCCGACGATCTCCCCCACCCCGCAACAATAAGGTCACCCCCGCGGCCTTACACCTCGCAGGCACGAAAGAGCCGCAGGAGCTCCTGAGCGGGCGAACTCTCCGGATCAAACGTGAACCACGTCGGCAGGCCAGGGGCCTGCTCCGACGGGATAACCAGGGCATTGCGGCAGCGGAAGCAGAAAGCCACCTCGGCGATGACAGCGGATTCGCTGCGAACCCGAATCCCATACCTGGGTACGAAACAACGCATCTGCTCGCCCTCGGGCAGCGCCGCGACAAGGTCGAGCACTTCGCGAACGCGCTCGCCCGTCCACGTACCGATCACCTCGCCCGGCAGGGCTGTCCACCGGTCCCAATCACCCTCGCCTGGGGCGACCGAAACGACATCGATCTGCTCCACGTTCCGGAGATCTGCGATCGCCGCCGGTCCTTCCGGTGTCATGCGTGGGGCTGCTGGTAGGCCTGCGCGAGCACGCGGAGCGCGTACGTGAGGCCGGGATAACGGTCGTCGCCGAAGTCCATGGCCTGCCATTCCCGGGCGAGCTGATCGATCAGGTCGAGCGTCGGCAGATGACTGTCCAGCAGCGCGTCTCCACCGAACCTGTGCGCCACCTCGGCGAACGCATGATTGTCCGCCTCGTTGCATCGACGCAGGTAGCTGACAAGCTCGCGGTCGTCCATCCGCTCATCTTTGTCCACGCGGACAACGGGTGGATAGCTTGGGGCCATGCGAATCGGTGCCTGTCAGACGCCGGAGATCCTCGCCGATGTGGACGCCGCTGTGCGTGTCGTGCAGGACTTCGCGAGCGAGGCGGACATCGCAGGGGTCGATCTCCTACTGTTTCCTGAGTGCTTCCTGCAGGGCTACCTCGTCACCGATGAACATGTACGCGGTCAGGCGCTCGAGATCGGCTCATCGGCGTGCAACTCCGTGCTGGCTCGACTGGCCGGAATTGAGCAGATGCTCGTGCTGGGCATGATCGAACGTGCAGACGGCGCCTTCCACAACACGGCGGTGGTCGTCATCGGCGGTCAGGTCGTCGGCCGTTATCGCAAGACGTTCTTGACCAGCGGGGAAGCGGTGTTCACCCCCGGCGACGACTATCCGACGTTCGAGCATGGCGGCGTACGTTTCGGGATCAATATCTGTTTTGACACCCAGCACGCGCAGGCGGCAGCCGCGGTCGCTGCTCGCGGGGCGCAGGTCCTGCTGGTCCCGGCACAGAACATGATGCGCTGGGAGAGCGCCTTCCACTGGCAGCATCGCCACAATGAGATCCGCGCCTGCCGGGCCCGTGAAACTGGCATGTGGCTGGTCAGCGCCGACGTCACCGGCGAACGCGGCAGCGACCGGATCGGCCTGGGCCCTACCGGCTTTCTCAACCCCACCGGCGAGACAGTCGGCCAGGTACCCACCGGCGTTGTTGGCCTGGTTTTCGCCGACACTTGACTCTCCCCTTAGGGGAGGCGGCATCGTGGGTCTCGGCGGCGCGAGTGCCCGCCGAGGGGGAGGTCATCATGGTGGATGTTGAGTTGCGTGACGTGCCTGAGCAGCGCGTGGTGTCGGAGACGAAGACGGTTGACCAGGCCGGGTTGGAGGCCTGGTTGCCGGGCGCGATGGCGCTGGTCGCGGAGCGTGCGCGGGCGGCGGGTGGTCTGCTCGGCACTGCGGACTGGCCGTTCCTGCGAAGGCCCGCTCACCCGGACGAGCCGGTTTTCGTCACCATCTACGAGGGCAACCCGAACGACGGCCCGACCCCCGTCGAGGTCTGCGCGACTGTCGCGTCGGGCGGCGATCGGAGCGTCCCGGCACATCGCGAGGCGTTCGTCCGGGTGACCAAATCGCAGGTCACCAGTGGTTCGCTGGGCGAGGTGTATGTGGCCATCGAGAAGTGGATCACGGCCGGCGGCCTCACCGTCGCCCGCGCACCCCGCGAGATCTACTGGACAGATTTCCCGGCCGCCGCTGCCGATGACGCCGTCTTCGACGTCGCCTTCCCGGTGACGTGACCCGCTACGTGTGGGCGATGCCGGCGATCTGGGTGTTGAACGGGATGAACGGGGAGTGCAGCCGGATTGCCGTGATGTCGACCCGGGTGAAGCCGGCGGCGCGCAGCAGTCCGGCCAGGTCGCGCTCGCAGGAGCACCCTTCGAAGATCCAGGCCCAGGGTCGGCGCAGGGCGCGCTGGAGGGCACGGGTGGGCGTGCCGTCCGGGGCTGCGACGTGTTCCACGAAGCGGAAGGTGCCGCCGGGCCGGAGGATGCGCCGGACCTCGGTCAGGACCACAGCGGGGTCGGCCACCGTGCAGAGCACCAGCGACGAGATCACCGCGTCGGCGCTCCTGTCCGGGAGCCCGGTGCTCTCGGCAAGGCGCTCGCGAAGATCGAGCTGCACGCCGCGACGCGAAGCGGCGGCTCGGAGGCGCCGGTGCATGGGGCGGTTGGGTTCGATGGCGACCAGCGTCGTTCCAGGCTGGAGATAGCGAAGGTTGGCGCCGACTCCGGAGCCGAGCTCGACGACGGTCGACGGCAGGCCGGCGAAGACACGCCGCTTGTGCCGGCGGACGTTCCACTCGATGTAGGGACCCATCACGCCGAAGAACGCGGCGTTGAAAGCTCCGCGTGCGCCGTGCACCTCAAAGCCGTTTGCTACGTCGTCAGGGCCGTTGGCCAGGTCGTCAGGGCCGCTTGCCACGTCGTTGTTGCCGCTTGCCACGTCGTTGTCGGTCACAGGACCCACTCTGCGCGGATCGTGGTGTGGTGTCAGGCGTGGAACTACCCCACTAACCATTTGGTAAGGCCCGGAGATAAAAGTGCGTACTTCCAGGAGGTGAAGGGCTTTCGTACGGTGAGTTGGTTCAGGAAAGTAACTCATTGCAGGAGCGAAATATCGTGGCAAAGCTTGATGGAAAAGTAGCGGTCATCACCGGGGCGACGTCGGGGATGGCCCTCGAAACGGCAATCCTCTTCGCCAAGGAAGGCGCGCACGTCTACATCACCGGCCGCGACAAGGAACGGCTCGACCTGGCCGTCGCCGCGATCGGTGCCGGCGCGGCCACCGGGGTGCAGGCCGACTCGGGAGTGCCGGCCGACCTCGACCGGCTCTTCGAGACCGTGGCGCGCGAGCACGGCCGGGTCGACGTGCTCTACGCCTGTGCCGGCATCGGCAACCTCGCCGAGCCCCTCGAAGCGGTGACCGAGGAGTCCTTCGACGCGGTCTTCGACGTCAACGTCCGCGGCACGCTGCTGACCGTGCAGAAAGCGCTGCCGCTGATGGCCGACGGCGGTTCGATCATCCTGAACGGCACAGCGGGCTCCGTCCGGGGTGTGCCGGGGTCGACCGTCTACCAGGCGAGCAAGGCGGCACTGCGCTCGTTCGTGCGCGTCTGGACCGCGGAGTGGGGCACCCGTGACCTGCGAGTGAACCTGCTCAACCCCGGGCCCATCGCCACGCCCATCGTCGAGCAGATCCCGGCGCCGGTCGTGGAACGCATCGTGAGCATGGTCCCTGCCGGCCGGATGGGACGCCCCGCCGAGATCGCGTCGGCGGTCCTGTTCCTGGCAAGCGACGACTCAAGCTTCGTGCGCGGCACCGAGCTCTTCGTCGACGGCGGCTTCGCCCAGGTCTGACCAGCCGAGCTGACCAGCCGAGCCGACCGGCCGCACTGACCGGCCGCACTGACCGGCCGCACTGACCGGCCGAGCTGACCAGCCGAGCTGACCAGCCGAGCTGACCAGCCGAGCTGACCGGGCGAAATGATCAGGCAAGCTGACCAGGCAAGCTGACCAGGCGAAGTGACCAGGCGAAGTGACCGGGCGAGGTGACTGGGCGAAGTGACCGGGCGAGCGCTACCGGCCGCTGAACCAGGCGGCGATCTGGGCGCGGGAGCGGAATCCCAGACGCAGCCGGATCCGCTCGACGTGACCCTCGGCCGAGCGCTCGTCGATGCCCAGCCGTGCCGCGATCTCGCGGTTCGTGCATCCCTGGCTCACCAGCTCGGCGACCTCCCGCTGCCGAGGGGTCAGCTCGTCGGCCCGGCGCCGCCCGACGCTCAGCCCGAGGAAACGGCGAACAACGCGCACCAGTTCGTCCCGGTCCCCCGCGAACGGCAGGTGCGACCGCCCCGGCAGCAACACCAGCTCAGCGCCGCTGATCCCGGCGGCGAGCTCGTGCGCCTGGGAGACAGGTGCCGCGCGGTCACCCGTACGGTGCACGACCAGAGCCGGTGCACGCACCTGCGCAAGCGAATCACTGACGTCTATGTCATAGCTCAACGCCAGCAATTCCCGAGCCGTCGCGGCGCTCGAGCACGCACGCTGATAGCGGGCGAGCTCGGCCCGCGTCGACCGGTCGGCGTCCGGGGCGAAAATGTCGGTCAGCACATCGGATCCCAACCCCCAATGCGATTCCACCAACCCCAGAACATGATTTCGTACGCCCGGAGCGGACACCTCACCCCCACGCACCCACCCGCCATAGAGCACCAGCCGCCGCACGGTTTCCGGATGCGCCGCCGCCCACGCGACGGCCACCGGAGCGCCCATAGACGTACCCATCAGATCGAACGGTTCGCCCAGCGCCGCCGCGATCGCGCCCAACTGCTCGAGCTCGAACGCCAGCGACGCCGGACGATCCACGGCGGCCGACATGCCACATCCGGCGCGGTCGTACCGTACGAGCCGGATGCCCTGCCCCAACGCCTCGTAGAGTGCCCGCTCGGCGGGCAGTTCCCAGCCGAGCCGCAGATGCGTCAGCCAGCCCATGACATAGACCAGCGGCCGCCCGGCACCGATCGACGCATACGCCACAACGGTCCCGTCGGCGAGCACTACCCGGTCAAGCCGCTGCCGCACCCCGCCATTGTCGCTCAGCGGCCGGAGCCCCGTGGGCGAAGCTCAGCGGGTGGAGCTCGACAGGCGAAGCTCAGCGGGCGTGGCGCAGCGCCCTCTCGAGGGTGGTGTCCACGACTGTTCTCAGCCCGGCTCCACCCGGACAAGTGCACCCGCATGATCGCTGCAGAGAGCATTCGGTCACTGCGATCACCCGCCGACCACGGGGCTGGGGCACTTTCGCTCAGCCTGACCGCTCGCTCGAAGGCCGCCAGTGCAGTAGCCGCCACACGATGCCGCCCCGGCGCGTGACCACAACCGGATCTGAGCTGTGCATGATCGGGCGGTGGATATGGATGCGCTGGTTGATCTGAGCCTTCTCACCCGGGCCGAGCGGGAACTGCTGCGGGCCGGCGTCATGGAATGGGAGCGCCCGGAAGGTGACAGGGCCGAGGTGGTCCGGCTGCTCGGTTATGGCGATCGCCAGGAACTGCAATCGGATGTCGTACGCCTCGCTGGTCTGCTGGCCTCGGACCGTTCTGCGTCGCGGCGTGATTGCCGGCGTCTGCTGCTTGCCACAGAGCTGGCGTTCGCGAGCGAGACGTTGGGCTGGGCGCGTGACTGGGAGGCTGATACCGGTTATACCGACCATGACACCGTGACGGTGTTGCGCGACATTCAAGAACGGATCGCCGGCATTGTTTACGGGGTTGACGATCGCCTGGCGGAGACCGGTCTCCCTGTTCCGCCGGCGTGGGAGCCGATCTCGATGGAGGTCGATGACGCCTATTGGGACCCGTTCTACCAGCGCTTCGACTTCCGCCCCAGCATGTATCACTGGCCGGCGATCACTGAACCGGAGCCGTCCCTCACGATCGACCTCGGGCCGATCTTCGCCGGCGGCCATGCTCAGTTCGGGGCCGGCGCCGCGGCGATCAACAGTCTTGCCCTGGTGGCGCTGACCCGCGTCCTGGACAGCGACACCAGCCTCGTGGTGCTTGATTGGCAGCATCAGTCGTACCGGTTCTGGCCGCAGCTGTTCGCCTGCCAGGCGGACCCGCGGTGGGCGACGACGGTCTTCCCGAACGGGGACTACTACATTTTTCTCTCCGAAGACATGAGCACCGGCACGTTCGGACATCCCTGGGAACAACGCTCTGTGTGTTCGGGGAACCGCTGGTGTCCACCCTGGTGCCGATGCTGACGAGCTGGCTCCCGATCAAGCGGAGCACCATAAAATAGCTGGTTGCCCCCGGTGACCGGGCAACTACGTCGCAGGTGCGCACTGGAGATGCGGCGGTGCGGTGAGCAGAGTGCTGAAGATGCTGACGACGCAGGGTGACCCGATCACGGTCGGCGCGGACGAGCCTCCGCCGATGGAATTCTTGCTGCGAAGCCTCCCGAACCAGCACCTGGAGATCCTCGCCGCAACGTACTTCGGCGGCCGGACGACAACCGAGGCGGCGCAGCTGCTCGGTCTCGCGCCGGAGGTCGCCAAGGCCCGGCTCTACCACGCGATGCGCGACCTGTCCCGCATGGTCGCCATCAGCCGCCCGGGTCACCTCGTGCCACGCACGCGCGGCGCTTCCGGGGAGTGCGTAGTGCATCGGCCGGCGCCTGGTCGCGGAAATCGGTGATCAAGCGAGGCACCAAGGGCGTAACGCAACCGACCTTGCGTGGCGCCGGGTGGAGATACTCGGTATGACCGTGTCCGAGACCGTCGCGGCGCGCATGCACCACATGCCACATCGTAAGCCGCGCACACCTGCCCCTCCATTCTGCGGGCGACGCAATGTCATACACCCCTGGTAGACCTACCGGCATGGTTGAGAGCTTGCCGGTGGAACACCCGCCCTGCCCTTCCTGCGCCGGCCCGCGCGTGGAGGTGAATGTTCGTACCGACACCGATCGGCAGGACATCCGGCTTCGGAGGCAGACCCGGCGGGGGTGGGGATCCCGTGACGTAACGGGGGTTCGAGCTCTGGCGTGCAGCGGTTGTGGTCTCGTCACGTTGCACGTGAGCGACCTTGCCAACCTCCAGGCCGAGGTGACGAAGAACCCCGGACTGTTCAGGTGGGACGACTGACGGCAGGTGGCCACGCGATGCGTGACCTACCCGTGCTGGGCCGAGATGCGGAAGCGATGCGCGTGCGCCCGGAAGCGTCCTTCGGCCCGGATCTGTTCATCGATCTGGCGCAATGACGCGCCGTACCGGTCAAGGGTGAAGTCAGGGACCTGCCATGGCACGGCGCGCAACTGATAGACCAACGCCCCGATGTCATAGAAGTCGAAGGCGGGCCATTCCTGCCGGACGTCCACGATGGTGAATCCGGCGGCGCTCAGTTGGGCAATTGCTACGTCGGCGTTCCACGGGGTGGAGTACGCGGGCGGCGCGCCCAGGGCGGTGTTGATGGCTGCGCAGTCGTCGCTGCCGACCTGCTGGGTGAGCAGCGTTCCCCCGGGCTGCAGGGCGCGAGCGGCCTCTGCGGGGTCGACCCGGCCGTGCCGGTTGAGAACGACGTCGACGGAGCCCGACGCGACGGGCAGCGTACGGTCGGGAGTGAACACCACCGTGACGCCGAGCGGGGTCAGGCGCTCCTCAGCAACCGGGACTTTCGGCCGCCAGCCCTCGGTCGCCGTCGTCCGGGCGGGCAACGGCGCCAGCGCGGCCACCAGATCCTCGAATGCCGGCTGCCTATCCACCACGCGACTGTAAGCGCGGCCACAGACAGATTCCACCGAGTTGTTCCGGGTGGGATGTTCGCTCTCAGCATCGGGCAGTCGGTCAGCTGATGTCCCCGGGTGTGGTGGAACCGTGTGTGGTTATCGGCCAGGGATTGGCCGGCGACGTTGAAGCACATGGCGAAGCGGGTACTCAGTGGTATCGACCGGAGGTGATCGAGCTGAGTACCGTTCTTGTGCTGGCTGGCGTTGTGTTCATTGTGTGCGGTCTGGGCGTGGTGGTCGTGCAGTTGCGCCGAGGCGACACCGGTTTTGGCTTGTTGCGTGGCGAGAGCGTTGAAACTCGCCGGGCTGTGCGGCGGGCGATCCGGGACGGCGAGACCGACGATGCCAGAGTCGACGAGTTGGCTCGTCAGACGTTTCGGATGATTCCGCGACTTCGGTGGGCGCGCTATTTTTTCGCGGGGATGTTTGTTCTCTCCATCATTCTGCTGGCCGTCGGTGACCATACGGCCGGCGATACCGTGCTGCGCGTGTCACAAGCACTGTTGTGGGCAGGGTTGATCGTGCTGGACGGGGTCAACCGTCGCCGCCGCGACAACTATCGGGGTTTGCGCCCCACTCCCTGAGGCGCCGCCTCAGACCGGGCCGGAACGCGGGGCCCTGCTTGCCAGGTACTGCTGCCAGAGCAGGCGGGCGGCGACCGCGCGCCACGGTCGCCATGCCTCGGCGCGCAGAAGGATCTCCGCCGGGGTGGGAACGGCGGGGAGCTGCCACACCTCGGCGATGCCGACGGCGACAGCGAGGTCGCCGTTGGGCCAGGCGTCCGGGCGGCCCAGGGCGGAGAGCAGGTAGATCGCCGAGGTCCACGGCCCGATGCCCGGAAGTGTCCGCAGCGCGGCCTCCACCGCGTGGTCGTCCAGCAGGGCCAACCCGTCCAGATCGAGAGATCCGTCGAGGACAGCGGTCGCCATGGCCCGGGCGTAGCGGGTCTTCTGGCGGCTGAAGCCCGCGGCGCGCAGCTGCAGGTCGTCGAGCTGCAGCAGGCTCGCGGCGGTGAGCGGGTCCGCGAGCACCTTGACCCGCTCGAACGTCGCCCGCGCCGAGGCGAGCGACACCTGCTGTTCCAACATGATGTGCAGCAGCGACGGCAGGCCCGGTGGGCGGTCCCACATCGGGGGGAAGCCGTGGCGGTCGACGACGGCGGCGAAGAGCGGTTCGCGGGTGGTGAGCTCGGAGACGCCACGGTGCAGGTCGGCGGGGGTCATGCGGTGGGGATACCCAGTTCGGCGAGGCGGTTGCGGGCTTTCAGCACTGCGGGTGACTCCAGGGCGGTGAGGTCGGGGAGGGCTTCGAGCCACGCCTCGATCGCTGATTCCGCACGCCCGGCGGCGTCCAGCGCGTCGCCGTATTCGATCAGGCACAGGGCGAGGTTGGCGCGGCTGCCCGCCTGGCGGAGCTTGGTCACCGCGTGGGCGTAGTGGTCGATCGCGGTCAGTGGGTCTCCGCTGCGGCGGTAGGTCCAGCCGAGGTTCCAGTCGATGATGCCCTGGCCGTTGACGTCGCCGCGGTCGTGGAACATCGTTTCGGCGGCGCGGAGCAGCGTCAGAGCGTCCGCATAGTGGCCCAGCTCGACGTGGGCGAGGGCGGTCTGGCCCATGGCGGCCGGTTCCAGGTCGGTGCGCCCGAGATCCCGGATCAAGGTCAAAGCCTCGAGATGCGCAACCAGGGATTGTTCGTACGCGCCCAGGTGCCGCCGCACCGACCCGATGTTGATCAGTACACGGGCCCGTTCGTCGGCGCGACCGAGCTTCGCGAAGTGGACATCCGCCGAGACGAGGTGGCGCAGGGCGGTGTCATGATCGCCGAGGAAGTTGTAGGCGCCGGCGAGGCTGCGTTCGGCGAAGGCGCTCGCTTCGACGTCGCCGGCGATGGTGGCCGCGTCGAGGGCGGTGCGGGACACGTCGGCCCAGTCGTTCCACCAGCCCTGCCGCTGATAGAACGCCGACAGGCAGACGGCGAGCACACACGCGGCCCGGGCGTCCTTGCGGTCGGCGGCCTGGTGGGTGACCGCGCGCAGGACGTCGCGGTGGGTGACGCACCAGGCGAGGGCATCGCGGGGCTCGGCGAATTCCGTGACGGCGACGCCGGGCGGGGCGGGTTCGGGCAGGTAGGACGGCGGGCGGCGGAGCAGCACCGCGTCGACGGCCGCCACTGTCCACGTGTAGTGGCTGAGGATCCGGGCGACCGCGGCTTCGCGTTCGAGGTTATCGTCGAGCAGCTCAAGGGCGTACGCGCGGACCAGGTCGTGTATCCGGTAGCGGTCCTCGGGCAGGCGGCCGGCCAGCCCGATGCGGGCGAGTTCGCTCAGCAGCGTACGCGTAAGCGCCGTTGACTCTGCGGCGAGCGAAGCCGCCGCCGGCACGGTCAGCTCGGGCCCCGGATGCAGGGCCAGCAGCCGGAACAGGCGCGCCGCCGCGGGGCTGAGCATGCGGTGTGACCAGGAGAAAACCGCGCGCAGGTCCTCGGTGAGGTCGTCGTCGCTGAACGCGTCGAGGATCGCGCGGGTGTCGCGCAGCTCCGCGGCGATCGCCGACAATGGCCAGTGCGGGGCCATGCTGGCGCGGGCGGCGACGATGGCCAGGGCCAGCGGGAGCCGGCCGCAGCGTTCCGCGACCTCTTCGAGCGCTGCGGGTTCGGCGGCGGCGCGGTGTTCGCCGAGGCGGGCGGCCAGCAGGGCGCGGGCCTCCTGAGCGTCGGGCACGTCGAGGGTGAACAGCCGGGCGCCGGCGCCGGTGGCCAGGCCGGTGAGACGGCGGCGGCTGGTCACGACGACGGTGCTGGCGCCTTCGCCGGGCAGCAGCGGGCGGACCTGGGTGACGTCGTGGGCGTTGTCGAGCACGATCAGGACGCGGCGGCCGGCCAGCACGCTGCGGAACTGCCCGGCGCGGGCGTCGGTGCCGGCCGGGATCCGCGACAGCGGCACGCCCAGTGCCTCCAGGAATCCCTGCAGCACCTCGGCGGCACCGCTGGGTGCCACGGCGGGATCAAATCCATGCAGGTCAGCGAAGAGTACGCCGTCCGGGAACGCCGCCGCCGACCCGTGCGCGAGGTGCACGGCGAGGCTGGTCTTCCCGACTCCCGGCATCCCGTCGATCGCCACGGTCCGGTGCTCGGCGCGGACGAGCTCGGTGAGCTCGCGCAGCAGCGCGTCGCGGCCACCGAAGCCGGGCAGGTCAGGCGGCAGCTGCGCGGGGCGGACCAGCGCGGACACCGCCGGTGGCCGTTCGACGGCCCGGAGCACCTCGCGGGAGGCGTTCTCCAGGTCAGCGCCGGGGTGCACGCCCAGCTCCGCGTCGAGTCGCTGCCGCAGCTGCTGGTAGAGACCGATCGCCTCGGCCTGTCTGCCGTCGGCGGCGAGCACCAGCATCAGGCGTGCGTGCAGCGTCTCGTTGAGCGGCTCCCAGGTGACGGCCTGATGCAGGGCGGGCAGCACGTCGGCGGGCCGGTGGTCTTTCAGGGCGGTCCGGGCTGCTTCGGCGGCGACCACCGCGTGCTCCCGGTCGACTGCCACGAAGACCGGGTGGGTGGCTTCCAGGCCGGCCGCGCAGCGTCCGTGCCAGAGCGCCAGGGCCGCGAGCAGCGCGTCGAGGCCGGCGCCCGGTTTACTGAGCTCCCGGAAGGTGAGCAGGTCAACGGTCGCGTCGCCCGGGTGCAGGCGGTAACCGCCGGGCTCGCTGGTGATCCATTGGCCGCCGGCGCGGGTGGGCAGCTCCGGCTCGAGCAGCCGCCGCAGCGCCCCTACATAGCGGTGCACGACGTTGGCGGCGCTGGCCGGTGGGTCGTCGCCCCAGAGCAGGGTGGTCAACTCGCCGGCCAGGACCACCTGACCGGCGCGGGCCAGCAGCAGCGCGAGGATGAGGCGCTGCTGGCGAGGGCCGAGGGAGAGCTCCGTGCCCTGCCGCGCCACGCGCAGCGGGCCGAGCAACTGGAAGTGCAACATCGAAGCCCCGGCTCATTCATCAACATATTCACGCAACCGCGTCTCGGCCCGGATCACCGGGAGCAGGCTGCCATCCTCGACCTGGGCGACCGCCTGCGTCCACGCATGGCGCGCGGCTGCAAGGTTACCCATGGCCAGGTGGATGTCCCCGAGATTCGTGTACGCCTCGATCAGGTTGGCACGGTCTCCGGCCCTGGTCGCGTACCCGATGCTGCGTTCTTGATCGTGCAGTGCCCCGGCCTGGTCTCCCCCCGCCGACCTGGCCTCGGCCAGCAGATTGAGCGCGCTCGCCTGCCCGCTGGGATCGTCGATCGCCGCGAACGTCGCCAGCGACCGGCCCGCCAGACGCACGGCCCCGGCGAGACCACCGTCACGCAGATGCCCGCGCGCCAGGTGCCAGAGGACCGCCCCTTCCAGCTTCGGATGCTCCAGATCGCGCAGCAGGTCCAGGGCGGCGGTGTGGTCGCGGATCGCTCCCGCGGTGTCACCCAGGGCAAACCGCGCGACCCCCATGTTCATCAGCACGTTCGCGGTCACCGTGGCGTCACCCTGAGCGGACTGATACTGGTACGCGGTTTCGAGCAGCCCCAGCGCCCGCACGTTGTCACCGAGCCGCTGGTTCGCGCCGGCGAGGCTCTGCGCCGTCCGGGCCACGCCCTCGGGGTCACCGGCGAGCAGCGCCGACTCGTGCCCGATCGTCAGGACTGCGAGCCAGTCGTGCCAGTAACCGTGCCGGCCCAGGAACAACGCCATCGTCAGGGCGAGCTGCCACGCGACGTCGTGCTCACCCGCCGCCGCGCACTGCTCCAGCACCGCGCGCAGCACCAGCCGTTCAGCGGCGAACCACGCGGTCGCCTCGGCGTCGTCCGCGGACTCCACCGGCTGCACGCCGGGCAGGGGTTCCGGGAGGCTGACCGGCAGGCTGTACGGGCGGAGCAGGCTGTGGGCGGCGTGCGCGCTCTGCCGGTAGTAGTCACGGACCCGCGCGATGGCCGCCTGGCGCTCAGGGCGGGGGTCGACCTCGTCGCCGAGCTCTGCCGCGTACGTTCTGACCAGGTCGTGCAGCCGGTAGCGGCCCGGCTTGTAGCGGTCGAGCAGCCTGGTCCGGGTCAGCTCGCCGACCAGGTCCCGGGCCGTCGCCTGCGGCACCCCCGCCAGCGCCGCGACGGACCGGATCGTCATGTCCGGGCCGGGATGCAGCGGCAGCAGCCGGAACACCCGCGCCGCCGCCGGCCCGAGCAGCCTGTACGACCAGGAGAACACCGCGCGCACGTCATGCTCGAAGTCGTAGTCATGGAAAACGTCGAGGTTCTCCCCCACCGCGAGAAGATCTTCAGCAATCACCGACAACGGGTACGCGGGGAGCGCCGCAGCCCGCGACGACACGATCGCCAGCGCCAGCGGCAACCGCCCGCACCGCTCGATGATGGCGTCGAGCACCTCGGGCTCCGGCGCGACCCGGTCCTGCCCGACCCGCTCGGCGACAGCGTCGCGCGCCTCCTGCATCGACGGGAGATCCAGACTGAGCACGGTGGCGCCCTGCGCGGTGGCGAGCCCGGTCAGCCGCCCGCGCCCGGTGACCACGACCAGGCAGTCGGCGGAACCGGGCAGCAACGGACGCACCTGATCGGCGTGCCGCACGTTGTCGAGCACCACCAGCACCCGCCGCCCGGCCAGCACGCTGCGGAACAGCGCCGACCGCCCCTCCACGGACTCCGGGATCGTCCCCTGCGGCACCCCCAGCGCGGTCAGGAACCATTGCAGCACGTCAACCGGGTCGGCGACCTCCGCACCCGGGTCGAACCCGTGCAGGTCGGCGTAGAGCTGCCCGTCCGGGAACCGCGGCGCCACCTCGTGCGCGATGTGCAGGGCCAGCGTCGTCTTGCCCACCCCCGGCATACCATCGATGACCAGCACGTTCAGGCCACCGCGGGGTTGCTCCAGCACCTCGCGTACGCGCGCCAGCTCACTCGTCCGTCCGATGAAGAACGGCAGATCGGGCGGCAACTGCGCCGGCACCACGAGCGGGATCGGATGCTTCGACGCGGGCATCGGCGCCGCCTGTCCCCCGGCCACCTGCCGATAAGCGGCCTGCACCTCCGCACCGGGAGCCATACCGAGCTCGTCGGCAAGCCGCTCGGTCAGCTCGACGTACAACATCCGGGCGGCGTCCCGCTGCCCGTCGGCGGCCAGCAGCACCAGCAACCGCGCCTGCAACGCCTCGTCGAACGGATGCCGCGCAGCGACCTCCTCCATCGTGGACAGCACCTTCGCGGCGCCACCCCCGGCCAGCGCCGCGGCCGCAGCCTCCCGGGCCACCCCGCAGATCTCGTTCTCCACCGCGGCGAACGCCGGATGGGTCGCCCGCAGGTCCGCCGCGCAGTCCCCGCCCCACAACGCGAACGCCTCCATGAACAGCGCCGTCGCGGCCTGCGGATCCCCCCGGTCGGCGGCGTCCCTGCCCGCCTCGGCCAGCCGCCGGAAATCCAGCAGATCCAGCTCCCCAGGATCGGCCCGCAACACATACCCGCCCAGGTCACCGGAGATCCGGCCGCCCTGCGACCGAGGCGCCAGCGCCGGCTCGAACAACCGCCGCAGCATCCCGATATAGCGATGCACCACATTGGCCGCACTGGCCGGCGGCTTGTCCCCCCACACCAGCTCCACCAGCTCATCAGCCCGAACCGGCCGCCCCGCCCGCGCCAGCAGAAGCGCCAGCATCAACCGCTGCTGCCGCGGCCCGAGCCCCAACTCCTCGCCGTCCCGCCACACCCGAAGCGGACCGAGCAGCGCAAACCGCACCCCGACCACCTCCCCCGAACCCACGCCGCACCCGGGCCAATGGTGGAAGCAACCCCGCAAATCTGCAAGGTCGGCCTACCTCACGGCTTCCCCAGCTCCTGCCACTTACTCTCGCTCACCTCCACCCCGAACTTCGCGGCAGCCTTCTTGATCCGCTCGAACGCCTCGTCCCGCTCCTTATCACTCACGTCCTTCACCTGGTCGAACCGGGCGATCGCGTTACGGACGTGCTTGGCGTCATTGAGCGGTTCCTTGCGCACCCGCGGAAACGCGAACGTGCCATCGGACATCGAGTTGCGCTCCGCCGCATCAAGCTCCTGTGTCTTATCAGCCATGCTCTTCCGATACCCGCCACCTGCGCATCCATGCATCGCCCAGCAACCGCGGGAGCCGCTCCCGATGCGAGCGGCATGCGCCCCGAGCATCCGTCTACGACAGCTCCACCCATTCAGTCGGAGGGCCATGCGGATTCACGATCAGGGCTTGCTGTGTCGTTTCCCCCCGGACGCACAACGTCCGCCGGGTTCCCCTGAAGGCGGGGCACCTTGCCGGAGTTGTCAATAATTTTCACATCGCTCGCCGACCCCACGCCGACATTGGCAAAACTACCATTGTCGATGACTTTGACCTTCGTTCCACCTCGGCACCGGCCCATGGCGGTGCGAGGCTCGGTTCAAGATCGAGCGTGCGCCTCTCGCCCCGCCGTAATGCGAAAGTAGCCGAAACCTGGCCCAGCGTGCCCGAGTCATCGATTCCGGAAGCGAGCCGATAGGGACCCCACACCGCATCGTCCATCTGCTGCTGACCAGGGCTTCCCGCCAAACTCGATGTCGGTGGCTAATCACTGAGCCATTCCGCGTAAGGGCCTGCGTGCGGTCGGTAACCGCCCCCATCCTTACCGGTGTACGGAGTGACAGCCTGCTCCAAGCCGTAAACCACGACGTGCCGGGCTAGGTAATCGTCGCTTTCCCGAAATCCATCCCACGCTGCGCGACTATCCGATTACCCATCATCTGCTATTCACATCAATGTGATTCCTCTCAACCCGACAATGGCACACCTACCCTTCCGATCATAAAACTCCCTGAGAAGAATCAAGGTATGAAATTCGCTCAGCTGGAAATCTTTACGACCGTCGAACTGGCGTGGATGCGTGACCCGACACGACGCCGGAACTACTCCCCGGCAACCGAAGCGTTCAGGCGTGAGCACAAGGTCCGGCGGGCTTTCGGAAAAGCACTAGGTCATGCCGCCCGGCTGCGCCGCGACTCTCCCGGAGCCCGGACACCGGACGGCAAGGTGATGTGGATCGAGGCCGCACGTGCGTTGTTCCGCGACGCGAACACCAGCAGGGCGCAGGCCGACGCCGCATACGAGCGTGACCGCAGGCGTGCCGCCGGTGACCTGTTCGACTGGTCCCGGTTCATCAACCGATGGCGATACAAATACGGCATCGCCTGCTCATAAAACGACACCCACAGTCTCCAGCAAAGCCCACCGGGTCAGGGTCTACGAGAGAAACACTTCCTATCGCGGGACGCCCAAATGAGACCGAGATCAGCATCTCCCCCTAAACCCGAACACTGAGGTTTCCCGAGTGACAATATGAGTGCTCAGGGCGGTCGACTCTGCTGTCGCGGGTGGACACGCCCGAACCTGGTGTGACGCAACGAAAAACGCAGAACCCCGTTAGAAAGTGGACTTCTCACACAGCACCTCACACCAGGGTCCCGCCAGGGCCGGAACCCGTTCGCCGGGGCCGCACGAAAGCCTCACCCCGATCGCCGGCCGGGCTCCCGGCCCGAACTCGGCGCTGCACACCGCCAGGATGACCGGCAACCCCCACGTCACCAACGACGGCACCCTGATCGAGACAAACCGCCGCCACACCCCGACCCCGGGGGTGGATCTCCGATGCTCGAGAAAGCCACGACAACCACGGCGGGAACATGCAAGTCATCACCGCCCCGGACGGCCGGCCGGCCGCTCAGGACCGCACCCATGGGCCATCAGCCGGATCGCCGCAGCCGCCCCTCGTGATCCAGCACATCGAACACGGCCGGACCACCCGAACAAACTTCGTCACACACCGTCAACGGCCGTTACTCGGAAGCCTCACTGCGTATCCGAACGGTGATTTCATCCAAACCCTGCAGCCGACCGGGCCGTCGAGAACAAGGGGCAGCATGATCCGATCACTGCCAGGATTACGGGGAACGGCAGAGATGGTGAAGTGCGGCGTGAGTTCCGCTCACGATCAGGGCCGGAATTCCTGTCACGGCACCCGTTATGCCACCGATCCACGACCACGCTTCCAATTTCACGGTCCACATCGTAGTGACCATGACGGCGGTCCTCAGTCAGTCCGGCGGCTGAAGGTTCAGAGCCGGGTGGCTACCCGGACGAGGGTGGCGAGGGCGCGGGAGCGGCTGTGGGGTGGCCAGGCGATCACTGTGGTCACCGTGGGGGCGTCTTGGACGGGTATGGCGGTCAGGCCCTCGCGGAGGTTGGTGCGGCAGGATTCGGGGAGGACGACGCTGGTGCGGCCCAGTTCGATCAGCTGGAGGAGTTGCATCTGGTTGTGGATCTCCGCGCCGGGGCCTTCGGGGTAGGTGCCGTCGGGGCCGGGCCAGCGGGCCGGTGGGAGCTGCGGCAGGGATTTGACCTCTGCCAGCAGGACGTGCGGGCGGGTGGCGAGGGGATGGGAGGAGGGCAGGATCGCGATCTGGCCCTCGGTGCTCAGGACCTCGGTGTCGAAGCCGTCCGTCGCGTCGAACGGCTGGTGCAGCAATGCCACGTCGGCGCGGCCGTCGTGCAGGGGGCGGTCGGGCTGGGACTCGCAGAACAGCAGTTCGATGGCGACGGCGTCGGGCTCTGCGGCGTACGCGTCGAGCAGTTTTGCCAGCAGCTCACCGGAAGTGCCGGTCTTGAGCGAGAGCACCAGCGGGGGTTGATCTGTCGTGGCATGCCGGGCGCGTCGCTCGGCGGCGGTCAGCGCCCCGAGGATCGCGCGGCCCTCGGCCAGCAGGCCCGACCCGGCGGCGGTGAGGGTGACCTTGCGGCTGGTGCGGTTCAGCAGCTCGACGCCGAGGCGCTGCTCGAGCTGGGCGATCGTACGGGACAGCGGCGGCTGGGCGATCCCGAGCCGCTCGGCGGCCCGCCCGAAGTGCAACTCCTCGGCGACCGCCACGAAATACCGCAACTCCCGGGTCTCCATCCGCCCAGCCTACGACCCGATCGATACCATAAGGGTATCGGTGCGCGATCCGGACGGTGTTGGTTCCCGCCGGGTGCGCGACCACGATCGGTGACATGAGCGAGAAGACAATTGCGCTGGTCACCGGCGCGAACAAGGGCATCGGGTACGAGATCGCGGCCGGCCTCGGCGCACTGGGCCACACCGTCGGCGTGGGTGCTCGCAACGAACAGCGCCGCGAGGAAGCGGTGGCGAAACTGCGCGCGGCGGGCGTCGACGCGTTCGGCGTGCCCCTGGACGTGACCGACGACGCGAGCGTGGCCGCCGCCGCCACACTGATCGACGAGCGAGCCGGACGTCTCGACGTACTGATCAACAACGCCGGCATCGCCGGGGCCTGGCCCGACGCACCCTCAACGGTCACGGCGGACAACATGCGTGCGGTCGTGGAGACCAACGTCATCGGCGTCGTGCGGGTGATCAACGCGATGCTGCCGTTGCTGCGCCGCTCGCAGCACCCGAGGATCGTCAACCAGTCCAGCCACCTGTCGTCACTCACCCTGCAGACGTCCCCGGACGTAGACTTCGGGCCGGGCAGCGGCGCTTACTCACCGTCGAAAACGTTCCTCAACGCGGTTTCCATTCAGTACGCGAAAGAGCTCAGGGACACCGCCATCAAAATCAACACGGCATGCCCGGGGTACGTGGCAACCGACCTCAACGGTTTCCGGGGCACCAGCACCGCCGCGGAGGGTGCTGTCGCCGCCATCCGGCTCGCCACCCTGCCGGACGACGGCCCGACCGGTGGCCTGTTCGACGACTCCGGCACTGTGCCGTGGTGACGTGGACTGCGGATGAGGTGGGGCTCATCGGTGCTGCTGGGGAGCTGGAGATCGCTGTCCGGCGTACCGATGGAAGCTTGCGGCGGTGGGTGCCGATCTGGGTGGTGTGCGTCGGGCCTCAGGTGTATGTCCGTAGCTGGTATCGGCGGGACACCGGGTGGTTCGGGCAGGTGCTGAGATCGCTGCAGGCTGCGATCCGCGTCCCGGGCCTGCAGGCCGACGTTGCTGTCTCGGATGTCGGCGTCTCGATGCGTGCGGAGGTCGATGCCGCCTACCGCAACAAATATGGTCCCGCGGGCGCGGAGTCGATGGTGACTGAATCGGCAGCTGCGACGACTCTGCGGCTGAGCCGGGTCGCGTTGTAGGGTCCGCGTCGTGGATCTCGTGACTGGCCTCAGCTCCCTCGAAACCCGGGCCGACGCCTGGCGCGTCGACCAGGTCCTGTGGGACACCGTCGAGAATGGCCCCCTCAGCGACGGCCGCGACGAGGAAGACGACGAGTCGTTCCCGGAACTGACGCCCGTGCCGTTCCCGCATTACCCGGGCGATTACGCCGCCCAGTGGTACGCCGGCGAGGACGTCATCCTGCGCCACTATCCGAGCTGGATCGCCGTCGCCGCCCGTACCCCATCGGCACTCGACGCATTCCGCGAGGCGCACGGCGGAGACTGGGTCAATGAATGATTTGGTGGTACGCCTCGGCGGAATTGCGGACGTAATGGCGCTCGCTTCGCTGCGGGACATCCCAGCGGACAACCTCGCGGCATTCACCGACTGGATGACCGCCCACGCGGCGACACATCTGCCGTTCATCGCCGAGGTCGACGGTCAGGTCATCGGCTCCGCGTGGCTGCACGTGGCGGAGCGCGTACCCGGCGAACACTCCCTCACCCGCCTCTACGGCGACATCCAGTCGGTGATGGTCCGCGCCGAATTCCGCAATCGGGGCGTCGGATCCGCGCTGATGGCCGCGATCCTGACCGAGGCCCGCACCCGGAACCTGCTGCACGTAATTGTCCACTCGGGCCGCCGCGCGGTCGACTTCTACATCCGCAACGGCTTCACCCACCATCGCCAACTCCTGCTCTGGGAACCCACCGCCTGACATTTGAGCAGGCTGGCAGTACCTGCTTGCGCTGCGAGCCACGGCCGTCGTGCGGTCGATGAGCGTGCCGGTCGGCACCAGATGTCCGAAGCAAGAAGTTCTGGTTTGAGAATTTCTTGGATGATAATGTTTATCGAGGACAACGCCAGCGTGACCACTGCCGGCGGAATCCAGCGCCGACAGTGGTTCGAGTTTGGAGATCGTTATGACGGTTGGTGACACAGAACCATCAGGGCCCCGACCTTCCATCGATTCCGAGCTCACCTGGCTGCTGCACCGGGCAGCTCAGCACATGAACAATGCCACCGGCGACCAGGCCCAGAAACACGGACTCACGCTGCGCGAATACATCGTGCTGAGCGCACTCGACAAGGCCCCCGGCCTCACTCAGGGAGAGCTCGGTAAGACTCTGAGCCTGGACAAGACCACCTTGATGAGCCAGCTCGACCGGCTCGAGCACAAGGGCCTGGTGGTTCGCCGCAGCGCCCCCGGTGACCGCCGTCTTCGTATCCCGGAGATCACCGAGAGCGGCGCAGTCCTTCGCGCCACGGTCGCGGAGGCCAGCGCCGCCGTCGAGGCCTCGGTGCTCGACGGTTTCAGCCGGGACAACGTCGCGTCGCTGCGCCAGATGCTCTTCGCCATCATCGGTGACAGCGAAGACCGAGGTTCCTGCTTATAACGACCTCGGGGTCAGCACCACCCCACCTTCGCGTACGAGGCGGTCAATATTATTCTCGGTTGAGAACTTCTTGTCTCAGACATTCTCGACTCGTACTATATTGGCATGCCTTTGCTAACCGAGCCCAACCCGTGGTCACGGCCGTTGCCCGAGGCCTCCCCACCGGCGGACCTGGCCATCTACCACCTGCCAACCGGCACTTACACGACTCGCGCGGCCCTGGCCTTCAAAGGCGGGTCGTTCAGCGACAAACGGCAATTCGCCTCGTCAGCCGTGTTGGTGCAACACCCCGACGGTGATCTGCTGATCGATGCGGGCTTCGGCACCAACGTCGCCGCGCACATCGCGATGCTGCCCCGGTTCGTACGCGCCCCTCACCAAACGGGTCTGACGGTCAGCAGTCAGCTGGACGCCATCGGCTACGACCGCCGCCGGCTGCGCGGTGTGCTGCCGACCCACTCGCACTGGGACCACGTCAGCGGCCTCGACAGCCTGCACGGCACGCCCATCTGGATGAACGCGAACGAACGTGAGTACGCGGCCGAAGATCCGGACGGCAAGGTCTACCGCAGCGTGTCCCAGGGGCACGACATCCACGAGTACGGGTTCGACCACCAGCCCTACCTGGGCTTCGCGTCAAGCTACGACGTGTACGGCGACGGCTCGGTCGTCATCGCCCTCGCCGGTGGCCACACCACCGGCTCGGTCATCGTCTTCGTCACCCTGCCCACCGCAAAGAGGTACGCCTTCATCGGCGACCTCACCTGGCAGATCGACGGAATCCGCCGTCGTGTCGAACGGCCCTGGCTGCTGAGCAAACTCGCCGACAGTGACCCCGAACAGCTCCGGCAAGGCCTTCGACGCATGATCGCCGTCGAAGGGCACATGCAGATCGTCCCCGCCCACGACCTCAACTCCTACCAGGGAATCCCACTGCTGTCCGCGCGGGCGGCCGGAAAGCCCGACCAGGACCGGACCGCGCCGACGGATCCACCCGTCAGCACCGGAGCCGACACTCCACCCACCACCACGACAGGAAAATGACCACATGCCAACCATTCCCGGGTACGAGATGAGCGCTCGCGCCACCGCCGGACGTGAGGTCTACGCCCGCAACCTCGGCCTGGTTCCCACCGAAGCCGAACGCGTCATGACCGAACATGCCGGCGCCGCGTACACACAGGAAGCGTTCGAAGCCGCCGGAGGCCCCGGCTGGCAGGGCCAGAACCTGACCGACCGTGACCGCAGCATCGCCGTCATCACCGCGCTCGTCGCCCAGAACGTCACCGACCAACGCCTGTCCACGTACCTCACCCTGGCTCGCCGCACCGGCCTGGACGAGCAGGCCCTCACCGAGTTGATGGTGCTGCTCACCGCCTACCTCGGACAGCCCTACACCTCCTTGGCGATGGAGGCTGTACGCCGCTCGGCCGATGCGGCCCCTCAGTAAGCGACAAGCCGACCCACGAAACAACCCGCCTGCCCACGCCACTGCCAGACCGAGGCCGAACAGCAGATCGGCGTGGCGTACGCGACGTTCGACGCCCCGCCGTTCCCCAACGGTTTGGATTAGCGTCGAAGCCGAGCCGCTCTTGCTTCGATCGTGGATTCCGTTGCTGTTGGGCGCAATCACGCCGGCAGTTCAGGCACTGCGACCGGATGACGAGAGCGTTGGTATCTTGCCGCGATGCAACCCGATGAGCTGCGGCAACCCGATGACCTTCGGCGGTCCGCGACCGCATATGCACGCGGTGAGGTGGCCCGTGGGCTCATGACGTGCGGGATGATCGTGTCCGGGACGGTGGAGTACCTGGACGATCAGGGCGAGGCCGCCGAGTTGTACGCGCTGGCCTGGGAGATTGTGCCGCGTGAGCTCGCCGCGCACCTCGAGGCGCAGGCGGGGTGGGCTGCGCGGACCGATAGCGACCGGCTCACCGATGCGTTCCGGGTGCTTGATGTGGCGGGGATCGTGGCGCGGGAGGATTTTGCGTGCTGCGGGTCGTGTGGGCACAGCGAGATCGGCGACGAGGTCGGCAAAGGGCAGCGGGCGCGTGGGTACGTCTTCTATCACGGGCAGGATGCCGAACGGGCTGCTCGGGGCGGGAGTTTGTGGTTGGCGTACGGGGCCTTCGGCGGGGAGGTCGGTGACGCTGAGGTCGGCGGGGAGATTGTGGCCGCCCTGCGCGGTGAAGGGCTGGAGGTTGACTGGACGGACGATGCCGACCAGCGCATTCACGTTCGGCTGCGGTGGGCGAAGCGTCGGCATGGGCGGATGGCGGCGTTTCCGGAGAGTGCGGGCTCCGGCCGTACCGTGGAAATGCGGTTTGTTCCTGATCGGCAGTTGGTCTTTCCGCCGATGTCGGTGGGCGCGCTCGCCGCGCTTGAGCTTCCCTGGCTGCCCGAGGACACGAGCGTGCGGGTCGACGACGGCGAGCAGACGGTGACGATCCGGCGGGAGAAGCACCGTTTGATCAGCGACGACGGCCGGGAAGCGGGCCGCTTCGAGGGATTGCGGCTGTTCGGCGCGGGCGGTGGGGGCGAAATTCCTGACGAGCCGGGGCTGATCGAGGTCACCTATCAGAGCATGCCGAACGGGCCGTGGCAGAGTGCCGGGCGGCCGATGAGCCTGCCCGAAATTCTTGACGTCGTGCGGCGGCTGCCCACCCGGACAGGTTCGTGGCTGTGCGCCGTGCATGAGAACGGCATCGTGCAACTGTGGTGGGAGAACGGAAAGCTGTGGCTGGAGGCGCCGCTCGCGGCTGAGTCCGCTTCGATCGGCAAGTACGCCGGCCTCGACGAGGCCGAGCTCATGCTCACGATCCTGGCCACCGAGCACCGCATCGCGCTCCGCGAACTGGACGGCGTGACCACCAAGCCCTGGTGAGGACCGGGCCCGGCGCGCGGATGGTGTGCGCCGGGCCGAACGGTTCTCAGGCGACCGGGCTTGCGTACCCCGAAATGGTCTTCTTGCCGAACTTCGCGCCGCGGGTGACTGTACTTTGGACGATCAGGCTGCCGGGTGGGCGAGGTGGTGCCCGGGTCACCGTTGCCGCGGTAGACGAGGCTGCCGTACGTGTACATCTGGCCGGAGCCCGACATGGATGCCAGGCCTCGCGCGTCCGGGGTGATCGCCAGGGCTGCCATGCCACCGGAGAAGCCGGCCGGGTTCGGCCACGGATGCGCGGTGCCGTACGCGTAGAACTCGCCCTTCGCCGACAGAAGCAGATAGCCCTGGCCATCCGCGGTGATGTCCATACCGGCGAAGGTCCGCGTCGCCGCATGGGCGGGTGACACCCTTTCGGGTACGTCCTGGCTGCATTCTCTCAGCTTTCCCCGGCCGGCACCGCGGCGGCGATCGGTTCGAGGCCGGCGATCAGTTCATCGAGCTCGTCCGTGCTGAGGACCTCGTAGGCGGGCGCCGCCAGTTCGTCGGTGAGGGTTTCGATGCGCTGCCTGGTCTGGCGGCCGGCCGCGGTGAACTCGCCCGCGGCGTCCAGGATGCCGCGGTTGCGCAGGCCGTCGATGACAGCAGCCAGCTGCGCCTTGGGCAGGTGATGGGTACGCCCGAACGTCTCCGCCTTCTCGCCGAGGGTGAGGGCGAGCAGCACGTGGGCTTCGGTGCCGCCGATGTTGTGGGCGACGAGGACGGCGTTGTGGCCGTCCCCGCGGTGCTCGCGCAGCAGCGTCGCGGCGTGCCAGATCCGGGCCACCGGTTCCTCGGGGACGGCGAGTGCCCGGAGCCCGGCGTAGAGCACTCGGCCCTCGGTCGGTGCGCTGAGGGCTGCCCGGGTGGCGAGGTCGGCGATCCGCGCGAGACCGGGATCGTCGGCGAGTGCGCCGAGCCTCTGGCGCAGTGCGGTTGTGCTGCCTTGTTCCCGTACGGTGATGGCCTCCTGGGGTGTGATCTTGCCCCAGACCCACGGGATGTGACGCGCCACCTCGCCATCGGCGAAGTTGTAGAAGACCGCGTGCACCACCTCGGCCGGCGCCAGCCCCAACGGCGCTGCCCGGCCGGCGAAGTATCCGTCCCAGTAGTTACGCATGCCTCGCGCGAGGAACGCCTCGTTAGGCACCTCGGAGAAGGCGATGGTCCCGATCGGCTCGACGAGCTCGAACATGCGGTGGACCTTAGCCAGTAGATGAGGCATCGGTGGCTCCTCCGGTGTCGTGACAGCGCCCTCGTGGACGGCCGTTCACGGTAACCACGAATGACGCGGCCCGGATCCGACAACCAGATCCTCAAGGAAACCTCAAGTCAGCGCGGGGCCCTCCGATAAGGCCGTGCCGCAGCGCACCAGCTGAGAAATTTGAAGGGGTTGCTATGAAGAAGATCCTCGTTTCTATCTCCACGGCATTCATCGCCGTGGGGCTCATCGGCACGGCAGCGCCGGCGCAGGCCCAGCCCGTCGCCACTCCCACCGTCACCACGGCCTCCTACACCACGGCCTCCTACACCACGGCCTCCTACACCACGGCCTCCTACGCCGCGGCCAAGGAGTCGGTCGCACAGCAGAATGCCCGTCGCATGGCGGCCTCCTACTTGAAGTACTCAGCGTTCTCCCGCTCGGGCCTCATCGGCCAATTGAAATACGAGGGTTTCAGCACCAAGCTGGCTACCTACGGCGTGGACAAGCAGCACGCCAATTGGAATACGCAGGCCGCCAAGAAGGCCAAGGAATACTTGAAGTACCAAGCGTTCTCCCGGTCGGGTCTCATCGACCAGCTGGAATATGAGGGCTTCACCACGGCGCAAGCCAAGTACGGCGTCAAAAAGGCCGGCCTCTGAGCCTGAACCGGTCTTACGCCTTCTGGGCGGTAGCGGCATGAGAGAGCCGCGGGGCGCCGCAACCGAAGTGCGACCGGGATCGCAACTTGTCGTGCCTACGTTGGGCCGGGTTGCTGACCGTGCCAGTGAGCGGGATATGCGGAGCGCCGAGATTCGGTATTGGCGAAGCAACTACCCCACTGGGAACTACGGCTGCGAGACCATTGCGGTGATCGCGGTCCAGGGTGACGCCCCGAGCCCGGAGCAGATCCAGGGTGACGCTCCGAGCCCGGAGCAGATCCAGCAGATGACGCGGGACATCAGCATGCGCAGCTGCACCAACCAGATCGCCAGTGATCCGCGGCGGGTGCTGCTGTCGCCTCCGGATCGGGGGGACATCCAGGCGGAGAAGATCAACGCTGCCATGGATGGGGTTCTCTGCCCGGCCGGCTCACTGTGCTCGGATCCGCGCCCGAACGATCCGGCCGAGCGGGCATCGGGCGTGCGCGGTCTCGTACGTGGTCATCGGTCAGCATCCCGGACGGCTCGGCGCGGTCGGTGCACTGACCACTGGTCAATGCCTGCGGCCGGCCGAGCCCCTGAGGCCGGGTTGAGGCGCGTCGGGAAGGCCGGGAGTTACTTTTCCTCGGCGAGGCGGCGGAGGAAGGCGTCGTGTTCGGGGTCGGGCATGAGTTCGCGGACGTGCTGGGCGCAGCGGCAGGCGGCGGCGATCTTGGCGGCCCAGGCGTGCGCCTCCTCGCGGGTGGCAACCTCGACGACCGCGAAGCCGCCGACGACCTCCTTGGTCTCCGGGTAGGGGCCGTCGGTGACCGTGCCGTCCGTGGCGACGATGCTGGCCTGCTGGCGTTCGAGGCCGCCGCCGTACACCCAGACGCCGGCGCGGACGGCTTCCTCGGTCACCTCGTGGGCGGCCTTGCCGACGTCGACCCAGTCGCCGTCCGGGATGTGGTCCATGGCGCCTTCGTTGAACGAGATCAGGTACTGGGTCATCGCTTGACTCCCTTGTCACGGCAGCCTCAGCGGCCGCCTTCCGCCTCTTCCACGAACGGGCCGGGCCGGATCCGACGCCGTTCGGAAGAAATTTTCGCGGGTTCCCTCCGCAGCTCATGACGCATACGGGCGCGGTACGGGATAACCTTGCCGTATATGGCTACCTTTCGCAGCGCCTCAGTGCTCCTCTCGTCGGACGGCACCAGGACTCCCGGCACCGCCGCCCTCTTCGCCGAGCCTGCCCGCAAGGGCGGGGTCCCGCCGTGGGCAGGTGACTTCCGGCCGGCCAACAGCGCCGGCAATGGCCCCAAGAACGCGGTCGGAAAGACCTTCACGCTGGAGCTCCCCGACGGGAGCACCGGCAAGGTCGTCGTCCAGAGTCTCAAGAGCGGCAAGGGTGGCACCATCCTCGCGCTGATGGGCGAGGACGCGCCCCCGTTCTGATCCAGAGTTCCTCCCGGAGCTGACCCGCTCCGGGAGGACGATCAGGCCCTACTGCCCCGCGCGCCCGTCGATGGTCACGAGTTCGTCGAGGTCGATCGGCGAGTCCAGCCACTGATCGGCGGCGGCGATCTGCTCCCGCCAGACGGTGAACGCCTCCTCGACGACGGCGGGATCGGCTACCGCCCCTTTACATCGATGAGCGTCATTACATTGAAGTGATGGGGGCTTTGGCATGTGTACCGGCGGGTAAAGGGTTCGGGATATTCGTCGTGTGAAGAGACGACGCCTCACCGCTGCCGCGCTTGCCGCGGCCACGTTCACCGCCGTTCTGCAGATCGCGTTCGCCGCGCCTGCAGGAGCGACCGCACCGGGAATCCCGACGGCCGCGACCGCAAAGACCTATCTCGCCACCCTGACCGTCACCGCGTCGACGCATACCGACACGTACGACCGGGATCTCTTCCCGACCTGGGACACGATCTCGGGGACGTGCAACACCCGGGAGACCGTGCTCAAGCGTGACGGTACGGGCGTCGTGGTCAACTCGGCGTGTGCGTCGACGTCGGGCAGCTGGTACAGCCCGTACGACGGAGCGACCTGGACCGCCGCCTCCGACGTGGACATCGATCACATGGTGCCGCTCAAGAACGCCTGGATCTCCGGCGCCTGGGGCTGGACGACGACGAAGCGCGAGAGTTTCGCCAACGATCTGACCAACCCGCAGCTGTGGGCCGTCACGGACAACGTCAACCAGTCGAAGAGCGACAAGTCGCCCGATGCCTGGAAGCCGCCGCTGACCAGCTACTACTGCACGTACTCGCGGGCCTGGGTCAAGGTCAAGTATGTCTGGGCGCTGACGATCACCAGCGCCGAGAAGACCGCGCTGACCTCGATGCTCGCCACCTGCTGAACTGCCGAAACGGGCCGGGGCGTGAGCCCCGGCCCGAACAAACTACGACGCGGGGTAGTCCGTGACGTAGACCGGGACACCGCTGCTGGGCGGGTCAGCAGCCGCGCCCACGCCGTTGACGACGTGGTCGATCGTGCCGGCGCTGAGGTTCACCGTCATGATGTGGTGCAGTTTCACACCGGGACGGTTGGGGACCTCGAAGCCGTTCTCCGTGTGGATGGACGGGTTGTTCTGGTTGAAGACGTAGACGCCCGCACCGTAGAGCTGGTGGTTGCGGACCTTGTCGCCGACCTTGTAACCCGCGTACCCCTCGACCTTGCCGTTCATCCAGTCCGCCTGCGTGGGCGGGTCGTACGGCAGCTCGTTCTGGTAGAGGATCGTCGTGCCCTTGTCGCCGTTCCAGACGGTGTTGTACTTCTGGAAGTGCTCGACGAACAGGCCCGTCGCGGTCACGTTGTCGCCGTTGATCACGGCGCCGTAGCGACCGGTGTTGGTGCGCCAGCGCTGGGTGTCACCGTTCACGCCCTCGGTGAAGCCTTCGAGGCCGTGGTCCGCGCGCCACACCCAGGTGTGGTCGATGAGCACATTGTCGCTGTTGACCTCCAGCGCGGTGTCGGTCTTGCCGACGTGCGGGCCGCCGACGCGGAAGTACACGTCGGACAGCGTGGTCGGGTTGCTCGGCGAGCTGATCCCGAAGCCGTTCTTGACGCCCACGCGCAGCAGCGTCTTCGACTCCTTGAGGCCTGCGTCGACCGTGACACCCGCGACGACCACGCCGGGTACGTCCGCCACGACCAGCGGCGTCGCACCGTTGACGGCGGTCAGCGTCGCGTGGCCGATGCCGAGGACCACCTGGTTGGGGTGCCAGACGTTGATGCTGGACGCGATGTCGTACATGCCGGGGCTGAGCAGGAGGTTCTTGCCCAGCGCCAGGTTCGCGTTGATCAGCCACACCGGGTCGGAGGGCTTCGCGACAAAGAAGTCACTGAGCGGGATCGTACGGCCACCGCTCCACGACGTGCCGCTGGTGTTGCGCTGCGCGGCGGGCACCTGGACGTTGTACTTGCCCTTGGCGTCGACGAACAGGTACGGCTTCTCCCGGCTGACCGGGGTCTGCGCGACCGTGGTGTACGGCGGGTCCGGGAACGCCGAGTCGTCGGGCGCTCCCACGACGCCGGAGAAGACCTGGTTCCACACGCCGTTGGACCAGCTCGCCACCTCGCTGTTGCGGGTGAGCCACTGCTGCTGCGAGCCGTTGATGACCGTCGGGAACTTCGAGTTCGCGATGAAGCCGCCGCTGGCGTACTGCGGACCCGCGGTGCAGTAGTCCATCAGGGAGAAGTTGCCGCCGGAGACGTTGAGCCGGCGCAGCGAGACCGCCTGCGACACCGCCCAGAAGTTCGCCCCGGCACGGCAGCCGTCCTGCCCGGCACCGTTGATGTTGATGGTCAGGTTGGACAGGGTGCGCCAGAAGTTGACCAGCGCGAGGCAGTTACCGGTGCCGTTGTCGGCGAGGCACCGGTTGTAGACCTCGACCTTGCCGTTGATGACGACGTCGGTCGGTGCCGCGCCGAGCCCGGAGATCTCGGTGTAGTAGCCCACCTTGATCTGCAGCGGCTTCTCGGTGGTGCCATAGGTGCCAGGCTTGAACAGGTACGCGAACCGCGCCGTACCCATTTCGTTGTCGACCTGCTTGGCGTACGTGGCGTCGAGGGTGGCCTGGATCTGCTCCACCGGCATGCTGGGATCGAAAATGGTGACGTTCGACCCGAAATTAGGCGCAACCGCGATGGGGGCGGCGGACGCGGGAACGGCGGTCAGCGAGCTGGTGACAACCAGCGCGAGTCCTACAGCGAGAATCCGGCCGACGCGCCGGCGCCCGGAAGGGCGTGTCGTCATGCGGGGTGGTCCTTCCGTGAACGTAACAGTGCTGCAATGCACTGGATCACAGAAAGCGATAGACGGAGCTGGAAGTCAACAGTGCGCCCCGGTTCCGGAACAAGCCCTGCCCGAACGGCCCGTTGTTACCGCCACCCGGCCGCCGTGGAGTCGGGGGATGTGAGGTCTTCCGCCATGCGCACAATCAACTGGCTTACCCGGGTGTCGCGGTCGTGCGCGCTGTGGGTGAGCGCCGCGGTGCGGGCTCCCACGGCGTCGCCGGCGCGGATCGCGTCGAGGATCGCGGCGTGCTCGGTGTAGCTGGGACCGAACTCGCGCGCGCCGCCCGGCGTGACCCAGGGCGCGGAGACCTTCACCTGCGCCTCGATCGTGGTGAGCAGCGAGGAGATCGTCCGGTTGTGGGCGGCGTTGCGCAGCGCGTCGTGGAAGTGGTTGAAGACGCGCCGCACCTCGGTGGCGTCATCGGTGGCCTGCGAGCGGTCGTGCAGGTCCTGCAGCCGGGCGAGGTCGATCGGGGTGGCCCGGGTCGCGGCGGCGTACACCGCGGAGGATTCCAGGATCGCCCGGGTCTCGAAGATCTCCAGAATCTCCTCGTCGCCGCGGCGGCGGATCTCGAACCCGCGCCGCCCCGACACGAGCAGGCCGGCCTGTTCGAGCAGGGCGAGCGCCTCCCGCACGGGCGTGCGGGAGACGTCGAATTCCTCGCTCAGCGCCTGCGGGATGAGCGATTCGTCGGCGCGGTAATGGCCGTGCGTCAGCCGTTCCAGGAGTGCCTGGTAAACCGTGTCCCGTGCGTTCGCCGCCATTGCCCGAACCTAGCCCGCAGCAGACGTCAGCGGCCGGGCCGGGTCGGCCCGCCATTCGTTGAGCGATCCGTCGTAGAGTCTCGGGGCCGGGAGTCCCGCCGCTTCGAGCGCGAGAATGAGCCCGGCCGCGTTGATCCCGCCGCCGCAGTAGACGATCGCCTCGGCTCCGAGCCCAGCGGCCCGGGAACGGACGAGGGAAAGGTCGAGCGTGCCGTTGTCGCGCAGCAGTTCGGCGTACGGAAGGCTGATGCTGCCGGGAATGTGCCCGGTGTCGAACTGGGCCTTGCGCACCCCGCACACCAGCGGCCCCTCAAAGGCGGCGACCTCCACAAGGTCGGCCGTCACCGCGCCGGGCTCGCGAAGAGTCAATGCCCCGGCGGGCGACAAATCGTAAATGCCGGATTCAAGAGAGCCAGCCCAAGCCCCGAGCCCGCCGTCGAGCACGGACACCGTGGAGAACCCGTGCACCCGCAACAACCACCAAACCCGAGCAGCCCAGGCGCCCCCGTTGCGGTCATAAACAACCACATGCGATCCATCATGTACGCCGGCCGCGCGTGCAGCGTCCCGCAACTGCCCCACCGACGGCATGGTGAACGGGAAAGCGCCGTCCGGGTCGGAGAACGCCGTGAACAGGTCGGCGAAACGGGCACCGGGAATGTGCGCTTGCGCGTACACATCGGATCCTGGTTTGAATGCTCCTTCCGGAGACCGCGAGATCGACGCGTCCAGAACCACGACGTCGCCGAGATGTTCCTGCAGCCACGCCGCATCCACCAAGGGGCCGGTCATGCGCGCCGCGCCTTCCATTCGCCGCGGGCGGGCCGCGCGAGCCCGAGGTTTTCCCGCAATGTCGTGCCCTCGTATTCGGTCCGGAACAGGCCGCGGCGCTGCAATTCCGGCACCACCGACGCGACAAAATCCTCGAATGCGGCGGGCACATGCGTGGCCTGGATGACAAAACCGTCTGCGGCGCCCGCGTTCACCCACTGCTCGATCGTGTCGGCGATGTCGGTGGCCGAGCCGACCAGGCTGCCCTCGGTGCGCGCGCCGTACCAGCGGCCGATCTGCCCGACGGTGAGCTTCTCACGCTCGGCGAACTCGACCACCTCGCGGTAGTGCCCCTCGACGCCGACCTCCTCCAGCGTCGGCAGCGGCCCGTCCACGTCATAGGCGGTCAGGTCGACATTCACGTGGTACGCCAGCCGCGACAGCCCGGCCTCCACGGACACGAGGTCGGCGAACGCCTCGTGCTTGGCGAGCGCGTCCCGGGTGTCGCGCCCGATCACCGGCGTGGCGGCGGGCAGGATCAGCAGCTGATCGGGATCCCGCCCGTGGGCAGCGGCGCGCGCCTTCACGTCGGCGTAGAACGTGATCGCCGATTCGAGGGACTCGTGGCTGCAGAAGATGACGTCGGCCCACCGCGCGGCGAAGTCCCGCCCCGACTCGCTCGCGCCGGCCTGGATGATCACCGGATAACCCTGCGGCGGCCGCGGCACGCTCAGCGGCCCCTGCACCCGGAAGTGCTCGCCGTCGTGATCGATCGCCTCGACGGCCTCGGGACGCCCGAACACCCCGGACTCCCGGTCGGCAACGATCGCGTCGTCGGCCCAGCTGTCCCAGAGTCGCGTGGTGACCTCGAGGAATTCCTCGGCTCGCGCGTACCGCTGCGCCCGGGGTGGCAGTTTGGGTTGACCGAAGTTCTGCGCCTCCGCGTCCTGGAAGCTCGTCACGACATTCCACCCGGACCGCCCGCCGGTGAGGTGATCGATCGTGGCGAACTCGCGCGCGACGTTGTAAGGCTCGTGATAACCGGTCGAGACGGTCGCGGTCACGCCGAGATGCGTCGTGACAGCGGCCATCATCGTGACGACGGGGACGGGGTCGAGCCGGGGCGTGCCCGACCCCCACTTCACGGCCGGCGCGAACGAGTCGCCGAGACTGCGCGGCACGCTGAGCGCGTCCGGCACGAACGCGAAGTCGAACTTCCCCTGCTCCAGCACGCGCGCGATCCGCAGGTAGTGCTCAGCGGTCAGGAACTCGGGCGACGCGTCCGGGTGCCGCCACCCCGCCGTGCCCTGCACACCCGCATTCAGAAACGCACCGAGATGGATGCGCTTCATCAGGCGTCCTCATTGAGCAGCGACAACTCATCAACCAGAGCAACAGCAAAAGATCCTGTCCCACGGGTACGCACACCAGCGCGCTCAGCCGCAACGGCATATGCCGCATGCGAGACGACGGCCCCCTGGAACGCATCCCCGACAGCGAAGATCGACGCGGCGGTCAGCGCCCCGAGCGCGCACCCGGCCCCGGTCACCCGGGTCAGCCGCACGTCACCGCCGGGCACCTCCACCGTGCGCGAGCCGTCCGAGATGTAGTCGACGGGCCCGCTGACCGCCACGACCGCACCGGCCTTCGCAGCGAACTCGGCCACGACGGCAACCGCGGCGGACGAGTCCACCGTCGTCTCCACGCCCTTGCCGGTGGCCTGTCCCCCGGCGAGCGCGATGAGCTCACTCGCGTTGCCCCGGATCGCGGCGGGCCGGAACTCCAGCAGCGACCGCACGAAGTTGTCGTACTCCACGGCACCCGCACCGACGGCCACCGGGTCGAGCACCCAGGGAGTCCCGGCCTCAAACGCCGTCCGCGCCACCGCCCGCAACGACTCCTCGCCGCTGCTCATGAGCGAGGCGGTATTGATCCACACCGCACTCGCCCCCGCGGGGAACGTCGTGACCCAGTCCGAAGCAGCCCCGATCGCCGGCCCCGCCCCCGCGGCGAGCAGCACGTTCGCGCTGAGATTAGCCGCGATGTAGTTCGTCAGCCCGTACACGAAAGGTCCCCGCTGCGCGATCAGCGCGTAGCCCTCCCGCACCGCCGGGTCGTTCCAAGTCGCCGTGTTCGGGGTCGCCGTGTTCGGGGTAGCCGTGGTCATCGTCATCGCTCCCGGTTCTGCATATCGCTGCATACAACGAACCGAGCGTACGTCACACCCCCGTTTCCGCAGGTGACGCGGGTCTCAATCCCCTGATTTCCCGCTACTTCAATAGGATATTCACAGGCCCCTGCCCGACGGGCCCCGGCGCGGCCCGGTCAGCGCGCGGGATAAGCCCGGCCCGGTCAGCGCGCGGCGCAAGCCCGGCCCGGTCAGCGCGCGGCGCAAGCCCGGCCCGGTCAGCGCGCGCCGTAAGCCCGCATGAAGGCGTGGACGCCGTCGATCATGATCTGGCGGACCCGGGCCGGGTCGGCACTGGCGGGGTTCGGCTGGGCGTTGTAGGCCAGCAACAGGGTCAGCGCACCGAAATGGGCTGTGGCCAGTTGCGGATCGACGGCGTCCAGGAGCCCCGCGGCAGCCCACCGGGCGAAGCGTTCCGCCAGCGCATTCTCCACGGGCGCCGTCACCACGTCATCCTCGGTCGCCGGCGTCTGCAGGCGCTGCTGAGCGACCAGGGCGAACGCGGCAGCGTAGTCCGCCGAACCGACGATCGTCGTGCCGAGCTCGACCGCCACCGCGGTGAGCGCCTCCTCCAGCTGCGGCACCGTGGCGATCTCCGCAGTCTCGGGCAGATGCTTGTCGAGGGCATCGCGCGCCGAGGCGTTCAGCGAATCCGACGCGTCCGCGAGAATGGCCAGGAACAGGCGGCGCTTGTCGCCGAAGTAGTCATACACGGTGCGCTTCGACACCCCGGCCTGAGCCGCGACGGCGTCCATGCTGACCCGGTCGACCCCCTGGTGCACGAAGAGGTCCCGGGCCGCGGCGATGATCGCCGCCCGCTTCACCGAGGAACCCTCGCGTAATGCCTTGTCCGTACCTGTTTCGCCCATTCCTACCTCCGGGCAGCAGCTTACTACACTGCCCAGTTTACCAGCTGCACTGCACGGTGTAGTGTCGCCGCGTGACGATGACATTGGTGGCTACTCCACCCCCTCCGGTGACCGGGCGCCGGCTCACCCTGATCAGCCTGGTGCTGGTGCTCGGCCTGAGTACCACGCTGCTGGACACGACGATCGTGAACATCGCGCTCGAGCACCTGCGCGCGGTGTTCCACGCCTCGGTCGGCGACGCACAGTGGCTGGTGACCGGCTATCTCCTGGCGTATGTCGCGGTGATCCCGGTGAGCGGGTGGGTCTCCGAGCGGTTCGGGGCACGTAACGCCTGGATGTTCGCCGTCGCCGCGTTCCTCGCCGGCTCGATTCTCTGCGGCCTCGCGACGTCGCTACCGGCGCTCATCGCTTTCCGGGTGCTGCAGGGAATCGGTGGCGGCATGCTCATGCCGATCTCGATCTCGATCCTCACGCGGGCGGCCGGTCCTGATCGGATCGAGCACGCGATGATCGCGGTCGCGCTTCCGGCCCCGCTCGCGCCCATCCTGGGCTCCGTACTCGGCGGAACGATCCTGGAATACGCGAGCTGGAGATGGCTCTTCCTCATCAACGTGCCGATCTGCCTGGCGGCGCTCGCGCTCGCCCCGATCCTGCTGCCCGCCGGCCAGGGACAGCGAGGTCACCGGCTCGACATACTGGGCTTCCTGCTGCTCACCCCCGGCGTCGCCGCCATCGCCTACGGCATCAGCCAGGCCACGGGCGCCGACGGATTCGCCTCCACCGGTGCCTGGCTCCCGATCGTCGCCGGGGTGGTCCTGCTGGCCGCTTTCACGATCCATTCCCTGCGTACGCGAGACCGCGCCCTCATCGACGTCCGAGTCTTCACCAGGCGCAGCTTCGGCCTGAGCAGCGTCATCACCTTCGCCAACGGATTCTCGCTGTACGCCCTGATGTTCATGCTGCCGCTGTTCTATCAGCAGGTCCGTGGCGAAACCGTCCTGCACACCGGTCTGTTGCTCATTCCTCAAGCGGTCGGCACGGTGTCCTTCTTCGTGCTGGCCCGCAAACTGGTGGCCCACGTCGACGGCCGCCTCGTCGTCGCCACCGGCGTCCTGCTGACCATGGCAGGGGTCCTGCCCTTCGCCCTGGCCGGCCTGCATGGCGGCACCGCCCTGCTGCTGGCCGGCCAATTCGTCCAGGGCATCGGCTTCGGCGCCATCATGCAGCCGGTCATGACGCTCGCCTTCGCAAGCCTGACCCACGACGAGGCGCCCCGCGCCAGTGCCGCGTTCAGCGTCGTGCAGCGTGTCGGATCACCGTTCGGCGTCGCGGTCATCGCCGTGATCCTGCAGACGATGCTCAGCAGCGCCATCACACCGGCGGACGGGCTCGCGGCCTTCACCGGCGCCTTCTGGTGGATCTTCGGCCTCAGCGCGGTTCCGCTGCTCTTCGTCTTCCTCCTCCCCGCCAGGAAAAGCGCCGCGCACACCGAATCCGGTGTCGTCGAACTCTAGGGCGCGCCACGCCTTCCAGCCCCTCAGCCTCAGCAACCCCTCAGCCTCAGCAACCTTGGAGACCAGCATGTCCGGCACCACCGCTGACAAAGCCGTACCCGCCGATGTTCTCGTCATCGGTGCCGGGCCGACCGGCCTGACGCTCGCCTGCGACCTGGCCCGCCGCGGCGTCGACGTACGCGTGGTCGAGCGCTTCGACCGGCCCAGCGTCTCGTCGCGCGGAAAGGGTCTGCAGCCCCGGAGCCTCGAGATCCTCGACGACCTCGGGGTCGCCGGCGACATCCTCACCCGCGGCGTCACCAAGCTGCCGGTCCGCATGATCAACGCGGACGGCACCGTCGTGGACCGCGAGCCGATCGCCACACCGATTCCCGATCCGACTACCACCCCGTACCCGGAGCTGGTGTGGATCGCCGAATTCGACGTAGAGGGACCGCTGCGCGACCGGCTCGCGCTCGACGGTGTGCACGTCGAGTTCGCCACCGCGGCAACCGCACTGGAACAACACGAGGACCACGTCGTCGTACACGTCGACAGCCCTCGAGGGCCGGAAAGCATCCGGGCCCGCTGGGTCGTCGGCGCGGACGGCGGCAAGAGCACCGTCCGGCACTGCCTGGGCCTGCCCTTCGACGGGTTCACCATGGACGACTACTGGTACCTCGGCGACCTCCGGCTGGAAGGACTCGACCACGGCCGCCAATACATCCTGCCCACGCCACAGGGAATGATCGGCCTCACACCATTGCCCACGACCGACCTCTGGCAGTGGCAATCGACCATCAAGGCCGGCGCCGACCTCGAAGAACCGACCATGCGGCTGTATCAGGGGTTGCTGGACGACCACCTCGGCACGGGCCGCGTCACCATCACCGACGCCACGTGGCTCTCCCTCTACCGCGCCAACGTCCGCCTCGCGCCCCGTTACCGCGTCGGGCGGGTGTTCCTGGCCGGAGACGCCGCCCACGCGCACTCCCCCGCCGGCGCCCAGGGGATGAACACCGGCATCCAGGACAGCTGGAACCTCGCCTGGAAGCTCGACGCGGTACTCGCCGGCACCGGCGCGGAACTGCTCGACACGTACGAGCAGGAGCGCCGCCCCGTCGCCGCCGCCGTGCTGGAGCTGAGCACCTCCAGGATGCGCACCTTCGTCGACACGGCTGCCGACGGCGCAGACGGCGTCAACAAGGGGCTCGCCGGCATGGGCGGCGACGTGACGACCGGTCTCGCGATCAGCTACCCGGCCGGCCCCGTGTCGCTCGACGGCACCAGTGCGGAGCGGGCCCCGTACGCCGCGGGCCTGCGCGGGCCCGGGTTCGCCGGCAGCACGTTCGACCTGTTCCGCGGTCCGCACTGGACGATCATCGTGTTCTGCGACAGCGCGAACAGCACCGATTCGTTCACCGGACTCCCCGCCGGCGTGCACGTCCACCGCATCGGAACCGGCGCGATCCTAGACCCCATGAGCACAGCAGCCACCCGCTTCGGCGCCGGCCCGGACAGCGTGGTTCTGATCCGGCCCGACGGCTACATCGCAGCACGCGTACCGCTGTGGGAGGCGACCCGGGTCCGCGACCACCTCCAAGGGCTGACCACCCATCAGTCGGTCCTGGCGTAGACGACTCGAACCGGGCCGGCCCTCAGCTCGCGGCGAAGGTGGTGCGGCGCCAGGTGTCGTAGCCGGCGTCGGGCTGCTGGTGGGCGCGGGCGCTGTCGAGGGTGTCGCCGCCGACGCGGAAGCGGGAGAGGCCGGTCTCGTCGGTGGCGGCCGCGTGCACGGCGGCGGCCACGTCGTCCTCGGTGCCGAAATAGCCGGTGGGCGGCTCGACCTGGAAGCGGGCCATCTGCTTCTGCACGTACGGCAGGTAGGCCTCCGGCGCCGGGATGCTCTCGAACCGCTTGGCCGTCTGCGCGAAGAACCCGGTGGTCGGCACGAATCCCGGCTCGACGACCTTGACCAGGACGGCCTGGTCGGTGAGCTCGTATTCGAGCGCTTCGGAGAACGCGTGCAGGGCGGCCTTACTGCCCCCATAGGCGGCCTGCAACGGGGTCGGCGTGGCCGCGCTGCTGGAGGTCACGTTGACGATGCGGCCGCCACCCTGCCGCGCGAAGATCGGCAGCGCGGCCCGGATGACGCGCATCGGGCCGAAGACGTTGGTGTCGAACAGCTCCTCGATGACGGTGTGCGGGGTCGCCTCGAAGACCGAGAACAGGCCCGCGCCCGCGTTGTTGACCACGACGTCGAGGCGGCCGAAGCGGTCGGTCGCCGCGGTGACGGCTGCGGCGACCGAGGCCTCGTCGCGTACGTCGAGGGCCTGCACCAGGAGCCCCTCTGAGGGCTCGCCGTTCCATGCGGCCGGGTCGCGCAGTGTCGCGACGACGTTCCACCCCTCGGCGAGGAATTTGGCCACCGTGCGGCGGCCGAAGCCCGACGAGCTACCGGTGATGAGGACGGTCTGCGTCATGCCTGCTCCTAAACTATATGACGTAAATTTACGTCGTATAGCGAATGTAGAACGCCGCCGGCCACGCCGTCAACCGTTCTCCTTTATGAGATATAGTTACAGCCGTGACACCACGACCCCCGGCCTCCGAACGCCTCGACCGCGACGAACTGCTGACCGTCGCCATGGCGATCGCCGACACCGACGGGCTCGACGCCGTCACGCTGCGCCGGGTCGCCACCGGGTTCAACGTGACCCCGATGGCGCTCTACTGGCACTTCAAGGACAAGGACGCCCTGCTCGACGCGCTGGTCGAGCGGATGCTCGGCGAGGTGGACCTGAGCGCGGGCGGGGCGACCGGCCTGCGCCCGGTCATGACCACGTTCCTGGGCGTCCTGCGCGCCCACCCCGCCCTCGCCGAGATCACCCCGCTGCGCATGATGCGTACCGATGCCGGCATCGACCTGTCCGAGCTGGTCATCGGCCTGCTACGCGCCGAGGGCCATACGCCGGTCGCCGCGGCCCAGCTGAGCATCTTCCTGCTCGATGCGCTGATCGGTCTGGTTATCAATCAGCCGGGCGAGCTGGCCGTCCCCGACCCCGCCCGGCGCGCGACCCTGCTCGACGCCAAACGTGCCCGGCTCAAATCGCTGTCACCGCAGGCCTATCCGAACCTCACCGAGGCGGCCGACTTCTTCCTCGGCGTGCCCGACGAGGCCGAATACTACGAACGCGGCCTGACCATGCTGATGCAGGGCGTTCAGCCGAACCACCGAGCGAGCTGACCGTCCAGGTCCTCCTGGTCGTCGCCGATCCAGGCCACGTAACCATCGGGTCGTAGCAGGACGGCCGGGGCGTCCAGCTTTGCGCCGGAATCCGAGAGATGATCGACGCGGTCCGCCCAGCCGCCGGCGGTCAGGCGTCCGGTGCGGTCCAGCAGTAAACCGCGGCCGCGATGCAGCAGACCGTAGAGGCGGCCCTGCTCCAGGTCGATGTCGGGCAGGCGGCGTCCGAGCAGGTGAGGGCCCGCGCCGAAGTCGTAGCGGATGCCGATCCCGGTGATCTTCTCCATCAGGTGGCGGTTGACGTCGTCGAAGTCCATCAGCTCGGTGAGCAGCCTGCGCACGGCCCGCGGTCCCGGCTCGGGGGCCAGTAATTCCGTCTGGGCTCGGGTGTTGTCCAGCACGTCCGCGGCGACCGGATGCCGTTCCGCCTCATAGGTGTCGAGCAGCGTCTCCGGTGCCCAGCCGTGAATCTGCGCGGCCAGTTTCCAGCCGAGGTTGACCGCGTCCTGAATACCGAGGTTGAGGCCCTGCCCGCCGATGGGTGGATGGATGTGCGCCGCGTCGCCGGCCAGCAACACCCGCCCGACCCGGTAACGGTCGGCCAGCCGGGTGGCGTCCCCGAAACGGGACAGCCAGCGCGGGGAATGCACGCCGAAATCGGTGCCGGCGACGGCGCGCAACCGCTGCTGAAAATCGTCGAGCGTCGGCGGTTTCGTGCGATCGTCGACTCTTCCGGCGGGGACCACGACGCTGTAGGCACCGGCGCCTGCGGGCCTGAGCCAGAACGGCCGCACGGTACGGCTCAGCTCGGCCACTTTCGCGGCGATCTCCTGCTGCGGCGCGCTCACGTGCATCTCGCCCATCAGCGTCTCGTTGCGCGACGGCTCGCCGGGGAAACCGACCCCGAGCAGTTTGCGCACCGTGCTTCGCGCACCGTCACAACCGACGAGATAGCGGGTACGCAACTGTTCGCCGTCACCCAGTTCGACGGTCACACCGTCGTCGTCCTGCTCGAAGTTGGCGACCTCGGCACCACGCCGGATCTGCGTACCCGCATGCTCTTCGAGGAGGCGAACGATGACGGGCTGCGGAATGCCGAGCAGGTAGCCGTACGCGGAATCCAGGTTTTTTGGTGCCGGTTTGTCGATGGCCGCGAAGTAGGCCCCGGCCGGGCGCTTTCTTCCGTGCTCCAGAACACGCTCCAGCAGCCCACGCATCGCCAACAGCTCGATACTGCGGATGTGCAGCCCGACTATGCGTACGGAGGAAGCGGGCTCGGTGTCCTTCTCCAGCACGAGCACCCGAACATCGTGCAGCCGCAGCTCGGCAGCCAGCATCGCGCCGGTCGGACCACACCCGGCGATAATCACGTCGAACACAGGGAATGCCTTTCGGGAGAGTCTGGCGCTCCCGGCGACACCTACGTCAATCGCCCGACCGGCACGGCAAGGGGGAGCACCCACATCGATAGATCGTTCATGGGTCTCACCTCCTTGGGCGTTGCCGCGGTCAACCGCGAACTATACCGAAAACCAGCTGGTTGGAGCGGACGCGGGCTCAGCGAATCCCCCGTCAGCACTGAGCGCCGTTTCTAACGGTCGTTTCAGGTTCGCTCGGTATGAACTGGGCATCGCCGGGCGACACGGGTCTCGACCCTGAAAGGCAGCCACTCGTGATTTCTGTGCTCGTGGTGGACTCCCAGCCGCTGCAGCGCCTCGGGTTCCGTGTGCTGCTGGAGTGCACCCCCGACACCGAGATCGTCGGCGAGGCCGGCAACGGCGCCGAGGCCATTCGGCAGATCACCCACCTGCGGCCCGACGTGGTGCTGATGGACATCCGGATGCCGGGCGTCGACGGGATCGAGGCGACCCGGCGCATCGTCGCTGGCGGTGGGCGTTCGCGGATCCTGGTGCTGACGACGTTCGACGTGGAACGGTACGCGTTCGCCGCGCTGCGGGCCGGGGCGAGTGGTTTCCTGCTCAAGGACATCGGCCCGGAGGAGCTGCTCGCCGGCATCCGGGCCGTCGCCGCCGGGGACGCGGTGATCGCGCCGGCGGCGACTCGGCGGCTGCTCGACGCGTTCGCCGACCGGCTCGATGATGACCTCTGCGGACCCGTGCGGAAGGATCCCCGGCTGAGCTTCCTGACCCACCGCGAGCGCGAGGTCCTCGTCGCCATCGGCCAGGGCCTCACCAACGGCGAGATCGCGCAACGGTTCACGCTGGCGGAGTCGACGGTGAAGACCCACGTCGGGCGGGTCCTCGCCAAAATCGGCGCACGGGACCGGATCCAGGCGGTCATCCTCGCCTACAACCTGAGACTCACCCGGCCGGTCTAGCATCTCATCTCGCGCGTCAGCGGGGGGAGACCGTCATGATGCCCGTGCACATCTCGTCGCTGGTGCCGTCGCCCCACACGACGTAGCGTGGCGGCAGCTTCTTCAGCTGCGGTAGCTGTCTGCGCAGCCTCGCGTCGTGCGTACACGTCACCCGCAGTGTGTCTCCCGGACCGATCTCCACCGGCGACGGCAACTTGATCAGCCGCTGGTTGTCAAAGTCGAACTGCGGCACGTCCAGCACGACCTTGGCGTTCGGCGTGCCCGGGTTGAGTTCGACCTTGATGGCCCGCCCGAGCAGGTGCATGTGGCCGAAACCGGCGAACAGCGTCATCGGCGCCGGCACCTTCTGGTCGCAGGTCTGGGTGTTACCGGGCTTCGGCACGCCGCCCGGGTTGCATTCCTCCACCTGACGGTCCGCCGACTCGCCGACATCCGGTCCGAACCGCTTCGTCACGTCCGCGATCGAGGCCGCCCGGTCACAGAGCGGACCCGACTCGTCGGGGGCGCAGGGCAGGTCGGTCGGCGCGTCGAGCGGCAGCGTGATGAGTTCCCGGGTCTGCGGCGTGCCGTCCGTCAGCCGCAGCCGCACCGCCGAGCGGTCCGACCCGGCCGGTCTGCCGTCGGTCGCGAGCAGGTTGTAGTGGATCTGGAGGATGATCAGGCTGCCCGGCCCCAGCTTGAAGCCGATGTCCTGGTCGAGCAGCGTCTCCGTGGCGCCCGGCGCCCAGGTGGCCACCCACGTCGCGCCCTGGTCGTCGCCCTCCACGTCGGCGCCGGGCACACCGGTCCCGCCGAAACACTGCCAGCCGAGGCCGGGCGTCTTCGCGTCCTGCTTACGCACCAGGGCAGCGCGGTCCGACGGCACCGCGTACACGATGGCGTGGTGTGCGATGGCGACGTTCTCCGGCGCGAATAGGGTTCCGGTCACGAACGCCGTCCTGGTCAGGCCCGGATCGATCACCTGGCACCGGTATTCGTCCGTGCCGCCGCCCTCCGGGGTCGAAGGCGTGTAGGCCTCGGCCATATTCAGGTCCAGGAACCGCTCGCCGGCGCGCAGCGGCTGCGGTGGAGCCGACGACGCGCCGGCGTGCATGCTGTGCGGGCCGGCCGCTTGGGGCGCCGCACGTCTGTCGGCGTCCGACCCGCAAGCGGCGACAGCAGCGAGCGCTGTCACCAGCGTCATGGCGCCCACCGTGAACTTCCATCGTGGACTGTCCGGTTTCCTCATAGCTCGGACGCTAGGACAGATTCCGTCGGCTTTCGTCGTACCGCGGTCGTCATCGCCGGGAGGCAGGTGGTACCGCGGTACTACTGATCACCGGATTAACGGTCGTCTCAGATTCGCTCGGTACGAATGTGGCCTCAGACAAGCGATACAACTCGTCAGGAGGCTTTTGATGTCACTCAAAGCGGAAGTGCCGCCCGGCCGGTGGGTACCGTGGTTGGTGATCGGTTTGTGGCTGGTGCTGGCGGTGGTCATGGTGCCGTTGAGCGGAAAGTTGAGTTCGGTCACCACCGACAAGGCCGTGGACACGCTGCCGGCCGGCGCCGAGTCCACCAAGGTGGCGGTGCTGGAGGACAGTCTCCCCGGCGGCGAGGACAACACGTTCGTCTTCGTGTACCACCGCGCCGGCGGCCTGACCGGCGCCGACCGCGCGACGATCGAGCGCCACCACAACACCCTTGCCGGGCGGTACCCACCGAAGGCGGCGGCCGGCGAGGATGACGAAGGCCCGGCGACCAGGCTCTCCACCGACGGCAAGGCGATGATGTTCACCCTTGACGTGAGCACGACCTACGGCGCACCGGAGGCCATCGTCGGCCCGTTGCGTGACGCCGCGAAGGACCGTCCCACCGGCCTGGAACTCGACGTGACCGGCCCGGCCGCGATCGACGGCGACATGGACGCCGTCTTCGACGGCATCGACCTGCAGGTCTTCCTCACCACGATCATCGTCGTCACGGTCCTGCTCATCCTCACCTACCGCAGCCCGGTGTTGTGGTTCGTCCCGCTCGTGGCCGTGGGCGCGGCCGCACTGACGGCGATGGCGACCGTCTACCTGCTCGTCAAGGGCTTCGGCATCGTGGTCAACGACCAGAACTCGGCGCTGCTGACGATCCTGGTGTTCGGCGTCGGCACGGACTACGCGTTGTTGCTCATCGCTCGATATCGGGAGGCACTGCACCACCACGAGAACGTCCGGGTCGCGATGGTCCACGCGCTACGCGGCGCGGCGCCGGCCATCGTCGCGTCAGCGGCCACCGTGGTCGCCGGCCTGCTCTGCCTGCTCGTCGCGGACTTGAACAGCACCAGCGGGCTGGGCCCGATCGGCGCCGCCGGCATCCTGTGCGCGCTGGCGGCCATGCTGACCCTGTTCCCGGCGGTGCTCGTGGTGCTCGGCAGGCGAATCTTCTGGCCTGCCATCCCGCGGTTCAGCACGGCCGCCCAGGACAAGGCCGGGCTGTGGGGACGGCTCGGCACCGGCATCAACCGACGGCGGTGGGTGGCCACGCTCGGCTCGCTCGGAGTCCTCGGCGTGCTCGCCATCGGTCTGACGGGTAACACCGGCGCCCTGCGGGAGCAGGACCAGTTCCTGTCCGCGCCGGAGTCCGTCACCGGCTTCACGGTTCTCCGCCGGCACTTCCCGGAGCTCGGCGGCCAGCCGATGACGATTTATACGCGGCCGGCGTACCAGGAGCGGGTGGTCGACATCGCCGAGCGCACCCCAGGCGTGGCAGAGGCCGTCCCGGGCAAGGCCGTCGGAGGCTGGGCCGAGATCTCCGTGTTCCCGACCGACGCGCCGGACACCGCCGCGGAGTACGACACGATCAAGCGGGTGCGCACCGGCGTGCACGGGGTGTTCGGGGCGCAGGCGATCGTCGGCGGGCCGAGCGCGGAGAACCTCGACACCGAGGTGACCACCCGCCGCGACGAGAAGCGGGTGATCCCGCTGGTGCTCGCCGTCGTCCTGATCGTCCTCGGGCTGCTGCTGCGCGCGATCGTGGCCCCGCTGGTCCTGATGGCGACGGTGATCATCTCGTTCGCGGCGGCCTTCGGCGGCAGCGTGTTCGTATTCGACACGATCCTCGGGTTCAAAGGTATCGACTCCTCGGTGCCGCTGCTGGCATTCCTGTTCCTGGTGGCGCTCGGCGTCGACTACAACATCTTCCTGGCCAGCCGGGCCCGGGAGGAGACCGTGCGGCTCGGCTCCCGGGAGGGCATGCTGAAGGCCCTGACGGCCACCGGTGGCGTCATCACCTCGGCAGGGCTCGTCCTGGCGGCCACGTTCGCGGTCCTCGCCACACTTCCGCTGGTGATGCTGGTCGAGGTCGGGTTCCTGGTCGCCTTTGGCGTGCTGCTCGACGCCCTGCTGGTGCGGTCGGTTCTGGTGCCCGCCCTCACCCTCCTGATCGGCCGGCGGATCTGGTGGCCGAGCCCGCTTTCCCGTCCAGCGGCAGGGCCGCCGACCGATCGACACACGCTCGCCGACGAGGAGGAGCCCGCGCTGCAAGGTTGATCGCGGCGGGACCCGCTCAGCGCGCCGCGGTGTCCTCCCCGGCGGCGCGGCGCGCGAGCGGGGCGGGCTGGGCCGCGGCCGGAAGGTCCACCCGAAGCAGCGCGCCACCGCGTGTGGAACGGGCGACAGTGGCCCGGCCGCCGTGGTCGTCGACGACCCGCTGCACGATCGACAGCCCCAGACCGGATCCCGGCAACCCCCGGGCGCTGTCGGCACGGTAGAACCGGTCGAACACCCGCGCTACGTCGACTGCGTCGATGCCCGGCCCGGCGTCGTCGACCTCGAGCACCGCCGACGCGCCCTCGGCACGCAGCCGGACCTGGACCGGCTGGTCCGCGGGGGACCACTTGCCGGCGTTGTCGATGAGGTTGAGCACCGCCCGCTGGAGCGCGGCGGGACGCCCGCTCACCCACACGGAGGTCACGTCGAGCGCGACCTCGATGTCAGGCACGCGGGAACGCGCCCGGGTCACAGCGGCCAGAACCACGTCGGCGAGGTCGAGCAGCTCGGTGTTCTCGTCACTGACATCACCGCGCGCCACCTCGGTCAGCTCGGCGGCAAGGGTGCTCAACTCGGCCACCTGGGCGCCGAGATCGTTGAGCAACCTAGTCCGGCTCCCCGCCGACAGTGCGCTGTCCAACGTGCCGCGCCGATCGAGCCGGACCAGAAGCTCGACGTTGAGGCGCAGGCTGGTGAGCGGAGTCTTGAGCTCGTGGGCGGCGTCCTCGGCGAGCAGCCGCTGGGCCCGCCGGGAGTCCCGGAGCGCGGCGAGCATCTCGTTGATCGACTGGATCAGCCGCCGGATCTCCCCACCACCCTCATCCGGGATGCCGGCGTCGAGATCCCGGGTGTGCGCGACACGCACCGCGGCGGCGGTCAGCCGGTCTATCGGTGCCAGCGCGGTCCGCGCCACGGTCCGCCCGACAAGGGCGCCGCCAACCACGCAGAGCAGCCCGATCAGCAGCATCCCGAACCCGAACCGGTTGATCGGGCTGTCGTCGACGACGCGCGCCACCTGGACCGCGCCGTCGCCCGCCCGCAGCGTGTAAATGCGGTAGCCGTCCTCGTCGCTGTCGTTCGGCTCCATCAGATCGGCCGACGCACCCTGCGCCACGCGCCCGGCCCGCCCGCTGACCGGCGGAAGCGCGGGCTGGCCGACCGGCGTCCGGGTCGAGCCGTCGGGCAGGATGACCCGCACCAGCCGACCGGACCCGGGATACGGCGGTAGCTGGACCTGCGCCACACCGGCGCGCTCCGCGTCCGCCGCCAGGACGCGGGAGTCGGAGCGCAGCTGATCCTCGGCGGTGACCTGCAGCTCCCGGTCCATCAGCTCGCTGGCCACCTGGAAGGCCACGAACACGCTGATCGCGATGGCCGTCGCCGCGATCACCGTCAGCCTGGTTCGCAGGGACCGCCGGCGCCACCATCGGGTCAGCCGGCGCGGTCCCCGGCCGGTGGGCCCGCTCACGGAGGAGTCTCCCGCAACGTATATCCGAGGCCGCGCAGCGTATAGATCAATCGTGGCTCACCCTCGGCCTCCATCTTGCGGCGCAGGTAGCTCACGTACACCTGGAGGTTGTTGGCGGTGGCGCTCATGTCGAAGCCCCAGATCGCCTCGAACAGCGCGTCGCGGGTCAAGACCCGGGTCGCGTTACGCACCAGAACCTCCAGCAGGGAGAACTCGGTGCGGGTCAAGCGCAGCGGCCGCCCGCCACGCCACGCCTCGAACCTGTCGGGATCGACCCGGACGTCGGCGAACGACAGCAACGGCGACTCCTCGTCGGCCGGCGTGCGCCGGCGCAGCAGGGCCCGCACCCGGGCCAGCAACTCCTCGGTGGCGAACGGCTTGGGCAGGTAGTCGTCAGCGCCCGCGTCCAGCCCCGCGACCCGGTCGGAGACCTGGTCACGGGCGGTCAGCATCAGCACCGGCAGATCCCGGCCCGCGGCCCGCAACCGCCGGCAGGTCTCCAACCCGCCGAGGCGAGGCATCATCACGTCGAGGATCAGCAGATCCAGCGCGTCACCGCCCGCCCCACCGACCCCGTCGAGCACGGCGAGACCGTTGGCGACGGTGCTGATGTCGTAACCCTCGACCTGGAGCACCCGCTCCAGCGAATCACGGATGGCCCCGTCATCATCCGCGATCATGATCCGCACGCCGGCCCGCCCCCTTTCACTCGATGCTTTGCCGCCCATTCTCCCCGGCCAACCTGAAGCCAGGATTAGAACCGTCGCCTGTACGGATGCCTGAGCTCAGACTTGACCACTAAGTGGACGGCAACGAGCCGTGGGACCGAAACGCACGACCGGAGGCGGGCTATCGTTCGCCTTCCTCGACGACCAGGGATCCAGTTTCATACGCCACGTCGGAAGAGCCACGAGCGTAGGCAACGGCCAGGGGCAAGCACGCGCCAGAGTCCCGACACGGCAAGCAGAGACGCCGCACCCGCCGCGACGACAACCAGACCGGGCGCTGCCACCTCGCCCAGCGCCCCACCGCTCGCCGCGAACAACCCCTGCAACGCCATCGTCCCGGTCAGCGCCAACCCGAAAGCCTGGCCCCGATTCGCCTCCGGCACAGCCGCGAGAAAACGCCGGGCCAGCCCCAACTGGTACGAGACCCCGAACCCGGACACGGCGAGCAACAGCCCCGCGATGACCGGCCCCGGCGCGACCACAAACCCGAGCAGCGGCGCGCCGAGCAACACGGCCAGCGGTCCGGACAGTCGCTCCCGGCGCTCCGGCGTGACCAGCCGCCCGATCGCGAGGTCGCCGGCCAGCATCCCCAGCGCCACGGCGGTGAACAGCAACCCGGCCGATCCCGGCATGCCGATCTGGGCGGCGTACGGAACGAGCACCCCCTCAGCGCCGACCACGATCGCGGGCGGCAGCCACTGGACCAGCAGGAGCGCACGGATCGCCGGCACGCGTAGCAGTTCGCGATTGACACGCCAGGTCTCGCGGACGGCGTACCCTCCGGCCGTGCCGCGACCTGGACGCCCGGCAAGCCGCAAGCGCAGCAACGCGGCGGACAGCAGGCAGCTCGCCACCGTGATCCACAGTGCACCGTACGGGCCGACCGCCGCGATCAGCACCCCGCCCACGGCGAACCCGACCACCTGCGTGCCCCCGGCCGCCATGGAGAACACGGCCCGCCCGAGCACGTACCGGTCGCCGTCGAGCAGGTCCGGCAGCATCGCACTGCGCGCCGCGGAGGCGACCGCGCTCGGAACGCCGGCGACGAACACCAGCACCAGCATCGCGACCGGCGAAAGCAGCCCGGCCGCGAGCACGGCGGCGACCGCGGCGCGGAGCAGGTCGTAGCCGATCATCACGGCCCGCGGCGGCCACCGGTCGGCGTACGCGAGCAGGAAGGTGCCACCGAGGGCGTACGGCAGAAAGCCCGCAACATAAGCCAACGCCGCCAGCAGTGACGATCCGGTCCCGGCATAAACGGTCACCGAAAGCGCGAGCATCTTCACGGTCTCGCCGCCGAGAAAAAGCGTGTAGCCGGCGAACAGCACGCGGAACTGACGTACCGCGAACACCTCACGGTAGGTCGTCACGCGGGCCAGTTTACAAATCCGTGGACCGGCTGAGTCGCTCCCAGGTCGTCAGGTCGGCACGGACCACCAACTCGGCAAGGCGCGAAGGCTGCCGCGCGGTGGCCATTACCCTATTTCGTCGCCGTCGCCGAGCAGCTGAGTTTCACCCGCGCCGCGATGCAGCTGCACATCAGCCAGCAATCCCTGTCGCAACAGATCAGCGTCATGGAACGCCATCTGGGCGTACGCCTGTTGGATCGCGACACCCGCGGCACCCGCCTCACCCCCGCGGGTGAAGCCTTCCTCCCCGAGGCCCGCAGCGTCCTCGCCCACGCCGAATCCGCGTTCGCCGTCGCCCGCCAGGCCGCCCCCGGCCGCCTCGACCTGGCCTTTCTCTCGTCCACCGCCAACTACATGCTGCCGCCGATCGTGCGGGCCGTCCGCGAACACCTCCCCGCCCCGGCCCTGACCACCCACGACCTCCCCATCGACGAACTCGTCGCCGGCCTGCGCGACGGCCGTTTCACCGCCGCCTTCACCCGGCCCCCACTGGTCCCGGACCTGGCCACCCAGACGATCACCACCGAGCCGGTCTGCGCGGTCCTCCCCCAGGGCCACCGCCTCGCCACCCGCCCGGAACTCCAGCTCGCCGATCTCGCCGGCGAGGACTGGGTCCTCACACCCCGCGCCGCCTGGCCACCCTGGCACGACAAGTACGACGACGACTTCGCCACGGCCGGGTTCGAACCGCGTGTCGCCCAGCGCGCTGCGGGCGTACCCAACCTGCTCGGTCTGGTCGCCGCAGGCGTCGGGGTCACCCGCCTGGCCCGCTCAGCCAGCAGCATCCGCCGCACCGGCGTCGTCTTCGTCCCCCTCGCGGGCGACCACGCCATCACCGTCATGGCCTGGAACCCCGCCCGCGACAACCCCTTCCACCACCGCCTCCGCGCCCTCGTGACGGAGCTTGCCGCCACCACGGATCTCACCCGCCAGGGATAGCCCCTACGATGCAGCGGTGCAGCCACAACTGCGTGATCCGGCCGCGGCGAGCCTGGCGATGCTGCTGTCCCAGTTCGCCCCGGCCCCCATTCCCGCCGACCTGCTGGAACCGGCGCCGTTGGCCGTTCTCGCCGAGGCCGGAATGGTGGTCTCGGTGGGTGACGGCGGACTGGTGCGCGTACCCGAATCGGTTTCCGCATCTTTGCGTGCCCATCCGGTCGCGGAGCCGGGCCGCCGCATTTTCGCCCGCCGCCCGCACAATTGGCCCGAGGCTGCCGCCGGGTTTCTGACGTCGGTGCTGCCGTCCGCGGTGCAGGACCCCGCGACCTGGGATCTCTGGGAATTGCTACTGCCGCATGCCGAGGCCGTTCTGCAGAAAACCAATCAGGCGTCGCGTACGACCGGAGCCCTGCGATACCGCTGCGGGACGTATCTCCGCGAACGTGGTCAATTGCTGGACGCAGCCCGGCACCTGTCGCAAGCATCCGGAGAAGCCACCCGCGACATCGACGCCGCCAACGCCATGAGCGCCTACGCCATCGTGCTGCAGGAACTGGGTGAGTTACAGGAAGCACGGACCCTCTACGAACGGTCCCTGGCGACAACGCGCAAAGTCCGCGGGGAACTCGACCCGGCCACCCTGTCGGTGATGAACAATCTCGCCGCCGTCCTGAACGAGCTCGGCGATTTCCCCGCAGCGCGACAACTGCTCACCTTCACCGTGGAAAGATTCCGCCGCGCCCTCGGCCCCGACAATCCAGGAACCCTGAGCGCGATGACAAACCTCGCCGCCGCCCTCTACGGCGCCGGCGACCGCCCCGCAGCCCGCAAACTCCTGGAGGAATCCCTCGCGGGCCACCGCCGGGTCCTGGGCGACGACGACCCGCAAACCCTCTCCTCGGCCTTCAACCTCGCCGTCATGCTCCACCACCTCGGCGAACCCGCCGCCGACCTCTACGCCTGGACCCTCGCCGGCCGCCGCCGCGTCCTCGGCGACCACCACCCCGCCACCCAACTCACCGAACGCCACCTCGCGTCCCTCACCCAGCACTGAAACCGTCCGGCTACAGGCCTATCGTCGAGGCATGACCGCGACCGGAGAGCAAGCCTGGGTGCCGGCGGCATGTACCTTGCCGACCCTTGACCAACCGCTGCGCCTGGCCGAGTTCGATGACCTGTTCGCCGACGCACTGCGCGGCCAGCAACGACTGTCGGCCACGGTGCTGCGCTGGGAACTCGATCCAGCGGCCGAGGCCACGGCCCGCGATCTGACCGTACGGGAGAGCAGCTGCTGTTCGTTCTTCTCCTTCACGTTCGGCGGCCCCAGGAACGGGGTGCTGCAGCTCGTAGTGGAGGTGCCGGCCGCACATGTCGCGGTCCTCGACGCCCTCGCCGACCGCGCAGCGGCCAGGTCAGGCGCTGAGGCCGGTGTGGAACCGCAGTAACCGCGTCCTGCCCTCGCCGAGGACCGGGCGGGCGTCTTCCACCAGGTGATCGAAGGCGGCGGCGCGGTCGTGGCCCGGGGCGAGATAGGCGGTGGCGGCCTCGTGGTCGAGCCAGGCCGCGAGGTCGGCCCGCGCGTGGGCACGCAGCCGTAGATCCGGGTGGCAACCAGCCGCAGGTCCGTGGACAGCCGCTGCCAGACGCCGCCGGCGATCAGCAAGCAACGTGAATGCAGGACCGCCCGGTGACGACCACCCTGTCAGCGCCGTGCGCGCCGCGTGCCGTACCTCGGTCACCCGATCGGAGGCGCGAAGCGCGAGCACTGCGACCGCGGCCGGATGCCGCCGACCGGCGAGCCTGACCACCGCGCCGAAGCCCCACCGAGAGCGTCCAGGGCTGCACGCCGCGCGTCCACACCGCCGTCACGCGCCAAGGCCAACAGCGCGGTCGCGAATTCTGCAGGGCGGCCGCCATCGATCGCCGCCCGAAATTCGTCCAACGCCGCGACCTCGGGCAGGTGGTCCCGCTCACCGGGCGCTCCAGCCATGGGCCGCAACCAGCTCCGCAGCCGCTCGATAAACACCATCGCGGCCATCTCCACCCCGTGCCTTACCTCAATGATCGCGTCGCCGTCATTCTGCGGCGTGCCGACTGCCCGCGCGAACGCATTACGGCTCGTGGCGCACGTGGCCAGGATGCCGCTCGATACATCTTCCACTGAATACAGCGTTGGATGTACTGTTCTGGGATGGAGACGGTGACGCACGGCCAGGTGCTGGCTCGGTTCGGGCACGCGCTGTCCGATCCCACCCGGGCGCGGCTGCTGCTCGCGCTTCGGGAGGCACCCGGCTATCCGGCTGAGCTGGCCGAGCTGATCGGCGTTACCCGGCAGAACCTGTCGAACCATCTGGCCTGTCTGCGCGGCTGTGGTCTGGTCGTCGCTGTTCCCGAGGGCCGGCGGACGCGTTACGAGCTCACCGACGTCCGTATCCGGCATGCCCTCGATGATCTGCTCGGTCTTGTCCTGGCTGTCGATCCGGCCGCCTGCCCGGAGGCCGCGGACAAGGATTGCTGCTGATGGGTCTGCCGCTGGTCCCACTCGCCACGGCCGGGCCCGCGCCCGGACGGCGTGCGAGGCTGGCTCGGCGGATCCGGTGGCTGGTCGCCACCACCATTGTCTACAACGTCGTCGAGGCCGTCGTGGCGATCGGGGCCGGCACTGCCGCTTCGTCGACCGCGCTGATCGGATTCGGTCTCGACTCGGTCATCGAGGTGTCGTCGGCTGCGGCGGTCGCCTGGCAGTTCGCCGGATCAGACCCTGGGAAACGGGAGAAGACCGCGCTGCGGATCATCGCGGTCTCGTTCTTCGCCCTCGCCGCCTACGTCAGCGTTGAAGCCGTGCGTGTTCTGGTCGGCGGCGGCGCTGAGGTTGCGCACTCCACGATCGGCATCATCCTGGCCGCCGTGTCCCTGGCCGTGATGCCGGGGCTCTCCTACGCCCAGCGTCGCGCCGGGCGCGAGCTCGGCTCCCGCACCGCCGTCGCCGACTCGAAGCAGACCCTGCTCTGCACGTACCTGTCCGCGGTCCTTCTCGTCGGCCTCGTCGTCAACAGCATGTTCGGCTGGAGCTGGGCTGACCCGGTCGCCGCGCTGGTGATCGCCGCCGTCGCGATCAAGGAAGGCCGCGAGGCCTGGCGCGGCGACGCCTGCTGCACACCCCTGCCCGCGGCCTCAGGCGGCTGCGCCGACGGCTGCTGCACGAAGTAGCCCCCGCACTACAAGACCCCTGCCTGGGCCTGTGACGGGAGTGGCTGCGGAAGACCCCTGAGCAAACGGGGTTGCAGCAGGGGTTCAGCTTCGTCATCGCTTGGATCACCGCTCATTCGTCTCGGAACCACACCGACTTTGCCCGTAACGGCGCCTTCACAACGAGGGCGGGCATAGACGGGGGAACACACATGGAGCAGAAGTCAACGCTGGCCCGATCGATGAATTCCGTTCTTCGTCCCTCGCGCTGGAAGCTGGCTTCCGCGGTAACGGCCACCGCTCTGGCGCTGACCTCCATGGTGAATGTCTCCGCCGCCGAAGCCGCGAAGAGCACCGACGCCGCGACGAGCACCGGGGCCGCCGCAGCGGCCGTCCTGCCGTCCGGGCAGGCGATGCCGGTGGGCAACATCAACGCGTGGAAGCAGATCTTCAGCGACGACTTCAACCAGAACGTTCCGCTCGGCAGCTTCCCCGCGGCCGTCTCCAACAAGTGGGGCGCTTACGCCGACGGCTGGACGGACACGAGCAAGAACGGCACCTACGCTCCCTCGAAGGTCATCAGCGTCAAGAACGGCGTGATGGACATGAACATCCGGACCGAGGACGGCAAGTCGCTCGTGTCGGCTCCCGTCCCGAAGATCAACGGTGCGAACGCCGGCGAGGGGCAGCTCTACGGGCGTTACGCGGTCCGTTTCCGGTCGGACAAGCTCGCCGGTTACAAGATCGCCTGGCTGCTGTGGCCGGACAGCGACCAGTGGGGCGAGGGCGAGATCGACTTCCCGGAGGCCGACCTGGACGGCAAGATCTGGGGCTTCATGCACCACAAGAACAAGCCGATGGACCAGGACTGGTACGAGACCAAGTCGGCCACGAACGCCTGGCACACCGCCGTCCTCGAGTGGCACCCGAACTACGTCCGCTACCTGCTCGACGGTGTGCAGATCGGCAAGTCGACCGATGTCTCGAAGATCCCCTCGACGCCCATGCACTGGGTCCTGCAGACCGAGACCAACCTGGACGGCGTGAAGCCCGCCGCCGCGGTGGCCGGTCACCTGCAGATCGACTGGGTCGCCGTCTACAAGCTGCAGCGGTAACAGCACCACGATGACGGCCGGGGGCCGGAACCATGCCGAGCGCGTGGTTCCGGCCCCGCTGTCATCTCGCCGCGACGCACGCGACGACCGGGAAGGAAGCATCCTGGCCGGTCAGCCGCGGCACCGGCACCTCCTCGGCCGCGAGACCGAGCAGCAACGCGGCCGCCGCGAGGGAATTCCCGAACCCTTGCACCTCACCGGTGAGACCCGCCCGTTCGAGGGTCACCGCGAAGCCCCGCGGTGTCCACCGCCACTGGTCCATGTCCGGGGCCTCCGGATCGATCCGGCCGACACACGGCACCGTGATCAGGGCCGTTCCTCCCGGCCTCAGAGCGAGTTTCACCGTACGCAGCGCCGCCTGCGGATCCGTGTACTGCAGCACCTGGGTCAGGATCACGCAGTCGAACCTGTTCTTGCCGATGGAGCCGGCGACGTTCAGATCGGCGTGCAGATCGGCCGCCTTGTTGCCCTCGTCGACGTCCACGATCGTCCGGGTCGCCGCCGAACCGTATTTCTCCGAGTAGAGCGCGGACCGGACCTCGAGGACGTCACCCGCGATCAGTCCCTCGTTCGCCTTCATGAACTGCTCGATGTAGTGCCTGTCGACGGGCAGTCCCCGGTCCCAGCCGTACACCTGGCTGAACGGGGCCCGCCGGGCGATGTCACCCCAGTCCACCCGCAGTCCCGGCAGGCTTCTGTTGACCCGGCCCACGTTCAGCACCGCGACCTTGCGTATGGGCTCCGGTAACAACCTCGCAAGCCGCCGCACCGCGCTCATCGCCGCTCCTCCACGACGCTCGCCCCGGCCCGTGGTCGCGGGGGCGCGGCGGCGTGCACGTTCCGGCGGGAACGTGCGTACAGAAAGGGTCCCGCTGCCAGACCGGCGATCTCGCGGCGTAGTGCCCCGGGCGGCGCCGAGTGCTCCGCCTGCAGACGCTGGTTCGTGGCGAACGGGATCTTCGCCATTTTGATCACGCCGTACGGGAGCCTGAGCAGGATCTGCGAACGGGTGGAGCGTTGTGCGAGAAGTTTCGTGAGGAAGGCTGCGAGCCCCGCTCCGTACCCGAACATCTGTTTGCGAAGTGAGTCCTGGTCTGCCCGGTGGTGATGCCAGACCAGCGCAGCCGGTTCATAGGCGATGGCACCGCCGCCGGTGAGAACCCGGACGAAAACGTCGAGGTCCTCACCGCCCTTGGTGTCCGTGCCCGCGCCCAGGGCCTCGTCGAAACCACCGAGCGCCCGAAGGCTGTCGCGGTCGAACGCGAAGCTGGCACCCGTCCCGAAGATGCCGGCCGAGTAGGGGTACAGCGCACCGTGACCGGATCGGTCGCGAAGGTCGAACAGGGCCGGCGCGCACCGGCTGGACCAGGACGAGGTCCGCGCGTCGAAGTACGCCTCGGAGTCGTTGGAGATGGACGCCGTGCAGACCAGGCCGGTGACACAGACGACGTCGGGTCGCCGGCTGAAACCGCGCAGGACCCCGTGGACCCAGCGGGGATCAACCGAGACGTCGTCGTCCGTGTAGGCGACATACCGTCCGCGGGCTGCGGCGAGTCCCGCGTTCCTCGCTCTCGACAGGCCGGGGCGGGGTTCGAGGACATAGCGGAACCGCGGGTCGGTCAGGGCCAGCCGGCTGACCAGCCGCTCGGTCGACTCATCGCTCGGCGCGTTGTCGACGATGATGAACTCGACGCGGGGATACGAGATCTCAGCGAGCCGTCCGACACAGTCCTGGAGCATCTCGCCGCGGTCACGCGTGCAGACAATCACCGAAACGTGCTCGGACGTGTCCACTTCGCTCGGGCAACCCCGCGCTGCGGCGCCCGGACGGTACCCGGGGCCGGCGCCGGGGGCCGGGACGCCCTCGGCAGCCAGATGCGCTCCGATCCGATCCCCGAATCGCCGCCACGCCTCGGCGAGAATCGCCGGAGTGGTGGCCTCCTCCCGGGTCAGGGTCAGGTATCCGACGGGCTCGTCATGGATGCGGATCAGAACACGCACCAGCGGCTCACCCGCCTGCGCGACGACAGCCCGCAGATCCCGTGACCCGGATACCTCGAACTCGCAGCACCAGGTGGCACCATCGATGGACACGGGATCCGACACTGTTTCTGCATTCATATAAGATTCCCCAACAGCGTTCAGACGAGTTATCCGCGCGGCTCGGCGATGTCGCCACCAGCCCCGGACGGACTCAAGGTCTGCGGCCTGCGGCCGCAATGTGCGCAGCGTCGCGGCCCGCACAACAGGGCCGCCACGATTCTTCCCTCCTTCGACATTACGGTGCGACGAGGCAGGGTCAAGCGATAGCTGGTTGATACAACGACGGCCGCCGACCTTTCTGCCCTTACGGCGCAATGAACCACCCGGGGGGACTACCCCTTCGGTGGGCATTTTCATGACTCCGGTATCTACGTTTATGGTGAAGTCCGGCCCGGCATTCCAAACGCAAGGAAACCCTGTGATACAGCACCGGACGCACCACGCGCCGAATAAGAGGAACGCTCACTGGAACCGGGCCCGCCGACTGGCCGCCGCCACGCTCCTGTTGCTGTTTCCCGGCTCCCCCGCGACATATTCGTCCATGCTGAGGGAACCGCCCGTGACACCGTCCGCGACGGCCACGCACTCGCCGTCGGGGCAGCCGATGCCGGTGGGTGACGTGCCGGGCTGGCGGCAGATCTTCAAGGATGACTTCACCTCCGACGTGCCCCTGGGCCAGTTTCCCGCGGCGCAGCCGTGGAAATGGTCGGCATACGACGAGGGCTGGCGCGACACCAGCCGCAACGGCACCTACTCCCCCGCCCGCGTCGTCAGCGTCAAAAACAGCATCATGGACCTCTATGTGAGAACCGAGCAGAACGTGCACCTCGTCGCCGCCCCGCTGCCCCGGATCTATGGCCCCGGAACACAGGGGGGCCTCATTTACGGACGGTACGCCGTACGATTCCGTGCCGACCCCACTCCGGGCTTCAAGATGGCCTGGCTGCTCTGGCCGGACAGCGAGAAATGGACCGACGGCGAGATCGATTTCCCGGAGGGCGAACTGACCGGCGAGATCGAGGCCTTTCTGCACCACAAAGGCGCCCCGACAACGCAGGAGGCCTTCAAAAGCGGATCCGGTTTCAACGAGTGGCACACCGCGGTCATCGAATGGACCCCCACCGAGGTACGTTTCCTGCTCGACGGAAAATTGCTGGGAGTCGTAACCGATCGCAATATTATTCCGGACCATCCCATGCATTGGGTGCTGCAGACGGAGACGGCTCTGGACGGGCGCCGGCCGGCATCGCAGGCGAAGGGACACATCCAGATCGACTGGATAACCGCGTACAGCCTCGAGATTCCGTCGAATTTCTAGGGCCGCCCCGCCGGGCCGGGGGCTATGCGGCCACCACGGCGAACCGCATCACCATGAGGGCGATCGACACCGACACGAGAACGTACGCGCCCAGCGTGGTCGCCCGTGACCACCTGGCATCGCCCCGCCGCTCCGACACGAACATCGCCGCCATGCAGCCCACCAGGGCGACGGCGGCGACCACGATGCCCAGAACAGGTGAGATCAGGTCATCCAGCAACGGAACCAGCCTCCCGCCGTCGCTTCATGATCGCCCCTCGGACCGACGCCGCCGCCGCGATCAGCACGGTGCAGACCAACTGGGAGGCGATGACCGCCGGCGGTGACCAGTGCCCCGAGTACAGCGAGATCTGCGCCCCGACGACCAGGGTCGCGCAGCCGAGCGAGACGGCGATCACGAAGCCCAGCAGCGGGTCCGCGATGTTGAGCAGCAGCACAAAACCCAGGCCTGGCCCGGCCAGCAACGGAATGCCGACACCGATGACGCGGGCCGGTGACCCGCCGGGGTCGGCCCCCGCCAGCGACGCCCATACCAGCGCGATCGCGGCCCACACGGCAAGGCCCGCAGCCGTGCCGACGGTCCAACCAGGCTTCATCGCCGCGCCTCCTTCACCGGCTCGAGCCGGTAGACCGTCGCATCGTCGTTGTGGAAGACCGTCGTGAACCGCCGGCTCCCCACGATGTCCCGCTGGACCGAGCGTCCCCAGTCCGCGGGAAGTCCGTAGACCTCCTCGCCGTACGCGATCTGTCCCCTGGTCACGATGAGATAGGCGCCCTTCGGATTCGTGCCCATCGCGGCGATGGCGAGATCGACGCGATGCACCGCGAACTGGTCCAGGACCGCCTGGGCGTAGTCATACTGGGAGAGTCCGATGTTGCGCCAGGACAGGTTCGGTGAGAGACAGACCAGGGTGCTGCCGTACGGCGCGATGTCGTAGAGCGCCGCGACCGCCGCGCCCTCCTGGGCCGAGACGTGCTCGTAGCTCTCGTTGCCGTACCGCGCGACCAGGCTCACGGGCAGCACGAGCAGACCTGCCACGGCCACGACCGCGGCGACCGGGCGTGCTCTGGCGGCGAGCGAGGCACACGCGTGCGCGGCGAGCAACGCCGTTGCCGGCAGGGAGAACAGGTAGACGCGCAACATCCCTTCGCCGCCGTAGGCCTGCAATCCGAGCATGAGGAACGGGGCGCCGGCGATGATCCCGAGGATCAGGCCGTACTTCCTGCTGCGGAGCAGATGGATCAGACCGGCTGCCGCCAACAGCCACATGACCCCCGCGAAGGCGATACGCAGATTGACGATCGCCTGATGCACGGTGCTGCCGACGATCCGCGACCCCACCCCGGAACTGACCACCGAGCTGACCTGCCCGGCGGATCCGAAGATCGCGCTCATGTGCCCGTTCCAGTAGTCCTGCGCGCCGTAGCACAGCCAGCCGACCGTGATGATGACCGTGGCCAGCGGGAGCAGCGCGATCCGGAGCACTCCGGTCAATGCGAGCAGGCACAGCGTCATCGCGAGCATGAACGGCGTGAGCTGGTGGCTCATCGCCACGGCCGCTGACACGATCACCAGCAGGACGATCAGAAAGGAGCGCTGGCCATAGGTGACTGCGGCGCCCTCGGGGTTCACGTCGGCGGGCAGCGTCAGCATCGCCCGGATGCGCCCCACCGGACGCGATCGTGTCACGCTCCTCGCGCCGCCCAGGAACACCGCGGTGACCACGGAGAGGCCGGCCAGGTGCAGGAAGAAGGCGAACGCCTGGGGGGCGAAGTAGTCCTGGCCCACCCAGTTCGCCACCGTGAAGACCCACAGACCGGTCCAGCGCACCCGGGCGGAACCGTGCAGCGCCCGGAAGAGCAGGGCCAGGGGCGCCAGGAAGAGCAGGGCGAAGCACATCGGCGCCCATCGCAGCAGCGAGAGGGGTTCCAGGCCGACGGCCTCGCTGAAAACGCCCGCGGCCGCGAAGAACCCCGGCCAGCTGAACCGGGCGTCCATCCCGGTAGCCGTTTCCCCGGTCTGCAGAATCTGCGTCGTGAAGCCGGCATGCAGCCAGGCGGTCGCGAACCGGGGCATCGACTCCGAGAACGCCACCGATCCATAGATCGTGATGACCTGGGCGGCCAGGGCGAGCGACAGGACCACCCGGCGCATGCCCCGCTGCAACTCGTGAAAGAAGACGATCGCGGGAAGCACCAGGAGGAACAGGTATGGCCAGGGCAGCGCCTCGACGATGCCCCAGGGGCCGATGTTGCCGTCCGCTCTGCCCCTGATCAGGACATAGCCGGTGACGACGCCCGCGACGAGAACGGCGGGCTTCGCCCCGGCCCGGATGATGCCCGGGCGCGGGTCCCGATGGCCCGCACCCGTGCCCCGTGCGGTCTCATCGTCATGCGCAGCGTCCGGCGGGCCCGGCGGGGGTAGGTACCGGGTCACGCTGTTACTGATCACTGATCGACACCATCCGTAAAGCTGCTCGTCGCACCCCGGGAGAAATGATCATCGCCGGCTCGAATAACGGCCGCCGAATCTGGCCGAGAGCCGACTGTAGCAGTAGGCAAATGGCCCGATACAGATCCCCAGAAGCTCGGCGAAAGTCAATACCAGCGGATACGAGTCAGTCTTCGCGGCATTCTTTTCACTCTCCGGAGAAAGCAGATGACGCATTCCGGGCAGGATACGGGCGGCGATCTCGCGCCGCTCGGCACCGGCGCTCATCCATCTCTTGGTGAGCATCGCGGACAGCCCGGCCCCATAGGTGAACACCTGTCTGCGCAGGTCGGGATAGTCGCGGTGGTGGCGATGCCGGATGAGGGCACCGGGCTCGTACACGAGGCGGTAGCCGGAGCGGACCATGGTCAGATGAATGTCGAGGTCTTCGCCGCCCAGGGCCGGTGTCCCGGTCCCCAGGTGCGCATCGAATCCGCCGACCGCACGCAAGGATTCCGCTCGGAACGCACAGTTCGCACCCGTGCCGAAAATGCCGGCGCAGTACGGATACAACGCACCCTCGCCGGTCGACCCGATTTCGAAGACCTTCCTGCGAAAGCCCTTGGAGAAGCCACCGAACTGCTCGAAAAGGGCCTGGGCCGGGGTCTCGAGCTCCCAGGGAAGCACCAGGCCCGTGACGCATCCCACGGAATCGTCGGTGAAAGCGGCGGCGATGTTCCTGAGCCAGTTCGCGTCGATCATGACGTCGTCGTCGGTGTACGCCACGATGTCTCCGCGGGCGTGGGCGAGGCCGTCGTTGCGGGCGTGCGAAACCCCCGGTCGCGGCGAGAGGAGCAGCCGGACACCCGGCAGGTCGCTTCCCGCGAGGAACCCGGCGAGGCCCGAGGTCTCCGGGCGGTTGTCGACCAGGATGATCTCGTCAGCGGGCTGGCTCTGCCGCAGCAGGCTGCGCAGTGTGCCGAGAAGCCCCGGGCTGGCCTCGCAGGCGGTCACCACCACGGTCACCGTCAGCGGCGACCGGCCGGCACTGCCCGGCGCCCGGCCCACGCCGGCGGTGGCCGGGGTCAGCACGTCAGCCAGGGCCGGCAGAGCAGCTCTGATCTCCGGTCGCAGGTCGTCCAGCTGCCGATGGCGTTCCGTCACGGAGAAAGGCAGGAACCCGACAGGCGCGCCGCCGCTCCGGACCAGCAGCCGTACCGGGCCGCACAACGCCGGTGGCTCGATGCGGTCGTCGAGCTCCACATCCAGGATGGGCACCGGAACGAAATCCGATGCGAACGCCTCGGGCGATGCCCCGTCAATCCTCTTCACAATTACCCTCCCGCGATGCGGTGTCTCACGCCGCGAACGACTCGGAACACTCTCGTCGCCATCGACTGGTCAGGACCGGCGATCGGCCGGCCGGTGCCTCTGGTGACGGCGGCGACGTCGGCCCGGCTGCTCCGGCCCTGAACGGTGAACCGGGCGATGGCCAGCACGTCGTCCGACGTGTGGGACAGGCGGTTCTTGACCGCATGGGCGGTGGCGAAACCGGCCGCGGCGACCTGTGCCTTCACTGCTGCGCGATGACTGCCGTGCGGATACGCGAACGACGGGACCGCCTCGCCGAGAAGGTCCTCGAGGGACTCCTTGGACCGCCGGATCTCGTCGCGGCACCTCGTCCCGTTCACCACATCGAGGTGGGGATGGGTCACGGAATGCGCACCGACCTCCGTCGTACCGGCAGCGCCGACCTCCTGCACGCCGCGACGCGACAGCATGCCCTCCGCGCCGATGTAACCGGTGGTGACGAACAGCGTGGTCATGATGCCGAGGTCCGCGACGATGGGCGTCACCACATCGAGGTAGTCGGCGAACCCGTCATCGAAGGTCACCAGAACGACGGGATCGGCGGGCGGTTCCTCGCGGTGCAGGTAGCCGGCGAACTCCCTCGCCGTCAAAGGCCTGCGGCCGCTCGCCACGACCTGCTCCATGTCCTCGCGGAAGTCGCGGACCCGGACCGCCCAGGGATCGGCTCTCGCCTGCGGGCTGTCCGACACCGAGTGGTAGAGCAGCACCGGCACGACGGCACCGTTCATCGAGCTGAGCTGCCGTACGTGCTGCCCGCGGTCACATATCCCCACACCGTCGCGGTAAGACCGGCCAGTACCGCGCATGCCCGCGCCGGTGAGGCCGGTTCCCTGAGGATCGAGCGCGGGGAAATGCCCCGGGCGAGAGCCGCGGGCAGCGTCACCTTGACGTAATGCTTCTCCGCCGAGAGCGCCTGCGCTTTCCCGCGCAGCCGGGCCACCGCCCGCTTCGACCGGCCTTCGTGGAAGCAACGACGCAGGAAGTAGCGCAGAGTCTGCCGCTCGACCGGGACGAAGTGGTCGACGGCGGCGTCCGGGGTGAAGATAACGGCCAGTTCGGGGTGCTGTTCGGACAGCCGGATGCAGAATTCCGTCTCCTCACAGCCGACCGGCAGCGCACCGACCCGGCCCACCTCGGAGGTGAATCCACCGGCGCTGAGCAACGCTGTCCTCCGGATGGCCATCGACGCCCCGATGGGATTGCGGATCGCTGCCCGGGACGTCGGCTGACCGCGGTACCCACATCCGACGACCCAGCCGAACTCCTCGGGGAACCACGACGGGGCCCGGCTGCCCTGCCACTTCGGGATGACCCGGGTCCCGACGACCGCCACGGCGTCCTCCGCGAAGAGGGATCGGATGGACTCCAGCCAGCCCGCCCTCGGGACAGCGTCGTCGTCGAGGAAGACGACGACGCCCTGGGCGGATGCGGCGACACCGCTGTTTCTCGCGCCGGAAAGGCCCCGGGTCTGCGAGTTCGGCACGACCCGGGCACCGTCGACGTGCGACGTGGCCCGGTGCAGCAGTTCCTCGTTGTGGTCGATCACCACGATCAGTTCGTCAGCGTGGGCGAGCTGGTCCTGGACGGCTCGGCAGGCTTCGCGCATGACAGCCCACCGGTCGGCCGTGTAGGCGCAGATCACGACGGAGATGTGCACGTCGGGCGACCCGGCGGGGAGGCCGGGCCGGCCCGGCTCGTCCCGCAGAGCGATGCCGGGCGCGGACGTGTCGCTCATGACTGGCCGTCGTTGATGAGCGACTTACGGCGGGCCTGCTGCGGCAGGAACGGCTCGGTCTGCTTCTTCCTGCGCCGCCAGGGCCGGCGCCGCTGGGCCGCGTCCCGCAGGCCCGGACGCAGCGGCTGTTGCGGGGTGGCCGCCGGTGCCTGCGGCTCGCCGGCTCGCGGTTGCCGCAGCCACTCGCGGGCGATGGTACGGAGCACCCGGGTTCCGTCCGTGACCGCGTTGAGGTTGCTGTCGCCGTGGATGCGCTCGTGTTCGAAACTGGGCACCTCCTCGACCCGGAGCCGCGCCCTGGCCACCCGGAGGTTGAGCAGGGTCTCGATCTCGAAACCGTCGCCCCACAACCGGCCGTCGCCGGCCGGCCGGGGGCTCGTGTGATCCAGATCGAAGACGGGCAGGCAGCGCGCCCAGAACGCGTTGTAGCCGTAGCAGAGGTCGGTGTAGCCCGTGTTGAACAGGGCGTTCACCAGGCTGTTCAACGCCCGGTTACCCAGGCTGCGCGACCTGGTGATGTCGGCGCTGCCGCCCGCCGCGAGAAAGCGCGAGCCCTTGACGAAATCCGCGCCGGCGATCAGCTTCTCGACGAACAGCGGGATCTCGGCAGGGTCCGTCGACCCGTCCGCGTCGATCATGACGATGATGTCGCTGGTCGCAGCGGCGAAACCGCAGGCCAGAGCGTTGCCTTTGCCCCGCCGGCTCTGCCTGACGATCCGGACGGAGGGCAGGAGCCGCTGGGCGACCGCGACTGTGTCGTCGACCGACCCACCATCGACGAGGATCACCTCATCGGCGGGCGGGAGCTTCGCCATGACGTGCGGGAGGTTCAAGGCCTCGTTGAGCGCCGGGATGACAATGCTTACAGTCGGATGCCGACCAGTCATTCATATTCCTCGGGTAAATGATTGACCATCATGGGGACGGTGCATCATTGCCACCACCCGCGACTGTCCGAGCCGGACACTCACATTTGGCAGCAGAAATCTCGCCTGGCCAAACTACCCAAGAAAACCCGCCACGCCCGCATCGGGAAAGCAACTAGGCACGGTCAGACAGCGGTTGCGCCCGACGCGGGTTTTTCGGTGTATCCGATAGGTTTAACTCTTTAGGAAAACACGACGCGAATCATATTTCGACTCGCTTTCGAAGCCTATTGCCCGGCCCGCGCGCCACGGAGGTCACCATCTATTTCGTCCAGCAGACCTCTCTGCCGAGAGCTGAATTTGCGTGCGAAAAGCTTTCCCGACCGTAACTTTTCCAGATCGGAGTCGTCGAGCCACTGCGGATGCCCGTCGCCCGGGGCCCGCCATTCGAGGAACCAGGCTCCGGACTCGCACGGCTCCAGCCTGTCGGCGCCCAGCAGCGTGGGACTGGCGAGCACCGAGGCCGCGAACGATTCCTCCGGGACCAGCGTGGTGCGCCAGAACGCCATCAGGTCAGGCCTCGTCGCGGCGATCTCCAGCAGCGCTGACACGTGGTGCCGTGCATAGATCTTCCATTGTGAGGCGGCGCGCAGGGACAGCTCCGCCGGAACGGTCCGCCGGAACGGCAGGGGCACGGGATGACCTCGTACGTAGACCGCCTGGTTCCGTACCACGAGATAGCGTCTGCGGAAGCGCCACATGCCACCGTCGTGCTGGCGCCGGGTGTTCCACTTCGCGGTGGGGACGGGGACGTTCTCCATCCAGGTCCGCCCCCGCCAGGCCGCCAGCTCGCGATGGATCCGGTCGATCGACATCAGGGGATAGTCGGCGCCGGAGAGGACCGCGATATGCGACGCGCGCGTCCATTCGAGGGCGGTCGCGAGGCACTGCAGCTCGGCATTCACGAGCGACCAGCTGGCCAGGCTGGTCCTGGTACGGCCGACGACCCTGACGTTGGGGGCAAGCCCGGCGGTCATCTCGGCATACACGGACTCCGGCGTCTTCCGATCGCAGTGCAGCACGACGGGAATTCCGGACAGCGCGCCGATCAGCCGCCTGAGATGCGGGGCGTCGGCGTGCGCGAGGATCACAACCGCGAGAGGTGTCATAACCATCGCCTCAGATCAGCTGACGCCGGGTCGACACGACAAGGTGGACGAAGACGACGACGCAGACCGCGGCCCCCACCGCGCGCAGCAGCAGAACGACAGGGTTGTAGGGCAGGAGGGTCACCGCGATCGACGCGAGGCACGCCAGCGCGAGCGCGATCCGCAGACTCAGCGGTGAACTGGGTATCGACCCCGTCCGCCGTACGGATGTCTGGAGAACCAGGCAGCAGGCGGCATAGGCGGCGAGGGTGGAGAAGGCGGAGCCCTCCAACCCGAAGTGCGGAATGAGCAGCAGGTTCAGGACGACGTTCACACCGGCGGCGACGGCGACGGCGAGCGCGATCGTGCCCGTACGGCCGGCGGTCGTCAGATGCAGGCTGGCGACCACCTGCGCCGCGAAGGGCACGGCCGTGATGATGACCAGCGAGGCCACCAGCGACAGCTTGCCCGGCTCGTAGTTCGGTGGCGCCCACAGCCTGATCACCAGGGGTGCGCCGACGGCGAGCCCCAGCACCGCGGGCACCAGCAGGCGGTACAGGGTGTTGCGGGTCAGGGCGACCAGCGCGGCGCGGTCCTGGGCATCCGGCACCGAGAAGAACCGCGGCAGCCAGGCAGCCTGCAGAACGGACAGCAGCAGAATCGGCACCGACGCGATGTTGTACGCGACCTGGTAACGAGCCACGGCGTCGTTGTCCATCATGCTCTGGATGATGAGCCGGTCCGCCGTGGTCAGGACGAAGGAGCTGAGTGCCGCGGGCACCAGGGGCAACGAGTACCGCAGTGCGCTGCGAGCCATCGTACGGTCCCCGGGGCCGAACGACCGCGGACGCACCATGAGCAGCGCCAGCACCGTCGCGGCCAGCTGCGCGAGGACCCGCCCCACGAGGAAGTGCGAAGACGTGGGTTCGAGCACCGCCACGAACCCGAGACTCGCGGCCTCCGCCACCACGGACTGGACGAGGCTGACCGCCGCGAACGCTCCCAGACGGTCCTGACTTCGCAGCAGGGCCAGCGCCGCGCTGGTCGCCACGCTCAGGCCGGCCCAGACGATCGCCAGTCGCGGCGGGGTCAGGCTCCCCTCGAACCCGAGTGCCCCGCTCCACCACGAGGAGGAGAGCAGCGCAGCCGCGGTAAAGGCACATGCCAGCAGCAGCGTGACGGACAGGAGCTTCCGCGCATCCAGGTCGCCACCGGGCCGTGCGAACTGACGCTGGATCGCGGTCTGCAGCCCGAATCCACCGAGGACCATCGTCACCTGCATCAGCGCCATCGCCGACGCGACAACACCGAATTCGCCGATCCCCATCACCCGCGTGATCACGGGGGTGAGGCCGGCGGCGGCGAGCAGCTGCACCCCCCACAGCACCATGTACAGGGAGTCACGGCCGAACAGTTTGGACAGGTGGGTGGGCGTCTCGACGGCGGCGTCCGTACGGTCAAGCATCGGGATCCCTTTATTTCGCGTTCGGTGAGCCCAGGACGAGCTGGAGTTGTTCGAAGTAGCGCAGGGAGACCGATTCCCACGACGGAGCGGACACGGCGGGCGTGCGGGGCTCCCCCGCCGACGTTTCGAGAAGCCGGACAATCGCGTCGCTGATGTCCTGATCGGTCTCGCGCACGACGAGGTTCCCCGAGCCGGGTAGCTCCCGGGCTGCCGTGGCCGATGCCACTACCGGCATTCCGCTGGAGAGCGCTTCGACGACGGAGTTCCGCATGCCCAGCCCGAATCGGTCCGGAAAGACAGCGACTCCCGACATGTCGAAGATGTCGGCCGTCGCCGCGACGTCGCCACGGATCTCGAAATTCTCCGCGGCGAGCTCGGTGACCCCGGGGCCCGGGCGGCGACCGGCGATGACGAAGCGGCAATCCGGCACAGCACTCCAGACAAGGGGCGCGATCTGCCTCCGCAACCGCACGACACTGTCGATGTTGGGGAGATAGTCCAGGCTGCCGACAAAGCAGACCGTCTTGGTACGACGGCCGGGCGTCGAGTGCGCCACCTGCCGGCTGACCCCGTTCGGGATGGCTGCCACCGGCCGGCCTATGTCGCGGCTCCACACCCGGGCGTCGCGATGGCCCACGGTCAGCAGCGTGGCGCTGCGCGGAATCCTGCGCTCCACCGCTCTGAACTGCCGGGCGCGCGCCCGGAGGTAACGCGCTCGCAATCCTGTCGCCAGGGCGGCCTCCATGCCCATTCGCATGGACCACGGATCGACCGCCTGAATCACGAGCGGCGACGCGACATCGCGCCAGAACGGTAACGCGCCAGGCCCGTGGATGAGCGTGACGTCGGCCCACTCGCTCATCGTTGCGATGGTTCGCCTGTTCCGCCGGCTGTAGCGCTGAAACGCCCCGGCCGAGGAACTCGTGAGCGGACCACCGTAAACGGCCGATCGCCCGGAACGCTTCGGCAACAAAGTGACCGCGCTGCAGGCCGCTTCGATCTCGCGAGGCACCGGAACCTCGCCCTCGAAGGTCACCAGTTTCACCTCCGCCATCGCCTGCAGCTCCTGAAGGAGATGGAACGGGATGAGGGAGCTCCCGTCACCATGCACCGGGTGCGCATTAGGAACGTCCTCAGAAACGGTAAGTAACTTCATATTTTCCTGGGTTGGTCAGTCGCATCAATAAGCCCGCACCGCGGCAGCCGGATTGGTCAGGCTTCGCCGGAGCACAAGATACCCACAGGGCACATAGCGCTGCCACTCACAACAATAATTCACATTTCAGGCCCGGATTTCATGCTCCCGGGCTACCCGATTCAGGCAGGCCGGAAGGCCGGTCATGTGGACTTTTACGCCCACGTGGCCGGCCAGAAATCCGTAATCCTTGATCCGACGGGTCAACGTCGCTTCTGGAACTCGCGATCGAGGACGTAGCGCGCGACACCCGTGCCGATGACGGAGCCCTGGACGTCGGCTGTGCGGTAGTGGACGCCGCCCCAGATGCGGGCTTCGACGACCTCGGCGAGGGCGGCTGAGAAGCTGGGGAACGAGCGGGTGGTGCCCGAGTCGGCGCTGTAGGCGCTGAACGGGATGGCGTCGCGGCCGAAGAAGCGGCGCAGGGCGTACATGATGGCGCTGGTGGAGCAGGCGTGGCCGGAGGTGTAGTCCGGGAACGGCGGGGTGATCAGCAGCGGGGTCCAGGCGGGGTCGGCGGTCGTGGCCGGGTTGCCGTCGGTGCCGGCCAGGGGGATCGCTGTCACCGGGCGCCAGAAGTTCCAGAACTTCTTCTCGTTGAAGCACGCGGTCAGGGAATCGGCGTTGGCGATGTCGGCCATCGCGAACATGCGCGCCGTCTGCAGCGGGCTCAGATGCTGGGTCCGGGCGAGCTGACGCTTGACCTCCCACTCGGTGGTGCGGCGGTCGTGCCACCAGATCGCTGACTCCGTCTGGTCCTGGGTGCGCACGGTGCTCGTCGCCGACCCGAGTGCTTTCACCTCGTTGAGGTCGCGGGCGTAAGCGGCACTCGTCAGGGGCGGTGGTCCGGGCGTACGGAAGGCGGAGCCGCTCCTGATGACGAACGGTCGTAGGTCGCCCACCCAGGCGCCGTCCTGAGTGAAGCCGGGCGGGGTGGGACGCCATTGGCCCGGCGCGGTGCCGATGGTGTAGCTGGCGTCCGCGAACGCGCCGTCGCCTTCCCGTGCGGCAATCATCGCTGCCGCGGCCTGCTCCCCCACGGCGATTCCTTCGGTCTTACCGCGGCCGTTCCTGATGCCCGCCAGGTAGGCGTCATATTGCGCGCGCAGGGCGACAGCCTGCCCCGGGAACATCGAATCCAGCATTGTGTACGCGGCGGCGGCGACAGCCGCGTCCAGCGAGGCACCGGGGCGCGATCGCGGCGCAACCAGATAGGGCTCGTAGGGAGTGCCGGAGACGGCGTTGACGGCGTCGTAGACCGCGCCCTGCACCATCGCGAACGCCCGGCCGGTGACATAGGGCGGCTGGCGGGCCACCTCGTAGATCGCGGTCTGCGCGTTGACGTTCCAGGTGATGACGGCGTTGCTGCCAGCCGTGCCGGCCTGCGCGCGGACCGGGCTCAGCAGGACGGCGAACAGGGTGAGAACGGCCACTGCGGCAACGCTTCGCGATCGCGACATGAGAGCCCCCGGATCTGAGTCGCGGCCCAGCCTGCCCGGGTCCGCGCAGCCCGGCAAGGCATTGACATGGGGGTATGTCACCCGGGTCGGGACTCATCCGTTCATGGGACTTTGCGTGGATGATGGAGAAGATCGCTTTATGCACCATTTAAGGGGGCGGGGTGACTTTGCGTACTGGCGTGATCCGTGAGTTCCGGGCAGCATGGCTGCGTGTCTCAGCCGTCCCCACTCCAAGCCACCCGCCAGCGCGCGCAGGCGCTCGCCGACTCCGGTGATGCCGCGCAGGCTCGTGCTCTGCTCGAGAACGCCGTCGAGCTCGGCCGGATGAACCTTGGTGAGGACGATCCCGAGGTGCTGTCGACGGCCCATCAGCTCGCGGTGGTGCTGCACCGGGCGGGGGACGCGCCGGCGGCACGGCGGGTGCTCGAAGAGGCGTACGCCGCGGGGCAGTGGCGGCTCGGGGAGACCGACGCGTTGATGCTGGGCATCTCCTACGAGCTGGGCGTCGTCGCCGAGGAGATGGAGAACAGGCATGAGGCCCGGCGGGCGTTCGGGCGCGTGGCCGCGCACGGTCCGGCCGTCCTGGGCCCGGACCATTGGGCGGTCACCCGGGCGCGTGCCTATCTGGGCGAGGACCCTGCCACCGTACGCATAGAGCTGCCCGACAATCACGCTCAGTCCCCGTTGTTCCCGTCGGCAAACCCGGCCCCCACGCCCCCGCCGGCCATGCACTTCCCGCCGCCCGTCTCCACGCCGCCCCCTGTCTCTGCACCACCTCCTGTCTCTGGGCCGCCAACGTCCGTACCGCCTTATGGGCACGCGGTGGATGCGTACGGTTACTCAGTGCAGTCCGCTCCGGGCGTACCCGCGCAGAGGTCCGTGTCGGCAATTCCTGTCTCCGGGCAGATTGTCTCGGGCGTGCCGGCTGCGGCCCCCGCTGAGCCGCGCGGGTCGTCGATGCGGGTGCCCGCGCTGTTCGCGGGCATCGCCGCCGTGCTCGGGGTGATCATCGCCGTGGTCGCGCTGGTGATCGGGCTCGCCGGCAAGGGTGACAAGAGTGAGAAATCGAACGTGCCAACTCTGAGCGGGCCGGCGCCTACGGATGTGCGCATGCGTGATTACGGATCGTCGGTAAAGCTGTTCTGGACCGACCCCGCGAACGGCCGCACCTCGTTCATGATCACGGGCGGGCGGGCCGGCGAGCAGCTACGGGTGATGAGTCAGGTCGGGCCCTCGACCGTGACGTTCGATCTCAACGGCCTGAACCCTGACCTGGACTATTGTTTCGCGATCGTGGCGGTCTACAGCACTACGCAGTTCTCGACCTCACCCCAGATCTGCACGGGGCGGGACAGGTCGGGCGCGAGTCCGGCCCCCTCGAAGTCATGATCACGCTCGGCGATCACTTCTATCCACAACCGTGACTCGCCGGGTGTCCGCGGCACACCTGATCGCCCTATGATGGCCAGCGTTCCTAGGGGAGCGTGATCGGCTGAACGGGGAGGCAGGGCAGCGGGTGAGCAGCGCAGACGTCGTGACGGAGCAGCCCAGGCGGCGGTGGCGGAGCCGCGGGGGGCTCGTCACCATCGGCACCGTGGTGGCGCTCGTCACCGGGCTCGGTCTCACCGTGCTCGGGCTCGGGTCGGCCGATCAGGCCGTGGCGAGCTTCGACGCCGCCTCTTGGGCGTGGAGCAAGCCCAAGGGGGAGATCGCCCGGATCAACGGCGTGACCGCCCGGGTGGATACGCGTGTCGACGTTCCGCGGGCCCGCAGTCACCAGATGGAGGTCGCGCAGAACGACCGGTTCGTCATCCTGCGTGATGTGCAGACCGGCGTCGTCAGCACGATGGACCTCACGTCGCTGCAGGAGGCCGCCACCAAGTGGGAGACCTCCGCGGGCATCGGTGTGCACGTCGCGCTCAACGACGACGCCGCCTTCGTCATCGACTCGGTGCAGGGCCAGATCCGTCAGCTCGACCCGCGCACGCTGACCCCCGTCGGTGAGCCGCTCAGCTACCCGCCGGGCATCGCCGGTGGGGTCTTCGACGGCAAGGGGCGGCTGTGGATCGCCGTGCCCACCGAGGGCACCGTCTCCGCGATCACACCCGCCGCCCTGCCCGACGATTCAGCGGCCGGTGGCGGTGGCTCCGCGACGGCAGCAGGGGCTCCGCCGACTGATAGTCCAGGCTTGGGTAGCAACCCTGCTCAGGTGCGCACCGAGGCGGTTGCCGAGGCGAGTCACGACCTGACGATCTCCACCCTCGAGGACGGCGTGGCGGTGCTCGACCGCACGACCAACGTGCTCACCACGATCGGGCCGAAGACCACGACGACCGTCACCCTGCCGCTCGACGGGCCGGGGACGCTGCCCGAGCACACCGAGGGCGCGATCGTGCCGGTGACGGTGCCCGACTCGCGGCGCGTCTACGGCGTCAGCGGGGAGACGACGATCGCCAACTTCGAGGTGCCGGGCGACGGCGAGATCACCGACCTGCAGCCCGCGGTGGCCTACAAGGGCTACTTCTACATCGCCGACGAGGCCAGCGGCTCGGTGCACGTCTTCGACCAGGGCGGCGCGGAGCAGAAGGCGATCGGCTTCAAGAAGCCGGGCGGCCCGCTCGAGCTCGAGGTGCGGGAGAACTACCTGTTCATCAACGCGCCCGGCTCCGAGACGGCCCGGGTCGTCGACGACTCGCACAAGGTGCGCACGGTCGACAAGTACGCCGACGACGTGCTCGGTGGCGACCCTCCGGAAACCCCGCCGGCGCCGCCGCCCGCCCCGCCCAAGCCGAAGAAGCCGACCACGAGCAAACCGGGCGCGCCCAAGAACGTGCGGGCCGCCGCCGGTAACGCGGAGGTCCGGGTCACGTGGCAGGCCGCGGCCGACAACGGTGCCGCCATCAGCCGTTACGTGGTCGAGGGTGCCGACAAGACGTTCCAGGTGGGCGCCGATCAGCGTTCGCTCGATGTCACCGGGCTCACCAACGGCGAGACGTACAAGTTCGCGGTGCACGCCGTGAACAAGAAGGGCGACGGGCCGGAGCGCACCAGCAACGCGGTCAAGCCGACCTCCGAGGTGCCCGACGCGCCCACGGTGCCCAGCGCCGAGGCGAAACCGGACGGCACGGTCGTGGTGAGCTGGCCCGCGGCGAACGGCCAGGGCCTGGAGATCAAGCGCTACACGGTGACCGCGATCAGCGAGGGTGGCAGCGCCCCGATCGGCGACGTCACGGATGGCACGAGCCTGACGATCAAGGACGGCCAGCTCGAGTACGGCAAGCAGTACGCGTTCACCGTCGTCGCAGTCAACGAGCGGGGCGCCGGGTCGAAGGCGTCGCCGGTCAGCCCGAGCGTGGTGCCGTTCACCAAGCCCGGCCGGCCCGAGACCGTGGACGCGGCGACCGTCGGCGACCAGCCCGGCACCATCCAGGTCACCTGGTCGGCTCCGGCGGAGAACGGGCGGCCGCTGACCAAATACCTCGTGACCGCGGGCGGTAGGACCACCGAGGTCACCGAGACGACCGCGACGCTCAACGGCTTCGGCGAGGGCGAGAACGTCGCCGTCGAGGTCAAGGCGGTCAACGAGGCCGGCGAGGGCGAGGCCGGCACGGCGACTGCCAAGACGATCACCAAGCCCGTCGTAACCGTCACCGGATCGTCGGCGACCTACAACACCGCGACGGTGTCGTTCACGGTTGACGCGGGCGGTGGCACGGCGACCTGCTCGATGACCGCGTCGGACGGCGGCGGGAGCGCGTCGGGCAGCTGCAGCAGCCTGAAGAGCAGCAAACTGGACCCGAGCACGTCCTACACGTTCACCGTCTCGGCGAAGAACGCCGCGGGCACGGTCACCAAGACCAAGGTCCAGAAGACGGCGGCGCTGTACGGCACCGCGACCTGCAACAACGGCGACACCGGCGATCAGAAGACCTACTGTGACAAGGACGTCGACGGGCGGAACGGCGACGAGATCTTCAGCGTCGCCTCGCAGGACGACGACAAGCAGGTGGGCTGGGCGAAACCCGGCACGCGGCTCGAGGCGTACTGCAAGAAGAAGGGGTCCTCGATCGACTCCTACGTCTACAACGACAACAAGGTCTCGTCCTGGTGGATCCAGGTCAACTACAAAGGCAAGAACTACATCCCGTTCGCGTGGCTCAACCTCGACGGTGGCGACGATGTGAACGACCTGCCCACCTGCTGAGGACACTTCTTGAGCACCGAAACCATTCCACCCCAGCACGTCCAGGGCTTCGCCACCATCGCGGCGCAGCTCGCCGATCGGATCGGCACGGTCGTGCTGGGCAAGCCCGAGGTCGTCCGGCTGGCCCTGACCGCGTTCTTCGCGCAGGGCCACGTGCTACTCGAGGACGTGCCCGGCGTCGGCAAGACCACACTGGCCCGGGCGATCGCGTCCGCGGTGCGCGGGCAGTGGCGGCGCATCCAGTTCACGCCCGACCTGCTGCCCTCCGACGTCTCCGGCGTCACCATCTTCAACCAGGCGAGCCGCGGCTTCGAGTTCCACCCCGGCCCGGTCTTCGCCAACATCGTCATCGCCGACGAGATCAACCGGGCTTCCCCCAAGACCCAGTCGGCGCTGCTCGAGGTCATGGAGGAACGCCGGGTCACCGTCGACGGCGTGCCCCACCCGGTGCCGCAGCCGTTCCTGGTCGTCGCGACGCAGAACCCGGTCGAGATGGACGGCACCTACCGGCTGCCCGAGGCACAGCTCGACCGGTTCCTGGTCAAGCTCTCGGTCGGCTACCCCTCCGAGGAGGTCGAGGTCGAGGTCCTGCGCGGCGCGGCGACCCGCTCCCCCGACACCCTCGAACCGGTCACCGACACCAACACCGTCGGCGAGATGGTCCGCATGGCGCTGCGCGTGCACATCGCCGACGCGCTCTACACCTATGCCGTCCGCCTCGCCGCCGCCACCCGCGACCACCCGCAGGTCCGGGTCGGCGTCAGCCCCCGCGGCGTGATCGCGCTGACCCGCGCGGCATCCGCGTACGCGCTGATCAACGGGCGCGGCTACGTGCTGCCCGAGGACTTCAAGGCCCTGATCGCCCCGGTCTTCGCCCACCGCATCCTGCTCTCACCGGACGCCCAGCTGCGCGGCACCACCGCCACCGAGGTCCTCGACGACGCGGTCCGCTCCGTCCCGGTCCCCCTCCCCGACAACCCCCAGGCGGCCACCCGGACCGCCCCATGACCGCCCGCCCACCGCAGCCGGCAACCTGCGTCACCCCGCCGTACCAATTCCCGGCCTTCACCGCGCGGGGGCGGGGGTGACGCGGCTCCGGGGGATCACCGCTCGGGGGCTCGGGGTGGTGGTGGCGGCTGTGGGGTTGCTGGGGCTCGGGTTCCGGTTCGGGTATCCGGATCTGGCGTTGCTCGGGGCGGCGGCTGCGATCGCGGTCGGGTGCGGGGTGGTGTTCGCGGTGTGGCGGCCACGGCTCGGGGTGGAACGGGTCGCGGAGCCGGATCGGGTCGGGCGGGGTGAGCCGGCGGCGATGACGCTGACCGTGCGGAACACCAGCAGGCTGCGGGCCGCGAACCTCGTGGCGACCGATCGGGTGGGGTCGGCTGCTGTGCCCGTGCCGTTGCTGCGGTTGCGTCCCGGGCGTGACACCACCGTGGGGTATCCGGTACCGACCAGCAGGCGTGGCGTTGTTCAGGTGGGGCCACTGCGGGTGACGCGGACGGATCCGTTGGGGCTGCTCACGTTGTCGCGTACCTATGGTGGGACCGCTGAGGTGTGGGTGCATCCGCGGATCCATCTGCTGCGGGCTGTGCCGGCGGGGATGTCGCGGAGCCTGGACGGGCGGGTCGACAAGGTGCCGCAGGGGACGATCACGTTCGACTCGCTGCGTGAATACGTTGTCGGGGACGAGTTGAAGCGGGTGCACTGGCGTAGTTCGGCCAAGGTCGGCGAGCTCATGGTGCGCGAACAGCTCGACACCAGCGAGCCCACCATCATCGTGCTGCTCGACGACCGGGCCGGTGCGCATCCGGGGCGCGAGCCCGAGTCGTTCGAGGCCGCGTGCGAGGCTGCCGCGTCGATCATCGCCGCCGCCGTGCGGGAGGACCTGCCCATCGCGCTGCACCTGGTCTCCGGGCACGCGAAGGGGCCGTTCCTCGACGTCCTCACCCAGGCCGTGCTTCGTGACGGCGATCTCACTACGACCGTACGGAGCCTTCGGCAGAACCGGATCGGCGACACGCTCGTCTATCTGACTGGGCCGGGTGGACGGACGGACCTCAGCGCGGTGAGCGGATTGAAGGGGGCGTATGCGGTGGTGATCGCAGGGCTGTTCGGCGATCCGGACGCTGCCCCCGTGTCGGCCGGTGGCGCGATGATCGTGATCGAGGCGGAGGACGGGGAGCAGTTCGCCGGGGCTTGGGACGGGGTGCGCGGGTGGTGAGGGTTCTGCGCGCTGCGGTCGTACCCATCGTGTTGGTGCTGTTGATCTCGCTTGCCGGGGTGGTGCTCGGGCGGATCTATGCGGACGAGCTGCTCGTTCGCGTGGTTGCCGGGGCGGCTTTGGGCTCTGTCGGGGTCGGGGTGGCCGCGCGGAGGTTGCCGTCGTGGGCGATCGCTCCGTTGTCGGTGGTGGCGCTGGGGGCGTACACCACATGGGCTTTGAAGCTGGCTGCTGACCGCGCAGGCCTCACCGATCCGCTTCTCCAGGTTGTCACCGATGCGCTACGTAACGGGATTCCGCGGCTGCTGACCGCCATGATCCCGGTGGAGTCCACACCGGACACCGTGGTGGTGCCGGTGGTCGCCGCGTGGCTTGCCGGGCTGCTCGGGGGTGAGGTTGCGCTGCGGTCGCGGCGGGTGCTGCTGGGGGTGGTGCCTGCGGCTGTGCTTTACGGCGGGGCGCTGTATGTGGTCGGGCCCAACGCGGGCAGCGCTGGATGGCCGACGCTGGCTTTTGCGGGGCTTGTCGTGCTCGCGCTGGCGGTCACTGCGCGTTCCGGGCTTTCGGAAGGCGGGCTTTCCGGGGGCGGAGCTGGGCTTTCCGGGAGCGGTTCTGCTTCGGAGGGCGTGCCGCGGGCGGCGAGGATGCGGACGCTTGCGGGGGCGGCGCTCGGGCTGGTGGTTGTTGTCGGGCTGGTCGCGGCGGTCGGGCCGTGGGTCGGTGCGCGCGTGTCGGCTACCCCGGTGGATCCGCGACGGTACGTGCAGCCGCCGCAGGTTGACAGTCTTGACGAGAGTCCGCTGAACCGGATCTCGGGGTGGGCGCTCGCTCCGCAGCAGAAACTGCTCGACGTGGGGGCGAGCGGGAACGGGAAGGGCACGACGCGGTTGCGGCTGGCGGTGCTGCCCGACTACGACGGGATCACCTGGCGGGTCGGTGCCACCTACCGCAACGCGGGGCGGGTGCTGCCTGCCCCGGCGGCGCTGACGGATGCGCCGGTCACCCACGTCACGCAGCAGATCACGGTGCAGGAGCTGACCGGGCGGCTGCTTCCGGTGGTGCCGACGCCGACGGGCGTTGACGGTACGAGGATCGCGTACGACGCTACGACCGGCACCGTTATCCGGCCGGAGTCGTTGACGCAGGGGCTCGCCTACACGGTCACCTCCGACGTGCCTGATCCCGACCTGAACCTGCTGCCCACCGCCGACGTGCCGAGCGGCGACGCGGTGGCGCGCTTCCTCAAGGTGGGCACGGGGGTGCCGGAGCAGATCTCGCGCCTGTCCGAGCAGCTCGCGGATGGCAACGGCGCTGCCTACGACCGGGCCGCCGCGATCGAGACGTTCCTGGCCGAGCACTACAAGCAGGTCGCGGACGCGCCGAGCGGGCATGCGTACCCCAATCTGGAGTATTTCCTGTTCGGGCCGCGTGACCAGGGCGGCCAGGCCGGGACGTCGGAGCAGTTCGCGGCGTCGTTCGCGCTGCTGGCCAGGCTCACCGGGCTGCCGTCGCGGGTCGTCGTCGGGTTCAACGCACCCCGCAAGGGCGGCACGGTCACCGGCGGCGACGCGATCGCCTGGCCGGAGGTGCTGTTCGACGACCTGGGCTGGGTGGCGTTCGATCCGATGCCCAAGAGCGACGAGTCACCCCGGCCGGTCGAGGAGGACTTCACGTCGAAGCCTTCCGAGCCGCCGCCCACGTCCGAGGCCCCGCCGGTGAAGGACACGCCCAGTGCGTCGGCGGCGGCTGTGCTGGCTGAGCCTGCCGCGGCGGGGCGCGGGGGCGCTTCCGCTGTCGTGGTTGCTTCGGGGGCTTCCGGGTCGGTGCTTCTGCTGGTAGTGGCGGCCGGGTTGACCGTGGTGGTCATGCGGCGCGGGTTGCGGCGGCGGCGGTTGACCGGTGGGGCGCCGGATCAGCGGATCACCGGGGCTTGGCTGGAGTTCACGGATGCGCTGCGGCTGGCCGGGCGGCCGGTTCCCCAGCATCTCGCCGCGGCCGAGGTCGCCGCATTCGCCGCCGGCCAGCAGGCGGTGCTGCCGGCTCCGGCAGGGTCGGTGGGAGACGCGGCCCAGCAGGCGACGGCACCGCCCTCGACGGAAGCCACGGCCCAGCAGGCGACGGCACCGGCTCCGGCGGGCGAGGCAGGGTCGGCGGGATACGCGGAGGGTGCCGGGGCGGTGGGGTGGGTGCGGGCTGCTACGCCGCCAAGGGGGAATGGGTTGCCGCCGCTCGATCAGCTCGTCGGGGCGGTGAACACCGTGGCGTTCGCGCCGGGGGCTGCGGATGAGGGGCAGGCTTCGCGGGCGGGCGAGCAGGCTGTCGCGTACGCGGAAGGGCTGCGGTCCCGGCGGTCCTGGTGGCGGCGGGCCTGGTGGAGCGTTCATCCGGGGCCATTGCGCTGGGATCGCCGCCGATAGGGATGTAAACCACTCGTGTCAGGTATTACATTTCGCCCGGATCGGAAATGCTGCGTCCTACAGGCGGTTGCATAGAGGCATGACGACTGTTGGGTTTATCGGAAGCGGCAAGATCGGTAGCAGGGTGGCACAGCTCGCGGTCGCGGCGGGCTACGACGTGGTGGTGAGCAACTCGCGAGGGCCGGAGACGCTCGCCGAGCTGACCGCTGAGCTGGGCCCGAAGGCGCGCGCGGCCACCGCCGTGGAAGCCGCTCAGGCCGGGGACATCGTGGTCGTGAGTGTGCCGTTCAAGGCGTACCCGGAGCTGCCCGTCAAGGAGCTCGCCGGCAAGGTCGTGCTCGACACCAACAACTACTACGCGCAGCGTGACGGCGACTTCCCCGCGATCGACAGCGGCGAGACCACCAGCGCCGAGCTGGAGCAGAAGTACCTCGCCGGGTCGCACCTGGTGAAGGTGTTCAACAACATCAACTTCAAGCACCTGGCCGCGCTGCCCCGGCCGGCGGGCGCCGCGGACCGCTCCGCGCTGACGATCGCCGGTGACGACGCCTCGGCGAAGCAGACCACGACGGAGTTCCTCGACGCGATCGGCTACGACACGTACGACGTCGGCCCGCTGTCCGAGAGCTGGCGATTCGAGCCCAACACGCCTGCATACGGCATCCCCTACGGCGGTTACGCGGACTCCGACAGCACCCCGGCCGGCGTCGACGCCATCAAGACCGCCGTGGACGCTGCCAAGCGCTGATTGCCGGTGGTAGACGCGCGCTGATGCCAGTGGTGTTCGGGCGCGGATCGCTGAATGTTGCGCCGGACACCGGCATGCGACAACTCTCTGCGATGTTCTTCGTCAAATCCGGCCAATCGTGTCTGACAGCAGAACATGTGTTTCCCGCTCAGACGTGATCGGCCCACGTTTGACACCTGACGACGCAGAAGGTTGCGGCATAGCCGGCTTCGGCGCAACTTCGTGCCCATGGCCAGCTCCTGCCACCTTCGCTGCCCGCTGTAAGCCCATCAAAGCCAGGGAGCTTCACCCATGAGCCTGCTTTTCGAACCGCTGGAGCTGCGCGGGGTGCGGCTGCCCAACCGGATCGCGATGGCGCCGATGTGCCAGTACAGCGCTTCGGATGACGGGTTGCCGCACGACTGGCACCTCGTCCATCTCGGTGCCCGCGCGGCCGGCGGTGCGGGGCTGATCCTCACCGAGGCCACCGCGGTGCTGCCGCAGGGCCGGATCAGCCCGCAGGACGTCGGCCTGTGGTCGGGTGCGCACGTCGACGCCTGGCGGCCGATCACCACGTTCATCAAGGCGCGGGGCGCTGTTCCGGCGGTGCAGCTCGCGCATGCCGGTTTCAAGGCTTCGACCTATCGCCCGTGGGCGAGTGAGCGCGGTGGGGTGCCGGACGAGCTCGGTGGGTGGCCGGTCGTCGGGCCCGGGGACGAGCCGTTCACGCCGGGATACCGTACGCCGCAGGAGCTGACCGCCGCCGGGATAGCCGAGGTGGTCGACGCGTTCGCCGCGGCTGCACGACGGGCGCTCGACGCCGGGTTCGCCGCGGTGGAGCTGCACGCCGCGCACGGCTATCTGCTGCACGAGTTCCTGTCGCCACTGACGAACAAACGCACCGATGGGTACGGCGGGGAGTACTCCGGGCGTACCCGGCTGCTGTTCGAAGTGGTCCGTGCTGTTCGTGAGGCGATCGGCGACGAGGTGCCGCTGCTGACCCGCATCTCCGCGACCGACTGGGTCGACGGTGGCTGGACCGCCGACGACAGCGTCACCCTGGCCAAGGATCTCGCGGCGGCGGGCGTTGATCTGGTCGACTGCTCGACCGGGGGCATCTCACCGTCGGCCGAGATCCCGCTCAGGCCGGGTTATCAGGTGCGCTTCGCCGCGAAGGTGCGCCGCGAGGCCGGCGTCCCCACCGGCGCGGTCGGGCTCATCACCGCCCCGAAGCAGGCCGAGGAGATCATCACCGCCGGCCAGGCCGACCTGGTCCTGCTGGGCCGGGAGCTTCTCAGGGATCCGAACTGGCCGCTGCGTGCCGCTGCCGAGCTGGGTGCCACACCCCGGCGGCCGGATCAGTACGCCCGGGCCGCCTGAGAGATTCTCAACCGCACTCGGCGAGGTTCCGCTCCAGGTCGACGAGTTCGAGATCGACCGTATACAGCAGGAAGTCGGCGGTGACGGGGAAGGTGGCCGTCCAGTCGTGGGATCGGAGCCGGGTCGCCGCAGCGCACATCACGCGCCGGCCCAGCTCCGAACCTGCCCCGGCATCGTGGATTTGGCGAGGTGATAGCTCAGCGCTATGCGGCTCACCGGGCCGTCGAACTGCAGCGTCCCCACGGCCTCGGGGACGCGTGCGACGAGCGTGTCCTCGACGGCCCGGCACTCCGCCTCGAGGTCGAACCCGGCGGGCGGGCGCTCGTAACGCAGCTCGCGTCCCGCGACGATCCGGACGAGACCGTGTTCGTCGTGCTCGGCCTCGAAGCGCGGTGTCGGGCCATCGAGAACGCGGGTGATCAGCCCGTCGGCGTACTCGTAGGACTCGCGACCTGAGCCACGCCGCGCCGCCATGTCCGCCGACCGCATCAGCCCGTCCGCGTAACGGTATTCGTGCAGGTAGATCCGCTGCCCATCCGCATCGAAGCGCGCGGCCTCGACCACGTCGCCGGCGTAACGCATGAACGTCTCGTAGTAGAGGCGGCCGCGGAGAAACCCGCTGTATTGCTCGGTCACCGCGACACGGCCCTCGGTGTCGAACCCGATGCGCAGGACGTCGCGGTTCAGCGGCGGGCGGGCGTCCAGGCGGCGTCCCGGTTTGAGGAGGTCGCGTTCGAAGTGCAACGGCTGGGGGTCGAGACCGGGCCAGGTTTACCACTCCCAACGCGCGACAGTCGCCGTGGCAGCCGTCTTGCAGCCTCATAGTTCATGACTGGGCCTCGATCATGGCGACGAGGGTGTCGACGAGCTCCTCCGTGGTGATGCCGCCCCATTTCTCGTCGGCGAGCTGGCTGCTGACCTGCATGCCGGCGATCCCGTTCGCGCTGCTGATGAGCAGGGCCGTGTAACGCCGGGCGGCCTGCTCGCCGACGAGGCCGGCGACGATGGCCAGGAACTCGCTCTGGCTGCGTTGCGCGGCGCGGGCCAGCGCGGCCGGGTCGCCGGGCGGGTGACTGAACATGAGTTTGTAGAGGTGTGGCTGCGTGCGGCCGATCGCAATGAGGGCGTTGAGCCCGCCGCGCAGTTTCTCCCCGGATGACAGGCCGGGGTCGGCGCGCAGGGCCTGGGTCCGGTCGCCGAGCTGCTCCCAGGCCTGCGTCCCGATGGCGATCAGCAGGCTCTCCTTGTCGGCGAAGTGCCGGTAGGGCGCACCGCGGCTGACCCCGGCCCGCGCGCCCACCTCGCGCAGCGTCACCGCGTCGAGGCCGCCCTCGTCGAGCAGCTCAGCCGCCGCGTCCAGCAGGGCGCGGCGGGTAGCGGCTGCGGACTCGGCACGGCTGGTCATGGCGTGAATCGTACCGGCCTGCGATGACAACGTCACCCGAGCCAGTTGACAGCGTCATCTCAATGCCGCACACTCAGTCAGGTGACAACGTCAACTGAAAGCCAAGAACTCGTGGTCGTTACCGGGGCGTCAACCGGGATGGGCGCGGCCACCGCCCTGGAGCTGGCCCGCCGCGGCTTCCACGTCTTCGCCGGGGTCCGCCGCGACAGCGACGGCAGAGCCCTGCGCGCCGCGGGCGTCGAGCCGGTGATCCTCGACATCACCGACCCCGACCACATCGCGGCGCTCGTGGCCCGCATCAACGGCGATCCGCAGCGCCGCCCGTTGCGGGCGCTGGTGAACAACGCCGGCATCCCCGGCGCCGGCCCGATCGAGGTCACGCCGCTCGACCAATGGCGTCGCATCTTCGAGGTGAACCTGTTCGGGCACGTCGCGCTCATCCAGGCGCTGCTTCCCGCGCTGGTGCGCAGCAAGGGGCGCATCGTCAACATCAGCTCGTTGAACGGCAAGCTTTCCATGGCCGGCTACGGCCCGTACGCCAGCAGCAAGTACGCACTGGAAGCGATGAGCGACGCCCTGCGCAACGAGATCGCCCCCTACGGCGTGCAGGTGGTCGTGGTCGAGCCGGGCGGCGTCAGGACCGAGATGGCCGGCACCGGACTCGCCGGCCTCGATCGGCTCAGCGCCGGCATGACCCCGGAGCAGAACGCGCGCTACGGGGATCTGGTGCAGGCGCTGCCCTCCCACGTCGCCGCGTTCACCAAGGCCGGCGTGACCTCAGAGGTGGCGGCCCGAACGATCGCCAAGGCCGTGACGGACCGCAGGCCCCGGACCCGCTACGTCATCGGCGCGACCGCCGGTTTCCTCATCCGCGCCTCCCGGATCCTGCCGGACCGGCTGCTCGACCGCATGACGACCTCCGACCTGCGCAAGCACTACCCGCGCACCACCGCAGCCCGCAACTGAAAGGACGACAATGTCAATCCACGAGTCGATCAACCCGTCGACCGGCGAGGTCATCGGCACCTACGCCTCCGCGGGCCGCGCCGAGGCGGAGGCCGCGATCGCCACCGCTCGGTCCACCTTCGACACCACCGACTGGTCACGCAAGCCGTCCCTGCGTTCCCGCGCACTGCACGAGCTGGCCGACCGGCTTTCCGGCAACGTCCCCGCCATCGCCCGGATGATGGCCCAGGAGAACGGCAAACTGCTCGCCCAGACGACGTGGGAGGTGGCGACCGCCGTCGAGTGGCTGCGATACAGCGCCGCCTCCGCGCTTCTGCAGATCGCCGGTCGCGCCGCCGAGCCCACGCCCGGTTCCTACTTCCACTCCACACCCGAGGCGGCCGGCGTGGCCGGCATCATCGCCCCGTGGAATTCACCGATAGTCCTGCTGGCGCGAGCCCTCGGCCCGGCCATCGGAGCGGGGTGCACCACCGTGGTCAAGATGCCGGGACAGACCGCGCTGACCAACGCCCTGTTCGCGGACGTCGTCGCCGCGACGACGGCTCTTCCCGCCGGCGTCGTCACCATCCTCACCGAGGCCGGTAACGAGGTGGCGCCGCTGCTGGTCGCCTCGCCGGACGTCGACGTGCTCCACTACACCGGCAGCACCCACGTGGGACGCGCGATCGCCGCTGCCGCCGCGCCGACGCTCAAGCGGGTCAGCCTGGAGCTGGGCGGCAAGACTCCGATGATCGTCTTCGACGACGCAGACCTGGACGTCGTGGTGCCCACGCTCGTGCAGAGCAGCATCCTGATGAACGGCGAGTTCTGCTGCACCGGTTCGCGGGTGCTCGCCCAGCGCGGAATCGCGGACGAGCTGCGTACCCGGCTCGCCGCCGCGCTGGAAGCTGTCAAGGTCGGACCCGCGCTCGACCCCGCCAGCCAGATGGGGCCGCTGATCGACAAGGCCGGCGTGGCCAGGGTCGACCGGATCGTCGAGGAGGCCACGGCGTACGCCGGAGTCATCGTCCGCGGTGGCCCGGTCACCGACCCCGAGCTGGCCGGCGGCGCGTTCTACCGCCCCACCCTGCTCGAGGTCGACGAGGTCGACGTACCCGTCGTGCAACAGGAGGTCTTCGGCCCGGTCCAGACCTTCGAGGTCTTCGACGACGAACCCGACGCGATCCGGCGCGCCAACGCCACCGAGTTCGGCCTGGCCGTGTCGGTGTTCACCGGCGACGACCTGCGCGCCCGCCGGGTCGGTCGCGAGTTGCGCTTCGGCGGGGTCTGGACCAACACCTGGGGCACGATGTCCGAGCACTTCGAGCAGGGCGGCATGAAGCAGAGCGGCTACGGCCTCCTGTGCGGGCCGGCTGCCATCAGCGAGTTCCAGAACCTCAAGACGTACGCCAGGATGGCCCTCTCACCTCAGTGACCCTGCGGCAGCGGCCAGCAGGGGCATGCCCAGCCGGGAAGCTACTGAGTGAGCTCGTTCGGCCAGGGGCGCGGCCGCTGCGGGATCCCCGGCCTGGAGCAATGCCCGGGCGTGGTCGTAGCGGATACGGGCGAGGATCGGTGGCGAGTCCGAGGCGACCGCTGCCGCGTGCGTGAAGTCGGCGAGCGCCGCTGTGGTGTCTCCCGCGACCAGGGCGAGCAGGCCGCTGAACCGGGCGACCGGTCCCATCACCGCGACCGGCCAGCCCGCCAGCACCAGCTCGTCGCGGTGCGGTGCGAGCAGGCCCCGCAGCAGCGGCACCGCCTCAGCCGCGACCGTGTCCCCAGGCCGCGCGACACGCAGTGCGGCCACTGACTCCGCGAGCAGCGCCAGCGTCGGGACCGCCCAGCCCTGTGGGGGCCAGCCGGCGAGGTTCTGGTGGGTGGCGAGGAAGGCGGCCAGCCGGTCCGAGGCCTCGTCGTAGCGGCCCACGTCGCAGCAGGCGAGCAGGAGGCTGGCCGGCCAGATCGGGAAGTGGGCGTCGAGTTCGATGTCGTCGGCGGCCTGGGCGAGGAGTTCCTCGGTGCGGCCCAGTTCGCGGAAGAGCCAGTAGGTCTGGCCCTGCCAGGTCTGGCGGAGGGTGTCGGCGGGGATGACCGGGCGGTCGCGCAGGGAGTCGACCGCCTCGCGGCCGGGGCCGAAGAGCCAGCCCGCTGCCGCGTCGAAGGTGCCGCGCCAGAGGTGCATCATCGTGTCGAGGACGCCCTGGAGCCATTCTCCCTGGGGGCGGGGGTGCTCGGCGACCAGCGAGCGGTGTTCCTTGACGGCTGCGTGGACGGCGGGGAGGCGGCCGAGGCGGATGTGGTCGATGATCAGGGCGAGCAGGGCCTCGCTCTCGAAGTACGGGGAGCGGGCCTCGATGGCTGCCTTGCGCAGGTGTGCCGAGATGGCGGCGAGCTCGCCGGGGGATGCGTAGTCGTAGAGGCCCCAGCGGCACTCGTTGAGGACCTCGCAGCGTACCTCCGGATCGTCGTCGGGTTTCAGCTCGTCGAGGGTGTCCCGGGCGAGGGCGGGGCCGGACAGGTCGGTGGCCGTCGCGACGGACATCGTGGACTTGTGCGCGAGGTGGGCCTGGAGCTGGAGGCGTACCGCATCCGCCGGAGGGCCGTCGTCCAGAGCCCGCAGCGCGCGACGCAGCAGGAAGATCATTTGTTCGTCGACGAGGCCCGGGTCGGACCATTGGCGGGCCAGCCGCACCGCCGTCGTGGCCTGCAGCAACGGGTGGCCCTCGGCAGCATCGTAGGCGTTGCGGTACTGCCGCGAGGCCTCGGCCGCCTCGCCGAGGTCGCGGCGAGCATCACCCAGCGTCATCAACAGGTCGGCGGTGACCGTGGCCGGGCCGCCGAGCGCAAGACCGGCTTGCGCCCATTCGATCGCGGCCGCCGCGGAGTAGCCCTGCCGCTCGGCGCGGGCCGCCGCCAGGAGAGCTGCGGCCACGGTTTCGACCGGGAGGAGCCGCTGCGCCGCCTGCGCATGACGGGCCATCTGCACGGCGACGGGCGTGGTGAGCCGCTCACCCTGGGCGATGCGTTCTTCCATCTGCCGGTACGCGCTGAGCGCCGAACCACCATCGTCCTGCACCGCCACCGGCGGCGACCCGTCGGCGAGGGACACCTCCAGCGGCAACTCGGCGAGCCGGTCGACCAGCTCGTCGAGCACCTGCCGCGCGACCGGGCTGAGCAGGTGCGCGTCGTCGAAGACCAGGACCAGCGGCATGGTCCGCAGCACCGGGCGCAGCAGGGCCTCGAGCAGCGCGATGAGCTGGCCGAGGTCGCGGCCGCCGTCGAGCACGGGCCGGTCGCCGCCGCCGACGAAGTCCGCGATGAGCCGGCGCTGGGCCGGGGAGATCGAGCCGTGCGAGAGGTCGCGGCGCAGATGTGCCCAGATCGACCCGGCAACCGTGCGCCACGGCGAGAGATCGTCGAGATTGCGGCACCGGACGACCAGCTCGGCATGCGTTTCGCCGCCGGAGGTGACAGAGCGCAGGGGGCGGTGGACGTCGATGCCGTCCTCGTGCAGGCTGATCAGGTCGAACGCGCGGGTGGTGGTCGCCGGGTCGAGCCCGTCCTTGTTGCCCTCCTCGAGGAGCTCCTCGGCGGCGGTGACTCCATGGCGGCGCAGCGCGTCCATGACCGTGAGCAGCCACAACGCGTCGTGCCGTTCCAGCCCCTGCGCCAGCGGGCGCGCGGACCACGCGGGCGCGCACGCGTCCCGGCCCCGCATCAGCGCCGCGCGGGCCATCTGCTCGACGACCTTTTCGCGTACGCGTAAAAGCTCGCCGGCGTAACCCCGCATCGGCTCCCCCGCCGACCACCCGGAGCCGAACTCGGCGAACGGCTCACCTGTCCAGGCCTGCGCCGCCGTCTCGTATGCCGGTGAGGCCTGCTCGTAGTCGCCCGCTTCGAGGCAGTCCAGCACCTCGCGGGCGGCGCGCTCGAAACGGTAGGCGTCCACGAGCTCGGCGAGGTTGTCCCCGACGAGCTGATAGCCGCGGGTCTGCCGGGCCGAGGTGATCGCGACGCCGTGGTCTCGCAGGATCCGGCGCAACCGGGCGATGACGGGCGCGAGCAGCGCGTCGCGGGCAGTCGGGTGCCCGGCGTCCCAGATCGCGCCGAGGAACGCCTCGGGGCGTAACGGTCCACGGGCCGCCACCAGCACGGCGAGGGCCTTCTTCTCTTGGGTGCGGCGCAGCTGGGGGGTGCCGTCGACGAGGATCTGCACCCCGGCGAGCACCTGGATGTCGAGGCCCATGACTACGTCGCGGGCCGCTCGTTCTGGGCCGCGCAAGGTCCGTGCAAGGTTCGGTTGAGAGAGTGCGCTGACCGCTGTCGGGGATCGGGTGTCGGGGAGGACATACCGAGACCGTACCGGCGGAGCCATGAGAGCACGAGCACACCGCTTTCGTCGCCGGCACCAGGCGGGGTCAGCGGCGGGTTGGGGCACAGGCGCGGCGCGGAGCCTGGCGGGGCTCCTCGCCGCGCCTGCCGGACCACTATCCCCGGCTTCGCGCGCGAGCGCATCCGCTGTTCGCGCGCAAGCGCGTCGACTGGTAGACAGCGGTGGCGGACACCACGGCCTGGTGACTATCCCGTGAACATCTGGGTAACTGATGGTCATGACCCTGGGGACACGGCTGGCCACCGCGGCCGCGATCACCGTCGCGGTGCTGGTGCCGTTCGCCCTGCTCGCGATCATGGTCACCGGCGACTGGCGGCCCCTGCACGAGCTCGACGCGACGATCACCACCGCCCTGCACGACTGGGCGCTGCGGCACCCCGGCTGGGTCACCGTGACGAAGTGGTGGACGAACATCTTCGACCCGAACCCGCTGCGGCTGGCCGCCCTGGGCCTCGTGGTGTGGCTGCTGCGCCGCAGGCACCGCGCCGCCGCCGTGTGGGCCGTCGTCACCGTGGCCTCGGGCGGGATCCTGGGCGCGCTGCTGAAACTGCTGGTCGAACGGCACCGGCCGGATTTTCTCGAGCCGGTTGCCCGGGCCGCCGGGTATTCGTTCCCGTCCGGGCACGCGCTCAATGCCGCGCTCGTGTCGGGCGTTTTCGTGCTCGTGCTGCTCCCCGTCGTACGCCACCGGTGGTTGCTCTGGACCGGGGTAGCAACAGTGACCGTCCTGACCGGCGTCTCCCGCATCATCATCGGAGTGCACTGGACCAGCGACGTGGTGGCCGGCTGGCTACTGGCTGTCGCCGTGATCGCCGCGACGACGATGGCCTTCACCCACCGCGGCTTCCTGCCCGTCGCCGAGCACGGCGTCGACCCTTCGCTCTCCGTTTATTCGAAGGCGTAATTTTCGCCGCCACCGGGTAATGGCGCGTCCATGTCCGATGTCGCGGTTCAGTTCCTCAAGCGGATCCTCGCTCCCGTCCTCGCCCTGTTCGCGGTGATGGTCGGGCTGGGTCTGCTCATCACCAAGGTGCTCGAGAAGACCTGGCCGTTCACGGTCGAGGACACCATCAACCGCGACTTCGCCGCCAACCGCGAGAGCTTCGGCAACGTGGTCTCGTTCATTTTCAGTACGATCGGCAGCACGCCGGTCATCATCGGCGTCACCGCCGTCGTGGCGATCATCCTGCGGCTCACCCTGAAGCGCTGGCGCGAGCCGCTCTTCCTCTGCGCCGGCGTGATCGCCCAGGCGCTGATCTTCTTCTTCACCACGCTGCTGATCGACCGGCAGCGCCCCGAGGTCGCGCACATGGACAACTCGCCGCCGACCTCGAGCTTCCCGTCCGGGCACACCTCGGCCGCGGTCGCGCTCTACGTCGGCATGGCGGTGGTGCTCGTCGGGCTGACGAACCGCACCTGGCTCAAGACGCTGTGCTGGTTGCTGGTCCTCGTCCCGGTAGGCGTCGCCGTGGGCCGCCTCTACCGCGGCATGCACCACCCGACCGACGTCACCGCGTCGTTCTTCAACGGCATCATGTGCGTCTGGATCATGGCCCGCGCCATCCTCGATCGCAGCGTGCAGTGGACCCGCTCCACTCTGTCGTCCAGAAAGGTCGCTGCCACGCATCGATAGGCGTAACGTAGCGCCTTATTCCCGCCCCGGTTGGGGGGTGTCATGACCAGCGTCGTGCCCAAGCCCATCGTCACGCGGCCTTACCCCTTGAGGCGACAGGTACGCGGCTCAGCGCTCGCCCGCATGCTACGCACCACTGATGCCAAGCAGATCGGCATCATGTACATGGTCACCGCGTTCGTCTTCTTCATGCTCGGCGGCCTGATGGCGCTGCTGATGCGCGCGGAGCTGGCCCGGCCCGGTCTGCAGTTCCTCTCCCCCGAGCAGTACAACCAGCTGTTCACGATGCACGGCACGATCATGCTGCTGTTCTTCGCGACGCCGATCGTGTTCGCGTTCGCCAACTTCGTGGTGCCGATCCAGATCGGGGCGCCGGATGTGGCGTTCCCGCGGCTCAACGCGTTCGCGTACTGGCTCTATCTGTTCGGCGGGCTCATCGCGATCAGCGGGTTCCTGACCCCGGGCGGGGCGGCGGACTTCGGCTGGACGGCGTACACCCCGCTCAGTGACGCCACCAACTCCCCCGGCCTCGGCGGCAACGCGTGGATCGTCGGGCTGGCCCTCTCCGGCGTCGGTACGATCCTCGGTGGCGTCAACATGATCACCACGATCATCACGCTGCGCGCCCCCGGCATGACCATGTTCCGGATGCCGATCATGGTGTGGAACACCCTGGTCACCAGCCTGCTCGTGGTGATCGTCTTCCCGTTCCTCGCCGCGGCGCTGTTCGCCCTCGCCGCCGACCGGATCCTCGGCGCCCACGTCTTCGAGCCCGCCACCAACGGCCCGATGATCTGGCAGCACCTGTTCTGGTTCTTCGGCCACCCCGAGGTCTATATCGTCGCGCTGCCGTTCTTCGGCATCATCACCGAGGTCATCCCGGTCTTCAGCCGCAAGCCCGTCTTCGGCTACAAAGGACTGGTCAGCGCGACCCTGCTGATCGCGGTGCTGTCCTTCAGCGTGTGGGCACACCACATGTTCGCGACCGGCCAGGTGCTGCTGCCGTTCTTCAGCTTCCTGAGCTTCCTCATCGCAGTCCCGACCGGCATGAAATTCTTCGTGTGGATCGGCACCATGTGGCGCGGCCAGATCAGCTTCGAGACCCCGATGCTGTTCGCGATCGGTTTCATGATCACGTTCGTTCTCGGCGGTCTGACCGGCGTTCTGCTGGCCGCCCCGCCCATCGACTTCCACGTGCACGACACCTATTTCGTCGTCGCGCACTTCCACTACGTACTCTTCGGTACCATCGTTTTCGCCGTGTTCTCCGGCATCTACTTCTGGTTCCCGAAAATGTTCGGCCGGATGCTCGACGACCGCCTCGGCAAAGTCCACTTCTGGCTGACGTTCCTCGGCTTCCACACCACGTTCCTGGTCCAGCACTGGCTCGGCGCGGAAGGCATGCCCCGCCGCTACGCCGACTACCTGCCCGGCGACGGCTTCACCACGCTGAACACCATCTCGACCATCGGCTCGTTCGTCCTGGGCGCCTCGACGCTGCCATTCCTCTACAACGTCTGGCGCTCCTACAAGGTCGGCCAGCTCGTCACCGTGAACGACCCGTGGGGCCACGGCAACTCCCTCGAATGGGCCACCTCCTGCCCGCCCCCGCTGCGCAATTTCGACAGCATGCCCCGCATCCGCTCGGAACGCCCCGCCTTCGACGCCCGCTTCCCGGAACTCGCCGCCGGCGCCTCGATCGCCGGCCCACCCGAAGGCGGCGCCCGCCCCCTCACCCACGAATCCGACAGCGGCGCGAGCTATCCGGAAGAACGCTGACCGCCGCTCGTGCCCGGTCGAGCTGACGCTACGCACGCAGGCAGACGGCCGTCGAACGAGCCCTCACATTCCCGCGGCCGCTGGCCTCGTTGCACGGTCACGGTCGGCGGCGTCTGGTCGGACCTTGGCACCGGTTAGGGGCGTTATCTGCGTAGGTTCGCCTACACCAGTTCCCACGCCTCACGCTCCGCTGAGAACGACGCCTCGACAACCTCGACGGGCTTCGTCAGCCCTTGCCTGCATCCTGATCTACTGGCACCGACTGATCAATTGGACCAACCAGAGATCGTGTCAGAAGCAGTTAGGACAGCCTGTCGATAGTCCAGCCGGGGCAGCACCGTCGGTGAGCTGGAAGGCCCATGCGACCATGGCCACGTCGGGGGCGCAAAAGCGCATACGGAGGGCTCGTAATGAGAAATCCGAAAGGCGGACTGGTCGCTTTCCTGATCGGCTCGGTTTTAACCGGAGCAATCTATGCTGCTCAGGGCCTGGAAAAGGCTGCATTGTGGGCGAACCTGCTCGTACTTCCCAGCATCATTGTGCTGGGATGGCAGCTATATGCAGAATACGGCAGATTCCGCCGAGCCGAGGAAGACAGGACCTCTGCAGATGCGGAGGATCTCGACCAGTGGCAACTGCACCTGGCGGAGATCCTCAAGGGACGCTACAACGACGAATATGCCCGGCAGCTGCGTGGCGCAAGTGAGATTCAGGCGACATGGAAAATTGCGGAGAAAAATCTTCAAGGTGACCGACGGCCGCCTGCGGCAGTGGAGGCGGCCTTCCATAGAGCCGACAACCGGGAACTGAGGGCATTCAATTCTTTACGCTTACCGCGCATGGTGGTTCTAGGAGCAGGAGGTGCGGGCAAGACTACATTCGCGTTACGTCTCGCCCTATCGATGTTGGACGAGGCCGCCCGCACCGTTCCCGTAGTGGTTTCCGCGGATTCGTGGCGCGTCGGCCAAGAGAACTTCGAGGCGTTCATGGAGCGGGAGATGGCAACGGAATACCCATCAATGGTTGGCAAGAGGCCGAGCGAGCGCCGTCGAGGACCATCATCCGTAGCCGCCCGGTTGCTAGCGACTGGACGGGTGGCGCCCATTGTCGACGGCTTGGATCGACTTTCTCGGACCGGCCAGGAAACCGCGGTCTCCGCCATCAATCTTTGGCTCGGCAAGGACCGTTCCTTAGTTCTCACTTGCGTAGGTGAGGTTTACAAGTCCCTGGTAGCGAACGAATCATTCACACTTCTGTCGGGATCCACTGCTATCGAGATACAGCCCGTCTCCCCGAAGGCTGTTGTCGAGTATCTCGCACGAAATACGACCGGTGTTATCGAGGTTCACTCGAAGCGCGTGGGATCGTCCAAACTGAGCTCGTTGGCGGTGTACGCATCAAGCCCACTACTCGCCACGATGCTCCGCGACGCGCTGACGACCCAAGAATCGTCTCTCGCTCGTTTGCACGACCTCGCTTCACAATCGGACGAGGAATTCCGGCGCGAGATATTCAGCGCTTTTGCACGTCAAACATTGCGGGCCACGTCGGATAGTTTTGGCGTTTCGCAGCACACTGCGCAACGGTGGATCTACATGATTGCGCAGGGAATCTACAAACGCGGCATTACGCGTTTCGGTTGGTGGGGAATTGTATCCTGGTTGCCTCGATGGGCTCTCGCGCTGACCTCAGGATTGATAGCTGCCATCATGAATTTCACCATCGGCACGGCGGTCGGCGGGGTCGGTTTTACAGCAATCGTCATAAATTCGGTGAACAGCACAGTCGTGGGCATGACCGTTGGGCTGGGCGTAGCGCTGGGAATGCGGACGCGTCCCTCGCGGATCGTGCTTCGCTGGCCAACTCTCAGCGAGCTGGCGCTTGGGCTCATCAGCGGCGCCACAGTCGGTTCAGCGATCGGGTCGGCAATCTACCTTGCCCTTCTCATCGGTCACCAGAAAGCGAGCTGGGGTCTGGTTCCTGTAGCAGTATTGATAGGATCCATGGTCGGCCTGATCACCGGACTCGCGTCCGCATTCGACTCTGGCCCCGGCAAGCAGGACGGGCTTACGCCCGAGCTGATCGTAAAAAGAGCGCGCCAGGGTGCCTTGGGATACGCGGCCGCCGTGAGCGGCCTGTCGGCGATCGTGTACTTCTGCGGATATTGGCTGGCGATGCCATTTTTCCCGACATCAGCTGACTGGGGAACACCTGCACGTGCGAGTTTCGCCGGCGCAGCGATGGGAGCGTCCAGTACCTTCATAGCGATGGTCGGTCTCACCCGATGGTGCCAATTCCGAATTTCTCACGCATGGCTGGCGCTTGCGCGGCGGACGCCGTGGCGCCTCATGAAATATATGAACGTCCTCGTGTCGGCGGGTCTACTCATACCTGCCGGACCCCGGTATCGGTTCGTTCATATCCAGCTTCAAGAAGCGATTCTCTCGATGAGGCCGGGAAGAATACGGATCAATCTGGAAATAAGGCGATGACGACGAGCGACTCTATGGGCACACCGTCCGGCGCGACGGCACGGATTGCGTCCGCCGCATCCAGCGGAGACCGGATCGTCCGGCCGACGCAGCGCGACCAGAGTGACTTCCTTGCACCGCGAGCACGGCAGACGCTGTTACGACGGGGCGGGCAGAGCGGGGAGTAACACCCCGTCGATCATCGAGAAGAAGAACGGCAGGTCGACGGGCTGCTGCAGAAACAGTGCACGGTACGTCGCCATCGCCGGAATCAGCTGCGCCAGCGCTGCGACATCGGCTGACTTCGCGAACTCGCCGCGGTCGACGGCGCGCTGGATGAGGTGCTGGTAGGCGGCCACGGACGGCTCGACGATCGCACGGTTGATGGCGGCGAATGCGTCCGGTGTGCGGCTCATCATCGCCGTGAGACTCGCGAGGATGCGCAGCCGCCGCTCGCTGCTGCCGAGCCAGTCCGGGTCGAGCATCGCCAGCAGGTCGCTGCGCAGTGCACCCGTGTCGGGCAGCTTGCCGGCCTCCGGACCCGCCTGGTCGGCGCACGCGACCGCGGCGAGGATCAGCTCGTCCTTGCTGGTCCACCGCCGGTAGATCGTGCCGCGGCCGGCGCCGGCCCGCACCGCCACCATCTCGATCGTCAGGTCGGCATAGCTCGTCTCGGCCAGCACATCGAGCGTCGCCTGCAAGATGTCCGCGTCCCGCGAGTGGTCGCGCTTCCGTCCCGGGTTCACCACGCCTGCATCGTACGCGCCAGTTCCGGAACTCAGTAGTTGCGGAACTAAGCAGTACCGAATTACAGTCGCTCACCATGAACTCACCTGCCGACGTGCTCTACAGGGTTGCCCGTGCCATGGACACCCGCGACTGGGACCTGCTCGCCGCTTGTTACGCCCCCGACGCCCAGGGGGACTACACCAACGCCAGCGCCGACGGCCGCGCTGCTATCGTCGCCTCGACCAGGGGTTTCCTGTCGCTTTTGGACGCCACCCAGCATCTCCTCGGCAACGTCGAGGTGACCCTCGACGGCGATACAGCCACCACCCACGCGACGTTCATCGCCCAGCACGTACGCGGCGGCAGCCAGTTCCTGCTCGGCGGCAACTACGACGACACCCTGCGCCGCACCGCCGACGGCTGGCAGATCACCAACCGCCGGATCCGGGGAATCTGGAGCAACGGCGACCCTGCGGTGCTGACCGTCCCGGTGGGCTAGGCTGGTTCGAAGTCCGCGCGATGGTCGCGCGCCCACTGCTCGAGGGTCCGGCCGCCCGTCCCGGGTCGCACCGGGTCGGGCACGTCGACCGTCTCCTGCCAGTACGTGAGCAGCATCGCGATGATGCTCTCGGGCAGGAACTGCGCCACGTCGGCCTGGAACTCCTCCGGGCTGATCTCCACCAGGCGCAGGTCCCGGCCGATGCCGGCACCGATCGCGGCGACCTGCTCGATCCGGGTGAGCGACTGCGGACCCGTCAGCGGGTAGATCCGGCCGCGGTGACCGTCCTCGGTGAGGGCCACCGCGGCGGCGTCCGCGATGTCAGCCTCGTGGATGGGTGGCTGTGCGGAGTGGACGTACGGCGCCCGGATCGGCGCTCCGGCCTTGATGGGCCAGGCCCACGAGAGCAGATTGCCGGCGAAGGTCCCCGGCCGCAGAATCGTCCAGTTGTCGGTGCGGGATGTCACCGCCCGCTCGACCGCCCGGTGGTGGGTGTAGCTGACGGAAGCCACGTCGCGGGGGAGCTCCCCCGCAGCGGCAAGCGACGAGAACACCACGAACCGCTCGACCCCGGCCGCCACCGCAGCGGTGATCAACTCGTCGACGCCCTGCTCGAAGGGAAACACCAACATCCGGTCGACGCCGTCGAACACCTCCGCCCCAAACTCCGGCGGGTCCGCGAACACCACGTCGACCTGCGGCGGCAACCCGGCCTGCTGCGGTTTGCGACTCGTTGCCCGTACCCGCTCGCCTTGATTTACAAGATGGGTTACCAGAGGGCGGCCCACCGCACCGGTGGCGCCCGTGATCATAATCGTCATGCCTGCTGACGCTAAAGTCCCATGCGGTCAGATCGTGACCGCTGGCACCATGAGGACCATGGACGCAGAGGTACGGCTTGCCGGCGGCAACACCGGTGGCGCGGTCCGGATCGGCGACACCGTCCGCCGGGCAGCCGGACCGTGGACACCGTCGGTGCACGCGGTGCTGCAACATCTGGAGGCTGTGGGTTTCGGCGGGGCACCCCGCGCGCTCGGCTTCGACGACCAGGGCCGGGAAGTCCTGTCGTTCCTGCCAGGAAACGTCGTCGGAGACGCACGACCGTGGCCGACGTGGGTCCACAGCGACCAGGCGCTGCAGCAGGTTGCCCGGTGGCTCCGCGACTTCCACCACGCCATCGCGACCTTCACCCCGGCCGGCGACGCGACCTGGCGGGAAGGCAGCACCTGGGAGCCCGGCTTGATCATCGGGCACAACGACGCCGCGCCCTACAACGCCGCCTGGGCTGACGGGCACCTGGTCGGCCTTTTCGACTGGGACTTCGCCGCGCCGGTCACGCCCGAGTGGGATCTCGCTTTCACCGCTTTCGCCTGGGTGCCCCTGCACGCTCGTCACGTGGTGGCGGCGGAAGGATTCACCGACTTCGCCGAGCGGCCCCGGAGACTAAAGCTCTTCCTCGACACGTACGGATGGGACGGCCCACTCGCATCGTTCCTGGAGATCGTGCGCGACCGGGTCAACGCCTCCGCCGAGGGCATCCGCCGGACTGCCGCAGCCGGCGATCCCGCATTCCAGCAGATGATCTCGCACGGCGTCGACACCAACCTGGAGACAGCCGCGCGGGAGCTGGCCGAACTCCTTCCTCAGTAACGGCCGCTCTCCGCGAGCACCGTCACCCGCTCGGGCACGGCAAATTCGGCGAGCGCTGCGCTTTCCGCATGGACTGCGCTCTCCTGGATGGGGGCGGGGGTGCGGCGGAGCATGGGGAGGGAGGTCAGTGCCAGGCCGGTGAGGATCGCCAGGCCCCCGGCGAGTTGGGGGCCGGCGAAAGCGTCACCGAAGGCAACCACGCCCAGCAGGAACCCGACCAGCGGCTCGAGGTTGAGGAACGCTCCCGCCGCGGCCGGCGACACCCGCGACTGCCCGTAGGCGAAGAGCGTGAACGGCACGAGCGTCCCCGCGAAAGCCAGCGTCACCATGGCAACAGCCGGCGTCACGTCCGGCATCGGCGGCAATCCACTCGACAACGCGGCCGGCAACCCCGCCGCGGCACCCGCGGCCAGCTGCACAGCGGTAACGGCCACCGGATCACGGCCGGAGAGCAGCCGGGGCTGGGCGATCACGAACAGGGCCGACAGCAGCGCCGAGCCACCCACCATCGCGTCACCGGCCAGGGTCGCACTCCCGCCGCCGTGGCTGGCGATGACGCCGATACCCAGCAATGACAGTGACAGGCCGGCCCACGTTCCCAGGCCCGTCGTGCCCCGGCCGGACACCAGGCCGAGGACCGCCACGAGCACCGGGACAGCGCCGACGATCAGAGCAGCGTGGCTGACGCTGGTGTGGCCGATGCCGATGTTCTGCAGGACGAGCGCGGCTCCGTACCCGATGCCGCCCCAGGCGATCACCGAGGGTGAGATCGCCGCACGCAGGGAGCGGCGCGCCAGGATCGCGAGGGGTAGCGCGGCGAGGGTGAACCGGAAGACCGTCAGCCAGCCCGGGCCGACACCTGACAACGCCACCTTGGTCAGGGGGATGGTGGTGCCCCAGAGCAGGCCGGCGGTGACGAGGGCGAGCAGGGTGAGACGACGATCGGTACGCATTCACCGAATACTCCACACGGGAAGGCAGAATTCGTCGACTGCGCCGTTAGACGAAACTATATTTGGCCAAATGGCGGTCAGACTTGATGAAATCGACGTCCAGCTCCTCAACGAGCTGCAGCAGGACGCCGACCGTTCCAACCTCGAGCTGGCGCGCATCATCGGCCTCTCCCCGGCCGCCACCCTCAACCGCGTCCGCCGCCTCAAGAAGTCCGGCGTGATCCGCACCATCAGCGCCCGCCTCGACCCGGGCCAGGCCGGCTTCCCGCTCCAGGTCTACGTCTCCGCCACCCTCACCCGCCACGAACCCCGCGCCAGCCGGATCTTCGAGCAGGCGGTCCTGGCCATCCCCCAGGTCATCGCCGCCGACTGGGTGGCCGGCGAGATCGACGTGATGCTCCTGATTGTCGCCCGCGACGTCGCCGAGCTGCAGCACGTCCTCACCCAGCTCTCCCTCAAGGGAGCCCAGCGCCTGACCACCCTCCTGCGCCTCCAGGAGATCAAACCGACGTCCCCACTCCCCCTGACCAGCTCACCCGAAAGCTGACCCGGGCCTCAGACCGAGCAGGATCGGGCCCGCGCCCGGCTCACTCATTTCCCTTGTCCCGAACGCCGGACGGCCACCCAGGTCTCCCCCCTGGGTGGCCGTGCGTTCTGGTGACCGGAGGTCAGGCCAGGCTGAGGGTGGTGTAGGTGCTGAGGACCTCGTTGAGGGGCTGGAAGTAGGTGACGCCGCCGCTGGTGCAGTCGCCGCTGCCGCCGGAGGTGAGGCCGAGGCCGATGGAGCCGGAGTAGAGCGAGCCGCCGCTGTCGCCGCCCTCGGCGCAGACGGTGGTGCGGATCAGGCCGGAGACGGTGCCTTCGGAGTAGGTGACGGAGGCGTTGACCGCGGTGACCGAGCCGGTGTGGACGCCGGTGGTGCTGCCGCTGCGGCTGACCGATTCGCCGACGTAGGCCGTGCCGACCGAGGAGATGGTCTGGCTGCCGCTGTAGGTGTAGACGGAGCCGGGGTGCGCGACCGTGGTGTTCGTGTAGCGGACGATGCCGTAGTCGTTGCCGGGGAAGCTGGAGACGCTGTTCGTGCCGAGGACGGTGGTCTGCCCCGAGTTGCTGTACCAGGTGGAGGCGACCTGGGTGCAGTGGCCGGCCGTGACGAAGTAGTAGTAGCTGGCCGACTTGAGGTTGAAGCCGAGCGAGCAGCGGTAGCCGCCGCCGTAGATGGCCTGACCGCCGGCGATCTTCAGGGAGAACTCGGTGGCGGTGTGCTCGAGGCGGGCGGCGTCACCGGCGGCCTTGACGGCGGCTTCGACGGTGGCGAGCTTGGTGCCGGTGACCGTGGGGTCGACGGTGACGACGACCTGGTTGGTGGTGAGGTCGGTCGCCCAGGCGGTGCCCTTGATCTTCGACGTCGTGGCGATCTTGTCGGTGACCGCTTCGAGGGCGGCCGCGGAGAACTTGACCGTCTTGGCGACGCCACCGGCGGCACGGACCTTGGCGGCTGCGGCGTCGGTCGTGACGGTGACGACCATGCGTCCGCTGCTGCTGTCCAGGTAGGAGCCAGCCGAGTCCGGGCCGAGGTCGTCACTCAGCGCCACGGCCTTGGCGGCGTTGTCGGCCTTCAGCGCGGCGGGTGCCGCAACGGCGGCGTTCGGCATGACGACCGCGCCGAGCAGCGCGAGGGGCGCGAAAACGGCGGCGCTACGCCAGCGCGAGGAACTTGTGGATCCCACGTGGAGCCTCCCATGAAGAGTCTGAGTAGTCCGATTGGTCTACTCGGGCCGGACATGAGGAACGCTCCCATTCGCTTCAAGACGTTCACAAGGATCTATGCTTTCAAAGCTCTCGCACAGGAAACTGAAAGAAAGCTGTGAGCTGCGGAAAGATCTAAAATCGAAGACATTCGATCTAAGTCATACCATCGGCGTACGCCCGGGACCCCGGCAGAGTCATCCGGCCTTCGCAGTCGAACGACAGATGACTTTGCCAGGGTCAGACGCGTAGACGCCGGTGGAATGGCTACCCCTGATCGCAGGGTTCAGGATCTGCGACCGCGCACATCGTGAGCGTGACGTCGAAGGTTTTGCGGTAGATCATCCCGGCGGTGCGGTAGCGAACGGATATGCCCTTGACGGTGGTGGCCGTCTCAGGCGCCGGAAACTCGTACAGAACCTCGACACTGCCGTCGTCGTCCTGTGGAGGAATGGTGAAGCCTTCCACAGGATGTTTGACAGGGAGTTTCCACGTGCTCGGCAGCGGCATCTGGTATCCGCTGACCGCACCGGTGTCGAGTAACGCGACGCGTGTCTCGTCCCAGATATACGGTCCGGCTGACGGTTTGATCTTCTGTGGGTTGTCGGCGAGGGACACCTTGTCCAGGACGATGTCGTCCCGTGTCGGGTTGTGCAGTACTAGCGACCCCCACAGCATGCCGGTGTCGCCGGGCCGGATCCGCGCCCGCAAATTCTCGAAGTTGGTTCCCTCCAGAGGGCCGGCGCGCATCGGTGCGCCCGGCAGCCTGCCGACGATCCACAGGACAGCGACAGCCGCAACCAGGACAGCGATCGAAGCCCCGATGACGCGGCGGCGACCGGTACGCCCCCGGACCTGATCCCGGGACGCACCGATGACCTTCTCGGTCACGAGACCTCCCGTGTCTTCGCCACTCCCGTGAACCACCGCCCCTTATAACCACGCGGTCGTCATAAATCCTTTGGTCACACCAAGGTGGTCGCGAAGGCGCCGGACCGACGAGCGTAGCGATGCCCCAGCGCCTGGCACGCAGTGTGAAGACGTGCGGGCGGGGTCGGATCAGGAGAACGCCCCCGTCTGGCCAGCCGTCCGGTTCTTGACGGAGTGCAGTGCTTGTGCGGGTCACCCTGTTTTCGTGACGCGGAAGATCAATGCCGGACATCCTGGCGAAATTATCGAGACGCGTGTCCACCAGGGCGAACCGGTGCAAGTGGGCAGCGGGACGCATGGCCACTGATCGATCGAGAAACTGCATCTACCCGGCTCTGCGACTTCACCTAGGACGAAGACCGCAGCAAGATTCGCACAGCGCTGATCAGGGTCGCCAGCGCACGACGGCTGCGGTGGCATCGTCTCTGAGCTCGCCGTTCTCGTAGGAGACGATGGTGTGGATGAGACGCCGCATCAGCTCGGCTGCCGGCGTTTTTGCGCGCAGCTCACCGCGTACGAAATCGGTCAGTTGATCTAATCCGAAGAGCTCGCCGTCAGCCGATCGCGCCTCGGTGATGCCGTCGGTGTAAAGCACGAGCGTGTCGCCCTCCTCGAGCATCACCTCGGTGATCCCGGGCGGCCGGTTGATCATGTGCCCCAGCCCGAGCGGCAGTGCGGTCGGCGTCGGCAGCGCCTCCAGCGGGACGTCGCCGCGCAGGTGCAACTCCGCAGGGTGACCGGCTGCGATTCGGCGATAGCAGCCCGTGGTCGTGTCCAGCTCGGCGAGGATCGCCGTCACGAACGCGCCCGGATATTGCGCGCGGATCCATTTGTCGATCGAGCGGTACGTGTCGGCGAGATCAAGACCGGACCGTCGAGCATTACGGTACGTGTTGAGCGTCAGCGTTGTCAGTGCGCTCGCGCTGATGCCGTGACCCACCGTGTCGAAGAGCGCCACGTGGATGATGTCTCCGTTCGCCGCGTAGTCGAACGCGTCCCCGCCCACGTCGTAACACGGCTCCAGCACCGCGGTGACCAGGGCGTTGTTCGCGGCGAACGTCAACGGTGGCAGCTGGTTCCAGATGATCTCCGCGGCGAGCTGCATGGGCATCCGCCGGCGGGTACGTTCCACCGCGTCGCCGTAGAAGCGGCGGCTGGCGATCAGCTCGGCCACGAGTGCGGCGATCACCCGCAGGTCGCGCCGCAGGCGTTCGTCGGGCTCGGAGACCAGCCATACCTCGAGCACCCCGAGCCGCTCGGCGCCGTGCAACAACGGCAGGTAGAGACACGACCCGTCCTGGGCGGGCTCCGCCGTACGGAAGGACTGCCCGGCCGTGGTGTGGTCCACTTTGCGCGCCGCGTTGTCGGCGGGCGTGCCGTGCAACGGCCAGAGCGAGATCTGCTCGTAGTCGATCATCAGCGCGATCACCCGCACGGCGCCGAGCAGCGGCGCCACGGCGGCCAGGGCCGGGGGCAGATCCTCCGGACGACTGCGGTGGCGAAGGTCGAGAAGCCGCCGCACCGCCTCCATCGAATCCACCATGCCGGGTTACATGCCCCCAACCCGTCGCGGTCCAACCCGAAACCGCCCAGCTTTCGGCGGCGGTCCCGCGCGCTGGGATCGTACGATTCCCGGGTGACCGAGCTGCTCGAGCGACTCGAGCAGGTCGCCGCGGGTGGTACATCCTGGCCCAGGTAGGGCGGCGAGCGCGTGGATAGCGTGGTTCGCCATGAGCAATCCTGTAGTTGAGCGCCTGATCAGCGCGTTGAACAGCCACGATCTCGACGCGGTGTCGTCCTGTTTCGGGCCGGACTTCTCGAGTGAGTGGCCGGCTCACCCTGGCCGGGACTTCCAGGGGCCGGAGCAGGTACGCCGCAACTGGGAGATGATCTTCAAGATGTCCCCGGACATCACGATCGCGATGACGAACTCGGTCGAGGCCGGTGACGAGGTGTGGGGCGAGTGGCACTACACCAAGGCGGCGGGCCAGGACCTGCGCGGCGTTGTCATCGTCACGGTTCGTGACGGGCTGATTCGCCGGTCGCGGTTCTACATGGAGCCGATCGACGCCGCGGGCGCCGCTGTGCCGGGCGGACCGCGGCTCGCGCGCGACTGACACAATGGGGCCGTGCAGCGGGATGACGACTTCGGGACCGCGCTGCGTACCCTGCGGCAGCGGCTCACCCCCGGTGAGGCCGGGGTGCCGGCGTCGTTACCCGCTGTGAGGCGCGTGCCCGGCCTGCGCCGCGACGAGCTCGCCGGCATCGTGGGCGTCTCCGAGGAGCATGTGAAACGCCTGGAGCAGGGGCGCCGCCGGCCGTCACCGGGCGTGGTCGACGCGCTCGCCCGGGCCCTGCGGCTGACCTCGGGAGAGCACGACCGGTTGCGTACGCTCGCCGGGTTCGCCGCGTCCGCCGAGCCGGACGGCATGGTCCCGCGCGAGATCACGGAAACGGCGCGCCGGATGCTGGACCGGGTGACCGAGTGCGCGGTCTGCGTCTGCGACGCGAGCTGGACGGTGCTGGACGCGAACAAGCTCTGGCATTCGGACGTGTGCACGGTGCCGGACGAGCGGGGGCGCGGGCGCAACGTGGTCTGGCGCGCGTTCACGGAGACCGGGCCGTCGGTGTTCCAGGCCCCCGAGCGGCTGGACGGGTTCCGGGCGACCGTCGTGGCCGAGCTGCGTGACACGGCCCGGCGTTACCCGGCCGATGCCGAGCTGTCGTCGATGATCGCCGACCTGCACGCCCGGAGCCCGGAGTTCGTCCAGCTCTGGGACGCCCCACTGGTCGAGGGTGGTCACGCGGACCGGCTGCGGGTGCCGAGCCCCGTCCATGGCCACCTCGACCTGGACCTGGACGTGCTGACGCTCACCGCGGGCGACCTTCGCGTCGTCGTCTACACCGCGCCCTGAGGTTTCAAGCCGTCAAAAACGACGGTGAGTGCCTTCGCTCCGGCGGCGGTGTGCTTTCCGGCGGCGGCGTGGGAGAGCGCGACCAGCAACGCGTAGACCTCGGGTAGTGCGACGTCGGCCCGGACCGCGCCGGCCTCCTGTGCCCGCTGCAGGAGCGCACCGACGGCTCGGCGCAGCCCGGCCGCGGCCCGGGTGGCTTCGCCGTCGCTGTCCCCGCCCGCGTCGAGCAGTGCCTCGCTGATCGCGATCTTGGTGGCCGCGTCGGCTACGACATCGCGGAAGAAATCGAAGAACGCGGTGCCGGGATGCTCGGCGCCGAGCATCGCTTCGGCGCGTTCACGAAGCCGGTCGAAGCGCCGGACGAGGACCGCCTGCAGCAGCAACGCCTTGGTGGGGAAATGGCGGAAGACCGTGGCGATGCCCACCCCCGCCAGCCGGGCCACCTCCTCGGTCGAGGCGGACTCCCCGCCCCTGCCGAAGACCTCCTCGGCGATGTCCAGGATGCGGCCCCGATTGGCCTGCGCGTCAACCCGCCGCACCCGCCCGCTGCCCGTCCGATCCATGCCAGCCCTCTTCACCCTCTTGATATCCGGAGTTCGGACTCCGTAAAGTCAGAAGCTCCGGATCCTCGCCGCCTCGATGACAGGACAATGTCATGAGCAAGCATCCCAGCCCCCGCGAGGTCTTCCTCGCCCTTGTGAACGGCGTCGCGGAGGGCCGCTGGGACGCACTCCCCAGCCTCTACGCGGAAAAGACCGACGTCGTGCATCCGTTCGACCCGCTGCGCGCACCCGCCCTGCGCAGCCGCGACGAGCTCCGCGATCATTTCCGTCCGGCCGGGATCGGACCCCGCGTGGAGCGCCGCCCCGCCGACATCACCATCCACGACACCACGGACCCCGAAGTGATCGTCGCCGAGTTCTCCTATCAGGGCACCATCGACGGCAAGCCCTTCACTCAGCCGGGCATCTTCGTGGTACGCGTCCGCGACGGCGAGATCGTCTCCTCCCGTGACTACTTCGACCACCTCACCATGGCCCGCGACCGGGGCCGGCTGGACGATCTCGTCGCGTCAATCACCGCATGACCGGCCTCTTCGACCTGACCGGCACCGTCGCGGTGGTCACGGGCTCCAGCCGCGGCATCGGGCTGGGCATCGCCCGCGCACTCCTGTCACAGGGCGCCAACGTTCTGGTCAACGGCTACGACGCGGATGAGACCGCGAACGCCGTCAAGTCACTCGCCTCCGCCGCCGCCGGAGTCGCCGGAGCCGACGAAGCTGACGAAGCTGACGAAGCTGACGAAGCTGACGGAAGGGTCGTGGGTTTGGCCGGGGACGTCACCGATGCGGGCGTGGCGGAGCGGTTGGTGAGCGAAGCCGTTCGCGTCTTCGGGCGGATCGATCATCTGGTCTGCAACCCCGGGATCGACATCATCAAGCCGGCCGTCGACTACACGCCGGACGAGTGGGACCGCGTCCTCACCGTCAACCTTCGGGGCGCCTTCCAGCCCGCACAGGCCGCGGCCCGGCACTGGATCGCGTACAAGCAGGCCGGGTCGGTCACCATGACCTCGTCGATCGCGGGCAGCATCGGCATACCCACGCTCGCGCCCTACGCGGCGAGCAAGGGCGGCATCAACCAACTCGTCCGCACCCTCGCCGCCGAATGGGCACCCCACGGCATCCGGGTCAACGCCATCGCCCCCGGCTACGTCGCCAACATCATGGACAACGCCATCACGCACGACGAGCAGCGCATCGTGGCTTTCACCCCGCTCGGCCGCCGCGCCACCATCGACGAGATCGCCGCACCGTACGTCTTCCTCGCAGCACCCGCCGCAAGCTACGTCACCGGCGCGGTGATCGCTGTCGACGGTGGCTACACCGCGACCTGACCGCTGTCAGTTGTCGGCGGTCTTGGTGAGAACCTTGAACGCGGTGTCCAGCTCGACGTCCCACTCGGTGTTGTCGGCGGCGCGGACCTCGACCTCGTACGCGACGCCCGGGTCGTCACTGGCCTCGACGTCCGTGGCGGTTCCGCTGCCGACGGCGGCGACCGCGGCCTGGCCGGCCGACGTGCGGGCGGCCTCGGGAACTACGGGGTCGGGCGCGTCGCCGGCCTCGGTTCCGGCCTGCTGGCCGATCACCTTGAGGTCCTTGTCGAGCAGCACGTCGACCTCGCTGCCGTCCTGCTTGCGGATCTCCACCTCGTACGCGCTGCCCGGCTCGTCGCTCGTGTCGACGTCGTCCACGGTCCCGCCGGGGACGGCCTGCACAGCGGCGTTGCCGATCCGGTCTCGCTCGTCACCGCGTACGTCGGCGTTCGCAGCGGTGGCCCAAACGCCGCCGCCGATGGCGAGGGCCGCGACAGCCGCGGTGGTCGTGACGATGATGCGCTTGCTGCGGAGCTTCGCTGTATTCATGGGGACAGCCTGCGACGAGGTGCCTGAACCTCAGCTGAACGCGCCAACCGTACGCAGAACCGCGCGCCCCCTAACTCCGACGCCGACACCGTGACGGCGCCACCGTGCGCGGTGACGATCTCCTTGACGATCGCCAGCCCGAGCCCACTTCCGCCGGCATCACGGGCCCGGGCCTCGTCGAGGCGCACGAACCTGGCGAACACCCGTTCCCGTTGGTCCTCGGGGATTCCGGGCCCGTCGTCGTCGACGGTGAGCTCAACGTTGGCGCCGTTTTCGCGTACCCCTATGGCTATGGTTTTGATCGCATGCCTTGCCGCATTGTCCGTGAGGTTGCGGACCACCTGGGCGAGAGCGGCCGTATCACCCCTGGTCCGCCCGGCACCGATCCCGGTGGTGTCGACGACGAGGCCGGTCCGCGCGACCCGCTTCGCCTCGCTCAGAGCAAGATCATCAAGATCGACATCGTGGTACGCCCGAGAGGCGCCGCCGTCGTCCGCGCGGGTGAGCAGCAGCAACTGTTCGACGAGCCGTTGCAGGCGCGCCGATTCCTCGAGGACGGTGTCGGCGAGTTCGCCGTCGGGCAGCGCGCCGGGGTGGGCCTGGGCGACCTCGGCCACCTGCCGGATGCTGGCCACCGGCGACCGCAGCTCATGCGAGGCGTCGGCGACGAATTCCCTTTGCCTGTCCCGGGATTCCTGCAACCGGGTCAGCATCTGGTTCATGGTCCGCGCCAGGCGCCCGATCTCGTCCCGGGCGCTCGGTTCGGGCACGCGGCGGTCCAGCCGGTCCCCCGTGATCGCCTCGACCTCACGCCGGATCCGCTCGACCGGCCGCAGAGCCCGGGACACCACGACCCACGTCATGGCACCCACGAGCAGGGTCAGCAGGGGCAGCCCGATCACGAGCGGTCCGGCCAGCGCTGCCGTCGAATCGTCGACTTCCTCCCGCGACACCGCTACCGAGACCTGATAGCGATCGCTGTCGTCGACGACCACGACGTACGGATGATCGGAGCCCTGGAGCTTTATCTCATCAGCGGCCTCGGTAGGCAACGCCACGGACGACCGGACAACCGAGCCGTCCGCTCCGGTCACCTGCCAGACCACATCGTCGAGGTCATCGTCGGGTTCGTCCGGCTCGGGCAGCGCCCCACTCTCCGCCTGCGCTCTTAACGCTGAGGCTCGCTGCTCCGCGGTGCTCTCCAACCCATCGGCCAGCGACTCCCGAACCAGCCCGACCAGCACCAACGCCCCCACCAGCAGAGCAACAGCGACAACCCCAACAGCCGCAGCCGTCGTACGCATCCGCACGTCAGCCACCGTCACTCCGCAACCTGTACCCGGCGCCCCGCAGGGTCTCGATCGCGTCCCGCCCGATCTTGTTGCGCAGGTGCCGTACGTAGACCTCGATGATGTTCGGGTCGCCGACGAAATCGACATCCCATACCGCGTCGAGGATCTGCCGCTTGGACATGACATCACCCGGATGCCGGGCGAGGAAAGCGAGCAGGGAGAACTCCCGCGCGGTCAGCTCGATCTCGGTATTCCCACGCCAGACCTTTCTGGCCGCCGGATCAACCCGCAGATCCCCTACCTCAAGCTGCGTGGGCCGCTCCCGTGCACCTCGCCGGCTCACGGCCCTCAACCGCGCTACCAGCACGGGGAAAGAGCACGGCTTGGTCAGGTAGTCGTCGGCGCCGGTATCGAGTCCTTCCACCTGATCCCATTCGCCATCCTTCGCCGTGAGCATCAGGATCGGCGTCCAGTCCTTCTCAGCCCGCAGCGTCGCACAGATCTGGTAACCGTTGATGCCGGGCAACATCAGATCGAGGACGATCGCGTCGTAGTTGTTCTCCCTGGCCAGCCACAGCCCATCAACGCCGTCATGCGCCACATCCACGGCGAAGCCCTCGGCCTCAAGCCCCACCCGCAGCGACCGGGCAAGCCGATGCTCGTCATCCACGACGAGTACGCGCATGGGTCATGCCTCCAGAGGTCGGGAAGATCCATCCTCCCCCACCTACCCTGAACGCCAGCTGAATCCCTGTTTCGCTCGCTCTTGGAAGGGTGGGCGAGAGCAGCGCGGGAGCCGAAGTAAGCGTCGTCAGGCACCGCTCGCTGCCTGCACAGACCGGCCGAGCCAGGCGCGGTACCAACCGGAGAACTTCTCGGTGCCGGCCTCGCCTCGGTTCAAGCCTCAGCCGGCGATCTCATTCCTGCAGGACGCGACGCGGCTTGAACTGGCGAACCTCCTGCGGCCAGCCGCATGCCTCCGCGATTTTGCCGGCCCACATCCGGGCGGTCTCGTCATCCGGCACGTCGACGATGGTCAGGCCACCCAGGAACTCCTTGCTCTCGACATAGGGACCGTCGGTGAAGACCACCGCGCCGCTCGTGGCGTCCGCGCTGAAGACCGGGCCGTCCTCTTCCTCAAGGCCCCCGGCGAAGACGAAAGCCCCGGCGGCCTTGATCTCGTCGACAACCGCCCTGGCGAGGGGACCGCGCCCGCGGAACCACTCCTCGGTGTGGTCACCCACCCACTGCTGATTGAAGTAGATGAGGTACTCAGGCATATCCGCTCCCTCTGGTCGTCCGGACACCTGATGTCCGTCTCTGCATTCGCTACGAACAGCATCCGGCTGATCCGACACTCTCCAGCCCAGGGTTTTACATCAACCCGCGCGATGCTTCGCCGGACAGAGCCCCAGGGATGTATCGCGGGCGTATCGGGATTCGCATACGCCGCTGCAACAGGTCCGGGTCTTCAGTGAACGTCATGGAGCTTCGTGGGATCAAGCGGCGGCGGTTGCTGAGGTGGGGCGGTTTGGCGGCTTCCGGAGCGGTGGTGGGGCGTGGGCCTGTGCGCCTTCCTCCAGCCACTCTGCCCGGTGGGGCGTACGACAGGTATGTGGCTGGGCTTGCTGCCGAGGGCAAGTTTTCCGGGACGGTGGTGCTGGCGCATCGGGGGCGGACGGTGTTGTCCCGCAGCTATGGCTTGGCCGACCGGGAGAAGGGGATACGTAACCGGGAGGGGACGGCGGTCAGTCTCAGCTCGGCGGCTAAGCCGTTCTGTGCGGTGGCCATTCTGCAGCTTGTGCAGGAGGGGCGGGTGAAGCTGACCGACACCGTGGGGACCTATCTGACGGGGTTCGCCTCGGATATCGCGTCGCAGGTGACGATCCATCACATGCTGTCCGACACCTCGGGGCTGGTTGCGCCGGAGCAGGATCTGCAGCGCATCTTTACCAGTCGCTCGGAGGTGCACGAATACCACGAGCAGTGGGCGCGGCAGGCCTCGCTCGTCACCGCTCCGGGCACTGGGACAGATGGGCATTCCGGCGCCAACTTTGCCATTCCCGCGCTGATTGTGGAGGCCGTGACGGGGATGACGTACTGGGACTATGTCGAGGAGAACATCTTCCGGCGGGCGGGGATGACCGGGTCGGGGTTCTTCACCCGGCCGCAGTGGCTCAGGGACGCGCACATCGCGCACTCGTACATGCTGCAGGACGATGGCAGCTGGGTGGACGTGGTGCGCAATCTGGACAAGGGCAGCACGGATCCTTACCAGTTGGGGAAGAACCCGGCGCGGAACTTCATCGATTATGACGGCTTCGCCACGGCGCCGGATCTGGTGCGGTTTGCGAACGCGATCTATGACGGGACTGTGCTGGAGCGCCCGTACGGGGAGGTGCTCACCGCGGCCAAGATTCCTCATGGCCCGCAGCCCGGGGGCGGCGGCTTCCAGGCGTCGCCGGTCGAGACGTCGTTCGCGGCCTATTTGATGGCGGTCTCGATCGTCGACGGCCAGTGGGTGTGGGGCCGCGCCGGCGTCAACCCGGGCAGCGCCGCCAACTGGAACATCTACCCCCACACCGGCTGGGTCGGCGTCATCCTCTCCAACAACGATGGCGCCCCGCTCCTCGACATCCTCGACCAAGAGCTCCAAGCCGTCACCGGCCGACGCTGACGTCCAAACACACAGCATGGGTGGCCCCACCAATATAATTTTGGCTTATACTGTTGCGATGTGGGAGGTACGACTACATCCTGAGGTCGAGACGTGGTTCCTCGACCTCTGCCAAACCGATCCCGTCACAGCAGATCTGGTGGAAGAAGCGATCGACGTTCTAGCCGACCACGGTCCAGCGCTTGGCCGGCCGCTGGTAGACCGATTGAAGGGCAGCACCTACCACAACATGAAGGAGTTGCGGCCTGGCTCTGCCGGACCCACCTGAACTTAGGATGATCTTTGCGTTCGACCCGTCACGGGAAGCAGTGTTTCTGATCGCCGGCGACAAGTCAGGACGATGGCAGGACTGGTACCGCACAGCGATTCCGCTGGCTGACACAAGGTTTGCCGAGCACCTGGCCGACTTGAAAGCAGAGGAGCAGTCATGACGGGGTCAGCGAATTGGCGTGAGGTCAAAGCCAAGGCTCGCGAGCTTGACCCCTCGCGGGATGACAGCGACCGGGTAGCACGCCGACAGCGGATGCGCACCGAGATGCTTGCCGCCGTGAGCGGCGCCCAGCTTGCGGAGATCCGCCAGCAGCTCGGCATGACCCAGACGCAGTTGGCCGAGGCTGCTGGCCTGTCTCAAGCGCGGATCAGCCAGATCGAGGGCGGCGACGCCGTGGGGCTCGACAGCTTGCGCGCCTATGTCGTCGGGCTGGGCGGCCACCTCGACATCGTCGCCCGGATCGGCAACATCCAGCTCAACGTCGCCTGACTGACAGCTCCGGTCAGGGGGTGCGGCGGAGGATGTCGAGGAGGAACCAGTCGTCTTCGTGGTGGACGGTCGGGCTTAGCTCCGGGCGGGCGAGGAACTCTGCGTGGGCGTTGAAGCCGTCGTAGTTGCCGCCGTTGTCCCGGTCTCGGAAGTGGGCCAGGGCCAGGTCGCCCTCCGGTTCCAGGCGGGTGATCAGGCCGTCGATCGTTGCGGCCAGGTCGGCGGCGTTCAGGTAGTAGAGCAGGTCGCCGACCACGATCAGGTCGAAGGTTTCTGCGGGCAGGTCGGCAGGCAGAAGGGCTTCTTCTACGCGTACGCCGGGGAAGTCGGCAACCGCATCACGCGCCTGCGAGACCGCCGCGCCCACCGCGTCGACCGCCAGGAGTGAGTCGCAGCGCGGGGCGAGCATGGCGGTGAGGATGCCGACCGCGCAGCCTGGTTCGTAGGCGTTCCGATATCTCGCCCGGGGGAGGCTGGCCAGGGTGACCGCGTATTTTCGCTGGTCGGACCACTTGGAGGCGTTGTCCCAGGGGTCGTCCTTCGCCAGGTAGAGGTTGACGAAGTGATCCAGCGTGAAGGATTCCGTTGGGGGCTGTGCGTCGCCCGGTGCTCTAACCACGCCGGTTATTGTGCAGGATGGCAAAAGGTAGGCTGTCCTAACTTTCGGCAAAGAGGGCGGGTGGGGTGTGGCGGAGCCGGAGTCGCTGGCGGATCTGCTGGGTGGGCGGCGTGCTGCCCTGGACGCGACCGTTCCCCCTGTCGTCTTCGTGGCCGGGTGGCTGGTTGGCGGGCGGTCCCTCTGGATCGGGGCTGCTGCCGCGATAGTTGCCGCCGGCATTGTCGGAGCGGTGCGGCTGAGGAATGGGGACAAGCCTCGGGCCGTACTCATCGGGTTGCTCGGGGTTTGTGTCGCCGCGATTGTTGCGTTGCGGACCGGGCGGGCCGAGGACTTTTTCCTGCTGCAGATCGTCAGTAATGCGGCGAGTGCGTTGGCGTGGGCCGTGAGCATTGTCGTGCGGTGGCCGCTGCTCGGGATTGTCGTGGGCACCGTTCTGGGGCAGAAAACGCGGTGGCGGCGGGATCCGGCTCTGCTCCGGGCGTACATGAAAGCCAGTTGGGTCTGGGTTCTGCAGTATGTGGTGCGGTTGGCGGTTTTCGTTCCGCTGTGGGCGACGCATCAGGTGGTGGCGCTGGGGATCGCGCGTGGGGTGCTGACCTGGCCTTTGGTTGCTGCTTGCCTGGCTGTCAGCTGGTGGGTGATCCGGCGGGATCTGCCCGAGGGGCATCCGGGTCTACGGCACCCTAGGGACCGAGCCGGCGCCGACCAGGTCTGATTCCGGCTCGTCGGGGGTGCCGAAGCCGGTGCGGTCCATCGTGCCCCATACCGCTTTGCGGCCGTGCCATGCGCCGAATGCGCCTTTGACCTGCCACACCGCGAGGATCTGGCGATACCCGAAGTTTTCCAGAATGGCCGCCGTCATGCCCCGGGCCAAATCACCCCAGCGCGGATAGCGGTGGAAAGACACTTCCTCGATGAACAGAGCGGCAAGACTGACCAGCAATCCATATCCGTACGCCACCAGCACGAACCGCCACGCGAATTCGAGATTGACAGCGTCGACCCACAGCCCGAGCGGGAGCAGGACAAGCGCGGAAAGCTCGATGAACGGCGCGAGCAGCTCGAAGACCACGTAGTACGGCAGCGCGACCAGCCCGATCCGTCCGTAGCGAGGGTTGAGGATCATGCGGCGGTGCTTGCTGAGGATCTCCGCGATGCCCCGATGCCAGCGGCGGCGCTGGCGGCCCAGGACGGCGAGGCTGGACGGGGCTTCGCTCCAGCTGACGGGTTCGGCGACGAAGATGACGCGGTAGTCCTCCTTCGTCTCGCGCAGGTGGTGGTGCAGGCGGACGACCAGCTCGGCGTCCTCGCCGATCGTGTCCTCGTCCATGCCGCCGACGCGGACCACCAGGTCGCGGCGGAAGACACCGAACGCGCCGGAGATCACGACGAGGCCGCCGAGGCGGGACCAGCCGGTGCGGCCCATCAGGAACGCGCGCAGGTATTCGACGACCTGGATGCGGACGAGCCACTGCTTGGGCATGCGTACGTCGACCACGCGGCCGCCGATGACCTTGCAGCCGTTCGCGATGCGGACCACGCCGCCGCACGCCGCGACGCGCAGCGGATCGTCGCCGAACGGTTTCGCCACCGACAGCAGGGCGTCCGGGTCGAGGACCGAGTCGGCGTCGACCATGCAGATCAGCGGGTGCCGGGCCAGGTTGATGCCGACGTTGAGCGCGTCGGCCTTGCCGCCGTTGGTCTTGCGGACGACGGTCAAGGTCTCCGGGTTGGCGCGGGCCACGTGCACCGACAAAACTTCCGAGGTGTACGCGACATCGGCCGGAACGACGCGGGGCACCTCGACGAGGTCGAAGCGTGCGCGCAGCTGTTCGAACGTGTCGTCGGAGGAGCCGTCGTCGACGACCACGACCTCGTAACGGGGGTAGCGCAGCGCGGTCATCGCCTGGACGGCGGCGACGATGCCGGGGCCCTCGTTGTACGCGGGGACGATCACCGAGACCGGCAGCGTGAGCGGGCTGCGGAACATGTCGTCCGCGCCGGCGAACGGGATGCGCCGCAGGTGCCGGTAGAACTCCAGCCCGGCCAGCACGATCAGCACGAGGTAGCTGCTGTTGAGCGCCACGAAGTACGCGAAGATCGACACGTCGGTCCAGCGCAGGGCGTCGCGGATGAACTCCTCGATCACACCGGTACCCCTTGTCCTCCGCCGGTCATGCCGGGACCGCCGTTTTCTCCTCGCGCAGGACCCGGGCGAGGGCCAGTGCCTCGAGGGCGTGGCCGTTGCCGCCCCGGCCCGTCAGCGCGGCGAGGCCGGCGGGGCCGATCCGGCGCAGCGCGTGCGCGGCCTCGTGCGCCACGTGGAACGCCCCGTCGTCGAGCAGCGCCTCCAGCACCGGGACCGCGTTCGGGGAGCCGATGTCGCCGAGCGCCTTGGCCGCTGCGGCGCGCAACGCGGCGGGGCGGGAGATGTGCAGTGCCAGGGACAGCGGGTCGATCGCGGAGCGCGTGCCGAGCTTGCCCAGCGCGTTCGCGGCCGCCACCCGTACGTCGAGGTGTGCGTCCTCTTTCAGGATGCGGGCGATGCGGGTGACCGAGGCGGTGGCGCCGAGCAGGCCGAGCGCGTCGAGGCAGACCGCGCGTACCCGTGCCTGGGGGTGGTCCAGGGCCGCGGACAGCGTCACCTCGGCCTCCGCACCCAGCTGGACCAGGGTGTGGCTGGCGAGCAGGGACGGGATCGGGTCGGAGCGGTCCAGGCTGGCGATGATGCGCCAGGCCGCGGCCGGGTCACCGATGCGGCCGAGGGCTCGTACGGCAACCACGCGCACTTCCGCGTGCCGGTCCGTGAGCAGCCGGCACAGCTCGGGGACGGCCTGGCGCAGCTCGAGATCGCCGAGCACCTGAGCGGCCCGGGCACGTTTGACGCGGCTGCGGGAGCGGAGGTGCCCGAGCGCCGTACGCGCTGTCCCCCGCCGCAGGAACACCGAGACCAGCCCCATGTGGGCCTCCCCGCGTAGCTTGCCGAGCAGCGCCAGCGCGTGCGGTTCGGCGGCACGCCACGCGTCTTCGGGGATGGCGACCAGATCGTGGCTGCCCTCCTCGCCGTTGTCGGCCACGAACGCGAGCAGGGACCGGCGTGGTCCGGCGGCGAGGCGCGCCTGTTTGCGGTGCTTGAAACGCCGGTAGAGGCGCACGGCCACGATGCCGGTGGCGGTCAGCACGACAACGGCGGTCAGCACCTCGATCGCGAGGGTGAACAACTCCAGCATCAGTGGTGGACCCTGGCCAGCGCCGCCTCGACCCGGAGCAGGAGCTCGCGGGGGCTGAACGGTTTGATGACGTAGTCGGTGGCGCCGGCGGCGTACCCCTGCTCGAGGTCCTGCGGCCGGGACCGGGCAGTGAGCATGATGATGGGTACGGCCGCCTTCAACGCACCCGCCCGCAGCTCGCGGCAGACCTCGATGCCCGACATCCGCGGCATCCGCACGTCCAGCAGCACCAGGTCCGGCGGGTGCGCACGAGCCTCACGCAGCGCGGACATCCCGTCCGCCACCGCGATCACGTCCATCCCGCCCTGCCCCAGCTTGTACGACACGAGGTGGCGGATGTCAGGGTCGTCCTCGACGAGCAGGATGGTGCTCATCGTCGTCCCCCCGGTTGCCGATCCGGTCCCCTACCCTGTCCAACGTATCCGTTTTGCTCGTTTTCTGGCGGCTTTTTCGGGGCGGACGGTAGCAATGCCGCAACCCTCGCCCCAGGCGCTCAATCGGGTCGCAGATCCGTCCGATAGAGCCTGCGTGAACATCACCAGGTGGTTCGGTGCCCCCGGCCGGCGAGGCGTAGCCCTCGCGGCCGCCGTGCTCGCGACCGGTCTCGGCACCGGCGCCGCCGCGGCGACCGGCCTCACCGCGGCCGCGAACGACGCGACCTCCGCGCAACTCGCCCTCCGCACGGCGAGCGTGCGCGGAGCCCTGGACAGCACCTTCCAGCGGTACGCGGACACGATGCACGACCTCGTCGCCACCTCCTCCATCCCCGGCGCCGACCTCGCGTCGACGGTGTCCCGCATCGCCGCCGACCGGCTCCCCGCCGCGCACCAGGTCACCGTCGTGTCCCCCGCCATGGCCGTACTCGCCGAGCACACCCTCGACGGCAGCACCCCGCCGCGCAACGCCACGCTCACTCCCACGCCGTTCCTGCAGCACGGGCTCACGCTCGCGCGCTCGACCGGGCGGCTCGTCGCCAGCCCCGCGCACGTACTCCCCGCCGACCTGGACCTGCCGCCGGCGCACCGCCAGCCCGCCTTCGAACTGATCGCCCCCATCCACGACTCCGAGTTCCGCGGCTGGGTCGTCGTCGGCGTCCGCGCCTCCGACCTGCTGCGCGACTCGCTGCGCGCGGCCGGAGTGACCGGTGTGGCCACCGTGCTCACCGAGACCTCCCCCGACGGCGTCACCCACGAGGTCGCCACCTGGTCCGCCTCCGGCTCCGCTGCCGGGAGCGCTTCGAGCACCGTCGACGTCGCTCTCGCCGGGCACGTCTGGCAGGTCGTGGTCCGGCCGACCACCCCGCTGATCAGTACGGGTCAGGAGCTCGCCGGCCCGTTGACGATGCTCGGCGCGGTGATCGCGTCGCTGCTGCTGTCCGGCACGGTTCTCGCCGTGATCGGGGACCGGCAGCGGCTCGTGGCTTCCAGTCGTACCGACATCGACCGGGCCCGGACCGCCGAACTCGCCGCAGCCGGCCACGCCGCCGAAGTGACCGCCACCCTGCGCGAACGCGAAGCGGAGCTGACCGGTTTCGCAGCAGCCGCGGGCGAGAACCTGCACGCCCCGCTGCACACCATCGCCGGCTTCACCGACCTCCTCCTCGAAGAGGCCGCCCCCCAGCTCGACGAGGCCTCCCGCGGCTTCCTCGACCGCATCGGCCGCAGCACCCGCCGCATGCTCACCCTCGTCGACGAACTCCTCGCCTACTCCGCCGCGGGCGACGCCGCCCTCAAACTCGAACCGGTCGACACCACCGGCCTCACCCTCGGCATCGTCGCCGGCCGCCTCGACACGGTCGAAGGCGAGCGCCCCAGCATCGACGTCAGCGACCTGCCCCCGGTCATGGCCGACGCCGAACTCCTCGGCGAGGTCCTCGGCCATCTCGTCGACAACGCCACCCGCTTCGTCCGCCACGGCACCGCCGCCCGCGTCACCGTCACCGCCCGCGAGCACTCCCCCGGCTGGTGGCGCATCGAGGTCGCCGACCGCGGCATCGGCCTCCCCGAGGACCAGCGAACCCGCATCTTCCAGCCCTTCCACCGCGCCCCCGCCGCCGAAGGCTTCCCGGGCACCGGCCTCGGCCTCGCCATCTGCCGCCGCATCATCGACCTCCACGGCGGCGACCTCGGCGTCGCCCCCAACCCCGGCGGCGGCAGCATCTTCTGGTTCACCGTCGCCGCCACGGGCATCGCCCTCAAACCCGGCCCCGAACTCCTGGCCGCCGGCGCCGTCTGACCGACTGAACAGCGAACGCAGTGAATGGCTCATCGCGTCAGGAACGCTTCGTTGCTCCCCATGGCTGGCGATGAAGGCCGTCGCCGCTTGACCAGGCGACGCCAGAGGCAGACTCAGGAGGCTTATCCGGCTCACCGCGGGGCGGCGCACACCCAACATTGACAGATTAACGAATCATCTATCAACCTTGACAGATAATCTATCAATCGTCACTGTAAGTTCATGTTGTTCCGCGCTCCCAAACTCGACTTCGATGATCTCCGCGTCATCGAAGAGATCAATCAGCTTCGGCATGAGCTGCGCATCTACCTCCATGAGCCCAGAAGGTGGAAGGGTCAACTCCGCCGCAACCTCAAGGCCCGTGCGGTGCAGGGGTCGAACAGCATCGAAGGCTACGACGTCAACCTCGACGACGCGCTGGCGATCATGGAGGACGAGGAGCCGCTCGACGCAGACCGGCGGACATCACTGGAGATCGTTGGTTACCGCAACGCGCTGACCTATATCCAGCAGTTGGCGGACGACCCCGGGTTTCAGCTCGAAGAGTTCCTGATTCGCAGTCTGCACTTCATGATGCTGGGTCACGATCTCTCGAAGAGTCCGGGCCGCTACCGCCCAGGGCAGATCTTCGTGCATGACGAGGAAAGAAGCCTGAAGGTGTATGAGGGTCCCAGCCCCGAGGCCGTCCCTGCTCTGATGCAGGAACTGGTCGCGGACCTCAACACGGGTGACGACGATTGCCCGGTCTTTGTGAGGGCGGCGATGGCTCATCTGAATCTCGTCATGATTCATCCGTTCCGGGACGGCAACGGGCGCATGGCACGTGCACTGCAGACAATGGTCCTTGCCCGCGAAAAGATTCTCACGCCCGAGTTCAGCAGCATCGAAGAATGGCTCGGCAAGAACACTCAGAGCTACTATGGCGTGCTGGGTGAGGTCGGAGCGGGCGCGTGGCATCCCGAGCGCGACACGACAGTCTGGGTTCGCTTCAACCTGGTCGCCCACCATATGCAGGCACACACGGTGTTGCGGCGGGTCGATGACGCGAGCAGGACGTGGCTGGAGTTGGAGAAGGTCATCCAGCAACACAAGCTGCCGGAACGCGCAGTATTCGCTCTGTACACCGCGGCCCTGGGGCTCAAGGTAAGACGACCGGTGTACGAGAAGGATGCCGAAATCGAGGTCGGCACCGCGAACCGCGACCTGCGGTTCATGGTGCAAGCGGGGCTGTTGGCGCCGCAGGGCGAGACCAAAGGCCGTTTCTACCTGGGCACACCAGAGCTGCGTGAGATCCGCCGGAACGTCTTGAGTGAGCGACCGCGACCCAAAAATCCTTATGAATAAAGGCATCCGGTGACGGACCCTTGCCGCCTGCCCGGGGCGGCTCCGGGCAGGCGGGAGGGGTCAGCCGGCTACGGCCAGGTATACCAATGCGCCCAGGACGCCGAGGAAGACGACGATCAGGCCGATGACGGCCAGGGTCGATGGTCCTCCGCTTTCTTCCGGCTCGGGTTGCTGCCGGCCTCGGATCCCGCTCTTGTCCACGAAGACCCTCCAGGTCGAAGCCGGCGACGGAATGTCACCGGCTTCGCGGAAGATAGCCATGCGGGCGGGGGTGTGACGAGGGGTCGTTCCGCAGGGCGAAACGCGGGTGGGGATCTCAGGCCGGGCGCTGGCGGGCGAGGACCTGGCGGATGAGCTGGCCGGTCTGGTCGAGGCGGGCTCGGGGGTAACGGAGGGCGGCGCCGAGGACGGCGACGGTGCCGACGACGCGGCCGGATTCGTGGACGGGGACTGCGACGCCTGCCATGCCGGCGAGGAATTCGCCGGACTGGATGGCGTACCCGCGGGCTCTGCTGGCTTCGACGTCGGTGGTGAGCTGGCCGGGGTTGACGATAGTGCGGGCTGTGCGGGCCGTCAGGCGCAGTTGGGGGACGATGGCCGCGACGCCTTCCGGGGGTAGGCCGGAGAGGACCGCTTTGGCCATGCAGCCGCTGGTGATCCTGAGGCGGTGGCCGAGCGGGGAGGTGGCCGCGGCCGGGTGCTTGGACTGGCGTTTGCCGACGATGAGCAGGGAGAGCGACGACCAGTCGGCTTCCGCCACGAGGACCGTCTCGCCGGTCATGCGGGAGAGCTCGTCGGCGACGGCCCGGGTGCGCAGGGCTATCGACGAGGTTTCGGCGACCTGGCTGCCGAGCTCCAGCAGGCGGGCGCCGAGCAGGTAGGAGCCGTCCGGGTCCTGGCGCAGGAAGCCGCGGTCGATGAGGGTCACGGCGAGGCGGCGGGTGCTGGGGCGGGGCAGGGCGACGGCGTCCGCGAGCTCCGAGAGCTGCATCCGCGGGTGGGCCGCGCTGAACGCGCCCAGGATGTCCAGGGCGCGGGCAACCGAGCGGACCTCGCTCCGCCGTTCCTGCGGTGCAGTCATCCTGGACACCTCCGCCGAGAAGATACCTCGCTGCCTTACTACGTCCGCGGGCCGACATAAGCTCAACCGCATGGTGGCGCAGGCGAGCAGGCTCAAGAATGTCCGGTACGACATCCGCGGCCCCGTGCTGCGCCGGGCCCAGGAGCTGGAGGCGGCAGGGCATCGCATCCTCAAGCTCAACCTGGGCAACCCCGCGCCGTGGGGGCTGAACACCCCGGAGCCGATCGTCGCGGACATGGTGCAGCACCTGGGTGACGCCGAGGGTTACAGCGACGCCCGGGGCATCTACTCCGCCCGGGTCGCCGTCGCGCAGTATTACCAGACGCTCGGGGTGAAGGACGTCCAGCCCGATGACGTGTTCCTCGGCAACGGCGTCTCCGAGCTGATCGTCATGTCGCTGCAGGCGCTGCTGAACACCGGTGACGAGGTGCTGGTGCCGAGCCCGGACTACCCGCTGTGGACCGGGGCGGTGACGTTGTGCGGCGGGCGGCCGGTGCACTACCGGTGTGACGAGTCGATGGGCTGGGAGCCCGACCTGGAGCATCTCGCGGCGCAGATCACGCCGAACACCCGCGCCATGGTGATCATCAATCCGAACAACCCGACGGGCGCGGTCTACTCGCGGGAGGTCCTGCTGGGGATGCTCGACATAGCCCGCCGGCACGATCTGCTGGTCCTCGCGGACGAGATCTACGACAAGATCCTCTACGACGACGCGAAGCACGAGTGCGCCGCCGCGCTCGCCCCGGATCTGCTGGTCATCACGATGAGCGGGCTGTCGAAGGCGTACCGGGCGGCGGGGTTCCGGTCGGGCTGGATGGCGATCAGCGGCCCGACGAGCACGGCCACCGAATACCTCGAGGGCGTGCAACTGCTCGCGAACATGCGGCTCTGCCCGAACGTGCCGGCGCAGCACGCGGTGCAGACGGCGCTGGGCGGGTTCCAGAGCATCAACACGCTGATCCGGCCGGGCGGGCGGCTCTACGAGCAGCGCAATCACGCGTACAACAAGATCAATGCCATTCCTGGGGTTGATGCCGTGCAGCCGCGTGGCGCGCTGTATCTCTTCGCGCGGCTGAACCCCGAGGTGCACAAGATCCGCGACGACCAGAAGCTGATCATCGACCTGCTGGAGCAGGAGCTGATGCTGCTGTCCCACGGCACCGGCTTCAACCTGCCGACCCCGGACCACATCCGCCTGGTCTTCCTCGCTCCGGTCGACGTCCTCGACGACGCCACCGACCGCCTGCACCGCTTCCTCGAGACGTACCGTCAATAGACCTCTTTGCCCAGCTTGTCGAGCTTGTGGGTCTGCCAGTAGACGTCCCACTTGTCGCCGACCTTTTTCGGGACCTTGCCCGCGGGATAGCGCACATATCCCGCGGGTGGGTCCTGCCCCTCAGGGACGCAGGTGCTGCCGGTGGCGCTGTCGGCGAGTTTGACCGGGTAATTGCCGCCGCCGCAGATCGCGTCCGCGGTGCAACCCCCGGTCAGCACCGCAGCTGCCAGACCGGCGACGACAAGCGCGGGCAACCTAGCCAAGGTCTTTGTGGAACACGCGGAACGAGCACTCGGTGGCGAGCAGCGGCGCGAGGTGCGGGAACGTCTCGTCGATCGAGCCGGTGCTGACCTGCCGGTAGCCGATGCGGGTGTACCAGGCGCGGAGGAATTCCTTCACCGGGTGCTCCCAGTCGCGCGGCACGAGCAGCTCGCACTGCATCGTCGGGAACCCCTGAGCGCGCGCCCAATTCTCGGCGAACTGCACCAACTGCCGTCCGATGCCACTGCCCTGCTCCGACGGCTCCGCGGCCAGCATGCCGAACTCGCCGAGACCAGGCTCGAGTTGCACGATGCGAACCTGGCCCACGATGCGGCCCGCGCGGCGGGCGACGGCGATCTCCCCGGCGTCGACCAGCCCGCGCATCTCGGCGACTGTCGTGCGCTCCGCGCCGTCGCGCCACAAGCCCTTCTCACCGTCGGCGTAAACCGTGTTGACCAGCGCGGTCAGCGCCTCGACGTCTTCTGGTGCAGCCGGCGTTATCTCGATGTCCACAACCCGAAATCTAGCGCGTGGGCAGGCGGATGGTCACTGTCGTGCCGGCGCCCTCGGTGGACTCCACGGAGATGCGGCCGCTGTGGTTGTCGACGATCGTGCGCACGATGGCCAGGCCGAGGCCGGTGCCGGGGATCGCCTGATGGATGGCGTTGGTCGCGCGGAAGAAGCGGGTGAACAGGGCTTCCTGCTCGGGCGGAGGGATGCCGATGCCGGTGTCCGCGACCACGACGTTCACCTCGCCGTCGGCCCGGTACACGCGCAGGGTGACCGTGCCACCGGCGGGGGTGAACTTGACCGCGTTCGTCAGCAGGTTCATCAGGACCCGCTCGAGCTGCTCCGGGTCGGCGGTGAGCTCCTGCGGGCCGTCCAGCTCGGGCTTGAGGCGTACCTCACCCTTGTCCGCAGCCGGGCCGATCGCCGTGAGTGCCTGCTCCGCGAGCGCGACCAGGTCGACCGGCCGCCGGGCGGTCTTGAACGAACCCGTCTCGATCTTCGACAGGGTGAGCATGTCCTCGATCAGTTCCCGCAGCCGGCGCGTGTTGCGGGCGATGACGTCCAGCATCCGGCGCTGCGGCGGGTCCACCTCACCGGCGTCGGCGTCCAGCAGCAGCTCGACATACCCGGCGATGCTGGTCAGCGGCGTACGCAACTCGTGCGACACGGTCGACATGAAGTCGGTCTTGGCGTTGTCGAGCTCCTGCAGCCGGGCCACGAGATGCTGTTCACGCTCGTACAGCCGGGCCAGGTGCACGCCCCGGCCCAGGTCGGCGGCGACCACCTCGGTCAGCCGCACCTCGACCGGCGTCCAGTCCGGCCCGGTGTCGCGGATCAGGGTGAGCGCGCCCAGGCATTCCTCGCCGCCGCTGACCGCCACCGTCAGCACCGGGCCGTCGCCGACCGCGGCCCACGCGCGCCGCTCCGCCTCCGAGGGTTCGACCTCCCCGGTCGGCGCAGGATCGTTGGTCACCCACACATCCCCGGTCCGCAGCCAGGTCGCATCGGCTTCGGCCAATTCTTTGAGTACGCCGTGAGCGTGCTCGTCGCGAAGACTCGCCACCGGCGGCAGCCCCGTCTGCCCCGGAGCCATCCGCAGCAGCACATGGTCGGCGCCGATCGTGGTACTCAGCCCGTCAAGGGCCTCCCGGACGGCGTCCTCGACCTTCAGATGCGCCCGGATCCGGTAACCGAGCGCCCGCACCTCACCCCGCTGACGCGCCACGGCGGCCTCGGCGACCCGCGTACGGTCGGCCTCCTCGGCCAGCTCGTTGACTGCCTGCGCCACCGCCCGGATCTCGGTGGGCCCGACCGTCGCGTCAGCCCGGGAATTCAGGGCGCCGACGCGGCGGCGGTCGATCACCGCGACGACACCGGCCAGCGGCAGGGTGATGCGGCGGGTGGTCACAACGGCGGCGAGTACGGCGGTCACGGCGGCGAGCAGCGTCAGCGCGACCACCACGGCGGTGGTCACCGTGCTCAGCCGGGAGCTGCGTTTCTGCAGGTTCGCGGCGCGCCCGGCGAGGGCCGCGTCGAACTGCGTGTTCTCGGCCGCGAACGCCTCGAAGAGCGGCCTGCCCTGGCTCACGTACGCGGCGGCGGTGTCACTGCGGGGCACGGCAAGCCGCTGCTGCTCGGCGTGCTGCCACCAGATATCGGCACGGTCGAGCTGGTCGTTGATCGAGGCCCGTTCGTCGGCGCGGGCCAGTCCGGTCAGCGCCCTGCTCGACGTCGTATAGGCGGTCCGCGCCACCTGGTACGAATCCAGCAACTGGCTGTCGCCGGTGAGCAGATAGCCGCGCAGCCCGCGCTGGGCGTCACCCAGAACGCTGCGCAGCTCGGCATTGGCCAGTTCCAACGGCTGCACGTACGCGGAGAGCTCCCGCACCACGCGGTGCTGCATCACCAGGGCGGTGGTCTCGGCGACCCCGGAACAGACGATGAGCAGCACCAGGACGCCGAAGGCCCCGGTCAGGAGCCGGCCGACGGACCTGCTCGGGCGCATGGGCGTACCCGTGGGTGTCAGGCCCGGGTCCGGCTCAGCAGGGCCTGGATCCGGGAGACCAGCTCGCGTGGGCTGAAAGGTTTGGTCACGTAGTCGTCGGCACCGGCGCTGAACCCGCCCTCGACGTCCTGCTCCTGCACCCGCGCGGTGAGCATGATGATCAGCATCCCGGCGGTCGCCTGATCGGCCCGCAACATCCGGCACACGTCGATCCCGGAGAGCCCCGGCATCGAGACGTCGAGCACCGCGAGCGTCGGCTGCCGGGAGCGCGCCTGCTCCAGCGCCGCCTGCCCGTCCTCGACCGAGATCACCTCGAGGCCGGCCTGCTCCAGCTTGAACGCGACCAGGTCCCGGATATCGGCATCGTCATCGGCGACCAGCACCACCGTCACGGCTGCTCCCCCTCAAACTCGGCGCTCATCCGACGATATCGCCTCATCTCCGGCGTGACTGCCGGTCTCCGCAACCGCACCGCAACTTGTACGCAGCACGAATGCATCCTGGCCCAGGTGTGCTGTCTTTAGCCCGCCCGCTCGATCTTGGCAGGAGGACCCGATGCCCGTACTTGATACCGACGACACCCGCACCGACGCGCTGTTCGTCTCCCACCTGCAACGCTCCCAGCAACCCACCCCGGAGTTGATCCGAGCCGCAGTGACCGCCACGGTCGACCGCCTCGGCGAGAACACCTGCGCCGCCCTGGTCGCCCAGGAATTCGGCGAGCACCCCGACTGCGCCCTCGGCCGTATGCGCTGGGCCCGCCGCGCCATCCAGGCCGCCTTCGCCGCCTGACCTTCTACTCCCGCACCCTCTGTTCTCGGCCCGGGGCCACTGCCGCACCCGCCGATGACAGCCCTTTGCGCGCTTCTTCGGCCTTTGCGCGCTTCTTCGGCCTTTGCGCGCTTCTTCGGCCTTTCGCGCTTCTTCGGCCTTGCGCGCTTCTTCGGTCAGCGGCGTAGGCAGAATGGGTGGCCGGCCGGGTCGCGCAGCACCCGGAAGCTTTCCGGCGCGGATTGTTCCCCTTCTTTTGTGGCTCCGAGCGCGACCGCCTGCGCCTCCGCCTCGTCGAGGCTCTCGGTGCCGTCGACGGCCAGGTCGAGATGCATCTGCTGGGATCGCTCCGCCGAGGGCCACGTCGGCGGCTCGTAGCCGGGGACGCGAACGGCCCCGACGTAGAGCGCGCCCGCTTTGACGGCGCAGAAGTCCGGTGTCTCGATCGCGACCTCGCCGCCGAGCATGGCGGCCCAGAACCGGGCCAGGCCGGCCGGGTCGGGGCCTTCAAGGTTGATCGCGGCGACGTGAGCGACAGCCATAGTTCCTCCAGGGATGGACATTCCCCGCGACCCTAGCACCCAAAAAGAGAGATCACTCTTTTTAGTGACTGCGACTACCCCTCGATGATCGCCATCAGGGCGGCCACGAAGGGAGCGGGCTCCACGTCACCACGGATCGCTATCTGCTGGCTGTAACTGGCACAAAGGGCCACGAACGCTTCGGCGATCTGCCCGGCGTGCGCGCGCCGGCGCTCGGGAACCAGCTCGGCGATCGCGGCCCGCCCGGCGGCGAGCTGTTGCCGGACAACCACTGCGAGCTGCGGAGACACGGCCGCCTCGGCATAGATCTGAGTCACCAGGCGAGCGTGGTCGGTGTCTCGGGCCCGGGCGCGCACATGCTCGAGGAAGCCGGCGACGGCCTCGGCGGTGAGCGCGTTGGGCAGGGCTTCCGTCCCCTGCTCGCAGACGGCGATGACGATCTCGTCCTTGCTGGTGAAGTACCGGTAGATGGCCCCGTTGGACAGCCCGGACTCGGCCACTATGTCGGCCATCGACGTACGGGCGAAGCCGTGGCTGGCGAATCGGGCGCGAGCGGCGTCCACGATCTGCAACCGGCGCGCGTCGAGATGAGCTTGACTGACCCTAGGCATAAAAAGAGTGACCCCTCGCTTTACTTGCTACCATGGCGAGCCTACCCCTCCGGCACCACGCTCAAGGAGTTGCCATGCGCTACCAGACCTTCGGCCGGCTCACCGGACTACGCGTGTCGGAATACGCGCTCGGGACGGCGGGCTTCAGCACCTCGAACACCGAAGCACCACAGATCTTCGAGACCTTCGTCGCCGCCGGCGGCACCACGTTCGACACGTCCAACATCTACCAGGACGGCCAGGCCGAAACCGTACTCGGTGAGCTGCTCGGGCGGGACCGCGACGACTACGTGGTCATCACCAAGTACAGCGGGACCAGGCAGACCCAGGCCCGCCCCGGCACGACCGGCAACAGCCGCAAGAGCATGATCCGCTCCCTCGAAGCCAGCCTGTGCCGCCTGAACACCGACTACGTCGACGTCTTCATGCCACACTTCCCCGACGGCATCACCCCGATCGAGGAGATCCTGGCCGGCTTCAACGACCTCATCCGCGCCGGCAAAATCCTCCACGGCGGCCTCTCCAACTTCCCAGCCTGGCGCGTAGCCGGCGCCGCCCTCCGCGCCGACCTGCAAGGCCTGGCCCCGCTGGTCGGCGTCCAGACCGAATACAGCCTGGCCGAACGCTCCGCCGAACGGGAGCTGCTACCGATGGCGCAGGCTCACGGCCTGGGCGTCGTCCTTTACTCGCCCCTCGCAGGCGGGTTGCTCACCGGCAAATACCGGCTCGGTGAACAGGGCCGGCTGAGCGCCCGCGGCAACGCCATCGAGGGCGACACCCAGCGCACCGCCGTCGTCGACGCCGTCCTGGCGGTCGCCGACGAGCTCGGCACCACCGCGGTCCAGGTCTCCCTGGCCTGGCTGCGCCGCCGAGCCGCCCTCGCCCCCACGGCCCTGATCCCGATCGTCGGCCCCCGCACCGTCGCCCAGCTGGAGGAATACCTGCGATCGCTCCAGCTCAACCTCACCGACAAGCACTACCTGCAACTCGACGACGCCAGCGCCATCAAACTCGGAACCCCGCACGAGGACGTCGCCGCCGCCCTGGCCCACGGCACCGACGGCGACCGCACCCTCCTCGACCCCCACGCCGTCCCCGTCATCTGAGGGAACAGGCGGGGCTCGCCGGGTGGTCAGGCGGGCTCCCCGGGTGGTCAGGCGGGCTCGGGGACCGGGCCGGGCTCGGTTCCCGGGACGTTGCCCGGGTCGTCGGGGCCCGGCATCGGCTCGACCGGGGCGGGTGGCAGGGTCTCCGGGGTGTCCGGGGAGAGCACGCCCGGGTCGTCCGGGATGGGCTCGCTGGGGTCGATGGGCGGGTAGTTGTCCGGGTCGGGTCCTGGCTGCACCATGTCCCCTTTGTGCCCACCCCGGCCCGGTCTCATGCGCGATCTTCGCCGAGAGTGGCGGCCAGCAACCGGTCCAGCTTGGCGGCCCGGCCAGGATGCCGGTGCGAGACCCAGGCCACCCACCCCTTCAGGTACGCGGAAAAGTCCGCATGCCCGTCCCGATTCGCCTCATCCAGCCCGCGCCGCGCGGCATCGTGCAGCACCGCCCGCAGCCTGTCGTACTCAACCCGGGCCACGGCCGGCCGCTCGTTCACGACCAGCCCGGCCAGCACCTGCCGGTCCCCCTGCCCCCGGACCCGCGTCTTCGCATGACGCAGCTGGAACCCCTCGTCCTTCACCACCGCCTCGAGCGCCGCCAGCAACCGCGGCGCGGACACCCGCGGCCCGGAGAACGCGAGGTCGTCGGCGTACCGCGTGTAGGTCATCCCGAACCGCGCGGCGAGCCCGCTCAACCGCCGATCCAGCCGGTACGCGACCAGATTCGCCAGCGCGGGCGAGCTGGGCGCCCCTTGCGGCAGATGGGCGTGCCGCAACAACGGAAGATACTTGCCACCCAGGATGTCGGCCGGGGTCCGGGTGGTGGTCAGCGCGGTTAGGGCGTGCGCGACAGGCTCCGGGTAACCAGCCGTGCGGAACAGCCCATAGATCCGCGGCGCCGTGACGCTGGAGAAGAACGAGGCCAGATCGACTCGGACGACCATCGGCTGCCCGCTGTGCGGCACCGCGAACGTGTGCACCCCACGACCGGGTACGAAACCATGAGCAGCAGGATGAACCGGAATCCGCCCGAGCACCCCGTCGAGCAGACGCCGCTGCACCGCCCGCAGCCGAGGCTTGGGCGCCTCGATCAGCCGATGCGGCAACCACCGATACCGGTAGTGCCGTAACCGCTGGTCCCGAGCGTGCCGATTGATCTCCTTCCGGTCCGCGAACCAGTCCAGCTCATCGCCCGCAAGCCCGAGAAACCCCGCCAGCACCCCGAGATCATCGATGCGCGGCGTATCCCAGCGCATCCGCACAACCCGAACCGGCACCGCGCGCCGCACCACCACCGGATGCGACTGCACGCGCCCGCTGAGAAAGCCCGCCAACTCCCGCGGCCGATCAGCCGGAGCATCCCTGTACGCCCGGAGCACCCCCGCCACCACCGGCCGCAACCACCACGGCCGCCCACCCAGCACCTCACCCCCAGCCCGCACCAACCGCCCCAGCACCCACCCCGACCCCGCAGCCCGCGACGCAGCGCGGCCGAGAAGATCCGGGCGTGAACCGACGACCGGCCTGGCATCCCCGACCAATCCCCCAGCCCGCAATCCGGCCGACGCAGCCGACGCAGCCGGGCCTGGGCCAACCCGCGACCCAGCCGACGCAGCCCGACCTAAGTCAACCCGCGATCCGGCCGACGCAGCCGGGCCGAGGTCAACCCGCGACCCAGCCAGGCCTTGCGGGGTCGGAACCGGGCGAGCCGGTCGGGGCGGGCGCGGTGTGAGTCGGCGCGGGCGTGGGGCGGGGGCCGGGGCGGTGGCCTCGGTGAGGAAGGCGTCGGCCAGGGCGGTAGCTACTTGAGAAGGGGTGGCAGCGCGGCCCGACGATGCCCGGTTGTGCCTGCGTCGTGCCGCGCGGAGCGCGGGGGCACGCCGGCGGTGCTGTGCCTGGCTGATCATGTCGCCCCCGGGGTTGCCCCGGAGAGACCGTCGGCGGACCGGCGGTCAAGCTCGGGACGCGCTGCCACCAGCCAGGAAGTCTAGGCACCACCCGCAACCCGCGCACCCAGCTCCAGCACCCGGTCACCCGCGCGAAAAACCCGGCTCCGCGAGAAGCCCAGCCCCGCGCAGAGAACCGGCCCCGCACGGGAAGTCGGTCCGCGGAAAGCCAGGGTCAGTCGCCGGAGAAGCCGAAGAAGTAGATCTCGGTGGGTTTGCCGTTCTCGTGGAGGACGGCGCATCGGCCGTACCAGCGGCGCTCGGCGAGATCGTTCAGAGCCTTCGCGTGCTCGCGGGTGGGGTGTTCGGTGCCGACGTGGGCCAGGGCTTCGGCTGGGGAGACCGGTTCGACGGTGCCGAACTCGGGGTTCTCGCCGGGGTCGAGGACTTTGAAGACGTCGAGGATGGAGTGGGTGCCGCTCTCCTGGACCTCTTCGTCGTCGAAGAGGTCGTCCCAGGTGGTGGGGCGGTTGGGGAAGTCAGCGGCGGATTTGCCGTACTCCCCGGGGACCGCCCACCAGTAGTCGCCCTCGGCGAAGACCTTGTCCCGGAGGGCGTCGAGCGCCGCATCGAGATCTTCCTGGTAGGGAACGTAGTAATTCCAGCCCGAAGCGCCCATGGTCTCCCCCTCGTTTGTGGACGGGGCAAACCGTAGCGTCGGGGTGTGACAAGAATTGGGGCCGGTGGTCCAAGAGGAGGCTCTCGGTCCGCTTGAACCACCGGCACTTCTTCGCTACCCGCTCACGGACGGACTAATCACGCGATCGAGAAGTGGTGGGAGAAGTTCTTGAAGGACCGCGACGCCGTCCGCGCTGAGCACTGACTCCGGGTGGAACTGGACGCCCGCGAAGCCCTCGCCGCGCAGGGCGTGGATCTTGCCGTCGGGGTCGGCGGCGAAGGAAACGCCGGGGACGGTAGCTGCAAGGGCGGTAAAACTCGAGTAGAAGCCGACGCGGCGGGTGGTGCCGAAGAAGTGGATGTCGCGGGCTATTCCCTGGTAGGTGGAGTCGCGGCGGAGCAGGGGCAGGCCCAGGGTGGTGGCCAGGATCTGGTGGCCGAGGCAGATGCCGAGCAGGGGGCGGCCGGCGGTCAGTGCTTCCTGGGCCAGGGCGCGCAGGCGGTCCATTTTCGGTGTGGACGCGCCGGGGTCGCCGGGGCCGGGGCCGAGGATCAGCAGGTCGGCCGCGGGGATGATCGGGGCGGTCCAGGGCACCACCGTGACGGTCAGGCCCAGGGCGCGCAACTGGTGGGTGAGCATCGCCGTGAATGTGTCCTCGCCGTCGACGATGACCGCTGAGCGGCCGGCGAGGGCGGGCATGGTGAGGGCTCCCGGGACGCGCTGGTCCAGCCAGAAGCGGGCGAGGCCGTCGTTGCGCGCTGCCAGGGCCAAGTCCAGTTCAAGATCGGTGGGCTCCGGGCGTACTGATAAAGGTTGAGGTTGAGAGCGCAGGCTGAAGGCGGAGAGCACCCCGGCGGCCTTGGCGTGGGTCTCGGCCACCTCGCCCTGCGGGGTCGAGTGCCGGACCAAGGTCGCCCCCACGGGTACGCGCAGAGCCCCGTCGTCCGAGATCTCCGCCGTCCGGATGAGAATCGGCGCGTCCAGGGTCTGGCGGCCGTCAGAATCATGACCGAGCAGGGCGAGCACGCCGGCGTAGTACCCGCGGCCGCGGCCCTCGTGGCGGGCGATCACCCGGCAGGCGTTCTCGACCGGGCTGCCGGTGACCGTGGGGGCGAACATCGTCTCGCGCAACACGTCGCGGACGTCGAGGGAGCCCTTGCCGGCCAGCAGGTACTCGGTGTGGGTGAGGTGGGCCATCCGTTTCAGGTACGGCCCGATGACCTGGCCACCGTGCTCAGCGACCGTGGCCATCATCTTCAGTTCCTCGTCGAGGACCATGTGCAGCTCCTCGATCTCCTTGCGGTCGGCGAGGAAGTCGGCGAGGCTGCGGGCGCCGTCGTGGCGGTGGGTGCCGGAGATCGGGTTCATCATGGTCAGTCCGTCGGTCACGCTGACGTGCCGCTCGGGCGTGGCGCCGACGAGGGTACGCGTACCCGTGTGCACCAGAAACGTCCAGTAAGCACCCCGCTCGCCGGTGAGCAGGTTGCGGAACGCCGCGCGGGCCGTCTCCAGCGGGTCGCCGTCGACAGTGGCCTGATAAACGCGGTGGATGACGAAGTTCGCGCCCTCGCCGTGCCCGATCTCCTCGTCGAGCACCGTCCGGACGATCTGCTCGTAGTCCTCGTCCGCGATGTCGAAGGCACCGTCACGGATCGCCACGGTCCGGGGCAGCGAGGCGATCAGGTCGTCGAGCGGCACGGTCTCATGCCGCTCGACGCGCAGGCACTCCAGTGGCGTCCCGTCGTCGACGCACGCGAAGCCACGTTCCCTGATCTGCCGGTACGGGATCAGGGCCAGCGTCTGCGGCCCGTTCCCCGCCGGGAGCGGGATGTCGGCCAGGGCCTCAACGGTGACGACGTCGCCGTGCAGGACGTCGACATGGTCAGCGCCGTCACGGTGCAGCAGGGCAAAAGGTTTCATGGGTCCTCGATGGGCTGGGGACCGCCACCGAGAAGGACCACACAGAAACGGCCGCCTCGGGGAGGCGGCCGCGGTGAGTGTTTTTACACGCGGGTGGGTGTGGCCGCCGGTTCGGCGTGCCACCACATGCTCAATCGCGCGTGCATGCGATGGAGCGTAGCGCATCTCGGCCCGCCGACATTTACCCAGGTTGACGGTATATACCGGTGGACGTAATCTACCGGCATGGCAGCGATGCCGTCGTGGCGGTGCTGACGGCCGTGGGGGCCGGGGTATCGCAAGGCTGAGATGACTCAGGGTTCCGCCGGCCTGGACATGGACATGTGGCCGTGTCCAGGTCGCGGTCGACCTACGGGATTCGTCGTGTTTGGCCGGTCCTGGTCCGACGGTGAGTTGTCTGCCGCTGGTCAGCAGATGAGCAGAGGGAACCCTTCTGGGGGAAGGCGGTAGACGCTGCCGCGGGCGCCGGTCCAGGGGTCGAGCGCGACCATGTCGGTGGGATCGGTGGGATCGGCCGGCTGCTGCCCGGTCGTCGGGTCGCCTCCCTCGAACTGGACGAGGGCGTTGGGGCCGAGTCCGCATCCACTGCTGTGGAGGCGTACGCGTGCGGTGTTGGCGGGCAGATCCAGACGGTGCCGGACAACGCCGGTGGTGAGGTCGACCAGCAGGATTGCATCGCCGTCGGCCCACGGGGCGTCGCCGCCGGCCCGGATGATGGGCACTACGGCGGTGATCCCGTCGCCGAGCATCACCTCGCCCGGCCATCCCGTCGGGTTGACGATCTCGCCGGGCCGCAGGTGGGAGCGCAGGTCGGCGTCGACAACGCGGGGCTGCCGGCCTCCCACGATCCAGTGCACCGTGGTCGCGCCGGTGTTCGCGGGTTTCGCCCAGATGAGGTCGCCGTGGGCGGAGACCGCGACAAGCTGGGCGTCATCGGCGGCGGCTGGATCTTCGACCAGCCGCGCGTTGACGATGTCGACGACGGCGACCTTTTGCCCATCGGGACTGTCCGCAGACACCGCTGCCCAGCGCGCGTCGGGTGACCAGGACACCGGACCCCACGCCGCGAGGTGGTCGGGCAGGGCCACCCTGCGCGATGTTCCGCTGTCCAGACGGCGCAGGACCAACCCGTCGGACTCGTCGTACAGCATCAGGAAGGCGCCGTCCGGAGAGATCGGACCGGGCCCTTCGTGCATCACGCTTTTGGGCAGCGTGTACTGGGAGCCGTCGGTGAGCACGAGTCGGAATCGGCAGTTCTCGTCCTCGACGTTTATAGGGTTGCACCGTGAGTAGAGGAACGCGGCGCGGGCCAGCGGCCGGTCAGGCAGCGGCGCCGGATCGGCCACCGGGGAATCCACCGTGGACAACGAGGCGGTGGACGCGGCCGGTAAGTCGGCCCGCGGTCCCGTCGGGTGGGCCGACCGGTCGGGAGCCGACGGGTGTAGCGGCGAGCACGCCGCGACGAGGCCGGCCGACACCAGCCCAGCGGCCGCCAGCAGGGCCAGCCGGCGGAACCGGCGGCGGCCCGGCCGTCCGGTCAACTCCTCGTCCGGCCCGGCACCGTCGGCGCCCGCACCCAGCAACTTCGACCGGTAATCATTCATGGCTGTCAGCGTTGCGATCGTCAGGCCCGTACGCCTGAGCGCCGGTACTCAACCGAGGGTGAATTCCGGCACCTACCTGCACGTCGACCTGACGACGGATTGTGCTGTCGCCCCGGGCTGATCAGGACGCGAGTTTGGCGCGGACGGTGGCGGCGTCGGGGTGGTCGAGGTTTTCGAGGATGGTGAGGGAGCGGCGCCAGGCGTCGCGGGCCTGGGGGTGGTTGCCGGCGGCGTGGTGGGTGTCGCCGATGTGGGTGAGGATTTCTGATTCGTTGTACGGGTCGGCTGCGCGACGGTACGCCGCGAGGGCCTCCGCGTAGCAGCGCAGCGCCTCGTCATGGTTGCCGAGGTGGTGGTGGGCGTAGCCGACGGTGTCCCAGGCGGCGCCCACGCCGGAGTGGTCGTCGTCGCCGAGTTTGAGGTGCAGGGCGACGGATTCCTGGCTGAACTTCAGGGCGAGCGGGTAGTCGCCGAGCTGGACGTGGCACCAGCCGATGGCGTTGAGGGCGTGGGCCTCGTGTTCGCCGGAGCCGACCCGGCGGTAGAAGATCAGGGCCTGTTCGTTGCAGGCGAGGGCTTCGCGGTGGCGGTCGGCGACGCCGAGGACGATGGCCAGGTTGAGGTTGGCGCCGGCCTGGCCCATGGCGTCGCCGAGGGCGTCGTAGAGGGTGATCGCCTCGCGGAGGTGGTCGAGGGCTTCGTCGACGCGGCCGACGTTGAAGTAGCCGCCGGCCAGCTCGGTGTGGGTGCGGACCTGGCGGTCGCGGTCCCCGAGGCGTACGGCTGCGGCCATCGCGGTCTGCTGGGTGGTGACCCAGTCCTGGAAGAGGGCGCGGCGGTGCAGGTAGGTCGCCATGGACCAGGCGAGGTGCCAGACGTGCGCGTCGTTGCCGGTGCGGGCGGCCTGGTCGATCGCGGCGAGCAGGACCTCGTGCTCGGCGAGGAACCAGGTCATGGCCTCGTCGCGGCCGGGGGGCTCCTCGACCAGGGCGCCGGGGGCGGGCGCGGGGGCCGCGATCGGGTTGCGGTGACGGGCGAAGACCCGGTCGGCGGCGAGCGCGGTGTGCAGGAAGTGGTCCATCATGCGGCGCGATGCGGCCTCGCGGGCGGTCACTTCCTCTTCGCGGTACGCCCGGTCGGCGGCGTACGCGCGCAGCAGGTCGTGGAACGTGAACCGGCCCGGGAGTGGTTCGCTGAGCAGGCTGGCCGTGGCCAGCTCGGCGAGCAGCAGCCGGGTCCGCACGACCGGCTCGGCGATCAGGCTGGCCGCCGACTCGACCGTCATCTCGGGCCCGGGGTGCAGGCCGAGGAGCCGGAACAGCCGGGCCGCGCCGGGGGTGAGCGTGCGGTAGGACCAGGAGAAGACCGCTCGCACGTCGCCGGCCGCGTCACCGACCGCGAGTGTGTCGAGGCGGGTGTCGCGCAGCTCGGCGGCCAGATCTTCCAGGGCCACGCCGGGGCGGGTGGCGGCGAGCGCTGCGGCGATGGTCAGCGCGAGCGGCAGCCGGGCGCAGCGGGTGATGATCTCCTCGACCGCGGCGGGTGCGGCGGCCAGGCGGTCGGCGCCGAGACGGCGGGCCAGCAGCTGGAACGCCTCGTCGGTGCTGAGCAGGTGCAGCCCGAGCGGGTGCGCGCCGTGCCGCGCGACCAGTCCGGCGAGGTCGTCGCGGCTGGTCACCAGGACCATGCAGTCCTTCGCGCCGGGCAACAGCGGGCGGACCTGCGCGGCGTCACGGGCGTTGTCGAGCAGGACCAGCATCTTGCGGTCGGCGAGCATGCTGCGGTAGAGCGCTGCCCGGTCGTCGAGCCCGGCGGGGATCTCCTTGTGCTGCACCCCGAGCGCCCCGAGGAACCCGGAGAGAACGTCGCCGGGGTCGCGCAGGGCGCCGTCGGGGTCGAAGCCGCGCAGGTCGGCGTGGAGCTGGCCGTCGGGGTAGCGGGCGCGGGCCTTGTGCGCCCAGTGCACGGCGAGGGTGGTCTTGCCGATGCCCGCGGCCCCGGACAGCGCCGAGATCGCCACCGCTGCCGGGCGGCCCCCGGCGACGGTGGTGATCGTGTCGAGGGCGCGCAGCTGGGCGGTGCGGCCGACGAACCCGTACACGTCGGGTGGGAGCTGGGCGGGGACCGGGCGGCCGGGTGCGGATCCGCCGAGGAACTTGCCGCGGGCCTCCTCGTCGTCGAGGCGCAGGGCGTCGGCGATCATCCGAGCGGTCGCCGGGCGTGGCGTACGCTTCCCGGTCTCGATCATGCGGACGGTCTTCACGTCGATCCGGGCGAGCTCGGCCAGCTCCTCCTGGGTCAGTCCCAGCTCCCGCCGCCGTGCCCGCACCCGCTCGCCGAACAACGCGTCCCCCGAACCGCCGCTCAAGCTGCCCCCCGAAACACCAAACGCCCGGTGAACGCCCTGGAGACGCCCCCTGTACTAAGGGACGGTAGCTCTACGCCGATCGATCGTTCACATCGGCAGGCGTAACGGGGGCGGTCCGAGCGGTCCCGGCATGCCGTGCACGCAGGCCGGGCGTTCGGGTCGTCATACACGCTGTGAGCGTTGTGTCAGTGCGCTGTGAGCGGCGGGACCTAGCGTCGCCGTCATGAACAACACCAGGGTCCTGATCTCCGGCGCGAGCATCGCCGGTCCCGCGCTGGCATATTGGCTGGCCCGCTACGGCTTCGACGTCACGGTGGTCGAGAAGGCCGCCGAGCTGCGGCCGGGTGGGCAGGCGGTCGACTTCAAGGGCGTCACTCACCGTACGGTGCTGAGCCGGATGGGCATCCTCGACGACGTCAAGCGGCTGCAGACCGGCGGGCAGGACGGCACCGTGGTCGACGCGCGGGGTCGCAAGCTGGCCGTCGTCCCGGGTGAGTTCAGCGGCGGGGAGATCGAGATCGTCCGGGGTGATCTCGCGCGGCTGCTCTACGACCGCACGTCGTCGACCTGCGAATACATGTTCGGCGACTCGATCAGCACGCTCGATGAGACCGGCGAGGGCGTGCATGTGACTTTCCAGCACGCGCCGCCGCGGACATTCGACCTAGTCGTGGGCGCTGACGGGATCCACTCCCACACCCGCGGGCTGGCGTTCGGGCCGGAGGCGGATTATGTCCGGCATCTGGGCTACTACTACGCCCTGGCCGACATGGACACCGGCGACGATGATGCGATGTACGGCGAGCCGGGCCGGATGGCCGCGATCGGTGGCCGCAAAGCCCCGGCGTTTTTCGTCTTCGCGTCGGAGCTGCTCGACTACGACCGCGACGACGTCGACCAGCAGAAGCGGCTGGTCGCCGACGCGTATCGCGGTGGCGGGTGGCGGATCCCGGAGCTGATCGCGCAGCTTCCGGCGGCGAAGGAGTTCTATCTCGACTCGATCAGCCGGGTGACCACGGACCGGTACTCGAGTGGGCGGGTGGTGCTGCTCGGCGACGCCGCCTACGGCAACACGCTGGGCGGATTCGGGACCGGGCTCGCGGTCGTCGGTGCCTACGTGCTGGCCGGCGAGCTGTTGCGGGCCGGCGGCGACCACACGGTCGCGTACGCACAGTACGAGGCCAAGTTCCGCGGTTATGCCAAGGTCTCCCAGCAGGTCAGCGCGGGCCGGATTCTCGCACCACGGACCAGGCTCGGGATGCGTGGGCGTAATGCCATGTTCTCGGTGTCGTTGCTGTTCAAGCCGCTGATGAAGCTCATGGACCGGTTCGCCACCGACATCGAGCTGGAGGATTACCCCTCAGAGCACGGTGACGCGGGACGTGCGGAACACCCGGACGAACTGCAGGACCACGGCTGAGACGATGCCAGCCAGTGCGAGCGTCGACAGGATGCGGTTGCCGCCGGTCAGCTCGTCGACCGCGCGCAGGGTGAGGCAGACACCGAAGAGGAGCTCGATCGCGGCGAGCATCCCGGGGCCGAGCACGGGCTGCTTGCGCCAGAGGTGCACCGGGCCACCCGCGGCGCGGTGCCGGCGGACAAGCAGGATCACTGCGAGGGTGACGCACAGTGCGGCCGCGGCGAGCTCGAAGACGATGAACGCCGTGTCGGACGTTGACATGGGAGGAACGGTATCGGGTGTGCGCCAGCGCGGGGCCGGCGCACTCCCGGCGGATATCAGCCCTCGCGGACGATGGCCTCGGCCACCCGGCGCAGCTCGCGCTGGTCCGGCACGAAACCGTCGGCGATGTCGTGGTGCAGACCGGCCTTGGTCTCGTCGAGGATCTCGGTGGCGACCGTGTCGACGGGCTCCCCCGCGTACTCGTGGGAGACCTTGTCGGTGGCGGCCTGCATCGCCGACGTGAGCTGCTGCTCCAGCGGGCCGCGGAGCTTCTCCTCGACCGGGCTGAGGCTGTTCGGGTCCAAAGTGACGTGTGGCTCGACCATGGTGAGCTCTCCCCCGGCTTTATGTCTGACAACTACTGAAGACAACGCGCGAATACCCATCATGGCTCGGTCGGCAAACCGCCTGACTGAGCCGGGTGACAAGAGATCTGGGCTGGGTGACAAGAGATCGATGGTTACGGGTTTGTTTCGTGAGCCGGTGGGGCAGGGTGATCGCACGTGACCTGTGTGACCTAGATCACCTTGGAGGGTCCATGGCACTTGCCCGACGAATAGCCGCAGCGGCGGCCGCGACGATGCTGCTCACCCCGCTCGCCGCCTGCGGATCCGACGACGAGGGCGGGATACCCACCCTCAACCTCTACCAGTTCCCCGTGCAGGACATGCAGACCGTCATCGACACCTGCAACCAGGCGGCGGCCGGCCGCTACGAGATCGCGTACCAGGTCCTCCCCCGGGCCGCCGACGACCAGCGCGTGCAGATGGTGCGCCGGCTGGCCGCCGAGGACGACAGCATGGACATCCTCGGCCTCGACGTGACCTGGACCCAGGAGTTCGCCAGCGCGCACTGGATCAGGGGCTTCACCGGCGCCGACCGCGCCGAGATCGAGAAGGGCACGCTCGCCGGTCCGCTGGCCTCCGCCACCTACGACGGCAAGCTGTACGCCGCCCCGAACAACACGAACGTGCAGCTGCTCTGGTACCGCAAGGATCTCGTGCCCACGCCGCCGACGACGTGGGACGAGATGATCCGGGCGTCCCTGAAGCTGAAGGCCGAGGGCAAGCCGTCGCAGGTGCTCACCATGGGTGCGCAGTACGAGGGCCTGGTCGTGCTCTTCAACAACCTCGTCGCCAGCGCCGGCGGGCACGTGGTCAGTGACGACGGCAAAACCGCGGTCATGGATGAGGGTACGGTCACCGCGCTGCGCGTCATGCGGCAGTTCGCCACCGCAGGCGTGACGAGCGCGTCGTTCTCCAACTCCATCGAGGACGACGTGCGGCTCGCTTTCCAGAACGGCGACGGGGCGTTCCAGCTCAATTGGCCGTACGTGTATTCGGCCCTGCAGAGCGACGCTCCGCAGCTGGCACCGAACGTCACGTGGGCCCGGTATCCGGCGATCGACGCGGGGACGCCGAGCCGGGTCACGATCGGGGGCTCGAATCTGGCGGTCAGCGCGTACAGCAGGCATCCGGATCTGGCTGTCGACGCGGTGAAGTGCCTGCGCAACGCCGCCAATCAGAAGTTCCTCGCCATCAAGGCCGGGCAGCCGCCGTCGATCGAGAGCGTCTACGCCGATCCCGAGATGACGAAGGCGTACCCGATGAAGCAGGCCATTCTCGACGAGCTCAAGGATGCGGCGCCGCGACCGTTGACGCCGGCCTATCAGAACGTCTCGACCGTGGTGGCCGCGCAGTTGTCGCCGCCGTCCGCGATCGATCCCGCACGGACCGCCGCGGAGTTGAAGAAGGCGATCCAGGACGCCATCGACTCCAAGGGGGTGCTCCCGTGACCGCCGTTGTGGAAAAGCCGCGCAAGGCCGCTCGGAGCAAGGTCGCTCTGAGTGAGGGAAAGAGGCAGGAGCGGCGGCTCGGCTGGTTGCTTTGCGCGCCGGCGGCGATCGTGATGGTGGCGGTCACCGCGTACCCCATCCTGTATTCGTTCTGGCTTTCCCTGCAGCGCTACGACCTGAAGTTCCCCGGCGACCGGGAGTTCGTCTGGTTCGACAATTACATAACCGTGCTGGGCAACGGCTACTGGTGGAGCGCGTTCGGCGTGACGATGCTGATCACCGTCATCTCGGTTGTCTTCGAGCTGGTGCTCGGCATGGGGCTCGCGCTGATCATGCACCGGACCCTGATCGGGCGCGGCCTCGTGCGCACGTCTGCGCTGATCCCGTACGGCATCGTCACGGTGGTCGCGGCGTTCAGCTGGCGCTACGCGTGGACGCCCGGCACCGGATACCTCGCGAACCTCGTCACGCCGGACGGGGCACCGCTGACCGAGCGGGCCAGCGCGCTCGCGATCATCATCGTGGCCGAGATCTGGAAGACGACGCCGTTCATGGCGCTGCTGCTCATGGCCGGGCTGGCGCTGGTGCCCGAGGATCTGCTCAAGGCGGCGTCGATGGACGGCGCGAGCGCGTGGCAACGGTTCGTGCGGGTCATGCTCCCGGTCATGAAACCGGCGATTCTCGTGGCGTTGCTGTTCCGCACGCTCGACGCGCTTCGGGTATTCGACAACATCTACGTGCTGACAAACGGCGCGAACGATACGCGATCGGTGTCGATCATCGCGTACGACAATCTCATGAAGGGTTTGAATCTCGGTATCGGCTCGACGATGTCGGTGCTCATCTTCCTCACCGTGGCGATCATCGCGTTCATCTTCGTGAAGCTGTTCGGAACGGCCGCTCCCGGGGCCGGCGACGAGGGGAAACGCTGATGCCCGTCAAGCTCAAGTGGGGACTGCTGGACGCGCTCGTCGTGGTTTTCGCGATCGTGCCGGTGCTCTGGATCGTGTCGCTGTCGTTCAAGACCACGGCGACGCTGACCGACGGCAACTTCATCCCTCGCGAATGGACCCTCGACAACTACCGGACCATTTTCCAGACCGACCAGTTCGTACGAGCCCTCGTGAACTCGATCGGGATCGCGCTCATCTCGACCCTCATCGCGGTGGTCCTCGGCACGATGGCCGCGTACGCGATCAGCCGCCTGGACTTTCCCGGAAAGGGCCTGCTCGTCGGGGTTTCCCTGCTGATCGCGATGTTCCCGCAGGTGTCGCTGGTCTCGCCGCTGTTCAACATCGAACGGCAGACCGGGCTGTTCGACACGTGGCCGGGCCTGATCCTGCCCTACATCACGTTCGCGCTGCCGCTGGCGATCTACACGTTGTCGGCGTTCTTCAAACAGATCCCGTGGGACCTCGAGAAGGCCGCCAAAATGGACGGTGCTACCCAGGGCGAGGCGTTCCGCCGGGTGATCGCCCCGCTCGCGGCGCCCGGCGTGTTCACCACCGCGATCCTGGTCTTCATCTTCTGCTGGAACGACTTCCTCTTCGCCATCTCCCTGACCTCGACCGAGCAGTCCCGCACGGTCCCGGTGGCGCTGTCGTTCTTCACCGGCGCCTCGCAGTTCGAGGACCCGACCGGCGCGATCTCCGCCGCCGCCGTGGTCATCACGATCCCGATCATCCTCTTCGTGCTGTTCTTCCAGAAGCGCATCGTCGCGGGTCTCACCTCCGGCGCCGTGAAGGGATAAGAACCCATGGCTGACATCGTTCTCGACAAGGTGACCAAGAGCTATCCCGACGGCACGATCGCGGTGCACGGCATCGACCTGGAGATCGCCGACGGCGAGTTCATCATCCTGGTCGGCCCGTCCGGCTGCGGGAAGTCCACGACCCTCAACATGATCGCCGGCCTGGAGGACATCACGACCGGCGAGCTGCGCATCGGCGGCGAACGCGTCAACGACAAGGCGCCCAAGGACCGGGACATCGCGATGGTGTTCCAGTCGTATGCGCTGTATCCGAACATGACCGTACGCGACAACATGGGCTTCCCCCTGAAGCTCGCCAAACTCCCGAAGGCGGAGATCGACAAGAAGGTCGGCGAGGCCGCGAAGGTCCTCGAACTGACCGACTACCTCGACCGCAAACCCGCGAACCTCTCCGGCGGGCAGCGCCAGCGGGTCGCCATGGGCCGCGCGATCGTGCGTAACCCCAAGGCCTTCCTGATGGACGAGCCGCTGTCCAACCTGGACGCCAAACTGCGGGTGCAGATGCGTACGCAGGTATCACGCCTGCAGAAGCAGCTCGGCACCACCACGGTCTACGTCACCCACGACCAGACCGAGGCGATGACGCTCGGCGACCGCGTGGTGGTGATGCGCGCCGGTCACATCCAGCAGGTCGGCGACCCGCAGACCCTCTACGACAAGCCGGTCAACCTGTTCGTCGCCGGGTTCATCGGCTCCCCCTCGATGAACTTCCTCCCGGCCACGGTGTTCCCCGGCGGTCTCCACACCCCGATCGGCGACCTCCCGATCCCGGTCAAGGACAACGCCCCGAAGGACCTGGTCCTGGGCATCCGCCCCGAGCACTTCGAGGACGCCCGGCTGGTCGAGGAGGCGCTGCGGCCGCGCGGCTTCGAGTTCACGCTGCCGGTCGACCTCGTCGAGTCCATGGGCTCCGACAAGTACGTCTACTTCACCGTTGAGGGCGGAAAGTCGGACCTGGCGTCAGCGGACCTTGCCGACCTGGCCGCGGACGCCGGCGGCGCGGACCTCCCCGACCAGAGCGGCCTGGTCACGCGTCTGTCGGCGGAATCCCGGGTCCGCGAGGGCGCCGACGCCCGCATCTGGCTCAACCTCGACAAGATCCACCTCTTCGACCCCTCCGACGGCCGCAACCTCACCCTCGATTAGGTCTCCATGGGGACGCTCGGTTAACCGGGCGTCCCCGACATCGGCGTCAGAGGCTCTGGCCGCCGGAGAGGTCGATGATCGAGCCGGTTGCCCATTGGAACGCGTCGGAGAGGATCGCGGGGACGGCGGCGGTGATGTCGGCAGTTTCGGCGATGCGGCCCTGGGCGATCGTGTGGGCGGCGAGTTGCTGCACGTCGGGCGAGCGCATCATCCCGCCGCCGAAGTCGGTCGCGACCGCGCCGCCCATCAGCGTGTTGACCCGGATGCCCCGGTCGGCGAGTTCCACGGCCTGGTAGCGGGTCAGGACCTCGATCGCGCCCTTGGTGGCGGCGTAGGCGGACATGCCGGGCACGACGCCGCGGGTCAGCGCTGTCGTCACGTTGAGCACGCGGCCGCCGTCGTTGATCAGGGGCAGGAGCGCCTGGGTGAGGAAGAACGGGGCCTTGAGGTTCACGGCGACCAGCTCGTCGAACTGCTCGGGCGTGGTCTGCGCGTACGGTGCATAGGTCCCGATCCCCGCGTTGTTGACCAGGTAGTCGAAGGTCTCGACGCCGAACCGGTCCCGCAGCGTCTCCCGGACGGCGGTGACGAATGCGGGGTACGTGTCGAGTTCGGTGACATCGAGCCGGCAGAAGTCGGGGCCGGGTGAACCGGTGCGGTAGGTGCCCAGGACCGCGACACCCGCACGCGTCAAATGCTGTGCCATACCCTGGCCGAGCCCGCGCCCGGCGCCGGTGACCAGTGCAATTTTCGTCATGCCGTCACGATGATGGAGGCGCCCCGCCGGATCGAGCGGTTGTCCGCTGAACGGACGCCCCGTTGAATCAAGCCCGTTGAGCGGACGCCAGCTCGATCGCCGCCCGGTGGACGGGGGCCGCGAGCCGGTGCGCGGGGCGGTGCGCCGCGGTGGCGACCTGCAGGGCCGCCTTTCGCCCGCCGGGCAGCCCGACCGGCACGGCGTAGCAGGTCAGCCCCTCGAACATGTCCTCGTCGTCGACCGCCGCACCGAACGGCCGTCGCCGCGCCGCCGGTGTGGTGCCGGGGGCCAGGACCATGGCGGCGGCCGTCGACGCGGGCATCCGCGCACCGCTGCGCGCGTCGATCGGGAGCGTGTCGCGGCCGGGGATCATCTCCAGCGCGACGAAATCCCCGTCCGACGCCACGACCAGCGACACCGCGGCGCCCGTCTGCTCCCGCAACCGCGCGATGACCTTCGAGGCCGACTCGCGCAGCCCGGCGAGCGGTTCGACCCGCTGCGCGAGGTCCAGCAGGGACGCCGCCAGTGTCCAGTGCCCGTTCGCCCACTCCACCGCGCCGGATTCGCGGAGCTGGCCGAGCAGCCGGTGCACGGTCGGCCGGGGCAGCCCGGTCAGCTGCGCGAGCCGCGCGAGCTGGTGCTGCGTGCCGGCCTCCGGCAGGGCCCGCAGCACGCGGAAGGCACCGTCGACGACGCTGCGCGGTTCCCGGTCCGCCATCACTCACCTCACGGTCGCTGGGTCAGGGCCTTCCCATAATTCTCGACCGCCAGGTACGCGTTGAGGTGCGGGTGCCTGCTGGCCACCGCAACGTCCCGCCAGAACCGCTGGACGGGGTTCGAAAGGGCAAAAACGCCCGCGCCGTGCAGGTCGACCAGCATGTCCACCGCGGCCCGGCAGTCGCGGGCGATGGACGCCTGGTCCATGTGCCAGCGCGGCAGGTCCGCCGGCGGCACGTCGTCGCCGTCCACGGCTGCCGCGAGCGCGAAGGCGGTGCGCTCGGCGCGTTCGATCAGGTGGGTGGCGTCGGCGAGCCAGTGCCGGGCGCCGGGCGATTCGCCGATCGAGGCGTACGCGCTCATGAACGGTTTGCGGCCCGAGTCGAACATGGCGTGCGTGGCGTCCAGGGCACCCCGCGCCCCGCCGATCACCGGCCCGATCACGGTCAGTGCGAAGAGCATCACGTCGTTGACGCCGAACGGGCGGAACGGCGCCACCTGCACGGCCGGAACGACCAGCTCCTCGGCGACCAGCGTGTGACTGCCGGTCGCGCGCATGCCGGCCACCCGCCAGGTCCGGTCGATGCGCAGGTCGGCAACGCGGAGCTGGGCGAAATGCGGCACGCCGTCGATCATCAGCGCCACCCCTGCCCACGTCGCGTCCTCGCATCCCGACGCGTTCGGCCACGCGCCGGTGACGGTGACCGTGCCGTCGTCGTTGCGTGTACCCCGACCGCACTCCGGGCGGCCCGACCCGCAGGCCAGATCCGCGTAGACATCCTTGAGCAGCGATTCGTCGGCCAACCGCCCCGCGAGGGTCTTGCTCACCACATTCACGCCGACAACCCACGACGAGGACGGATCCGTGCGGCCCAGCTCGATCAACCGGCCAAGGATCGCCCCCGCACTCGCGCCCTGACCGCCGTGCTCAACCGGCACCGCGAGCGCAAAATCGCCGGCCGCCCGCAGCTCCTCGATCGTCTCGAGCGCCAGCCGGCTTTCTTCCAGACCATCAATCATGATCAAACCCAATCGCATCGGTACGCCCGGAGCCATGCGCGAGCGGACCCGGGGCATACGCGTGTGTACCGCGGTTACCATTTCGGCCGTGGATGTGATCAGCGAGGCCGTGGAGGATCTGCGGATCGGGCAGGTCTACGGGCGCCGGGCCGAGGTGGGGGCGTCGTTCGCGGGCCGGTTCCTGTCCTGCGAGGGCGTCGGCTTCCACGTGATGCTGCGTGGCGAAGGCTGGCTGATCTCCGGCTCGGCCCCGCCGGCGCGGATGCGTGCCGGTGACATCGCGCTGATCCCGCACGGCGCCGAGCACGGGTTCTCCCCGGAGCCGTGCACGCTGGCCGAGCTGCCCCCGGCCCCGATGGGCCTGCAGGATCCGCCGGCCGAGCGGCTGCCGGTCGAGATGATCTGCGGGATCTACCGGCTGGAACGAGGCGGCGCTGTCCACCCGTTCCTGCGCTCGCTGCCGGACGTGCTGCTGGTGTCGCCGGACTACGACCGTGAGGCTCGTTTACGCGTACTCATCGACCTGCTCGTCGAAGATCTGGACAAGCCGCGCGAGGGCACGCTCGTGACCCGGCCGGCGCTGGTCGACCTGATGCTCGTGCACACGTTGCGGCTGTGGAGCGGGACGACCGCGGAAACCTGGGACGCGCTCGGCGACCCGGGCATCGCGGCCGCCCTGCGGGAGATCCACGACAGCCCGCAGACGCCGTGGACCGTGGAACGACTCGGTCGCACGGCCGGGATGTCGCGGACCGCCTTCACCCGGCGCTTCACGACGCTGGTCGGCACGCCACCGATGACGTACCTCATCGGCCGCCGCCTCAACCAGGGCGCCCACCTGCTCCGCGAGACGGACGCGCCGCTGTCCGCGATCGCCCGCCAGGTCGGCTATGCCACGGAGTTCGCGTTCGCCGGCGCGTTCCGCCGCGAGTTCGGCATCTCCCCCGGCCGCTTCCGCCGGCGCACCGAGCCCATCCTGAATTAGTCGAGGGTGCGGCTGCGCTGGTCGAGGCCGAGGAGACCGTACGGATAGTCGGGTGCCTGGGGGTCGCTCGCCGCGTCGAGGGTCGCTGTCTCCGCCGGGTTGAGGTGCAGGGTTGCGGCCTTCAGGTTGGCGTCGAGCTGTTCGACCGTACGCGCGCCGAGGATTGTCGATGTAACGCCGGGGCGGTCGGAGACCCAGGCCAGAGCGACCTCGGCCATCGACACGCCACGGCCCTCGGCGACCTGCTGGACGGCGTCGATGACCGTCCAGGCACGCTCGGTGCCGCGCCGGTCCCAGGCCTCCATGCCGCGCTCCGGGTCCTCGCCGAGCCGCGTCGCCCCCACGGGCCGCTGGTCACGCCGGTACTTGCCGGAGAGCCAGCCGCCGCCGAGCGGGCTCCACGGCAGCAGACCCAGACCGGCATCCACGGCGGCGGGCACGATCTCCCATTCGATCTCGCGGACCAGCAGGCTGTACTGCGGCTGCAGCGTGACCGGCCCGGCGATCCCCAGCTGCCGCGCGACGTGTACGGCCTTCGTGAGCTGCCATCCCGTGAAGTTCGAGAAGCCGTAGTAGCGGATCTTCCCCGACCGTACGAAACCATCGAGCGTCCGCAGCGTCTCCTCGATCGGCGTCACCGGATCCCACGAGTGCGCCTGGTAGAGGTCGATACTGTCCAGCCCGAGCCGGGCCAGGCTGTCGTCGAGCGCCCGGGTCAGGTGCCGCGCGCTCAGGCCCCGCGCGTTCGGCTCGTCCGCCAGCGGGAAACGGCCCTTGGTCGCGAGGACCACCCGGTCGGTCAGGTCGCGGGGCCGGTCGGCGAACCAGCGGCCGACGATGCGTTCCGACTCGCCTCCCGCGTACACATCAGCGATGTCGACCAGAGTGCCACCCGCCTCGAGGAAGCGATCAAGCTGAGCGTGCGCGACCTCCTCGCTGGACTCCGCACCGAAAGTCATCGTGCCGAGGCAGAGCGTCGAAACCGCACATCCACTGTTACCGAGCGTCCGATATTCCATTCCTGGAACTTAACCCGTTCACGATGATCGACTATGGTTCGGCGCATGGCGAGCGACGGGTCCCCGGTCATCGACACGACCGTGGCCCACCCCGCCCGCCGCTACAACTACTTCCTGGGCGGCAAGGACAACTTCGCCGCCGACCGCGCCTCCGCCGACGAGATCGAACGGGTCCTCCCCACGATCCGGGTCGGCGTCCGCGCCAACCGTGACCTGCTGCGCCGCGCCACCGCGTACCTCGCGGGCGAAGCCGGCATCCGCCAGTTCCTCGACATCGGCACCGGCCTGCCCACCGCGGACAACACCCACGAGGTAGCCCAGCGCCACGCCCCCGACAGCCGCATCGTCTACGTCGACAACGACCCCCTGGTCCTCACCCACGCCCGCGCCCTGCTCACCAGCAGCCCCCAGGGCCGCACGGCCTACCTCGCCGCCGACCTCACCGACCCGGCCGCCATCCTCACCCACCCCGGCCTCAGCGCCACCCTCGACCTCACCCAGCCGGTCGCCCTGATGCTGGTCGCGGTCCTCCACTTCATCCCTGGGCGCGGCGCTGCGCAGCCGATCGTGCAGCACCTGCTCGACGCGCTCCCCGCCGGCAGCTACCTGGTCGCCACCCACGCCACCCAGGACTTCATGCCCCCGGCCCAGGCTCTCGCCTACCAGCGCATGCTCGACGAGGGCCGCTCCGACGTCTGGACCAGGGATCGCGCGGAGTTCACCGCACTGTTCGAGGGCCTCGACCTGGTCGCCCCGGGCATCACCCCACCCAGCGAATGGCGCCCCGCCGTCCACATGGGCATCCCACCCCGCGAAGACGTCGCCGTCTGGTCCGGCGTCGGCCGCAAACCCTAGCCAGCCAGGTAGTCGGATCGGCTCAGGCCAGGTGGCGGCGCCACCAGTCCAGCATCGGCTCGGGGCGCCGTTGGAACTCCAGGTATCCGTCCCAGCGTGCGGTCGTGTCGCGTACCCAGGCCAGGTGTTTGTCCTCGACATTCATGACGTCGTGCATCTGCTCAAGGTCCGCGGGCACAGTCAGGGTGTCGTCGTGGACGCCGTACAGGTAGGTCGGGATGCGTACGTGGCGCGCCCATGCGGCGTCCGGGCGTTCGCCGAAGCTGAGGGAGGTGCCGAGCTTGACGCGCCGGTCCAGCTCGTCGAGATGGTGTGCGCCGACGCCGAGCAGGTCCAGCATCCGGGCCATGATGACGCGATCGGAGACGGGCTGGCACGCCACCAGCGAGTGGACGCCGTCGAACGCTGCCGCGTCCTGGCGCATCGCCGCGAACGTGGAGTTCGCGCCGAGGCAGCGGCTGAACAGGCTCACCCGCATCGCCGCGGTGTCGCGCCGCTGTGCGGCATAGCTCAGGGAGCCGAGCACGTCGCGTCCCTCATACAGGCCGCTGGTGACCATGCCGCCGTTCGCGGCCCCGCTGAGTCCCATGTTGCGCAGGTCGTAGGCCAGCACGTTGTAGCCGGCCTCGTGCAGGATGCGGTAGTCGGGGACGAAGTTGACCTCCACCGTGTTGCCGCTCGGTCCCCAGATCGACGCCCACGGTTGGAGGTGGGTGGGCAGGCCGGCGCGGTTGAAGCCCATCGGATGGTTGGCGATGATCAACCGGTCGGAGTCGGCGGGGATGAACCAGCCTTCCAGCGGCACCCCGTCGGCGGAGGGGAAGGTGACGTCCTCGTAGGCGAGGACTTCCTCGGCCGGGGTGTGCAGGATCGGTGAGCGTGGCGGGCTGGTGAAGCCGTGCGCGAGCTGGTCGAGGGCGGCGTCGGTCGTCGTGTTCATCGGTGTGCTCATCCGTTCGGCTTCTCGGGGGTCAGGTGCATGAGCGTGCGGCCGGTGGCGAAGTCCACGGGCATCGACACGTGGTCGTGGACCATCAGCCACTGGCCGTCGATGAGGCGGAAGCAGTTCGTCGTACGGACCCACATGTCGGTGTCCTGGCCGTTCATGGTGCCGTCCAGGCGCACGAGAACCCGGGCGACGGCAAGCTGGTCGCTGCTGTGCACCTCGAGGCCGGCGAACTCGAGGCGCAGCGGACCGGCGAAGGCGGCGAAGAAGCCGACCCAGTTGTCGCGCCATCCGGTGCCGCCGCGGAACTCGATGGGCGGCATGAGGTCGAAGGCGCTGAAGGCGTCGCCGTCGGCGTAGAAGGACATCATGGCGTCGACGTCCTTGGCCTCGAAGGCGTCCTTCCAGTCCTGCATGCGTTGCCGGATCTGCCGGTCGACGGTGGTGGTCGGTGTGGTGGTCACTGTCGTTGTCCTTTCCGGGTGAGGCTTACGCCACCGATGGTTGACCAGGCCCGGATCGGTATCCATACAGCGTTTATGCGGGTATGGCGCGTACCCCTCTCAGGTCTCGAGCAGCTGCCGCATGCGGCGCGCGTCGTCGTCGGTGTCGGGGGTGTAGAGCACCAGGCCCAGCCCCGGCTCGTCGTCGATGGCGTACGACGAGTACCAGATGGCGATCTCACCGGCGATCGGATGCGCCAGGCGCTTGACGCCCTCGCCGAGAATGCCGACGTCGTGGGCGTTCCACATGCGGGCGAAGTCGGCGCTGCGGGCACGGAGTTCCTCGACGAGGATTTCCGCGCGTTCGGTGGTGCCCCAGCGGGTCAGCTCGCGGCGGAAGGTCGACACGGCCCGCCCGGCTTCCCGCTCCCACTCCGGGAGCCGCCCGCGCGTGACCGGGTCCAGGAACAGGATTTTGAGGATGTTGCGGTCCGCGGGCGCCATGGCTTCGTAGTCCGACAGGATCAGCCGCGCGGTCCGGTTCCAGGCGACCACGTCCCAGGCCGCGGTCTTGATGTACGCCGGTCCGTGCGCGAACCCGTCCAGTGCGCGCCGGAACCGCGGGTCTATCCGGTCCGCGTCGACGTGTGCCGCCTCCGGCCGCTGCCCGTGAGCGAGCAGGAACAGATGTTCGCGCTCGGCCCGGCCCAGCAGCAGTGCGTCGGCAACGCTGTCGAGCACCTGCGCCGACGGCGTCCCACCGCGGCCCTGCTCCAGGCGGGTGTACCACTCGACACTCAGCTTCGCGCGGCTGGCGACCTCCTCGCGGCGAAGCCCGGGGGTTCGGCGGCGGGCACGCGCCGGCAGACCGACGTCGAAGGGGTCGAGACGCTCTCGGCGCGAGCGCAAGAAGGCGCCCAGGGTGTTCTCCGGCAGTGCCACGGCCGCACCATACGCTCGCAAGATCAATGATGGGCTCTTCGGAGGCGTTGCCTCTGATCGTGGACACCTTGAAACCGGTTGGCCGGCCAAGGGGCGGCCCGGATCGCCCGGGTCACGATCTAGGGTCGGAGGATGGGGCTTTCGGGGACGGGGCTTTCGGGGACGGGGCTTTCGGGGACGGCGGCCGAGCGGTTCGGGCTGGCTCGGGTGGCGCGGCTGGCGACCGTCGCGCCCGATGGGGCGCCGCATCTGGTGCCGATTGTGTTTGCGCTGGTGGGCGACGTGATTCATACCGGGGTTGACGGGAAGCCGAAGCGGCATCGGAAGCTGCAGCGGCTGACCAACATCGCGCATGAGTCGCGGGTGAGCGTGCTGGTCGACCACTACGACGATGACTGGTCGGCGTTGTGGTGGGTACGGGCCGACGGGGTCGCCGAGGTCGCCGGGACGCCTGAGCCGGCGCTGCTCGCCCGCTACCCGCAGTACCGGGACGAGCCGCCGCCGGGGCCGTTCCTGCGGATCCGGGTGGAGCGGTGGACGTCCTGGGTGGGTGACGCCGCCTAGGTGGTCTGAGTACGGCGACTCAAGAGGGCGGGGCCTGCTCTCCGCGACGATCAACGGCGTGACCGCTTACCCCTGCCCGTTCTGCCGCGCCGAAGCGTCCCTGGCCACCGGTTGTCCCGGTTGTGGCCGCGGGCCGGACGCGGATGCCGCCGAGGTTGTCCGCCTGGACGGCGAGATCCCGGTGCTGACCGCCCGGCTCGCCACCGCCCGCGAGGCGGTCGGGCTGGCCGATTCGGCGTTGCGGCGGGCCTGGCGGCAGCGGGACGCGGCGGCGACCCGGGTGCGGACGGCCGTCGGTGCCGCCGTCCACGCCGCACCGAAGGCTCCCGCGATGACCGCCCCGGTGACCACGGCGGCGTCGGAGCGCTCGGCGCCGTACGTCACGGCCGCCGCAACTGAGGCGTCCACCCGGCTGATGCAGAACACCCTGTTCACCCTCGGCGGCCTGCTGCTCGCGATCGCCGCGATCGTGTTCACCGCCGTCGCGTGGTCCCAGTTCGGGCTGCGGGGCCGCGCGGGACTGCTCGCTGTCGCGACGGTGGTTGCGCTCGCTGCGCCGCTTTTCGCGCTGCGCCGCAAGCTCACGGCGACCGCGGAGACCTTCGCCGCGATCGGCCTGCTGCTCGTTCTCCTGGACGGGTACGCCGCCTGGTATGTGAACCTCTTCGGCCTCGCGGACACCTCGGCGTACGGCTACGCCGGGGCGGTCTTCGCGGTCACCGCCGCCATCGCCGCCGGATATGAGCAGCTGACCGGCCTGATCGGCCCCCGTTTCGCCGCCCTGGTTCTTGCGCAGCCCGTGCTGCCACTGATGGTCGCGCCGATGCACCCGGGGGCGGGCGGTTGGGCGTACACCCTGATCGGGGTTGCCGCCGGAAACCTCGCGGTGATCCACCTGCGCAGGGGCACGCTGACCGTCGCGGCCTATACCCTCGGATCAATCGCGGTCAGCATCGCCGCCCTGATCACGCTCGGCGATCTCGTCACCGTCTCGACCGTCACCGAGGCCGCGCTCTCCGGTTCCGCGCTGGTGACGGCCGCGGGCCTGGTCCTGACCGCCGCGGTCCTCGCCCGCGAGACCGTGCTGCGCGACCTGGCCGCCGCTGCCCTGGTGGTCACCCTCGCCATCGCCGGCGGGCGCCTGGCGTCGGTCGCGGCCGGCGGCTTCCAGGCCCCGCTGCTGATCACCCTGATCGTGACGCTCCTGGCCGTCGCCACCAAGTTCCTTCCCGCATCGGTACGTACCGGGCCTCGCATCGGCGCCCTCATCGCCTTGGTCCTGCCGGTGGTCGTAGCCACCCTGGCAACGCTGATGGCCGTGGCGGTCGGCGTCTCGGACTGGCGGCTCCCCGCGGCACTCGTCATGCTGACCGTCGGCGTGCTCGCGCTGCTGCCCCGGCTCGACGTGCTGTTCATCGGGGTCGTGCTGCTGGGGTTCGCCACGCCGGCCGGGTTCGGGCTGGTGTGGTGGGCCGCGGCCCCGATCGACCTGGCGCTGCTGGCGGCGGCCCTGTGGCTCGCCTCCTCGCGGCTGCGGTGGGCGCTCGGCGTCGCGGTCGTCCTGGCCGGGCACGCGATCTTCGTCGCCTCGGCCTCGTCCGGCGTCACCGCGCTGACGGTGGGGGCGCTGGCGGTTGCGGGGGTCGCGGTGGCCTGGCAGCGATATTGGTACGCGGGCCCGGCCCTGTCCGTCGCCGTACTCGCCGTGCCGATCGCGTCCTGGCAGGCAATGACCTGGTTCGGCTGGCCGCCGCCGGCGCAGAGCCGCGTGCTCCTGGGCGTGGCCGCGCTGCTGGTCGCTGCCACGTATGTCCTGACCCGGCACCGCACGTTCACCGTCAACGCGACGCTGCTCGTGATCGTCACGGCCCCCGGGTGGGCGTGGGCGTCGGGCGACTCGCGAGCCGTCTACGCGGCGGCGGGTGTCCTGCTGGTCGCCGGTCTCGTCCGGCACCACCTCGACAACGGGCCGGCGGTGACGGCCGGGCTGCTCGGCGCGGCGTATGTGTCGGCTGCCGGGCGGAGTCTGTCCACCGTCTACGTCCTGCCGTATTCGCGTGGCACCGGCCCGGTTGCCGTCGCTGATGCGGTGGGCTTCGGCATCATCGCCGTCGCGGTTGCGGCCGCGGTCTGGCAGCTGTGGGGCCGGCGAGCGGCGGCATGGGCGACCGCGCCGGTGGTGGTGCTCGGCGTGCCGGTCGCCGTCGCCGTGGGGGACGTGTCGTGGCCGGTGCTGCCAATGACCAGCCTGGTGCTCGGGCTCGGCGCGTTGGTCCTGGCCGCGCTGGGCGGCGCCAAGTGGGGGCGGCACACTGTGGCCCCCTGGCGGGGGAGTGCCCCGCTGCGCGTGACGCTGGCCGTGGCCGGGGTCGTCGCTGGGGGTGCCGGGCTGGCGGGTTCGGCTGCTACGGCGGCGACCGTGCTGGTGGCGTACGGGATGATCGTGGTGTCGGGTGTGGTCGTCGGTCTTGGTGGGCGGCCGGATCGGGTGCGGGTCGCGGGGTGGCTCGGCGCGGTTGTCGCCGGCTTCGCGGAGGCCTGGGTGGCGGCGCGGACGCTGGGCCTGCCGCTGCAGCAGACGGCGTTTGTGCTGCTCGGGGTCGCGGCGCTGGTCCTGGCGCTGGGCGTCGTCATCCGGCGGGAAGGACGGGTCCTGCAAGGCGCGGCACATGCGGGTGCGGTGGTCGCCCTGGCGATCAGCAGCGGCAACATCCGGTACGCGGCTGCGGTGTGCACGCTCTGGGGGCTGGCGCTCGGTGTGCGAGCCCTGGTCCGCGACGGCCGCCGAGCACATGTCGTAGCGGCTGCCGCGGTCGAGCTGGTGGGCGGGTGGCTGCTGCTGGCGGCGGAGCAGGTTGCTGTCGTGGAGGCGTACACCATTCCTGCTGCTGTTCTGGCCCTGCTGGCCGGGTGGCAGCTGCGCCGCAGCCGGCTCTCGAGCTGGACCACCTACGGCCCGGCTCTGGCCGCGGCCCTGCTCCCCACCCTGATCACCGTCCTGGTCCAGGAAGGCGAACCCCTGCGGCGCCTGCTGCTCGGCCTCGCCGCCCTCGCGATCACGGTTGTGGGAGCCCAGTTCCGCCTGCGAGCCCCGGTCGTGGCGGGCGGGGCGACCCTGATCGTGGTCGCCCTCCACGAGGCCATCCTGGTCTGGGACCTCCTGCCCCGCTGGATCCCCCTGGCCCTCGCCGGCCTCCTGCTGGTCGGCCTCGCCATGACCCTCGAACGCCGCCGCCGCGACGTCGCCCGCCTCCGCGCCGCCATCACCCGCATGGGCTAGACCGATCATCCCGCTCGGCTCGGCCGCACGGCTCCCACGGGGGTGAACCGCGCGGCCGAGCCGCAGAGCGCCCTTTACCTCGTGAGCCGGGTGCACGCCTGGTCAGGCTGCGTAGCGCTCCGCACTCGCGCGTGACGTGGCGATGGAGGGTGGGATCAGGGCCAGGACGACCATCGCGGCGATGACCGCGGCGAAGATCAGGCGGGACCATTCCAGGTGTTCGGCCAGCTCCCAGGTTTCCTTCACGGCCAGCAGGAATGCACCGGCGGCACCAGCCACCACCAGGCAGAGGGTTTCGCAGGCGGCGCAACCTCCGCAACCGCCGCCTCCATGCCCTCGCGATCAACCTCCAGGCCGAGCAGCTCCCGCGCGCCCTGGTACAACGGACCCACCACCAGCAGCCACGCGCCCGCAAAGCCGATCCAGCCAATTTCCGTCATGCGCAGACCCGTCCCGCAGCTTGTAAGCGTATTAGCCGAAAAGCTATTGGCATTAGCGAGGGGTGTCAAGATCAGGCCGCCGGGTCGTCCTTGCGGTCGAGGGTGAGGATGAGGTCGACGACCAGGGCGGTCCAGCCGGTCTGGTGCCAGGCGCCGAGGCCTGCGCCGTTGTCGCCGTGGAAGTACTCCGGGAAGACGATGAGGTCCTTCCAGTCCGGGTGGTTCTGGAAGAGTTCGTTGGCGCCGTAGATCGGGCGGCGGCCCCAGGAATCGGGGACGAAGAGGGCTATCAGGCGGCGGGAGAGGTCGTCGGCGACGTACGTCAGGGAGTGCTTGGTCTGGGAGCCGGTCGGGTATTCGACCATGAGGTCGTCGCCGAAGAAGGCGGCGAATTCGCGCAGGGCCTCGATCAGCAGGAAGTTGACCGGCATCCAGACCGGGCCGCGCCAGTTGGAATTGCCGCCGAAGAGGCCGCTGGTGCTTTCTGCGGGTTCGTAGCCGACGGTGAAATCCTGGCCGCCGAGGGACACCGTGAACGGTTTTTCGAGATGGGCGCGGGAGAGGGTGCGCAAGCCGTACGGGGAAAGGAATTCCTCCGGGTCGAGCATGCGCGCCAGGATCCGCAGCAGCTGGTCCTGGCCCACCATGGACAGCAGGCGTTGCTGGCGGCCGTCGGCTGACAGGCGGCGGGCGCTGATCACGTCGCCGGTTTCGGGCTGGTTGGCGAGCAGCCAGCGCAGCCGGGCGCCGAGCTCCGGGAGGCGGTTCAGGGTGCCCGCGCTGAGCCGGGTCGTCGCCGCGAGCGGGAGCAGGCCGACGATCGAGCGGGCCTTGAGGGGCATTTTGTGGCCGTCGGGAAGGCGTAGGACGTCGTAGAAGAAACAGTCCTCGTCGTCCCAGAGACCTTGTTTGTAGGCGGCTTCCGCGATGTACGCGAAATGCTCGAAGAACTTCGTCGCCATGTCCTCGTACGTGCGGTCGTGCAGGGCGAGGCGAATGGACATGTCGAGCAGGTTGAGGGCGTACATCGCCATCCAGCCGGTGCCGTCGGACTGTTCGAGGACGCCGGCCACGGGGAGCGCCGCTGAACGGTCGAACGGGCCGACGTTGTCGAGGCCGAGGAAGCCGCCTTCGAACACATTGTTGCCGCCGACGTCCTTGCGGTTGACCCACCACGTGAAGTTGAGCAGTTGTTTGTGCATGATCCGGGCGAGGAAGTCGTGGTCGCGGCCGCCGTCGATCTCGAAGACGCGCAGCGCGGCCCAGGCGTGGACCGGCGGGTTGACATCGCCGAACGCCCACTCGTACGCGGGGATCTGGCCGTTGGGGTGCATGTACCACTCGCGCAGCAGCAGGAGCAGTTGCGATTTCGCGAATCCGGGGTCGACGCGGGCGATGCTGACACAGTGGAAGGCGAGGTCCCAGGCGGCGTACCAGGGATATTCCCAGGGGTCCGGCATGGAGATGACGTCGAAGCTGTTCATGTGCCACCAGGCGTTGTTGCGCCCGTAGCGCCGGCCCGGTGGCGGTGGCGCCGAGCCGGGGTCGCCTTCCAGCCATTGCTTGACGTCGAAATGGTAGAACTGCTTGCCCCACATCAGACCGGCGATTCCCTGCCGGGCGACCGCGGCCTCTTCCGCCGATGCCGCCGCCGGGATCACGTCGGCGAAATAGGCGTCGGCCTCGGCCTCGCGGGCCTGGACGACGGGCGCGAAATCGAGGTCGAGCTCGGTGGGGGAATCCGATTCGGTCAGGCGCAGGCGGATCTGCCGGGTCTCCCCCGGGCCGAGCGTGATCTCGTAATACAGCGCGCCCTTGGTGCCGACCCCCGCGGGATTCACCGTCGGGGCGCCGTTGACCACAAAATCGTTGATGCCATCCTTCGGGTACGTGCTCTTGCCCGGCAATCCCCACAGCCGCTGCGAATTCGTCTCGTTGTCGCAGAGCAGCGCGGGCGGTTCACCCTCGCCGTGCAGTTCGAGGTGCCCGAGGCTGCGGTGCTCGCCGACGAGCCGTCCGGGCGTACCCGTGAGGACCGGGACGGGACGGTTGTTGAGGCCCCACGACCAGGTGTTGCGGAACCAGAGTGACGGCAGGACGTGCAGCGTGGCCTCGTCCGGGCCACGGTTGGAAATGGTCACCACGATGCACATGTCGCGCGGGGACGCCTTGGCGTAATCGACGGTCACCGCCCAGAACCGGTCCTCGTCGAACACCCCGGTGTCGACCAGCTCGTATTCCGGCTCGTCGCGGGAGCGCCGGCCGTTGACGGCGACCAGTTCGTCGTACGGAAAAGCTGTCTGTGGATAGTGGTATCGCCAGCTCATCCAGGAGTGCGTGGGGGTGGAATCCTGGTACCACCAGTATTCCTTGGCGTCCTCGCCGTGATTACCGCCGTCGCCGCCGAGGCCGAACATCCGCTCCTTGAGAATCGGATCGGTCCCGTTCCACAAGGCGAGGGCAAAACAGAACGTCTGCCGCTCGTCACAGATCCCGGCCATGCCGTCGTCATTCCATCGGTACGCCCGGGAGCGCGCATGATCGTGCGGGAAGTAATCCCACGCCGTGCCGTGCTCGCTGTAGTCCTCGCGGACGGTCCCCCACGCGCGCTCGGCCACGTAGGGCCCCCACGCTCGCCACGGCTGCTCGCCGGAGTCCGCCTGCGCCAAGCGCTCGCGCTCCGCCACGCCGTGCCTCCCCCTGCTCTTACATCCTCACTACGAACATTAACGGAAGGCATCGACGGGTGATCGAGAACACTTCCTATATAAACGGTTAGTTAGTTACCGTCGAGGGGTGAGCAACGAAAAGTCCCGGCAGCCGGACGGCAAGCCCCGGCAGCGCGATGCGGAGGCCACCAAAGCCCGCCTTCTGCAGGCCGCGACCGATGAGTTCGCGACACACGGCATCGCCGGCGCCCGGATAGACCGCATCGCCGCGGCGGCCAAGGCCAACAAGGCCCTGGTCTACGCGTACTTCGGCAACAAGGAGGCGCTGTTCGAGACGGTTCTCGACACGCATGTGGGCAGGCTGCTCGCCGAGGTGCCGTTCACCGCCGACGACCTTCCCGGGTATGCGGGGCGGCTCTTCGACTACCTGCTCGCCCACCCGCACCAGCTGCGGCTGGCCACCTGGCACCGGCTGGAGGTGGGCGCCGGCAAGCGCAATCCCGCCGAGCTCAACGACTCACTGGAGCACAACGCCGGCCTGATCGGCGCCGCCCAGGACCGGGGCAGCGTGCCCACCACGTTCAACCCCGCCGATCTGCTGGTGTTCACCCTCGCGCTCAGCAGCGCCTGGATGCCCGGCAGCCCCACCGCCATGCCCCGAGCCGTCCTGGACGGTCACCGCACGGCGGTCATCGAGGCGGTCCGCCGCCTCGTCACAAAGTAGAGCCCCCACCCCGGGCGGATTGCCGCCCAACCACAGAACAAGGGCGGGTTGCCGCCTCGTCAGGAGTGATCGTTATGAGTAGGACCTGGCTTGTCACTGGTGCTTCGCGCGGTCTGGGCCGCTCGATTGCCGTGGCCATCCTGGAGAACGGCGACAACCTCGTTGCCACGGCGCGGCGCGTTTCGGATTTGTCCGAGCTGGGCGACAAGTACGGCGATCGGGTTCGCACCGTAGCGCTTGATGTCACCGACCCGGGTGCGGCGCGGGACGCTGTTCAGGCGGCGGTCGACACGTTCGGGCGGCTGGATGTTGTGGTCAACAACGCGGGATACGCGGACAGCGCGCCTTTTGAGGAGATGCCCGATGACGTGTTCCGGGCTCAGATCGAGGCGAATTTCTTCGGGGTGGTGAATGTGACCAGGGCTGCGCTGCCAGTTCTGCGTACCCAACGGTCGGGGCTCTTCTTGCAGGTCTCGTCGGTCGGTGGCCGGGTGGGCGGGACGGCCGGGATTTCCGCCTACCAGGCCGCGAAGTTTGCCGTGGAGGGGTTGACGTTGTCGCTCGCCAAGGAGGTCGCGCCGTTCGGGGTGCGTGCGGTGATCGTGGAGCCCGGCGCGTTCCGGACCGACTGGGGTGGCTCGTCGATGGAGATCGCCGCGGCGGGGGCCGACTATCAGGAGTCGGTCGGGTTCATGCATGACTACCGGGTCAACGCGGCGGGCAAGGAGGCCGGTGACCCCGACCGGGCCGCGCGGATCCTGGTGCAACTGCCCGACCTGGCCGAGTTGCCGCAGCGGCTGCTGCTCGGGTCGGACGCCGCGCGGATCACCGAGATCGCCGAGCAGGATTGGCTTGCCGAGACGCGCGCGTGGGCCGCGGTCAGCGCCGCCACCGACTTCGGCAGCGACGCGGACCTCGGCGACGTTCAGAGCCTGGTGAACTCCGAGTAGCCCGGGTCGCCGGTCACCGCGGTGCCGGTTGCCGGGCTCGCGGAGCGCCTCAAGGCAGCGGCCATCGCGTCGATGATCCGGTCAAGGATCTCGCGGGTCGTGGCGAAGTTCAGGCGGGCATGGTCCAGGCCCTCCGAGCCGAAGTCGAGGCCTGCGCTGAGTTCGACGCCCGCGTGGCGGCGGAACCAGTCCGCCGGCTGCTCGGGGAGGGCCGCGCCGGCGCAGTCGAGCCAGGCCAGATAGCCCGCTTCCGGCACATGCATGGTGACGCCCGGCAATTCCGCGTGTACGCGCGAAGCCAGGTGATCGCGTTGCGCACGCAGGTGGTCGTTGACGCCGCGCAGCCAGTCATCGCCGTGCGCCCAGGCCGCCAGGGTCGCCTCCACGCCGAGGACGTTGACGGCGCCGAACAGATCCGGGGGCTGCGCGTCCCAACGTGCACGGAGATCGTCGGGGCCGACGTGCGCGAGCGCTGTGCGCAGGCCGGCGAGGTTGAAGGCCTTCGTTGCGGAGGTCACGGTGACCGTACGGGCTGCCGTCCGGGGGTGGAGAGCGGCGAACGGGATGTGCTCGCTGTAGGACAGCTCGGCGTGGATCTCGTCGCTGATGACGAGGAGGTCATGGCGCTCGGCGCGGTCCGCGATGTGCTCCAGCTCGGCACGGGAGTAGACATGGCCGGTCGGGTTGTGCGGGTTGACCAGGAGCAGGACCTTCGCGTCGCTCAGATCGCCGGAGGCCGCACTTATCAGGCGCCGGTTCATCGACTCGATCGTCGCCAGGAACGGCGGGTAGGACGGGGTGAAGACCGCCACGCCGTCACCGGGGCCGGTGGTCAGGGTCAGGACGATCTGCAGGGCCTGGATCAGATCCGTGATCGGGCGTACGAGCTCCGGAGCCGGCCGCCACCCGTAACGCCGGCTCATCCGCTCGGCGAACGGGGCCGCGAGGGGATACTGCGGCCAGTCGGGGTAACCGAGGTCGCCGCGGGCGACGGTGGCGTGGATCGCGTCGCGCACCGGCCGCGCCACGGGGAAATCCATGTCGGCCACCCAGGCGGGCAGGAGGTCCGGGCCGGGCCGATGCCATTTCACGCCACGCTTCGCCCGTAGCCATTCCACTGTCACCGAGGCCGGTTCGGCCGCGACGTCCTGCGCCGCCGCCTCTTGCAGCGTGTCGCGGAGGATTTCCATCTGGCCGTGGTGCTGGGCCATTTCCTCGTAGAGGTGGAGCAGCGCCTCGCCCTGGTTCATGGTGCGGTCGGGGCCGAGCGCCGCGGGGTCGGGGTCGTGGCGCAGCGGCTCGTCCCAACGGGCGGCGGCCACATCGGCGCGCAGCTGCATGAGGGCCTCCTCAGCTCGATCGCACAGCACCGCGACAGGGCCGGCGGCATCGAACTCGGCAAGGCGGTCGCGCTCGACCGGACGACCGGCGACGAGGTGACCACCCCAGTAGGACATCACGCCGAGGCAATGGGTGAGCACTGCGAAAGGAGTATTCGCGCCGGGGAGTTCGGGGCGGCGGTTGGCGCCCTCGTCGCCGAGCGCGCTGACGATGGCGCTCATGCCCCGAACGGCGCGCTCAACGAAATATAGGTAACCGGTCTGCATGGTTACACCTTGCAGGCAGACTCGTAACCGGTCAAGATGGTTACGTGAGCTTCGTCTTCGTCAGCGGCCGCCCGAGCCTCGACTACGCCGGCACCCTCAAATGGCGGCGCCGGGACCAGGGCGAGGAGCAGCTCCACTCCCCCGCGGACCTCGCTTCATGGGCTTCCTTGGCATCGCTCGGTGACCTGACTGACGGGCCGGTTGATTTTGCTGCTGCGATATCCGCCAGGGAAGCGATCTATCGGGTGATTCGGTCCCGGCTTGACGGCGCTGCACCCGCGGTCACCGACGTGGGGCTGATCAACGCGCTGGCCCGGGGGCCGCGGCTCACGCCGACGCTGCTGGCCGATGGCCACCTGACCCGGACCGGCACCACCGAGGAGCTGCTGGCCACCCTCGCGGCCGACCTGCTCGACCTGCTCTCGTCCGACGAGATCAACCGGGTGAAAGGCTGCGCCAACAACGACTGCACCCGGCTCTACGTCGACGCCTCACGCCTCGGCAACCGCCAGTGGTGCGGCATGGCCGAATGCGGCAACCGAGCCAAGGTCTCCGCCTTCCGCGCCCGCCGCCGCACATCCGCAAACTGAGCCGCGCCACCGCACGCTGAGCCGCGCCACCGCACGCTGAGCCGCGCCACCGCACGCTGAGCCGCGCCACCGCGGGACAAATAGTGCCCTCGCAATAAAGTCGACCTGACTGCAGAGCATGATCCGGTCGCGATCAATGCTGCGCGTTGCCTAAAGCAGCGTGTGCAGCGCCGAAAATCTCTCCCGGCGGCGGGCGGCGACACCGATCGGCATTGCCGCCCGGAAAGCTCATCGCGCTTACGCCACCGGGCGACGGGCAGCGATCGGCGTCACACGCAGGCCTTGTTGCCCCTGCGACGCTGACATATCCATAATAGTTTTGGTTATTTCAGCGGTGGGCATGACGGCCGGGGCACGACAGCACGGGGCACGACAGCACGGCATGTCAGCGTCGGCGCACACCGACTGCTCGCCATCGCGGCGACGCGGGCGGGCTCGGCGACCAGGGACAACGAGAGAGACGCACAATGCCGGAGAAGTTGACGAAGTCCGACCTCAGTGAGGCCTACGCCGAGTTCAGCGACTGGTTCACCGAGCAGTACATGCCGGCGTTCATCAGCGCGGTCGGGGGCGCCACCGACCCGGCGTTCATCTCCGGCTACTGGGGATCGCCGCTCTGGGTGGGTAATGACCTCGGACCGATCACGCTGGCGGAGACCGATGAGGACGTCGTCCGCGCGTTCGTCGCCATGACCGCCCGGCTGCACGCCGCCGGTTATGCGGACAGCGTCGTGCTGGACCGCCGGACCGTGGTTTTCAACAAGGACGGCGCCGCCATCGACTCGCTCTGGTCCCGCCGCCGGGGTGACGGCTCAGAGATCGAGCGGGTTGCCGTGCACTTCGTCGTGGCACGCCGCGCCGACGGGATTCGCGTGGTCACCTTCGAGACCCACGCCACGGACGCCGGAACGCTCGACGAGGTCTGGCCTGTCATCAAAAGCTGATCACGTGAGCGGGTCGAGGCCACGCCGGCCCCGTGCCCACGGCGCTCACATGTCACCCGTTGTGAAGGAAGACAGCTGGGACGGCTCCGTCATGCTCCTGGAATTCCCGGGCAGGACAGCGGTGGACGGCTGGTACGAACGTGGCATGACTCGCGATCATCGCGCCGTGCATCCCCGCAGAACCCGCCACAACCCGCCCGCAATCCCATCCCCGCAGAACCCGCCACAACCCGTCCGCAATCCCATCCGAGGCGTACCAGCGCATCCTGCCGCCGCGTGCCGGGATCGCGGCGGCGCGTAGCTACGGTGTGTCGTCGGAGGCCCAGACGTCCAGGTTGAACTGGTGGAGCAGGTGCGGCGCGAACAGACCGGCGACTGACACGAACGAGATCACCGTGAAGACCGTACGCAGCACCACGGTCTCCGTCTTTCCGCCGACCACGACGGCGATGCTGTTCGGGATGCCGATCATGCGCCACATGCGGCGGTTGATCGGGATGGGCCAGAGGATGGGTACGCCCGCCCTGGTGATCATGTCGCCTAGCAGGTGGACCACGCAGCCGACCGCGACCGAGAAGCCGAGCATCGGGTAGCCCCGGTCACCGGGCAGGTTGGCCGCCGTGAACCAGGCGATCGCGGCGGACGACAACGTGATGATCACCCAGCCGGCGCGCTCGGCCCACTCGTCGAACAGGCCGCGCAGCGCGAGACCGGCCATGAAGAAGATGATCCCGACGACCGCCCATTTACCGTACGCGGTGGCGAGGCTGGTCGTGCCCCACCCGATCAGTGCGGCGAACGGGAGCGTGTGCGTGAACGTGCGGTGGCCGTTGTTGCGGCGTGGGTCCTTGCTCAGTTTCGTGGCGGTGTAGACGCCGAGGGATATCTTCTCGACCACCTCCGCTACGAAGAGTGAGAACACGCCGAACGTGCGGGCCACCGTTGCGCCGCCCTGGTTGCGGGTGACCTTTCCGGACAGGTCGAGGTCGGGCAGCAATGCCCCGCCCGCGCACATGATCGTGCCGATGGCGATGGCGAGCGGGCTCTGCTCGTACCCGGCGAAGGCATCCAGGGCCCAGCTTCCCGCGAGCCAGACTGCCGCGCCTGACAGTGCGTGCGACGGACCCATCATTGTTGTTGCCCACCCCTCCCGATAGGGGCACCACTGTCGCATCGGGGTACAAGGTGGGCAACGACCGCCGCGTCTACTTCGGAATGATCAACGTCACTTCCAGCCGGGCGAGTTCCACGGAGCAACGTGACCATAGTGGTGGAAATTGCGCCGCATCTCGCCGTACTTCGCGTGCCGGATCAGGCCCATGAACAGGAACGCGAGCGGGAAGATCGGCCAGAAGAACGTCGCACCGCTCGCGAACCACAGACCGGTCAGCAACAGTGCGGCAAACATCACGAAACCCGTGTGCCGGCGGAGGTCCCGGCGTGTCGCGGCGCGCGCCTGCGGGGTCTCGGTCAGTGCCTGCCGGCCGCCGTTCGGGAGGTCGGCGGTGAGCGGGGCGAGCTCGTCGCGGAACTTGGCGGCGTACACACCGCTCAGACGTTCTTCGCCCTCTTCCAGGGTGAGGCGCCCCTCGGTCATCGCGGACCGCAGGATGGTCGCGATCTGCTCACGCTCGGTGTCGGAGGTCCGGAGCCGGTTCGGCCCGGACCAGGTGGAAACGTTCGGCTGCATGACGACCTCCTGGACGTGGCGGCTTGCCACTCAAGCTTCCCGGGCGGGTCACCGCGGGGCATCGGTCCGGAGGAGCATCTCGGTACGCGACCAGCGGCGCAGCTGTCCGATAATGCGTACGCCGCAGGGAGTACGCCGGGCAGGGGCACTACTCCGTAAGTGTTATCCACAGGCCCGACTTGGTGTTGATGCGGCCCCTCCCCGGGTTGCCGTAGCGTCGTTCACGTGCGACACCAGGCGCCCTTCCCGAGCGGCTCACCCTTCCCGAGCGGCCCGTCCTTCTCGACCGGACGGTTCGCCGAGCGGCGTGCGCGTTATGAGCGCGGGCGGGGAAACCATGCCATCCCCGGTGTGATCACCGCGCTGTGCTTCCACGTGTTCGGCAACTGGTCGCACGCCAGCTCTGCCGGGGTGATCGCGTGCGCGCTGCTGCTGATCGGCCCGCTCGCGCTCGGATGGCGGACCAAGTCTCCCCTGCTCGTGCTGGCCGTGACCGCTGCCTCGACCATCGGTTACGCGACCCTCGCCGCACCGACCTGGACATTCGCGGTGGCCGCCACGATGGCGTTGTTCTCCGCGGTCAAGGCCGGTCGCAGCCGGGCCGCCCTGCCCATCACGGCTGCCGCCTACGTTGCCTATCTGACGGTCACCACGTTCCTCGCCGACCAGCTCGGCGTCGCCGCCACCGCCCGCCCCACCCTGCGCGACGCCGTCCTCACCGCCCTCGGCCTGGCGCTGACCATGTTCATCGGCGGCGCCGCCCGCGCCCGCGCCGCCTACCTCGCCGAGCTGACCAAGGTCAACGCCGAACGCGCCCGCGCCCAGGAGGAACAGGAAAAACGCCAGACCGCCGACGAACGCCTGCGCATAGCCCGCGAGCTGCACGACGTCCTCGGCCACCACCTGTCCCTCATCAACGTCCAGGCCGGCGTCGGCCTCCACCTCATGGACAGCCGCCCCGAACAGGCCCGCGAAGCCCTCACCGCCATCAAGACCGCCAGCTCCGAAGCCCTCCGCGAGGTCCGCGCCGTCCTCGACGCCCTCCGCCCCGAACAGGAAGCCGCCCCCCGCCAGCCCGCCCTGGGCCTCGACCGCCTCGCCGACCTCACCGCCGACGCCGCCCTCCCCATAACCACCACGACAACAGGCACCCCGCGCCCACTGCCCGCCGAGGTCGACCGAGCCGCCTACCGCATCGTCCAGGAAGCCCTGACCAACGTCCGCCGCCACGCCCAAGCCGCCAAGACCGAGGTCTCCATCACCTACACCCCCACCGCCCTCCACCTCCACATCACCAACGCCGGCACCCCCACAGCCGCTCCCCCCACCACCAGCACCGGCCTCCCGGGCACCGGCATCGCCGGCATGCGAGCCCGCGCAGAAACCCTCGGCGGCACCCTCACCGCCGAACCACTCCCCGAAGGCGGCTTCCAGGTCCACGCAATCCTCCCCACCTCCCCCGGCCCCACCTCCCCCGGCCCGGTCTCCTCCCCCACTCCGCCATCCCCGGCCACACCGCGATTCCCCGACAACACACGTCCCCCTGCCGCCCCGCCCCAACCCGCTGCCACACCCTCACCGGCCACCGCGCCCAACGCCGCCACACCCCCGCCCATGGCCGCCGCACGCACACCCGCAACACCCACGCCCAAAACGCCCATGGGCGCCGCACGCACACCCGCAACACCCACACCCGCAACACCCACGCCCACGACGACGCCCACCGCGCCAACGACAGCCGAAGCACCCGCTGACGCCGCATTCTCTTCCGCGAAGAAAGCGGCCGACCCCCTCGAGGAATCCGCGTGATCAAGGTTTTGCTCGCCGACGACCAGGCACTGGTCCGGGCCGGCTTCCGCGCCCTCATCGACGCCGAACCGGACCTCGAGGTGGTCGGCGAGGCGGGCGACGGCCTGGAAGCGGTCCGGCTCGCCGCCCTGACCCACCCCGACGTCGTCCTGATGGACATCCGCATGCCCGGCGTCGACGGCCTCGAAGCCACCCGCCGCATCGCCGCCGACCCCACCCTGGCGGGCATCCGGGTGGTCATCCTGACCACGTTCGAACTCGACGAGTACGTTTTCGAGGCCCTGCGCACCGGCGCATCGGGCTTCCTCGTCAAGGACACCGAACCGGTCGACCTCCTACGCGGCATCCGAGCGGTGGCAGCCGGCGACGCCCTGCTCTCCCCGAGCGTGACGCGCCGCGTGATCGGCGAGTTCGCCACCCCCGGAGGCCGCGCCGCCCAACCCCCACAGGAACCCGACCCCCGCCTCGACCAACTAACCGAACGCGAACGCGAAGTCATGGTCCTCGTCGGCGAAGGCCTCTCCAACGACGAAATCGCCACCCGCCTCCTCATCAGCCCCGCCACCGCCAAAACCCACGTCAGCCGCACCATGCTCAAACTCGCGGCCCGCGACCGAGCCCAACTCGTCGTCCTCGCCTACGAGGCCGGCCTCATCAGACCCGGCTGGCTCGCCTGACCCCGCCCTGCTCACGCGCATGAAGGTGGGGGTCACCGCGGCGTCGGCGTCCAGGCCGCAGGACCAGGCCGCAGGACCAGGCCGCACATCGGGGCGTTGTCGAGGGTGCGACAGAGCCAGAGCACGCCATGGGCGGCACGATCGGGGTGGACAGCGAACCGGGTCAGGGCTCCACGTTCTGGTGGTCGATCCCGTTCGAACCGGCGACCAGTGATGTCGTCGCGGCCGCACCGGACAACGCGAGGCCAGCGCATTCGGCGGCGCTCGGCCTGCCACGGGCGGGTCTCCCCAGCCTCGGCTGAGCCACCCCGAACCTCGCACCTACCCGCAGGCCAGCCTGGCCACGGGGTTGGACGCACAACGCCGTCGGTGGGATCACCCACTCGGCCGAGCCATGCCTTGACGAAATCACGCAGTCAGCTGAGACACGCCCCCGGCGAGATCACGCAATCAGCCGAGCCACGCCCCCAGCCAAGCCACGCGGTCAGCCAAGCCAGGCCCTCGGCCGAGCCACGCCCCCCGGCCAAGCCACGCAGTCAGCCAAGCCACGCGGTCAGCCAAGCAACGCGGTCAGCCAAGCCAGGCCCTCGGCCAAGCCACGCAGTCAGCCGAGCCACGCCCCCGGCCAAGCCACGCGGTCAGCCAAGCCACGCCCTCGGCCAAGCCACGCGCCCTCGGTCGGGTCGGTTGGCGGTCGGCCCGCAGATCAACCTCACGTCCCATCGCGGAGCGCAAATGTCAGCCGGCGGGGGTGGGCGGGTCAAACGCTGGCTGCGGCGGTTTGCTGGGCTTGCCAGAGGGCTAGCTGGACGCCGATTACGAAGATCTGGAGTGGGAGGGGCAGGCCGGGGAGGTCGGCCTCGATGGCGCCCGACCAGGCGCTTGTGCGGCGCATGGAGCCTGTTACGACCCCGTCGATCACCAGCTCCTGCCGGTTGCCCCACATGGAGGCGCGGCGGAATTCGTAGGAGCGGCCGCCGGATTGGGCTGTCCAGTGTTTGCGGCCGGCTCGTTCGACGAGGGCGATCACGCCGCCGGTCTCGTCGAGCATGCGGTATTTGCTGCCCCAGCCGTTGGAGCGGACCTGGTAGCGGCGGCCTTGCACCTCGAAGTCGCCGCCGCTGCGCCACCATGACGGGTCCCACACGGCGACCGGGTGCCCGTCCGCGGCCAGTTGGTAACGGCCGCGCCACATGCCCATCTTCTCGGCGGTCAACATGACTTCACGGTAGCGATGCCGCGCCATCGGGGCGTGCCCACCGCCAGGCCTCGCGCCACCGCCAGGCCTCGCGCCACCGAGGCGTGCCCACCGCCGGGTCCGGCGCAATCGAGGCGTGCCCCATCGCCAGGCCCGGCGGCACCGGCAAGGTTGGGGGGACCGGCGCGGCTGGTCTGGGAGTCAGGCGGTGTGGGCGAGGGATGAGGAGAGGGCGCGGTGGGCGGTGGCTTGGTGGAGGAGGGTGTGGGCCTTGTCCTCGAGGACCTTGAGGGCGTCGGTGCCGGCGGCCCAGCGCAGGGGTGGGGCGTCGGAGTTGATGAGGGTGAGCAGGGCTGTGGCGAGTTTGGCCGGGTCGCCGCCCTGGAGGCCGTTCATGGCTGTCCAGGCGGTGACGGTTTGCCTGGTGCGTTCGGCGTAGTCGTCGATGGCGGGGGCGGCGTACGTCGTGGATTGCGGGGTGAGCAGGTCGGTGCGGAAGAAGCCGGGTTCGACCAGCATGGTGCGGATGCCGTAGGGGGCGACTTCGGGGGTCAGGGATTCCGCCCAGCCTTCGAGGCCGAACTTGGCGGCGGCGTAGGCCGTGCAGAATTCCTGGCCGGTTATGCCTGCGGTCGACGAGATCGTGACTATCAGGCCGGAGCGCTGGGCGCGCATGATCGGGAGCACCGCGCGGGTGACGTTCAGCGGGCCGAAGAGGTTTGTCTCAACCTGGGCCCGGAAGTCCGCCGGGGTGATTTCTTCGAAGAAGCCTGCGACGAAATTGCCGGCGTTGTTGACCAGCACGTCGATGCTGCCGAAGCGGTCCACCGCGGCCTGCACCGCTGATTGGGCGCTGGCGGGATCGGTGACGTCCAGGCGTACGGTGAGCAGATTTTTTGCTGGGGGGATCTTGGCCGGGTCGCGGCCGGTGGCTACCACGGCGTAGCCGGCGGCGAGGGCTGCCTGGGTGATGTCGACGCCCATGCCCCGGGCTGCGCCGGTGATCATCAGTACCTTCATGTCACCAGGAGACCGGATCGCGGCGGTGGGGAGAAGACGCTGCTGACAGGTGTGCTGACAGCCCACCTTTGAGAAATGCAAACCGGCCGAGCCTGGGAACGTGGACAACCGTGACGAGGTGAAGGCCTTTCTCAGCTCCCGCCGCGCCCGGATCAGCCCGGAGCAGGCGGGGCTGGTGCACCACGGCCGTAATCGGCGGGTGCAGGGGCTGCGGCGTAGTGAGGTCGCCGATCTCGCCGGGGTCAGCGTCGAGTATTACGCCCAGCTTGAGCGGGGTGATCTCGCCGGGGCGTCCGGGAGTGTTCTCGATGCGGTCGCCGGAGCGCTGCAGCTCGATGAGGCCGAGCGGCGGCATCTCGGCGACCTGGCCCGCACCGCCGGGCCGGGGCGTGGGCGGCGGCGAGGGCCCGCGCCGCAGGTCAGACCCGGCGTTTTGCGCATTCTGGAGTTGATGACGGAGATTCCGGCGTTTGTCACCAACGGACGCGGGGATGTCCCGGCCGCGAACACGCTCGCTGAGGCGTTGTACGCGCCGATGTTCGACGAGCCGGCCCGGCCCGTGAACCATGCCCGGTTCGCGTTCCTCGATCCGCGGGCCCGGGAATTCTGGCGGGATTGGGAACGGATCGCGGGTGACACGGTGGCCATGATGCGTACGGAGGCCGGGCGGGACCCGTACGACAAGGATCTGACCGATCTTGTGGGTGAGCTCTGCACCCGCAGCGAGGATTTCCGCATCAGGTGGGCCGCCCACGACGTGCGGCTGCATCGCACGGGCGTCAAGCAGTTCCGGCATCCCGTGGTCGGCGACCTCGACCTGAACTTCGAGACCCTGCCGCTGGCCGCCGATCCCGGCCTGACCCTGACGATGCTCAGCGCCCCCGCGGGTTCGGTCAGCGACGACGCCCTGCGACAGCTGTCGAGCTGGTCGGCTATGTCGCGGCGCTGATGACGCGGGTGAGGGCGGCGTGGAGGGACATGAGTTCGTCGAGGGGCATGCCGAGGCGGTCGACGACGGCCGGGGGGATCTTCAGGGCCTGTTCGCGCAGGTCACGGCCGGCGGGGGTGAGGGTGACGGCGAGGCTGCGTTCGTCTTTCGGGTCTCGTTCGCGGCGTAGGTAGCCGATCGTCTCGAGGCGTTTGAGCAGCGGGGACAGGGTGCCGGGGTCCAGCTGCAGAAGAGTGCTCAGCTTGCGTACGGATAGAGGGGCGTGCTGCCACAACGCGAGCATCACCAGGTACTGGGGGTGGGTGAGGCCCATGGGTTCGAGCAGTGGCCGGTAGACGGCGACCACGCTGCGGGCTGCCACGGACAGCGCGAAGCACACCTGCTGTTCAAGTTCCAACGGATCGCTCATGGTTGCCGCTCCTCTGCCGATACGGTTATCGTACCAATAGTTGGTGCACCAATGATTGGTGTGGCAACCTTCTCGAGGAGTTGGGGATCATGGCGAAGGATGTCCGCGAGGGCGGGTTCCTCTGGAACTGGATCTACAAGTACTGGGCGGGGCCGGCCTCGGTGCAGGGTGCGATCGAGGGCGTCACCCAGGAGGCACGCGACGGCTGGAAGGCCGACCTCGAGGAACGCAAGCGGTATTCCCGGGCGCAGCGCGCCCGTAAGCAGGCTGCGAAGCGCGGCTAAAGTCGCGGGCGTGCCTGCTTCTGACTACGTCAAAGACCTGCGCGCCAAGTACGGCCAGGGCTTGATCATGTTTCCGACCGTCAGCGCCGTGGTGCTCAACGACCGCGGCGAGGTGCTGCTGGGGCAGCGCAGCGACAACCACCAGTGGGCGCTGATCGCGGGGATGATGGATCCGGGCGAGCAGCCCGCCGAGGCCGTCGTGCGCGAGACGCTCGAGGAGACGAACGTCCAGGTCAAGGTCGAGCGGCTGGCCGGGGTGGTCCTGCACGAGGTGGTCTATGGCAACGGCGATCACTGTCAGATGGTCAACACGTGGTTCCGGTGCCGCGCGGTCGGCGGTGAGGCACGGGTCAACGACTCCGAGTCGCTCGAGGTCGGCTGGTTCTCGCTGGACGATCTTCCGCCGCTCACCCGCTTCGCCCACCATCGCATCGCCACGGCGCTCGACGACAGTCTCCCCGCCTGGTTCGCCCAGCCGGGTGAAGCCATCGACGAGCTGATGCACCGCATGCCCGGCGCCTGAGCAGCTACGACAGTTTTCTGACGCGCAGGCTCTCCGCGACCGACCAGGCCTGGAACGGGCAGCCCGTCGCGCCGTGCGGGGCCTCGCCGTCGGCGGTTTCCGAGACCGAACCCAGGCCGTACTCCCCCAGGTGACCGTCGGCGTCGGACAGTGTCTGCTCCGCGGAGACGCCGAGCCGCCGCCAGGCCTCCACATAGGGGCCGGTGAGCCAGGGCCAGACCGTACCCGTGTGGTAGGCCCGATCGCGGGAACCCGGCGGGCCGCGGTGGCTGCCGTGATAACCCGGCGTGCCCGGGGCCTGGCTGCGCGGGCCGAGCGGTGTCATCAGCGCCGCGCCGATGGTCTGCAACGCCCCGGGCGACGGACGCAACGGCGCATACGGCAGTGACCAGGCGAGCAGCTGATTCGGGCGCAGCACGTCGTCGTCCGGGCCGTCGATCACGTCGTGCAGCAGGCCGGCCTTGGCCGGAAACCGGCGGGCGAAGGACGTGAGCGCCGCCGAGTGGGCCAGGGCGGCCTGGCCGGCGCCGGCACCGACCTGCCAGGCGAGCCTGATCATCATGGCCAGGCCGTTGATCCACAGGGCGTTGACCTCGACAGGCTTACCCGTACGCGGGGTGACCGGCTCGCCGTTGACCCGCGCGTCCATCCAGGTCAGCGCCGTGCCCGGGGCGCCCTGGCGGAGCAGTCCGTCGGCCGGGTCCGCCTGGATGCCGTAGCGCGTGCCTGCCAGGTGGGCGCCGACCACGTCGCGCAGGGCGGGCAGCAGCTCCGCGGCAAGGTCGTTGTCGCCGGTGACCGCCACGTGCCGCCCGACGGCGTGCAGGAACCACAGCGTGCCGTCCACGGTGTTGTACTCGATGCTGCCCGTGTCGGCGGTGTTCGCGAGCATGCCCTCCGACAACGTTTCCGCGTACCCGAGGAGAAGTTTTCGTCCCTGCTCGGCCCGGTTGGTCGCCAGGAAAAGACCTTCATAGCTGAGCATCGTGTCCCGCGACCAGGCGCCGAACCAGGGATAGCCCGCCACGACATCGGGACCGGTCGCGGTTTCGACAACAAAGGCATCGGCGGCCAGGGCGAGCGTGGCCTGCGCTTCGCCGCCGGGTGCGGCCGCTGCCACCAGAGTCCTGTTACGGGTACGCGCGGAGCTGACCACCGCCGCCGCCGGCTCGGGCACAACGTCGAGGTCCTCCGCCCACGCCGAAACGGACGCGGTGTCCCCAGCTTGGCGGAGCTCGGCGTGGAAGCTCCCCGCGTACCATAAGTCCTCGGTGGGGGTGAGCCCGCGCGCCGCCTCCTCGCGGTGCCGCACCCCGCGGAACCAAGCACCCGCGCCGCGAAAATCGGGCCCGCGCAAGCGATAAGCGCCCTCGACCACGCACCCGCCCGCCACCTCGGTCACCTCGGGCTCGGCGCTCCCCGCGGTCCGCTCGGCGTGCACATCCCGCCACGTGCACAGCGCTTCGAGCCGCAAACTGACCGGCCCACCGGTGAGCAACCGGTGCACCACCGCGACACTGCTCCGCCCGTGCACCATGGCGACCTCGCGCTCGAGAACAACGTCCCCGATCCGCCACCGCCACCGCGGCAACCCGTCCACCAGCTCGAACCCGGACAGAAACCGATGCCCAGCCGGCGCAACAGTCCCGTCGGCCCACTCGTGCGTCCCCAGCCGCACCACCGTCCCGGACGCCAGCGTCACCACCGGATCGAGCGACGCAAGCCCGAGATACCGCAGCGACGGCGTCTTCCCGGCCACGACCAGCAGCCCGTGATAGCGCCGGGTCCGCAACCCGCTGACCGTCCCCATCGCATATCCACCACGCCCGTCGGGCACAAGCCACTCCCGGACCGACCCCTCCCCGAGGTCCCCGCAAACCTGCGCCCCGAACGCCACACGGTGCATCCCCCGACGCTATCCCTGTTTCCGGGGACCCGCTGAGCGCGCACTAAGGTGCGTCCGATGATCAGTGATCCCTTGGTACGCGGCTTGGCGAGGAACCCCGCGACGCCGGCGGATGTGCTGCTCGATCTGCTCGCGTCAGCAGAGTCGCCGTTCTGCCGAGGGCTGACAGATCGCCGTGATCTGCCGGAATCGGTGCAGGAAGCGATGGTGCGGCATCCGTCGCGCGAGGTCCGCGGCACGCTGGCCGAGCATGCCCGGACCCTGCCGGAGCTCCGCAGCCGGTTGCTGGCAGACCCCGAATGGCGCGTGCGACTGCGTGCCTTGAGCAACCACCTCACCGACGATCACCTGCGCTCACTGCTGGTGAGCGTCGAGGACGACCCCGACGCGCCGTTGTCCCCCTGGGAGCTTTTCGATGAGCTGTGGGTGGCCATGGAGTACGACCGGCGCCTCCACCGCTCGGCGGGTGCACACCCCGATCCACGGGTACGCCTGCACCCGGCGCGGTTCCCCCAACTGCTCGACGGAGCCACCCGGGCCGCGCTGCTGGCCGACCCCGAGCCGCAGGTCAGGGAGACCATCGCCGCGGCCATCTCCGAGAACGAGCGGGTCATGCAGCCCGACGACCTGCCGAAGACGCACATCCACGCGTTCTGGGCCGTGCTGCAACGACCGCTGTCCCGCGCGCTGGTCGACCAGGTGATGGCGAGCGGTGACGAAGCCGCGCTGCCTTTTGTCAGCGCGAACCCGAGCACCCCACCGGACGTCATCCAGGCTCTGCTGCATCATCCCAGCCCTGTCGTACGCGCCCGGCTCGCCGACCGCGCCGACCTGAGCCCCGAGCAGCTGGAATCCCTGGCCACCGACCCCGATATCGGGGTGCGCACGGCTGTCTCGGTCCACCCCGGTCTCACTGAGCAGCAGCGGGCGGGCATCACCATTGCCGTCAGCGACAGCCAGTATTCCTACTCCAGGCACATGCCGGGGCCGCTCGGCGAGGCGATGCGCTGGGCGCATTCGGTCAACCCGTTGCTACGCCGCCGAGCGGCCCGTCACCCCGGACTGCCCGGGGATCTGGTCAGTCTGCTGGCCGATGATGACGATCGGGGCGTACGCGTGTTGCTCGCCCTGCACCATCCTGATGCCCCACCTAGGTTGCTCCTGCGCGCCTTCCTGGAGGACCAGGGGCGTGACCGGGAGCGGCTCCCGTCGCTTGCTCACTTCCCGACAGCGGGACTGGCCGCATTCGCCGATCACAACGATCCGTCGGTACGCCGGTTGGTCGCGCTCGACCCGGATGCCGACCCGGAGCTCGTGGATCGGCTGACCACCGACCCGGACCTGGGCGTGCGGCTGGCGATGGCGTCGTGTGCGCGCTTGCCCGTCGCCCGGATCGTCGCGTTGCTCGACGACCCCGAGCTGGCGGAACACGCGGCCGCCAACCCTGCGCTGCCGGTCGAGCGGATGCGTCAGGCTCTGAAGTAGTCGCGGAGGTGGGCGATGTGCTCGTCGCGTACCCGGAAGATGTGGATTATTGACATTGTCGGGCCTGTTTCGAGCGTCGCGTCGATCTCGACGATGAAGACTGCCGGGTCAGCGGTCTCGTGCAGCACGAAACCGGAAGGCGCGGGATCGGCCTTGCCCTCGTAGGCCGGGTCGCGATGCATGGCACCGATGCCGTCACGGATCGCGTTGCGGCCTTCGAGCCGGAAGCCACCCGGTGCGAGCGGCGCCTCGTAGACGCCGTCCTCGGTGAACAGGGCCGCCACCGCGTCGGCGTTGCGGGTGATCGCGCCGGCGTACAGATAGCGTTTGAAGAGGTCCTCGTGCGAAAGGGTCACTCATTCCATTCTGAACCCTTCACGCCATGACCGGTAGGCCGGGGCGAAACCCGCGTGGCGGGCGCGAGCGTTCGAGACCGGGCGCCCGATGTCCCCGCCCACCGCGGGCGCGGCAGCATTTTTCGAGGCGCCGACGGCATCGGCGAAGACCGGCACCCACTGATCGCCCGCGGCGGGTTCGTCGTCGACGATGTTCCAGATTCCCCGCGGCCAGGTCAGCGCCTGAGAAGCGGCACGGGCGGCGTCATCGACGTGGACGAACGAGGTTACCGTCGCAGAGGTGGGCAGCGTTCCCGTCCGAGCCGCCCGCCCGAACCGGCCGTCGCGGGCGTACCAGGTCCCGGGGCCGTAGAGCTGGCCGTAGCGCAGGACCACTCCCTCGCGGCAGCCGAGCACGGCGGTCTCGAGAGCCCGAACGCCGGCGATGGTCGTACGTCGCGGTGCGGCGGAGTCGGTGTCGAGCGGGTCGTCCTCCACGGCCGGGGTCGTGCCCGGCCGGTAGACCCAGCTGATGCTCTGCGCCACCACGCGCCGGACCCCCGCCCGCTGTGCGGCGCCGACGAGGTGGCGGGTGCCGACGCGGCGCAGGTGGGCGTTGCTGGCGGGGTCCCCGCCGGTCAGGTCGGTGAGCTGATGTATGACGGCGTCGGGTCTCACCTGCTCGAACGCTACCTGCACCGCGTCCCGGTCGAAGACGTCCAGGGGTACGGCTCGTGCGCCCAGCTCCCGCAGCAGTTCGATCTTTGCCGCGGAGCGGGTGGTGGCGCTGACGTCGTGGCCATCGGCCACCAGCATGGGGATGAGGGCCCGTCCGACAACACCGGAACCCCCGGCCAGGAACACGCGCATAACCGTTGACAGTAGGAACCATCTGGACTGGCCGACAGGTCCACGGAACGTCCAATATTGTGGTCCAGTGGAGTGGCTCAGCCTGGACCCGTCCCTGTCGAAGGTCCGCGGGGTCGAGTCCGCCGTCCGCACGGCGATCGCCACCGGGGTCCTGCCGGTGGGCCAGCGACTGCCTTCCACCCGCGACCTCGCTGCGGAGCTGGGCATCTCCCGGACCACGGTGGTCGCCGCCCTCGACGACCTCGTCGCCGAAGGCGTCCTCACCGCGAGGAACCGCAGCGGCATCCACGTCGCCCGGGACACTTCGCCCACGGCCGCCACTGCTCCTGCGGCCGTTGAAGCGCAGGCCCCGCGTTTCGACCTGCGCCCGGGGCAACCCGAACTCGGATCGTTCCCGGCCGCCCGCTGGTTGAGTGCGCTACGACGAGCAAGCACCGCGGTGCCCCCTTCTGCCGGCAGTGGTGGAGCTGTGGCAGCGCCTGGGGCACACGGTCCTGGACCTGCCCGTCGACGCCGACGGTGCCCGGGTCGAGGACCTGGGCGGCGGCGTCGACGTTGTGTCGCTGACCCCAGCTCATCAGTTCCCGCTCGGTGGTGCGCTCAGCCCGCGACGGCGTGGCCTGGTCTGCGACTGGGCTGCCAGAACCGGCGGGTACATCGTCGAGGACGACTACGACGGGGAGTTCCGCTTCGACCGCCGTCCCGTGGCCGCCCTGCAACGCTCCGCACCCGACCGTGTCATCTACGCGGGCAGCGTCAGCAAGACCCTGTCACCTGACCTGCGCATCGGCTGGCTCGTCCTGCCCGACGAGCTGGTGGCCCCCACCGCCCACGCGGTCGCCACCCTCACCGGCGGGGTTCCGCTGCTGAACCAGCTCGCCCTGGCCGACTTCATCGCTTCTGGCGACTACGAACGGCATGTGCGGGCCCAACGCCGTGAGTACGCACGCCGGCGGCTTCTGCTCCGGAACGCTCTGCACGCCCACGGCCTGACCGTCCCCGGAATCCCCGCCGGCCTGCACGCCGTCATCGAACCGGCCGCCACCGTTGCGCCGTCCGGCACCCGCGTGGCCGTCCACACCCTCGGGCGCTACAGCCGCACGCACCCCGTGCCCGATGCCCTCGTCGTCGGCTTCGCCACCCCCGCCCGCAAGGACGTCGACGCGGCCGTCGCGGCCCTGATGAGTACCCTCGCGCCGCCCTCCTGACAGGCATCACCGCAAACACGGTGAACGTCAGGGGTCACAGCACTACCGTCGGTGGGGTGGGCGAGTTCGTGCACGCGACTGCGCTGCCTGCCATGGACCCGGATCTGATCGCGCGGGCGATCGTACGGTTCGCGGCGGGCTATGACGTGGCCGCTGAGGTGACGACGGCCGGGGCCACGGTGGGCCGGGACGCGGCCATCATCGTGCCGCCCAAGGACGGGTGGGTGGTGGTGGACTGGCCACGATTCGCCACGTACGCCGACCGCGCCGGCGGGCGCCTCTCCGCCGAGTTCGGCGTGGTCGCCAGCTCGATCGACATCTACGACTCGGACCTGTGGTGCCACATCGCGTACGACGCGGGCTGCCCGGTCGACCATTTCGCCTCCGACCCGCGCGAGGTGGTCGCCGACCCGGCCCAGCTCCCCGAGGCCAAACGGCGCTGGCAGGGCGACGCGGACGTTCTCGGCGACCTCTTCAACCGGCCGCCCGCCACGATCGCGCCGTACTTCGTCAATCCCTACACCTTCACCTTCCGTCTCTTCCGGCGCTTCCTGGCACCGCACGACGGGAAGGCGTTCCCCGACGACCATTCGCTGCTCGAGGACACCTGGGTGGTCACCGACTTCTGGCGCCGCCTCGGCATCCCCTACCCGGACGCGCCCGCGGAGGACTGGCCCAGCTACCCGGCCGTCGTCTTCTCCGGCACGTTCCCGCCCGAGGCCAGCCACGACTGAGGTCCCGCTCTCCAGGGACGCGCATGGGCGCTATTTGGCGTCGGTGTAGCACTCGGCGATGGCGACTTCGAGGGGGAAGCGGACTGCTGTGTTGCCGAAGAGGAGCTCGCCGGCCCGGACAGCGGAGCGGCGGACCGCCTCGGCGACCTGTTCCGCCTCTTCCTTCGGGCAGTGCACGCCCACCTCGTCGTGGACGAAAATGACGATCTCGGCCTGCAGGCCCTCGAGCGCCGTACGCAGGGTCGCCAGCAGCACCAGCGCCCATTCCGCCGCCGTCGCCTGGATCACGAAGTTTCGGGTGAACCGGCCCCGGGCCCGGCCGGACGCGCCGCCCTGGGGGACCTCGGCGGAGCCCGACTCCTCCGGCGGGTCGAGTCCGGCGTCGCGCCACGCGGTTGAGGACGGCGGGCAGGTGCGGCCGAGCCAGGAGCGGACCAGTCCCCCGGCCTCGCCCGTACGGGCGGCTGCCTCGACGTACTCGAAGGCTGTCGGGTAGTGCTTGCGGAGCACGGCGAGGGCCGGGATGGCGGCGCCGCCGGTCTGGCCGTACATGGCGCCGAGCAGGGCGACCTTGGCCTTGGGGCGATCGCCCGCGAACGAGTCGGCGGCCAGGGCGGCGTAGAGGTCGTCGGCCACGCCCGCGGCGGCCAGCCGGTCGTCGCCGGAGACCGCCGCCAGCACGCGCGGCTCCAGTTGGCCCGCGTCGGCGATCACGAACGTCCAGCCCGGGTCGGCGATCACCGCGCCGCGGACCACCTTGGGAACCTGCAGGGCACCGCCACCCCGCGCTGCCCAGCGGCCCGAGACCACGCCGCCGGGGACGTACTCGGGGCGGAACCGGCCCTCGCTCACCCAGGAGTCGAGCCAGGTCCAGCCGTGGGCCGTCCAGATGCGGTAGAGCTCCTTGTATTCGAGCAGGGGCTGGACCGCGGGATGCTCGACCTGGCGCAGCACCCAGGCACGCGTGTTGGGGACCTCGATGCCGGCGCGGGCGAAAGCCTTGAGCACCTCGGCCGGGGAGTCCAGATGCAGGCCGCGGGTGCCGAACGCCGCGTTGACCTCGGCGGTCAGCTCGGACAGACGCCGGGGCGGCCCGACCGGCTGCGGCGGGCCCAGCAGCTCCCGCAGGATCTGGTCGTGCACGTCAGCCCGCCACGGCATACCGGTGTGAGTCATCTCTGCACCGACCAGCGCCCCGGCCGACTCCGCCGCCACCAGCAGCGCAAACCCACCCGGCCGCCCGACAGCAACGCCACGCCCAGGGTCGCCGGCATGGGATGCGCCACCGGCTCGCCCCGGGGGAACGCCGACATCCCGCCTGCCGGCAGCAACAGAGCCGTCGGCCCGCCCGGCGAAGGACGCACGGTCAGAGGCGGCACGGTCGGAGGCGGCACGGTCAGAGGCGGCACGGTCAGAGGCGGCACGGTCGGAGGCCGCGGGGTCAGAGCCAGCACGATCGGGGGCCGCGGCGGCGAGGCGGCCGGGGCGGTCGATGGTGGTGATGCGGTGGTGCTGGTCGGCGTAGACGCGGGTGAGGGCGTCGAGGGCTACGAAGCCGGGGGTGGAGGAGGAGACGCCGGCGACGGCTAGGACCGCGGTGTGGGGGGAGGTGGGGATGCCGTGGGAGGGGCCGAAGAGGGTGTCTTGTTGCTGGCCGGGGGGTTCGGGGATGCGGGCCGGGGGGTCGGGTGGGACCGGGACGCCGGTGAGGCGGGCGAGGGCGGCGGCCAGGGAGCGGGGTTCGCCCCAGTGGCCGGCGTGGCCGCTCAGGAGGGCTTCGGTGAGCTCGATGTCGTGGCAGCGGGCTACTCGGACGCCGGCGCGGAGCAGGGCGGGGTAGGCGTCGGTGGTGGAGGCCCAGAGCCAGCGGGGGTGGTCGGTGGCCTCGCGGGCGGTGATCTCGGCGGGGAGGTCGGCCACCGGGGTCGGCGGCTCGGCCGGGGTGCCGTCCGGGTGGACGGCCTGGAGCCAGCCGGGGCCCCGCCAGCTGCCGTCCTCGGACACCACAGCGATCAGCACGACGACCCCCCAGGGGTCAGCACGACGGTCAGCACCGCGACCCCACAACGGTCAGCATGGCGAAAGCACCGCCGGGATCGGGCACGACGACGGGCCCACCCGGGGGCAGGCACGGAGAAGGCACCACGATCAGCACAACCTCATTGTGGCCCTGGGGTGTGACAAAAAAGCGGCGGTACCGACCCCCGTGGATCGGTACCGCCGCCGGAAGAACCTGGTGAAGCGTTACTTCGCGGCGCCGGCGGTGAGGCCGGACTGGATCTGCCGCTGGAAGAAGGCGTACACGATGATCATGGGCACGATCGAGAGCGTGAGCGCTGCGAACAGGGCGGCCCAGTTGGCCTGGTAGCCCGCCGAGACCGAGATGTTGGCGATGCCCTGGGTGAGGACCCATTTGTTCTCGGCGCCCTGGCCCTGCATGATCGCGACCGGGAGCAGGTACTGGTTCCACTGGCCGACGATGTTGAAGATCGTGATGCTGACCAGGCCGGACTTGGCCATCGGCAGCATGACCTGGAAGAACAGCCTCGTGTGCGAGGCGCCGTCGACGATCGCCGCTTCCGCTACGTGGTTCGGCAGCGTTTTGAAGAACGCTGTCATGAAGAACACCGTGAACGGCAGGGAGTAGGCGATGTAGACCAGGATCAGGCCGGTGTAGGTGTTGAGCAGGCCCAGGTTCTGCAGGATGAGGAAGAGCGGGACCAGGGCGAGGAACACCGGGAAGGCCAGGCCGGAGACGAACAGGTAGTAGATGAAGCGGTTGCCGACGAACTTGTAGCGGGCCAGGACGTAGGCCGCCATGGAGCCGAAGATCATCGTGCCGGTGGTGCTCAGCGCCACCACGAAGATGGAGTTGAGGAAGTAGCGGCCGACGTGGGCCTCGGTCCAGGCGCTCTTGTAGGACTCGAAGGAGAGCGCGCTGGGCAGGCTGAACGGGGCGTGGGTGAAGATCTCGGTGTTGCTCTTGAAACTTGCCAGGATCACCCAGATGAGCGGGGCGATGACCAGCAGGCCCCAGATCGCCAGGGCGATGTGGGCGAAGCCGCTGAAGAGCTTGATCTCCTTCTTGCCCGCGGGCGTGCCGGCGGACTTGCGGGCGCCGGGGTAGTCCACGGTGCCCGGCGGTGTGGCGGAGACATCGGTACGCAGGTTGGTCATCTCAGGCTCCGTCTCAGAGCTCGACGGTGTCGCGCCGGGTGACCCGCAGGGTCAGCGCGGCGAACGTGAGGGTCAGGAAGAACAGCACGACGCCCATCGCCGAGGCGTAGCCGAACTGTGCGTAGTCGAACGCGTTGCGGTAGATCTCGAGGCCGAGCACGGTGGTCGCGCCGTCCGGGCCGCCGCGGTCGACGGACATGACGTTCACCAGGGCGAACGCGTCGAAGGCTGCGATGCCGAGGTAGACCCAGGCGACCTGGAGCGTGCTCCAGAGCAGCGGCAGCGTGATCTTGAAGAACAGGGTGCTGCGGGTGGCGCCGTCCAGCGCCGCCGCCTCGTAGATCTCCGTGGGGATCGAGCCCATGCCGGCTGAGAAGAGCACCACGTAGAAGCCGACGCCCTGCCACACCAGCACCGCGAGGATGGACCACAGGGCGAGGTGCGAGTCGGCCAGGAACAGCACCGGGCCGGCGCCGAACTGCTGGAGCAGGCCGTTGATCAGGCCGCTCTCGTCCGGGGAGTAGACCCGGGAGAAGATGACCGCCACCAGCGCGAGGGCGAGCAGCTGCGGGAAGAAGAAGATCACCCGGTAGAACTTCGAGCCCCGGACACCCTGGGTACGCCCACCCTTCGATCCTCCGCCGACGTTCAGCAGGAAGGCGAAGAACAGGGCCAGGATGATCGTCAGCAGCGGCAGGAAGATCAGCAGCAGCACGTGGTGCTGGATCGCCTTCCAGAACGTGCTGTCGTGGAAGAGCTTGGTGAAGTTGTCGAAGCCGATGTAATCCACGTTGGGCGAGAAGCCCCGCCAGTTCGTGAACGACAGCTGGAAAGCCTGTACGTATGCCGCAATCACGAACGTGCCGTAGATCGCCACCGGCACGATCAGGAAGCCGATGATGAACGGGTACCTGCCGTGCTTCATGGTGCTATAGCTCCGTTCGTGATTGCGGCTACGTAGTCAGCCATGGGACAGGATTAGCGGGAGAACTTCTCGATGGAGGAGTCGGCCTTGACCGCGTCCGCCGCCTTCTGCATCCGCGTGACGAACTTGTCAGCGGTGCCGCCCTGGAACATCAGTTCGTTGGTGGCGGCGCGCAGCTCGTCGTCAAGCTTCTTGTACCAGGTGTCGAAGCGGAAGCTGAACGTGTCAGCACCCGCCGCGACCAGGGCCTTGTTGCCGGAGGTGAGCCCGGGGCTGATCTCCATGCCGTCGGTGGCACCCGAGACGACGGTCAGCGTCTTGGTGAGCTGGGTGAAGCCCACGGCGCCGGCCTTGGAGAGCATGTGGCGCATGAACTCCATGCCGCCCTTGGGGTTCTTGCCCTTGCTGGCGACGAAGTACTGCTCGCCGGCGGCCGCGTAGAGCGCGGTGGCGGGGAGCTTGTCGGCCGTGGTCACGCTGGGGAGCGGCGCGAGCTGGTAGTCGAAGCCGGCCGGGGTGTCCTTGGCCTGCTCGTTCTCCAGCCAGGAGCCCGACGGGTAGAAGCCGACCTTGTACTGGTCCTGCTTCAGCTGAACCTCGGTGTGCTTGAGGCCCAGGAACGACTTGTCGGAGTACTTGGCGCCGACCTCGGCCCACGCGGCGGCGGCCTGCTTGACGGCGTCGTTGTTCCAGGCGTTCGGCTCGAGGTTGTCGATGTTCTTCAGGATGTCGGCGCCACCGATCTTCGCGGCGCTGGCGAGGATCACCGTGTACTGGTAGTACGGCGCGTTCGCTCCGGCGTACCCGTAGGGGGTGATGCCCTTGGCCTTCATCGCGTCGAGCAGCGTGAGGAAGTCGGCCCAGGTGGTGGGGGCGGTCCAGCCGTTGTCCTTGAACAGCTTGCCCGAGTACCAGAGGCCGAAGACCGTGAAGGCGTAGTTCAGGACGTACGGCTTGCCGTTGAACGTGCCCTGCTCCACGGTGCCGGGGATCAGGGTGTCCTTGACGGTCTTGCCGGTGATGTCGAGCGACGGGGCCGCGAACAGCTCGGTCAGGTCCTGGACCTGGCCGGCCTGGACGAGCGCGCCCTGGTCCATCAGCTTCGAGCCGGAGTTGTTGATCATGTCCGGCGGGTTGCCGCCGGTGAACCGCGGCTGGACGACGGTCGCGATCTCCTCGGTCTGGCTGAACGCGACCTTGGAGTTCGGGAAGAGCTTGTTGTACGACGGGATGTCGACGTCCGTCGCGTACTTGGTGCCGAGGCCACCGTTGAAGATCACGATCTCCAGCGGCTCGTCCTCCTTGACACCCAGCGGGTTCGTCGCGGAGACGGTGCCCGAGGGCTTGTCCGCGTTGTCGTCGCTGTCGTCGCCGCCACCGACGCAAGCGCTGAGCATGCTCACGGCCGGGGTGGCGAGCAGACCCACGGCGGCCGCACGACGCAGCAGCGTCCGGCGGTCGACCTCGGGCTTGAAGATGTCGGACATTCGCTTTCTCCTCAGATGTTGGTGCGTTGCCGGGCGCTGAGAGGTTTATGGGTGCGGTGCGATCAGAGGTTCATGGATGTCGTGCGGGGGTGCGTCATCAGATAGGTGCTGCTCCGTCCTTCGCGGCTTTGTGACCGTGGACGGCTTGTGCGGTTCGCTGGAACGCGGCATGCGAACGTTCGTGGGTCCGCTGCGCGACCGCGACGTAGAGCAGATCGAGGACGACCAGCTGCGGGTGCCGCGCGGAGAGCGCGTCCGGCCGGAACGTCGTGGCCTGGGTGGCGGTGAGCAGCACGATGTCGGCGAGCTCGGCCAGCGGGGACTGCGGGAAGCTGGTCAGCGCGATCGTGGTGGCGCCCCGGCTGCTCGCCTCGGCGACGAGCTCTATGGTCTCGCCGGTCTCGCCGCTGTGCGAGATGCCGAGTGCGACGTCGCCCTGGCGGGAGAGCGCGGCACTGGCCAGCCCGTTGTGCACGTCGGTCCAGGCCCAGGCGGGGACGCCGATGCGGTGCAGGCTGAACTGCATCTCCTCGCCGACCAGGGCGCTGCCGCTGGCCCCGAAGATGTTGACCCGCTGCGCGGTGGCGATCGCGGCGGCGGCCCGGTCGACCTCGCCGAGGTCGAGCAGCGAGGCGGTGTCGTGCATGGCCTGGGTGTCGGCGGCCATGATCTGCCCGAGCACCCGGTCGAGCGGGTCGCCGGGCTGGATCTCGCGGCCGATGTCGACGGTCCAGCCGGCCGAGCGGGCCCGGCCGGTCTCGGAGGCGATGCCCAGCCGCAGGTCGGCGTAGCCGTCGAAGCCCAGGGCCCGGCAGAAGCGGGTGACCGTGGCGGGTGAGGTGCCGCTGCGCTCGGCGAGCTCGACGATGGTGGCCCGCGAGGCTGCGGCCGGGTCGTCGAGGACCTGCTCGGCGACGCGCTGCAGGGCACCGGTGAATTCCGGCAGCAGGGTGCGGACCCGGACCAGGACCCCGTGGGAGGGATTCGCGCCCAGCAGGTCGCGGGCCGGCGAATCGACGACCGCTGTGCGAGCGGTGCCGTCCGCTTGTGGCTCGACCATGGGCCGTCCCCTCAGGTAGGAGTGTTAACTGTTGCGGTAAAAGTTCTTACCTGGACCCCCTTTCTGTCAAGACTGTGGATGAAGTTTTCAAACCGTTACCGGATTCATGACGGTGAAAGCGTGGGCCCCGAGGATGGTTTTACACGCATCAGTGGGGTACGTCCAGAGCAGCGCTTTTGACCGGATAAGTCCACGCAAAAGGGGTCATGGAGCCCATGCGGCGGCCTCGAAAGAGCGTTTACGCGCCCGGGAGGAAACCTGCCGTCAACAGAAGACGCAGAGCCGAAACAAGATCACGGTCCGGCAATAATTTCGCCCAGAACCGGTTAAGCGGTCTCCCGGATCGCCTGCGCGAACACCTCGGAGCGGTGTTCGAAGTTGCGGAACCGCCCGTAGCTCGGGGCCGCCGGCGACAACAGGACCACGCCGCCGCGGGGGGTCAGCTTGCGCGCCAGGGCCACGGCGGCGGGCAGGTCCTCGGCGGGCTCCGTGCGTACCCCTGGAAGGCCTGAAAGCTCTTCGAGGATGCGCGGGCCGCTGTCCGGAAGGCCGATCACGGTGATCTCCCGGCCCTGGAGGTGGTGCCGCAGCGGGGAGTAGTCCAGGCCGCGGTCGGTCCCGCCGACGAGCACGGTCAAGGCCCTCCCCTCGTACGCGTCGATCGCATGCATCGCCGAGTAAGGGCTCGTGGACAGCGTGTCATCGACGAACGTGATCCCGGACGGGTCCTCGATCTCCGCGAGCCGGTGCGGCAGCCCCTGGAACGACGCCACGGCGGCCCGCAGCTCTTCCTTGAGCCCGATCACGTCGATGCCCATGCCGTCGAGCACGGCCAGCGCGACACAGAGATTGCGCCCGTTGTGCTTGCCTCGCAGCGCCAGCGTGTCCCGCGGGAACAGGGCATCGTCGCTGCAGTACACGAGACCGTCGTCCTCGACCCGGAACCGCGAATCCCCCGAACCGGCCGGGATCGCGGGCCAGTTGTTCACATCGCGCATGTTCAGCGTCTCGGTGACCAGCCGCTCGTCGGCGCCGTTCACGATGATCAGTTCCGGCCCGTGCCCGAGCAGGTTGAGCTTGTCGCGGTAGTACTCCCGCTCGCCGCCGTGCGCGTCGAGGTGCTCCGGGAACAGCGACGTCACCACGGCCACCCGGGGCGAGTCGGTGAGGTCGCTGCACTGGTAGCTGCTGAGCTCGAGGACGTACTGATCAGCGGTGGGGAGATCGAGCAGCGGCACGCCGATGTTGCCGCCGAAGATGTTGGGCCGGCCCGCCGCCGCGAGCAGATGGCTGATCAGCGCGGCGGTGGTGCTCTTGCCCTTGCTGCCGGTCACGCCGATGGTCTTACGGGCATTATCGGCCATCCACAGCGCACTGCCGCCGGTGACAGTGACCCCACGCGAACGCAGCTCCGCCATCCACGGGTGGGTCTGCGGGATCCCGGGCGAGCGCACCACGACGTCCGCGGCGACCAGCGCGGGGAACGCGTGATCACCACCGGCCAGCGGGGCGAGCGCGGACAGCTCCCCCTCCCACGGCACGGACAGAAAATTGGCACTGTCATCGACGGCGAGCAGGCGCGACGGCCCGTGCGCGGCAATCGCGGTCACGGCGGCACGGCCCTCACGGCCGGTCCCCCAGACGGCTACGGAACGTCCGCGCAGGTCTGCCAGGCGCACAGGAATACTCCCTTTGTCGATTCGAACTAGTATTGCCCGTCGGTCAGATGACAGGAGTTTCGGGTGCAGTTCGACGTCATGCGTTTTCCCTCGTACGCGTACGACCCCGCTACCGGGGTTGCGACGTTCGATTACCTGCTCGACGGCGAGTCCCCGGAGTCCTTCACGGAGACGATCACGTTCCCCGCCGGTCCGGAACCCACGGACGCCTTCTACCGGGTGCTCGACCTGCTGCACGTCGTCGCCGGGGTCAGCTACTACAAGGTCGGCGCCCCCGCGCGCATCGAGGCGCCCAAGGCGGTGACTGCCGAGGCCCAGGCGCTTTTCAGCGCGCTCTACAGCAAAGGGCTCGGAGAGTACGCGTACGTGAACCAGCTGCCGTACGTGCTGGACATGACCGTGACCGTCCCCGGCCTGAGCGACCCGGCAGCCTTGATCGACAACGCCGAGGGGCGTCCCCTGTCGGCGGTGGGCGGCGGCAAGGACTCGATCGTCACGCTGGAGATCCTGCGCGCGGCCGGCCTCGACCCCGTGCCGTTCTCGGTGAACCCCAACCCGGTCATCGTCAACGTCAACGCCGCCTCGGGCATCCCCGCGCTGGCCGCCCGGCGCAAACTCGACCCGCACCTGTTCGAGCTGAACAAGGCCGGCGCCCGCAACGGCCACATCCCGGTCACCGCGATCAACTCGCTGATCGCGATCGCCACCGCCGTCCTGCACGGCCTCGGCCCGGTCGTGATGTCCAACGAGCGCTCCGCCTCCGACCCGAACCTGATCTGGAACGGTCACGAGATCAACCACCAGTGGTCCAAGGGGCTCGCGGCCGAGGGGCTGCTGCGCGACGCGGTCATCAGCTACGTCGGGCTGACCGAGCCGTACTTCTCGCTGCTGCGGTCGCTGTCGGAGCTGCACATCGCTCAGCTGTTCGCCCGCTTCGACGCGTACGACGACGTGGTCACCAGCTGCAACAAGGCGTTCAAGCTGCACGACCCGACGGCCCGCTGGTGCGGCGACTGCCCCAAGTGCCGGTTCGTCGCGCTGGCCATGGCCCCGGCGATGCCCCGCGAACGGCTCACGCGGATCTTCGGCACCGACCTGTTCGCCGATCCCGCGCAGGTCCCGGGTTATCTGGAACTGCTCGGCATCGACGCCCACAAGCCGTTCGAGTGCGTGGGCGAGGTCGAGGAGTCGCTGGTCGCGCTGACCATGCTCGCCGACGACCCGCAGTGGGCGGACGCTCCCGTCGTGACGGCGTTGCGCGCGGCGGTGCCGGCGGACGGGTGGGCCGCGGCGTCACGGGACGCTGTGCTCACTCCCGGGGGCGAGAATTTCGTGCCCCCGGCGTACGCGAAAGCCCTGGCACTGGTCCTGTAGGTCTTGCTCCGGGTCTTTATTCGGGGGAATCGTGGTGGATCTGGGCCGGGTCCACGCCGAGCTGGTGCAGCGCCGCGGTGGTGGCGGTCAGCATCAGCGGCGGCCCGGCCAGATACACCTCGTGCCCCGACCACTCGCCGTAGTAGGCGATCGCGTCGGTGACCAGCCCGGACGCGTACGGTCCGGCCTCGCCCTCGGAGACCACCGGGATGACGGTCGCCCGCTTCGCCGCCGCCGCGATCGCCGCGATCTCCTCGATGTCGTACAGCTCCGCCAGCGTCCGCACGCCCCAGAACAGCACCGCGGACCGCGGATCCCCGGTCACCGCCAGCTCGGTCAGCAACGCCTTCAACGGCGCCACCCCGGTATCCCCGCCGATCAACAGCAGATCCCGCCCGTTCCGTGGCACGCTCATCGACCCCTCGGCGCGCGCGATCCGCACCGTATCCCCCACGCGGGTCCGGTAGACCAGGCTGCCGCTCACCCCGTCCACCGTCTTCGCACGAACGTGCAGCTCCACCACGTTGTCCCGGCGCGGCGACCCGGCCAATGAATAAGGCCGCCAGACATCCGGAACCTCCGGCACCTCCACCCGCGCGTACTGCCCCGCCCGGTAGGGCATCGGAAGATAGGGCCGCAACCGGATCACCGCCAGGTCATGCCGCCGCAACTCATGCGACACCACCACCGCGGTCCAGATCATGGGCTCATACCGCGAAGCCGACATCCCATGAGCAACCCACTCGTACGCGTGCTGCCACGTCGACCGCCAAGCCTGATCAAAATCCTGCCGCAACCCGTTCCCGGCCATCCCCGCCCGCATAGCCTCAGCCAGCGCCGCCCCCGCCAACTGCAACTGCTGCGGCACAACCCCACTCTCCGCAAGCGCCATCCCCAGCCGCCCGAACCCGGCAACCAGCAACGGCGGCTGATCCACGTGATGCACCAGCCAGGTGAGCCCCTCGGCCAGCTGCTCCACCTGGGCAGCCGGCCCACCGGGCAACGTCGCAAACAGCGTCGGCTGAGCCTGCACAAGCGCCGCCCGCAATCGCCCGGCGACCTCGGCCGGCCCACCTGCGAGCGAAAGACTGTTCCCGAGCAGCCGTCTGATCTCGGTGAGTGCAGCGTCGTCGGCCGGGTTCATGCCGTCGGGGGGCAGCGCGGGGCGGCCCGGCGCAGGAGGCTTGATCCCCCACAACGCGCTCAGATCCGGCAGCCCCGCGATCGGGTCATCCATCCACGGCTGCCCCACCTGCCGCGGCCCCCCGATCGGCGGGATGCCCTCAACCGGCTGACTCGACGCCCGCGGCAACCCACCCTGATGCAGTCCACCCGCTTGCAGCCCGCCGGTCTGCAGCCCGCCGGGCCAGGGTCCCGCTCCCGGCGGGTAGGCAATGGTCGAGCCTTTCATCGGTACGCCGGGGAGCCCAGCGCCCGCTCCCCCGCCCCCGGGCACGGCGGGGAGGTTCGCCGCCCAGGGAGGCAGCCCCGGCCGCGATCCCGCCGGCAAACCTGCCGGGGCCGGCGCCCCTGGCAGCGCTGTCCCTGGCTGAGCTCCTGGGAGCGCCGCCGCCGCGCCCGGCCGAATTCCCGGCAGGCCGGTCCGCGGCGGGGTCCCTGGCAGCCCTGATCCCGGCGGGGTTCCCGGCAGACCCGCTCCGGGATGCGCTCCGGGCAATCCCGCTCCGGGCAATCCCGCTCCGGTTATACCTGCTCCGGGCTGGATCCCCGTCAGGCCTGTTCCTGGCTGAGCTCCTGGGAAGCCCGCGCCGGGCTGGGTACCTGCCAGGGCTGAACCTGGATGAGGGTTGGCACCCGGCAACGCAGCCCCGGGCGTGGCACCCGGCGACGCAGCCCCAGGCGTGACACCCGGCGGCGTGGTCCCAGGCGTGACACCCGGCGGCGTGGTCCCGGGCGTGGTGGTCCCGGTCGGACTGGGCATCGAGCCGGGGAGGCCGGGCATCGAGCCAGGCGCGCCAGTCGTTGAGCCGGGCAGGGTGGGCATCGAGCCGGGCGAGGTGGTGGCGCCGGAGCCGGGAGCAACCGGGTAGAGCGATCCGGGAAAGTTTCCGCTGGGATGGACACCGGGAACACCGTTACCCGCGCTGCCCGGTGGGGCGCTGCCGGGAAGGATCGTTCCGGGGACTGCTCCGGGGATGCCCGCTCCCGGGCTCCGCGTGCCGGTCGCCCCACCGCCGGGTGGTCCGCCACGTCCCGTTACACCGCTCGCGCCATCTCCCGGTGCGCCTCCACCGAGCGCGCCACCAGGGAAGCCTGCGCCTCCGGTATTGCCGCCACCCGCCATCCGGCCACCGGCCGTCCCGCCACCGGGAACCCCGCCGGCCGCCCCGCCCGAAGCGCCGCCTCCTCGGGTCCAGCCGTCTCCGACCGTGCTACCGCCGCCTGCGGTGCCCGAAGCCGGGCCGCCGGTGGAGCCGGGCGTTGCTCTCGTGTCGGGTGGGATCAGGTGGGGTGGTGGGTCCGTGATGGCGGGGCCGCTGCGCTGGAAGCGGGCGGGGACGCCGAAGTCGTCGGGCAGGAGGTCCATCAGGTGTCCGGGGTCGAAGTCCGCCACCGGTGGCTGTGGCCGCAGCACCGGGGTCTCCGCGCTCGGTGTGGCGGCCCGGGTGCCAGCTGGGCCGTCCACGATCGGCGTGCCACCGCCCGGCACCGCTCCCCCCGCGCCCGTCGACGACGAACCCGGTGAAGACGAAGGACCGGGTGAGGCAGGTGGGGGCTGGGAGGGTGGAGGCTGAGAGGGACGACCGCCGCCCGGAAGTGTGCCGAAGCGGGCAGTGGGGGCCGCCGGGGCGTTGGCGGACTCGTGAGCTTCGCGCGGGACGGCCGGTGGGGCGAAGTCGCGGAACGGGTGAGCGGCCGGAAGCGCCGGTGGCTCGGCCGAGGGGAGCTCGTGGTGTTCCGGCCAGCTCGGGTGGACCATCAGCTCGGGATGGAGCGCTTCGTGGGGGGCAGAATCCGGGAGCTCGGGGGTCTTCGGAAGCGCACCGCCGAGGGCGGCTGCGACGTCGGCGGCTCCGGCTGCCGCGGCGTCCGGGGCGGCCAGGCGCAGGCGCATGGCGCGGAGCAGCGCCAGCATGTGCGGGTCCGAGCCGGAACCGGACGACACGAGCGCACCCCCGAACGCGAATCGACACCAACAGGACAACCGTACTTGCCGAAGGCGACCCTTTGCCCCCAAGAGTTCCGTTCTGGCACGGAGATCAAAACTCCGGGCAGCGCTTGACCGACCTCAGGAGGCAGGGGCCCACCACGTCAGGTTGGCGGCAGCCCGCGCTGACGGTTCGATGGTTTCCCAGCCCTCGGCGATCAGGCCGTTGTCGATGCGCCAGATGTCGACGACGACGATCTCCGGTCCCGCGTCGGGGAGCTTGCGCCGGGAGTGCACCACGACGTGATCGTCGTCGGACAGCAGGTGGAGGATCTCGACCTGCATGCCGGCGATCGGGGTGAGCGCTGCGCGTACGTTGGCGAGCCATTGGGTTCTGGTCGAGGTGGTTGCGTCCGGGCGGTGGTGCAGGAAGTCGTCGCTGAGGAGGGCTGCGAGGGCGTCGACGTCGCCCGTCTCGATCAGGCCGGCCAGGGCTCGCTGGACGATGGTCTTGTTCTCGGTGGTCATGGGCGCCAGTGTTTCCAGCGCCGTTGCGGTTGTCGATGAAGTGGCATTTCATGGTGCTGATGCACACGGTCGGGGAAATGCTGCGGCAGTGGCGTCATCGGCGGGGGCTCAGTCAACTGGCCCTCGCTCTCGCGGCGGACGTCTCGGCCCGGCACGTCAGCCTGGTGGGTGTTGCGGGCGCACGAGCCGTACCCTGCGATTGTTTTTGATCGGCAGTGGAACATCGTGCTGGCCAATCGTGGTGTCGAGCCGTTCTTCGCGCTGGTGGAGCCCGACCTGCTGCGCCCGCCGGTCAACCTGCTGCGGCTGGGGCTGCATCCGCGAGGGTTCGCTCGCCTGATCGTGAACCTGGGCGATGTACGCGCGGTGTTCCGCAACCGGATCGCCCGTCAGCTCGCTGTCGCTCCCGACCCCGCGCTCGCCGCGATCTACGAGGAGTTGCTGGCTCCCGGGCCTGGCGAGCCGGCGGAGGAACGGGTCGGCGCTGACGTCGTACTCCCCATGATCATCCGGATGGACGGCCGTGAGTTGCGACTGTTCTCGACCATCACCACGTTCGGCACGCCGATGGACATCACGTTGGACGAGGTCGCGATCGAGTCGTACTACCCGGCGGATGCGCGGACCGCGGCCTTCTTCGAGGAGGCGGATTCTGGCAGTCGTGGGCAACGACGGGGTGGAAGCATGTGACCTGCCGCGGACCGGGCCGGGTGTCAGCGCCGCGGGGTCACCCCGACGTGGCCAGGGTGCAACGCACCTGCTGGCTCAGGTGCATCCGGCCATCGGTGCCGCGGGCCTGGTCGAGGTGCTTCCCGGCGACCGCCTTGACAGCTTCGTGGTCAGCCGCCGGAATGGCGTCCCACATCGCTCGCTGGCCGTGTGACCTGCTGAAGGCATACCACTCGTCGACGTCGGCGAAGGTCACCTCGATGCTGAAGAGGTGCGTCCGCACGCCGGTGTATCCCGCCGCTCCGACCAGTTCTTCGACACCCGCGTCCGTGCTGAACGGCCCAGCGGCACCCGTCGTCCTGGCGTCGAGCATTCCCGCGGGCAGATACGGCTGGAAAGTCGCGTCGACGGCATCCCACACCCGATCACGACCCGCGAACGTCGATATCGCGAGCCGACCGCCCGGCGTGACGAGCAGGCGCCGCCATGCGGTGAGGGCAGCCAGCGGATCCGGCAGAAAGAACACGACCAAAGACGACACCACAAGGTCGTACCCGGCCGTCGGCAACGATGGAGACGAGGCATCCATGACCCGAACCTCGACGTTCGACAGACCGAGACCGGCAACGTCGGCTCCGCACGCCTCGACCATTCTCGGCGACAGGTCGATCCCGGTGACGTGGCCGTCGCCGCCGACCGCCTCCGCCAGCGCGACGGTAGCGGCCCCCCGTCCACATCCGACGTCGAGGGCCCGCTCGCCCCTTCCGGGCACCGCGAGGCGCACCAACTCCTGCGCGATAGGCGTGAACCACGGTATCCCCACGCGGTCATAAACATCCGCGACCCGATCGAACACCGCCGCCACCCGCGCGCTCCGGGCTGCCCCTTCTGTCAACTCCATACCGTCATCCTCGACCGCCCGAGGGCCGGAAGCCAGAGCCTTTCCCGCAGGTCAGCCTTCCGACAATGCTGAACGGGTCAGGTACGACGAGGACCGTCAGAACCTGAGGGATGCTCGCGGGGGAAGGTGTCGTTCGCCAGCAACGCGTTGAGACGGCCGACCCGGATCGGTACGGGTTTGCGGCCTTTGCCGGTGGGGGCGTGCTCTTGGTGCGGCTGATGCGCAGGCATGTGACGCTGCGTTAGCGGAAGTCGGCGAGGCTCAGGACGAGGTGGAGGGTGAGGCGGTCGGGGCCGGTGTCGAGGTCGTAGCCGGTCAGGGCCGTGATGCGGCGGAGGCGGTGGTAGAGGGTTTGGCGGTGGATGGAGAGGGCTGCTGCCGTGCGCTGGGCGTTGCCGGCCAGGTCGAGGTAGGTGCGGGCGGTGCGGAGCAGGTCGGGGTCGCCGGTGAGAAGGGTGTGGGCGCGGGGGTCGGACAGGGCGGTGAGCAGGGTGTCCGGTTCGGCGAAGGAGAGCAGGCGCAGGACACCGAGATCTGACCATGACCGTACGGTGACCGCGCCCGCGCCGTCGTGGAGGGCGACCCGTAGTGCGGCGTCGACCTGGCGCCAGGCGGTGTGGCCGTCGGTGGCGGGGACCGGGCCGGAGATTCCCGCTGCTACGCCGCTGGTGTGCTCGGCGAGCAGGGAACGGGCCGCGCGGTCGGCGATTTCGGGTGCGGTGTCCGTTCCTGAGGAGAAGACCAGGGCGCCGCGCTGGCCGATGGGGGCGCTGAGGACGCCTCGGGGTAGGAGCCAGGTGTTGACCGGGCCGACCGGGCCGCCGTCGTGGCGGGCGAGGCCGACCACGGTGATGTCGCGGTGGGCGGGGATCAGACCGTCGCGCTGGAGTTCTTCGGCTGCTCGGGCTCGGGCGCCGGCGTCCGCGGAGAGCAGCTCGGGGACGGCCCAGGAGGTGCGGTCGCTGGCTCGGGCTCGGCGGGCCATCGACACCGCGAGCTGGTCGACGATGTCGGCGACAGCCCGGACGTCCGAGACGGGGACCTTGTCGTCAGGGTCAAGAAGCCACAGATAGCCGTACGCGACCCCGCGCCACCGCACCGGCACGCACCACCGGGCGAACAGGCCGGGCATGGCGTTGCCGGGGATGCGGAGCGGTTCCTCGGCGGCGGCGATGCCGAAGCTGGCGAAGAGGCGCTGGACGTCGGGGCTGGAGCGGCGGCGCATGATCGAGCGGCGGCGGACCTCGTCGACGGCGCCCTCGTGTCCCGAGGAGGCGACCAGGTGCAGCTCGCGGTCCTCGAGGGTGGTCGGGGCGCCGGTGCGGGCGGCGACGATGTCGACCAGTTCCTGGATCTGGATCGGGCTCGCGTCGCTCATCATCCAAATGTATGACAGAGGCCGGGCAGTGTCTTACTTCTGTATCTAGGGGCGGACGATCGGGCTCTCTAACGTCGCACTCAGGAGAGGCTGAGGCCCGAAGGAGGATGCCGTGTTCGGTCGAATGGTGCTGGCAGTCGCCGGCAACCCCGCGGTGCGTACGACGGTGACGGCGAGCCCGCTCAGCCGGCCCGTGGTGTCGCGGTTCATCGCCGGCGAGGACGTCGAATCGGTGCTGGCCTCGATCAAGGCGCTGCACGACGACGGTTTGCGGGTCACGCTCGATCATCTCGGTGAGGACATCACCGATCCGGCGCAGGCTCAGGTGACCGTCGGCGCTTACCGCGTACTGATCAATCGGCTGGCTGATGCCGGCCTGGCCGATGGCAACGAGATCTCCGTGAAGCTTTCCGCGCTGGGGCAGTCGCTGGGCGCCGAGGGGCCGGGGCGGGCGACCGAGGCCGTGTGGGACCTGGCCGCGCACGCCTACCGGCACGGCGTGGACGTCACGCTCGACATGGAGGACCACACCACCGTCGACGACACCCTCGAGACGCTGCGCACGCTGCGGGCCGACTTCCCGCGGGTCGGGTGCGTGCTGCAGGCGATGCTGCACCGCACCGAGGGCGATGTGCGGGAGCTGGCCGTCGACGGGTCGCGGATCCGGCTGGTCAAGGGTGCGTACGCCGAGCCTGCCAGCGTGGCGTATCAGGTGAAGGCCGACGTGGACCGCGCGTACGTGCGGAATTTGCGGATTCTCGCGGAGTCCCCGGCGTACCCGATGGTCGCGACCCACGACCCGCGGATCATCCGGATCGCCGAGCAGGTCCTGACGCCGGCGGGCTCGGAATCCGAATTTCAGATGTTGTACGGCATCCGCACCGGCGAGCAGCTGCGGCTGGCCGACGCCGGTCATACCGTACGGGTGTACGTCCCCTACGGCACCGACTGGTACGGCTACTTCTCCCGGCGGCTCGCCGAGCGCCCCGCCAACATGGGCTTCTTCCTCCGCTCTCTCGTCTCCGCCAGCTAAGGAACCTTCGCCATGAACTCGATCGCTCAGACTCCCCCGCCGCGCAACGAGCCGGTCAAGGACTACGCCCCCGACTCCGCCGAGCGTGCCGCGCTCGTTGCCGAACTGTCCGGATTCCCGAAGGACGTCGAGCTCACCGCCACCATCAACGGCGAGCAGCGGATGGCCGGCGGCGCGTCCTTCGACGTCGTCGCGCCCCATGAGCACGCCCGCGTGCTCGGCGTCTCCGCGCACTCCACCAGCGAGGACGCGCAGGCCGCCGTCGCCGCCGCCAAGGCCGCCGCGCCCGGCTGGTCCGAGCTGTCGTTCGAGGACCGCGCCGCCGTCTTCCTCAAGGCCGCCGACCTGCTCGCCGGCCCGTGGCGCCAGAAGATCAACGCCGCCACCATGCTCGGGCAGAGCAAGACGTCGTACCAGGCCGAGATCGACGCCGCGTGCGAGCTGATCGACTTCTGGCGCTACAACGTGCAGTTCGCGACCGAGATCTACGCCGAGCAGCCCGTCTCCGGCCCCGGCATGTGGAACCGGCTCGACCACCGCCCGCTCGAGGGCTTCGTCTACGCGGTCACGCCGTTCAACTTCACGTCGATCGGCGCGAACCTCCCGACCGCCCCGGCGCTGATGGGCAACACGGTCGTCTGGAAGCCCGCGCCCACCCAGCAGCTGTCGGCGCACTTCACCATGCGTCTGCTCGAAGCGGCCGGGCTGCCCGCCGGCGTCATCAACATGCTGCCCGGTGACGGTCTCGCGGTGTCCGACGTGGTGCTCGCCGACCGCGATCTGGCCGGCATCCACTTCACCGGCTCCACCGCGGTGTTCCAGCACCTGTGGAAGACGGTCGGCGAGAACATCGGCTCGTACCGCGGCTACCCCCGGCTCGTCGGCGAGACCGGCGGCAAGGACTTCATCGTCGCGCACCCGTCGGCCGACCCGGACGTGCTGCGTACCGCGATGATCCGGGGCGCGTTCGAATACCAGGGCCAGAAGTGCTCGGCGGCGTCGCGGGCGTACGTCCCCCGCAGCGTCTGGGCGAAGATCCGCGACGAGATCGTCGCGCTGACCGACGGGCTGGCGTACGGCGACGTCACCGACTTCACCAACTTCGGTGGCGCCGTCATCGACCGCAAGTCGTACGACCGCCTCGCGAAGGTCCTCGACGGCGCGAAGCAGGACAGCACGCTGACCGTGGTCGCCGGGGGCACCGCCGACGACTCGGTGGGCTACTTCGTGCGCCCCACGATCATCGAGGGCACCGACCCGGGCAACGCGGTGTTCACCACCGAGTTCTTCGGCCCGGTCCTCGCCGTCCACGTCTACGACGACGCGGACTACGAGAAGGTCCTGCGCCAGATGGAGTCCGCGGCACCGTACGCCCTGACCGGCGCGATCATCGCCCAGGACCGCACCGCCATCGCCCACGCCCAGCACTTCCTGCGCAACGCCGCCGGCAACTTCTACATCAACGACAAGCCCACCGGCGCCGTCGTCGGCCAGCAGCCCTTCGGTGGCGCCCGCGCCTCCGGCACCAACGACAAGGCCGGCGCGTCGTCGAACCTGCGCCGCTGGACCAGCGCCCGATCGATCAAGGAGACCTTCGTCCCCGCGACCGACCACCGCTACCCGCACATGGCCTGACGGAAGTAAGCGGGCCGGAAGGCGTGAGATAACGCCGTCCGGCCCGCTGTCCGCAATTCTGCGGAAAAATCACCCTTCAGGCGGTACAAAACTAGTGTGGGAAAGACCAGCTACACAGACGAGGCCACCGATGACCTTCGCGAGCTGGTGTCCGACCCTGTACTCATTGGCACTCTACTGAAAATCGGATGCACGGAGCTTCGTGCGGTACCGCAGGATAACGATGAGGATGAGGGCCGAGGCAAACTTGGCCTACTTTGGCGCCGAGGTATCACCCGGGATCAACGTCGAGACCTAGATCCTCTGAGTGAACCTGGCGGAACCCATTCCTGGGATTTCCTTCTGATCTACCGCAACGTGCGCCGCGATCGATTCTTGGTCCTTCGGGTCCTTCCGACGCACGATGTCCTAGGCACGGTCGACCTACGCGGCCTTCTCTCATGACCAAGACAAACGCTACTCAGCGACAGTCACCGGTATCGTCAGACAAAGCTACCGGAATACCTAAACGAAGAGCTACGTCCTCGCTCGACATCATCCCGGCTTCCTCATCATTAGCACCCAGCAAGCTGCGCGTAAGTTCCGTGTCCTGCGATAGCACCATCGATTCAATCTTCATGCTGGCCAGTGGCTGGACCAGAGCCACGAGGCGACCGTGCTTGGTGATCAGCGCAGACTCTCCCGCTGCATTGATCTCGTCAAGGACACGCGAGGTCTGCTGGTTGAGCTCGGCCATCGTGTACGACTTCAGTTGCGCTTGGCCCAACTGGTATTTCTCAAGCACGTTCACACTCACCATCTCCCCCGGCGTATCGGAGAGCACCCGCGGCCCCGGTGCGGGGCCGTGCTCCTTGGACATCGGACGCTACCCCAGGTGCTGTAGTAAAACTCTACTACTTTCGGCGGGAGCCGATCAGTGAGCGGCGAAAACTCTGCACACTCCGAGCTAGTCGCCTCAGCGAGCGCCTCCAGCGTCTTTACCGAGCCCCTGGCCGCTATCCGCGACTCTGTAAAATGGGTGATGACAGCCACTGCCGCGGTTGCCGGAGCCTTGGTAGCAGGCCTTCAACTGACCGCAATCGGCAGAATGGAATACTGCTGGCTGTTTGTCGCCGCCACGGCTTATATTGGCGCGGTATCAGCTCTTGGCATAATCCTCCACAAAGCGGCTGCAGTGCTCCTGATGCCCGCTTTGACGCTGAGTGACCTGTCTGAGCGGTACGTCAGGGCCCAGCAGCGGGTGGTCTCGCCATCCACCGAAATGGATTCCGTTGCTGCGCCCGATCCCAACGCGGCTGATCCACTTCTTGCCGCACTCTCAAAACGCCGAGGGGTACTTCTACCGGGCCCGAGATTGGATGTCCAGAAGCTGTACCACGAGTTCAAGGAGCTGACTGCGTCGCAACAAATTCGGACGCTCTCAGTGCGCAACTCAATTCGCCTTCAGACCATCCAGCAACAGGCTACCCAACTGACCCGGGCAGCAAATCTATACCAAGCCCAGGCCCAGTACCTTCGGCTACGCAAGACGCTTGGCATCGCCGGCAGCGTAGTGACACTAATGGTCTTGGCCTTCGCGGTCTCTGTCGGGCATCAACGGCCGGCAGTGCCAGCCGTGACGACACCTATGCCCGTGTCAGTCGTACTAACGGGCTCAGACGATGCCCTCCGCAACGCGGATGTGCCCCTGGACTGCCCACGCATCATCGCCGGCATGGCCATTGGCGGAACTTTCGCCGATCCCACCGTGGTAACACAGCCCGGGTACCCGAGATGTCCACCTATGGAACTGCACGTCACCAACGATGTGGGCGTAGCGGTACCAATGCCAGGGGCGAGCCGCGCTAACCCCTAGGGGTATTTAACGCCGGCGACTTGTTGCCCGTTGCAGAGTCTAGGGATGATGGCAAAGTAGCCCCGAAGTATCCCTGGCCAAGACTGTGCTGGCCTAGCCGCATCGAACTAAGTCCCGATTTAGAGATTTAAGGAGGACTGCGGCGGCCTTCTGCATGCTCACCAGATCCCGGCTCAGTCCAGCCACGCTGGACAGATCGCTTCCCGGACCCGTCATACAGTCATAGAAAGTCGATCAACAACGAATCCTCCAAACGTGGGCGCACCACTGCCGGGGATTCGACCTCGAACGCCGTAATCGTAACTAACCACCCTGCGGGGGAACCACGTATCCGGATTGGAAGCATCAACGTCAGCACGCAACGCGACGGTGCGAGCGGTGTCTCCCCAGGAACAGAGCACGCTCGATCGAGAAACCTTCGCTCCCGCAACCGACCCGTCTACTCCCACAATTTGGGCCTGGCGCCTGCGCTGGCTCTACCTCATTCTGGCGCTCCGGCTGCGGTAGAGCACGGCGTGGCCGCCGGGGACGTCCGGGTCGGTGAAGTCGTCGGCCGGGTCATAGGTCATGCCGAGGCGGTGCATGACGGCCCGGGACCGTACGTTCCCCACGGCCGTGACGGCGAGGATCTCGTCGAGGCGCAGCACGTCGAAGCCGTAGTCGAGGCAGGCGTGGCCGGCTTCGGTGGCGTACCCGTGTCCCCAGGCCTCGCGGGCGAGCCGCCAGCCGACCTCGACGCCCTTGAACGGCAGCCCGTCGTCGACCACGTCGAGACCCGCGAAGCCTGCGAACTGGCCGGTCTCCGCGACCTCGACCGCCCACCACCCCCAGCCGCGCTCGTCCAGCTCGGACCGGAAGCTGTCGAGCGAGCGTGCGCTCTGCTCGTAGTTCAGGATCTCCGTGAAGTACTCCCGGACGAGCGGATCGGCGTTCATAGCGGCCCACGGCATGATGTCGGCATCGCTCCACTGCCGCAGGATCAGCCGTTCTGTCTCAATGTGACTCGCACCCACCGCGCAAAGGTAGCTGCTCCGCACGGCAGAATGTCTGTCGTGCCGTACGCAGAGATCAGCAGCCCGGACGACGACCGTATCGCCGACTACCGGGCGCTCACCGACGTGGAGCTGCGTACCAGATGGGAACCGCCGAACGGCCTGTTCATCGCCGAGGGTGAGCTGGTCATCAACCGGGCCCTGCGCGGTGGTTACCGGCTGCGCTCGGTCCTGGTCGACGAGAAGCGCGCCGGGCAGCTCACCGGCATCCCCGAGGACGCCCTCGTCTACGGCGGCACCCAGCCGGTGCTGGAGGCGATCACCGGCTTCCACGTGCACCGGGGGGTCCTCGCGTCGTTCCACCGGCAGCCGCCGCGCGACCTGACCGAGGTGCTGGCCGGTGCCCGCAGGCTGGCCGTCCTCGAAGGACTCAACACCCACACCAACCTGGGTGCGCTGTTCCGCAGCGCGGCCGCCCTCGGCATCGACGCCGTCGTGCTGTCGCCCGACTGCGCCGACCCGCTCTACCGACGATCGGTGCGGGTCAGCATGGGTGAGGTCTTCGCCATCCCGTACGCGAAGAGCGAATCCTGGCCCGAAACGCTCGCCGCCGTCCGCGCCGCCGGGTTCACGCTCATGGCCATGACCCCCGGCCCCGGCACCGTCCCCCTGGCGAGCCTCACCGAGCAGCAGCGTGCCCGCCCGGCCCTGCTGCTCGGCGCCGAGGGCCCCGGCCTGACCCGCCAGGCGATGGAGGCCAGCGACGTGCGCGTGGCGATCCCCATGCACCACGGCGTCGACTCGCTCAACGTGGCCACGGCCGCCGCGATCGCGTTCTACGAGCTGTCGCGCGCTTAAGGTCAGAATCGCGCGGCGGGTGCCGATGGGAGGGTTGTGCCCGCCCTGGACGCGCTGACCGGTTGCCGTACCCGGGCCGCGCTCGACTCCCTGCTGCCGGAGGCGTTGCTGCACGCCGCCGGGACCGGCACCGAATGTTCGCTGTTCCTGCTCGACCTGGACTACTTCAAATCCGTCAACGACGCCTACGGCCACGCCCGCGGTGACGAGATCCTGTCCGGCGTCTCGGAACGGATCCGCGCGCTGCTGCGCGAGCAGGACCTGCTTTTCCGGTACGGCGGGGACGAGCTCGTCGTCGTGCTGCCCGGCACCGCCCGCGACGAGGCCGGGGTGATCGCCCGCCGGATCGTCGACGGTGTCGGCGCGACGCCGTTCCCCGGGCAGCCGCCGCTGACGCTGACCATCAGCCTTGGCGTGAGCACGTACCCCGGCGAGGCCACCGACGCGGCCGGGTTGCTGGCCGTCGCCGACCGGCGCAACTATCTCGCCAAGCACCGGGGCCGTGCTCAGGCCGCCACCGACGACGCGGTGGACGCTCCCGGCGGTGCGGGCGAGTCCCGGCTCTTCGAACGTGACGCCGCACTGACCCACGCCGCGACGTTCCTGTCCCGCGTGCTGAACGGCTCGTCAGCCACGTTGCGGGTCACCGGCGTACCCGGCGTCGGTCACACCCGCTTCCTCACCGAGATCGCCAAGCTCGCCCGGCTGCGCGGCATGTCCGTGCTGACCGATGTCTCGGCGTTCTCGGCGGCACCGGGCGGGACGCTGCTGCTGCTCGACCTCGCCGACGGCGCCGCGCTGCAGGACGCCACCGCCCTGGTCAGCAACGCCACCCCGGGTGCACCCGTCGCGCTCGTGCGGGCCACGACCGATCCCGGCGCCGACATCGAGCTCAAACCCTGGTCCACCGCAGCCGTACGCACGTTCCTGCGCACCGCCCTGCGCGGCGAGCCCAGCCCGCAACTCGTCGACTGGCTGGACAGCCGCAGCGGTGGCCTGCCCGCGCTGGTCACCCGGGAACTGAACCGGCTCGTCGAGCAGTCCGCGCTGGAACGCACCACCGGCGACGGCTGGACCCTCACCGGCGCCGTCCAGGCCGGGGCCGAGCGCCGCAGCGATACGACCGGCGACCACAGCGACGGCACCCTGGCCGCGAGCCTGTGCCGCCTGCCGCCGCACGCACCCGACTTCACCGGCCGCGACACCGAACTCGCCGTGCTCGTCGACGCTGCCCGCAGCGCCGGGCAGGGCACCGCGCCGACCGTGGCCTCCATCTCCGGTCCGCCCGGCGTGGGGAAGACCTCGATGGCGGTGCACCTGGCGCATGTGCTGGCCGAGGACTTCCCCGACGGGCAGTGGTATCTGGATCTGCTCGGCACCGACGAGCACCCGGTGCAGGCCGCTGACGCGCTGGGGCGGTTGCTGGCCGCTCTGGGCGTACCCGCGGAAAGAATTCCTCCGTCGGTGACCGAGCGGACCGCGCTTTTCCGGTCTCTGACCCGGGAACGCCGCCAGGTGCTCATCCTCGACAACGTCTCGACGGAGAGCCAGGTGCGCCCGCTGCTCCCGGCCAGCCCCACGTTCCTGGTCTTCGTCACCAGCCGCCGCAGCCTCGCCGGGCTCGAGGGCGCCCGCCGGCTGGCCCTCGACACGTTCACCACGCCGAACGCCGTCGATCTGCTGGCCCGGATCACCGGCCGCGAGCGGGTCGACGCCGAACCGGACGCCGCCGCCGAGGTCGCCCGGCTCTGCGGCAACCTCCCGCTGGCGCTGCGCATCGCCGGCAACCGGCTCGCCAGCCGTCCCACCTGGAGCATCGACCACCTGGCGAAGCAGCTCGGCAACGACCAGCGCCGCCTCGCCGTCCTCAAAGCCGGTGACCTGCAGCTCACCGCGATCTTCTCGATCTCCTACCGGCAGCTCACCGAGCCGGCCCAGGTCGCGTTCCGCCGGCTCGGGCTGATCCCCGGCCCGGACTTCGACCCCGTCCCGGCCGGCCTGCTGCTCGACGAGGACCCGTTCGACGCCGAGGATCTCATCGGTGAGCTCGTCGACGCCGGTCTGGTCGAGGTCGCCCCCGCCCCCGGCCGCTACCGCTTCAACGACCTGCTGCGGCTCTTCGCCCGCGAGGTCCTCACCGTGGCGGAGGGCCCGGAGGCCGTCCGGGGTCATGAGGAGCGCCTGCACACCTGGCTGCTCGCGGTCGCCGCCCAGGCCGCCTTGCACATCAGCCCCGGCGACGAGGACGGTCCCGGACCCGAGGCTCCCCACCCGCTGGAACCCCGCTGGGACTCCCCCGCCACCGCCATCGCCTGGCTGGACGCCGAATGGGGCAACTGGCTGGGAGCGTTGCGCCTCTCCACGCACCACCCCGCCGCGGTGCTGCGGCTCGCCTGGTCCATGCACTGGTACTCCGACGTGCGCTGGTACCAGAGCGAGTGGCGGGAGATCTTCGCCGTGGGCGTCGACGCTGCCCGCACCCTCGGCGATCGCGGCGCGGAATGCGTACTCATCGACTATCTGGCCTGGACGTACTCCGTCCACCAGCGGATCGCCGAGGCCGAGCCGCTGCTGGTCGAGGCCCTGGCCCTGGCCCGGGAGGTCGGCAACCGCACGGAGGAGGGCTGGGCCCTGCTCTACCTCGGCAACTGCGCCCTGCGCACCGACCGACCGGATCAGGCCCGCGATTGGTACGAGCAAGCCGTCGCCCTCTTCACCGACATCGACTTCGTCACCGGCCTGTCCATCGCCCTCAGCCATCTCGGCGAGGCCCACAGCGCCGCGGGGCACCTCGCCGAGGCCCTGGACCTGCAGGAACGGTCAGCCGAGGTGGCCGAACGCGGCGACCATCCCGTCGGTCTCGGCCTGACCGCCTCCCGATCGGGCCGCCTGCTGGCGCTGCTGGACCGTCCCGAGGAGTCCGCCGACAGCTTCGCCCGGGCGCTGACCGCCTTCGACCGGGCCGGAGCCTTCTTCGAGGCCGCGTCGTTGCTGGAAGAGCTGGCCGCCGTGCAGCTGACCCTGGGCCGCACGGACGCGGCGATCGCCTCGCTGGAAACCGCGGCACGCAAGTTCGCGGAGACCCACGACCTGGGCCGGCAGGCCGCCACGCTGCAGACGCTGAGCCGGCTCAGGGGGTAGGCCGGAGGCCGTCCATCAGGAGGTTCAGCAGGCGGCCGGCCCTGTCGGCGTGGTCGGGCGGGCGGGCCACCGTGAAGATGCCGATGAGGCCGGCCGCGATGTCCTCGGCGGAGACGTCCGTGCGGAGGTCGCCCGTGACGCGACCGGCGTCGAGGATCGCGTCGATGGCCGCGAGCAGCTTGGCCTGGGTCCCGAGGTGGGCGATCTCGCCCGTTTCGATCATCGCGAGCAGCGTGTCGAGCATGCCGTTCTTGGTCGCGATCCAGTCGCCGAACAGGTCCATCCAGCGCCGCAGCGCCGCGGGCGGGGGAAGCTCGGCGAGCAGCTCGCGGGCGCCGTCGGTGAGCCGGGCGACCTGGTCGTGGTAGACCGCGTCGACGAGAGACTCGCGGGTCGGGAAGTGCCGGTAGAGCGTGCCGATACCGACGCCGGCCTCGCGGGCGATCGCGCGCATCGACGGCTCGGTGCCTGCGGAGACGAACACCCGGGTGGCGACTTCGAGGAGCTGGTTGCGGTTGCGGGTCGCGTCCGAACGCAGCCCGCGGCTGTTCGGCTCTGCTGCTTCTGCCGGTTCTGCTGGATTTGGCAAAACGGATCACGCTCCGGTTTTTGTGTTACGGTGGTTCCTGGAAACGGAGCATAGTCCATTTCCGCTTCTTCATCAGGTGCCAGAGGAGTCACAGTGAGCAGAGCTGTCCAGTTCGTCGAGTCGTTCGGTGGTCCCGAGTCCCTCCAGCTGCGCGAGGTGCCCGAGCCGCAGGCAGGCCCGGGGCAGATCCGGGTGCGGGTCACCGCGGCGGGGCTGAACCCGATGGACTGGTTCATGACCTCCGACGCGGAGACCGCCGCCCGGTTCGGCCTGACACTGCCGTCCGGGTTCGGGACCGACTACGCCGGAGTGGTGGACCAGGTCGGTGACGGCGTTACGGGGTTCGCGGCCGGCGACCGGGTGTTCGGCGGCGCCCTCTCCCGTACGGTCGCCGACCACGTCGTGATCGACGCGGCAGGAACCATCGCGGTGGGCGGCGACGCGCACCACACCCCCGACGGCGTCGACGACCGCACCGCCGCCACCCTCGCCATCGCGGGCTGCACGGCGGCCGCCGCACTCGCCGTCGTCAACCCCGGCCCGGGCGACACGGTGCTCATTGGCGGCGCGGGAGGCGGAGTCGGCGTGTTCGCCGTCCAGCTCGCCCGTCTCGCGGGCGCACGGGTGATCGGGACCGGATCGGCATCGTCGGCCGAGGCCCTGCGCGCCCTCGGGGCCGAGCCGGTCACCTACGGCGAGGGCCTGGTCGAGCGGGTCCGGGCGCTGGCTCCCGGCGGCGTCACCGCGGCCATGGATCTGCACGCGACGGACACGGCGCAGGTCGCACGGGAGCTCGGCGTGCCCGACGAGCGCATCACCACCATCGCCGCCCAGGTCGCCGGCATCACCCCGGCGAACGGCGCCAACGCCGCACCCGGCGCCATCGAGGAGATCGCCCGCCTCGTCGCGACGGGCCGGCTCCGCGTACCCATCGCCGCAAGCTTCCCCGTCGAGCAGATCCGCGACGCGGTCGAGCTTCAGGCCGCCCGGCACGTGCACGGCAAAGTCGTCATCGACCTCTGACGCAAAGACATACGCATGGACATATCGCTCGAACGGGAGCCGGACACCGATCCGGACCACATCGACCGGGCCGTCTGGGTCACCGCCTTCACGATCGTCATCGGCGCCATGGCGGTTGTCTTCGACGGCACCATCGTCAGCGTCGCCATCCACGACCTGACCACCCAGCTCCATACCTCGCTGAGCACGATCCAATGGGTGAGCACGGGCTACCTGCTCGCGATGTTCGTCACGATCCCCGTCACGGCCTGGGCCCAGGCCGTGCTGGGCGGCAAGCGGCTGTGGCTGACCGCTTTGTCGATCTTCCTGCTCGGATCGGTCCTGTGCGCCCTGTCCTGGGACCCCGCGAGCCTGATCGTCTCCCGTGTGGTCCAGGGCATCGGGGGCGGCATCATGCTGCCCCTGATGACCACACTCATCATGCAGGCCACCGGCGGCCGCAACATCGGCAGAGTGATGGCCACGATCACCCTGCCGACCGCCCTCGGCCCGATCATCGGACCGGTACTCGGCGGGATCATCCTGGCCGTCGCCGACTGGCGCTGGTTGTTCCTCGTCAACGTCCCCCTCTGCCTGATCGGCGCCTGGCTCGCCTGCCGCAACCTGCCCACAGAGAAACCCAGACGTGGTGTACGCCTGGACATCGCCGGTCTCGCCCTCATCTCACCCGGCATCACGGCGGTGATCTACGGCCTCACGACCGACGACCTCGTACCCGTCATCGCCGGACTGACCCTGGTCGGCGCCTTCATCGCCTGGGCCCTGCGCCGCGGCACCCGGGCACTCATCGATCTGCGGCTCTTCCGGCATCGGCCGCTGAGCTCGGGGTCACTCCTGGGCTTCCTCGCCGGCGCGACGCTGTACGGCGCGATGTTCCTGCTCCCGCTCTACTGGCAGGACATCCGTGGTCAGGATGCGCTCGGTGCGGGCCTGCTGCTCATCCCCCAGAGCGTCGGTACGTTGCTGTCGCGCTCACTCGCCGGCAGGTACACGGACAGATTCGGGCCACGATGGGTCGCTCTCACCGGATTCGTGGTCGTCACCGTGGCGACCATCCCGTTCGGCTTCGTCACCGCGGACACCAGCTACGTTCTTCTGCTCGCCGCGCTCCTGGTGCGAGGCGCCGGGATGGGCGTGGCGGTGATCCCCCTGACCGGCGCCTCGTTCATCGGCCTGGCTCACGACGAGGTGCCGCACGCGAGCATCATCAGCAGGGTCGCCCAACAGGTCGGCGGATCCCTGGGAACGGCCGTCATCGCCGTCGTCCTCCAGAACGCGTCGTTTGGCAGCGCGTTCTGGTGGGCGATCGGCTTCACCGCCGTGGCCGCCCCCGTCTGCCTGCTCCTCCCGGGCAGGCCCGCACCGGCACTCCCCGAGGCTTCTCTCGACCTTTGACCTCCCACTCCTCTTTGCGCGGCTCGGCCTTCGCTTTCGGTGACCCGGGCAGCGGCTGCGGCTCAGGCTGCCGCGGCGGCCTGGAGGTCGAAGGGGCGCGGCGGGCCGGAGAGGCCGGCCTTGGCGGCGATGCCGAAGCGGTCGAGGATCTCGACGTCGCCGGCCTCGAGACCGTCGAGGGCGAGCCGGACCAGGTCGGCCGGGTCGTTCATCGCACCTTCGGGCAGGTCGATCCCCGCGTTCCTCGCGAAATCCTTCATCGTCTCGGTGGCCGTCATCCCGGGGACGAGGGCGGTGACGAGGGTGCCCTGGGCGGCGAGCTCGAGTCGGACGCCGTTGGTCAGCCCCCACTGGGCGGACTTGGCGGCGGCGTAGGACGTGTTGCCGTCGACGGTGGCCCACGCGGCGGCGGACAGGACGTTGAGGATGGCGCCGCCCCCGTTGCGGGCGAGGATCGGGGCGAACGCGCGGATCATCGCGAGGGTGCCGTAGTAGTTCGAGTCCATCGTGAGCCGGATCGCGTCGAGGTCGCCGGTCACGAGGTTGCCGCCGAGGGTGAACGCGGCATTGTTGATCAGCAGGCCGACGTCCCCGGCCACCGCGGCGACGGCGTCGACGGAGGCCTGGTCGGTGATGTCGAGCCGCAGCACCTCGGCGCCGGGGATGTCAACGAGCTCGGGGCGGCGGGCGGTGGCGTAGACCTTCGCTGCGCCGCGTTCCAGCAGCTCAATCGCGAAGTGTTGGCCGATGCCACGGTTTGAGCCGGTGACGAGGGCGGTGGCGCCTGGGACGTTCATGGGTCCTCCAAAAAGGTGACCGTTGGGTCATGTTGGCGTCATGACCGTACGCATAAGATGACCCGGCGGTCAACTTGATAGGATGAGATCGTGACGACACCTGTTCGGCCCCAGCGCGTGGATGCGGCCCGCAACCGCGGGCTGCTACTGGCCGCGGCCGAGGCGGAATTCGCCGAGCGAGGGCTGGACGCATCGGTTGCCGACATCGCGCGACGGGCGGGTGTCGCGAAGGGCACCGTGTTCCGGCATTTCGCCACGAAGGAAGAGCTGATGGCCGCGATCGTGGGCGAGCACATCGCCTCGCTCACGGCGGTCGCCAGGGAGGCGCTGGACGCGGCGGATCCCGGAGCGGCACTGTTCGAATTCCTGAGCGTGTCCGCGGACAAACGCCAGCAGAGCGCCCTGACTTTCCTGCAGACGGTCAGCGAGGGCGACTCGAAGGTCATCGAACTGCGTGACGAGCTGGTCGCTACCATCACGGCCCTGGTCGACCGGGCCCGCGCGGCGGGCGCGGTGCGGGACGACGTCACCGGGACGGACGTGTACGCCCTGATGTGCGCGCCGGTCCACGTGATCGAGTTCCTCCCGAACCCCGCCCCGGACCTGTGGCGCCGCTATCTCACCATCATCTTCGACGGCCTACGCCCCCAGGGCGCCAGCCCGCTGCCACTGCCCGCCCCCACCTGGCACTGACGGGCTCAACCACGGCCGCCGCGACCGGCCCGCGCCCGCCTGCAACCACCACGCCCAACCCCGGCCCAGCCACTCAGGCCGAGAATCCGCAAGGCGCCCTGGGCGCGGGGCGTGAGGGCGCGCCGCATAAAGGGCTAGATGCGGCCGGCGAAGGCTCCGAGCGAGAAATGGGGCGCGGCGCGAGGGCGGGGCGCGGCGCGAGGGCGGGGCGCGGCGCGAGGGCGGGGCGCGGCGCGAGGGCGTTGGGCGCGGGTTCGACGTTGTGCCGGGGGCTGGGTGGGCGCAACCTTGTGCGGGGTCGACTGTCGAGTGCGCAGTAATCGTTCAGGCTGCAAGAGAACTATTGCAGTGGCGTGTTGTTGCTTTGTAGACCTAGATCCCGTGGATTCGTTCGCGATCATGACCACACGGTGGCGCCAGCAGTCCCTCAGGATCCCGCTCACGCTGTATGTAAGCGATCATGAAGCCTTTCTGGGAGTGGATGCGCGGATCTGCCGATGACAACAAGACGGCCCACGAAATCGTGGCGCGGTGAGCACGAGGATCACCTCCCGGGCAACATCCGCCACCACTTCACGGCTATCCGAATACTCGCTATCTGCCATTCTAAATTGTGTGATACCCCTCAACCCGACAATGGCACACCCGCCCTTCCGATCATGGGACCCCCTGAGAATAATCAAGGAA
>NZ_BOMN01000002.1 GCF_016862215.1 Winogradskya humida
GCGTCACACCCGGGGCTTGACACGACAATCAACGCGCGCACGTGACAGCACTCCACCAAAATCTACGACCGGTGGCGAGTCCGGCGGAAATGGACACGACATGGGCGACGTGGTGGCTCTACGCGTACGAGCCGGACGCACGCAGGCAGGCAGGCATAACGGAGGAAATCCTGCGCGTCTTCTTCGCGAGACCCGCCCATGCCGCGATCCGGTGCGCTATGCAGCGTCACAGCTACGTGGGCGGCTGGCGCATGGGCATGCCGATGAGTGGATGTTCGCTGGAAGGCTTACGGGCGTGCTCGAGCGTGCGGTTGTTGGAAGAATCGGCGGCATGGCGACTTGGGATGTGTTCGAGCAAGAGGCGAGTGACCTCGCAGCGGCGATCCGGAAGCGATTCGAGGCAGCAAAGACGCACATCCTGGCGACGGTGCGTAAGGACGGTTCGCCACGGGTCAGCGGCTCCGAAGTCGACTTCCGCGGCCCGGATCTCTCCTTCGGCTCCATGATTGACGCCCGCAAGGCGAAGGACCTGCAGCGGGACGGTCGCTGCGCAATCCATGCGCATCCCTGTGAGGGTGGCGACGCCAAAGTGGCTGGCGTCGCCGTCGAGGTCCGCGGTCCGGAGAAGGCTGCCTACACCACTGGAAGCGAGCCAGCAGGCGACTTCCATGCCTTCCGGCTCGATCTCTCCGAAGCAGTGCTCACCGCAGTTGAAGGCGATGAGTTGGTCGTCACACGGTGGCGGCAGGGCGAGGGCGTAAAGGTGTTCCGCCGCAAGTAGCCGAGCGGAGGGGACCCGACCACCTGTCTCGGATCCGCGACGAGACGGAAGATCAGATGCGCGGATCTGCCGCAGACAAAGTCGTGCCCCGTCCAGGCACCCATCACCGTGCGTGGACGGCGAGGCCGGTCGGCGAGGAGTGAGCGGGGCTCGCAGGGAGGTGGAGTCCAACCTCGCGAATATCGAAATGGGCGAGATCTCGGTGGTGCCGAAACTCAGCGACCTCTGGTGCCCAGACTCCGCGAACAAAACCAATCCCGCAGCTTCATGCGGCTCAGGCGTCGAATGCAGCCAACTATTCAGTGGTCGGGCATTCACATCCGTGGCCGTGATCGTCGCCGTTCGGAACGACGAAGCGGAGGCGTGCCGCCCAGCGGCTGTCTGGCGGACGCGCGGGGCGGATTCGTTCGCGTGTAGAAGATCCGAGCCGGGCCGGGAGTGTGGCGCCGCGGGTTGGTCAGGATGCGGCTGCGGGGGCTCGGTCGGTGGCGAGTTTTACGGCTAGGGCGCCCAGGACCGTGCCCATGATGTAGCGCTGGACCCGCAGCCAGGATGGGCGTTTTGTCAGAAAGAGGGCGACCGTGCCGGCGGCCAGGACCAGGGTGAGGTTGACCGTCATGCTGATGAGGATCTGGACGCTGCCCAGCAGGAAGCCCTGCAGTGCGACGTGGCCGGCGTCGGGGCGGATGAACTGCGGGATGAGGGACAGGTACATCAGGGCGGCCTTGGGGTTGAGCAGGTTGGTCATCAGGCCCATGGTGAACAGCCGGCGCGGGCTGTCGGCGGCCAGGTCCTGCGGCTCGAAGACCGATGTGCCGCCGCGGCGCAGGGTTTTGAAGGCCAGCCAGGCGAGGTAGGCGGCTCCGGCGAGCTTGACGGACAGGTAGAGCTCGGGGACGGCGACGAAGACCGCGGCGAGGCCGAGGCTGGTGGCGGTCAGGTAGATCAGGAAGCCGAGGGCTACGCCGCCGAGCGAGACGATGCCGGCGCGGCGGCCCTGGGTGATGCTGCGGGAGACGAGGTACATCATGTTCGGGCCGGGGGTCAGGACCATGCCGAGGGCGACGGCGGCCACGCCGAGGAGCGATGTGATCACGTCGTTCACTCTGGTGGATGCTGCCGCGATCCCGGCACGGCCAATTGTGAAGTGCTGGTTCAGGCCCCGCGGGAGGCGACCGTCAGGATCTCGTTGACGACCTTGTCGGCGGCGTCGGGGTGGCCCTGGGCTGCCGCGCTGTGGGCCATCGCCGTGCGCCGGGACGGGTCGCTGACCAGGGACATCAGCTCGGTGCGGAGGTGCTCCGGGGTGGCGGTCGGGCCGTCGAGCATGATTGCCGCGCCCAGGCCTGCGAGGTGTTTGGCGGTGCTGCGTTGTTCGCCGCCGGCTGAGGCTCCGTACGGGATGAGGATGCTCGGTTTGCCCAGGGCGGTGAGCTCCGCGACCGTGCCCGCGCCGCTGCGGGCGAGGACCACGTCGGCGGCCGCGAGGACGTCGGGCATCTGTTCGTGGATGAAGTCCAGCACCTTGTAGCGGTGGGCCAGGGCGGGCGGGAGCTGCGCGGCGACCTGCTGCATCTCGGCGTAGCTGAGGCTGCCGCACTGGTGGATGACCTGGCAGTAGGGCAGGACGTCGGGCAGGACCGCGGCCAGGAGCCGGTTGATCTGCTGGGCGCCGGCGGCTCCGCCGGTCACGACCACGATGGGTACGCGCGGGTCGAGCCCGAACGCGGCGGCGCCCTTGTCCCGGTCGCCGGTGAACAGCTCGGGGCGGATCGGGTTGCCGGTCACGACGGCTCGTTCGCGGGCCTTGGGGGTGAGGTGCTGCAGGGAGGGTTCCTGGCTGAGCAGGATCCGGGTGGCGAACTTGGCGAGGATGCGGTTGGCGAGCCCGAGAGCGAGGGTCTGCTCGTGCATCAGGTAGGGCACGCCGAAGAGGCGTGAGGCCAGCCCGATCGGCACGGAGACGTACCCGCCGGTGGAGAGCACGACCGATGGCCGGTTGCGGGCGACGGTGAGCACCGCCTGGCCGATGCCGATGGGGATCCGGAACGCGTCGACGACGTTGCGCCACAGCTCGCGTGGGGTCGGTGTGCGGCGCAGTTTGCCGGTGGTGATCGCCCGGAACGGGACGCCGGCGCGGGCGGAGATCTTCTCCTCGAGGCCCCCGTGCACGCCGACCCACAACAGGTCGGGCTCGATGCCGGCCAGGGCGAGCCGTTCGCGCAGCGCGTTGATGGTTGTCAGGGCCGGGTAGGTGTGCCCGCCGGTGCCGCCGCCGGTGACGACGAGCCGGAACTGCTGCAGGTGCTGGGCGCTGTAGACAGACATGCCACTCCGAAGATCACGAAAGCCAGGGGGGTGAGGGGAAGACCGCGAGGCCTCAGTCGAGGCGGTAGGTCAGGTGCGTGGCTGTCGTGGAGGGGCGTACGTGGATCTGGCGCAGGGTGCGCGGGATCGTGCCCGGGGCGAACAGCGGGGTGCCGGCGCCGAGGATCACCGGGGAGAGGTGGAGGCGGAGCTCGTCGACCACGCCGGCGTCGAGGGCGCCGCGGACCGTCCGTGCGCCGCCCATGATGACCACGTCACGGTCGTCGGCGATCGCGGCGGCCGCGGCGACGGCGCCGGCGATGCCGTCGGGGATGAAGCTGAACCGGTCGCCGAGGCGTACGGAAGCGGGCGGGTTGCGGGTCACCACGAGGACCGGGGGCGTCGCGGCCCGGTCGGCGCCGTAGCCCATCTCCTCGGTCCAGCCGTTCGGGCCGTCGATGAAGTCGAACAGGGTGCGGCCCATCACGACCGCACCGGTGGCGTCGGTGGTCGCATCGCGGATCTCGCGGTCCACGGCGTCGCCGTTCAGCGCCCACGTGTGCAGGGCTTCGCCGCCCCGGCCGAGGCCGTGCTCCAGGTCGACGCCCGGGCCGGTCACGAAGCCGTCGAGGGAGACCGAGATGTCAGCAACAACTTTCGCCATGCGATGAAGCATGCCATCCGGGTACGCCCGAACGGGCAGCCGGGATCAGGCCGGCGGGATGAGCCGCGAGCCGGTCCAGGCCAGGCCCATACCCGCTGCGAGCAGTAACAAGGCACCCACTGTGGGCAGCGGCTTGACGGCGTAGGAGCCGGCGCCGATCGAGATCGCCGCCAGCATCAGCAGGATGCCGTCCGCCGGGTTCACGAGCTTGGAACGGAACACCGCCCAGCCGAGCAGGAGCCAGCCCGTGCCCATGACGGCGGCGGCGACGAGCGCGGTTGTGCGTACCGAATCAGGGGTCAGACCCGCACCGTCCGGGGCCGTGCCGGCGGGCAGAGCGGTGAGTGGCAGCCAGAGGATCGCGCCCGCCAGGCCGATCAACATGCCGAACAGGGCCGTGCGACGGGTACGGGAACCGGCCAGCAGACCGGCGAGCCCGATCATCGCCACCGTGGTGAGCCAGCCGGCCGCGAGCTCGACCAGCAGCGGGCCGGGCGGGACGGCGACGCCGAGCGTGGACCAGCCGTAGAGGGCGGCGCCGGCGGGGAGGCCCCAGAGCGCGGCGCGCGCGTACCTGCGTACCGACCAGATCCAGACCGCTTCCTGCACCGACAGCAACCGGTCGTCGGTGTCCTCGGGGCTGGCCGCGCCCACCCAGGCCGGGGACACGCGCAGGGGGCGTCCGCTCGCGGTCTGGAACTGCGACATGCTCATGGCTCCGCCTTGGTTGGCTCAAGCCGAGCGGCCGGGGGCACCGTCGGAATCCTCGGACCACCATGACAAAACCCCGCACCTTCGCGCGGGGTTTTGCCACATTTTTGAGTTTCAGGCGCGTTCGGGGTCGCCCACTCCGTTGTAGTCGGCGGCGCCGAGGGCGGCCGACGGCGGGATGTGCTCCGAGGCGGGCAGGGCCTGCGGGTTCGGGTCGCTGGAGACCTCGGCTGAGGCCGAGCGGACCTGCTCGTTGACCGCTGCGGCCTCGTCGGCGGCGGCCTTCGCGGCGGCAAGGGCCTCCTGCTCGACGGCGGCCGAGTCGACGCCGGCGCGGGGGACGTCACCGACCATGTTGGCCAGGCCGCCGAGCGAGCCGCCGAGTCCCTCGAGGGCCTTGGTCAGCTCGGTCGGGATGATCCAGACCTTGTTGGCAGTGCCGTTGGCGATCTGCGGGAGGGCCTGCAGATACTGGTACGCGAGCACCTTCTGCGACGGGTTCGCGGTGTGGATCGCGTCGAAGACCGTACGGATCGCCTTGGCCTGACCTTCGGCCTGCAGGATGCGCGACTGGCGGTCACCGTCGGCACGCAGCACGGCGGCCTGCTTCTCGCCCTCGGCGGTGAGGATCTGGGCCGCCTTGTGGCCCTCGGCGTTGAGGATCGTGGCGCGGCGCTCCCGCTCGGCCCGCATCTGCTTCTCCATGGAGTCGCGGATGCTCGCCGGCGGCTCGATGGCCTTGATCTCAACGCGGGTGACCTTGATGCCCCAGCGGCCGGTGGTCTCGTCCAGCACGCTGGAGAGGTGCCGGTTGATCTCCTCGCGGCTGGTCAGCGCACGCTCCAGGTCGAGCGAGCCGATGACGTTACGCAGCGTCGTGACGGTGAGCTGCTCGATGGCCTGCAGGAAGTTGGAGATCTCGTAGGTCGCGCGCACCGGGTCGACGACCTTGAAGTAGAGCACGGTGTCGATGCTCACCACGAGGTTGTCGGAGGTGATCACGGGCTGCGGCGGGAAGCTGACGACCTGCTCGCGCATGTCGACCTTGGTGCGGACCGCGTCCACGAACGGGATCAGCAGGTTGAGACCCGGGGACAGGCTGCGCTTGTACTTGCCGAGCCGCTCGACGACGTCCATCCGCTGCTGCGGGACAATCCGGACGGACCGGATCAGGGTGATCACCGCAAACAGGGCAATCACGAAAATGAGTACACCGACTATCGCTTCCATGGGTGCCTCTCCATCTAGAAAATGCGCGTTCAGAGATTGGGGGTTTCGTCCCGCCAGACGATTGCCGTGTTGCCCTTGACCTTGATGATCCGCACCCGCTCGCCCGGCGGGTAGATCTCCGCGCCGTCGAACGAGCGGGCCTGCCACATCTCGCCGTCAATCTTGATCATGCCGTGGTCGGCCGCGACCTCCTCCAGCACGAGGCCGTGCTGGCCCTCGAGGGCCTCGATGCCGAACATGGTGTCGCCCGATTCGCCCGAGGACCGCTGGAGCCGCAGGATGAGCGGACGCAACGCCGCGAGGGAGAGACCGGAGACGATCGCGAACACGATGACCTGGAGCAGCAGCGGAGCGCCGAGCGCGGCGACACCGGCCGCGGCGAGGGCCCCGGCCGCGAAGAAGATGATGAGGAAGGTCGCCGTGAATGCCTCGCCGATCGCGAGCGCGACCGCGAGGACCACCCAGAGGACTGCTTCCATACCTCTGATCGTGACACGTCCGCGCATCTCTAGCGACATTGCGTCACTGCAGTCTTCACGCGTTCCCATATCGGGCCCGCGCAGTTAGAACCCCCGACCGAAACTCTGGAGGAAACCGCTCGTGTCCTTGCTGCCGGAAACCGGCCGGCGCGTCACCGAGATCGCCGCCCGCGCGCAGTCCACCGGCCGCGCGCCGTCGCTGGCCCTCGCGGTGGTCCGCGACCGCTCCCTGATGCATTTCACCGGCGCCGGTCAGACGCCCCCGCCGGACCCGTCCACGCAGTACCGGCTCGGCTCGATCACGAAGACGCTGACCGCGACGATGGTGCTACAACTGCGCGACGAGGGCTTCTTCGCCCTCGACGACCTGCTCTACCGGCACCTGCCGGGCACCCCGATCGGCGGCGTCACCCTGCGCCAGCTCCTCGGTCACGTCTCCGGGCTGCAACGCGAGCCGGACGGCCCCTGGTGGGAACGTCACGCCGGCGGGAACGCCGAACACCTGCTCAAAGAGCTCTCCCCGGACAAGATCTTCGGACCGCCGTTCCGGCATTACCACTACTCCAATCTGGCGTACGGGCTCCTCGGCGCGATCCTCGAGAAGGTCACCGGGGAATCGTGGTCGGCCCTGGTCGGCAAGCGCGTCCTCGAACCGCTGGGCATGTTGCGCACGACGTACCACCCCGCCGAACCGTTCGCCCGCGGCTACGTGGTGCACGCCCTCGACGGCAGCCTGCACGAGGAACCCCGCCTCGACGCGGGCGCGATGGCCCCGGCCGGTCAGCTCTGGTCCACGGTCACCGACATGGCGAAGTGGGCGGCGTTCCTGGCCGACCCCGCGCCGTCCGTGCTCAGCCGCGACTCCGTCGACGAAATGTGCACGCCCGTCGTGATGCAGGACGAGACCTGGACCGCAGGGCACGGGCTCGGGCCGGAACTCAACCGGGTCGGTGAACGCGTCTACGTCACCCACGGCGGTTCCATGCCCGGGTACGTCTCCCAGCTCGCGGTCCACCGGGCCAGCCGGATCGGGGTCATCGCGTTCGCCAACTCGTACGGGCTGCGTGGCACGAGCATCCGCGCGGTAGCCCTCGAGGCGCTGACCGCGGTGCTGGACGCCGAACCGGTCGTCCCGTCGCCGTGGCTGCCGTCCGCTTCGCCGGAGGGCGAGGCCGCTGACCTGTGCGGGCGCTGGTGGTGGATGGGCACCGAGTACGAGGCTGCCGCGGACGGCGAGGACCTGGTCATCGCCCCGGTCGGTTATTCAGCGAAGGTGCCGTGGCGGTTCGTGCGCGAGGCGCCGGACCGGTGGCGCGGCACGGCTGGGGCCAACCTGGGCGAGCTGCTCGCAGTGTTGCGCGGCCCGGACGGCTCGGCCGAGAAACTGGATATCGCGACGTTCGTCTTCAGTCGCGACCCGGCCCACCTCGCCTGAACGCCGCTGCCCGTGGCCGGACCGGACCTCGCCGGACCGGACCTCGCCGGGTCAGACCCTGCCGGCGGTCAGGCGGGCGGCGTCGCGGCCCGGAGGCTCGCCGAAGAGCCTGCGGTAGTCGCGGCTGAACTGGGAGGCGCTGTCGTAGCCGACGGCGAGGCCCGCTCCGGCCACATCGGAGGGACGGCCCATCAGCAGGAGCCGGGCCTGCTGGAGGCGGATCCTTTTCTGGAACTGGATCGGGCTCATCGCGGTGACCGCCAGGAACGTGCGGTGGAACGCGGACACGCTCATGCCGGCCGTGCGGGCCAGATCCTCGACGCGGAACGGTTCCGCGTGGTTGTCCCGGATCCACTGGACCGCGCGGCTGACGTGGGACAGGCCGCTGTCGGCCAGGCCCAGTTGGCGTACGGTGCCGCCCTGGTCTCCGGTGATCAGCCGCCACAGGATCTCCCTTTCGATCATGGGAGCGAGGACCGGGCGGTCGCGGGGCTGTTCCAGCAGCCGGAGCATCCGCACGACCGCGTCGATCAGCTCCGGGGACGCGTCGCTGACCGCGAGCCCCGGGGCCGGCGCCCTGGACCCGGTCAGGCCGGCCTCGAGCACCAGCGCCGCGATCGCCGCCGGGCGCAGGATCAGGCCGAAGCCGAGCGCGGGCGCCACGCTGAAGTGCCCGGTCACCGGCAGGTCCACCGAGGCCAGCAGGTACTGCCCGGCGCCGTAGTCGAGGACGCGGTCGCCGAGGGACATCCGTTTCTGGCCCTGCGCGATGAGGGCGAACACCGTCCCGGTGGTGGACGATGCCGGCGGACCCGGCACGTCGACACTCGACAGCAGCACGCCGTCGATCGCGGTGGCGCTGTCACGGCGTACGTGCCGGGTGATGAGGGTCTTCAGCTCTGTGAGAGACACAACCCCAGAAAAGCAGGATCGTGCAATGGTACGCAAGCATCGTGCTACCCGTCCGGCCCGCGGGACGGTGGAATGGATTCATGGCACTCGACGAATACGTGACACTGGGCAGGTCGGGGCTGCGGGTCAGCCCGTTCGCACTCGGCGCGATGAATTTCGGCACCTCCGGCGGCTGGGGAGCCGACGTCACGGAGTCCGAAAGGATCCTGCAGCGCTACCTCGACCTCGGCGGCAACTTCCTGGACACCGCCAACTTCTACACCAACGGGCAGTCCGAGCAGATCCTCGGTGACTTCTTCGCCGACCGGCCGGGGCTGCGCGACCGGATCGTGCTGGGCTCCAAGTTCTTCACGAACCTGTACCCGGGCGATCCGAACGCGGGCGGCGCCTCCCGCAAGGCGATCGTCACGCAGCTGCACGACACCCTGCGCCGGCTGCGCACCGACTACCTGGACGTGTATTGGCTGCACAACTTCGACGCGTACACACCGGTGGAAGAAACCATGCGCACGCTGGACGAACTGGTCAGCGCCGGCAAGGTCCGCTACCTGGGTTTCTCGAACACCCCGGCCTGGTACACCGCCAAGGCGCAGACCACCGCCCTGCTGCGCGCCTGGTCACCGGTCATCGCGCTGCAGGTGGAATATTCGCTGCTCGCCCGGACCGTCGAGGGCGAGATCACCCCGCTGGCCCTGGACGCCGGCATGGGCCTGACCCCGTGGAGCCCACTCGCCAGTGGGTTCCTCTCCGGCAAGTACACCCGGGGCGCGGCACCGCAGGACTCGCAGCGCGGCCCGATCATCGGCGGTCCCAGCGAGGAACAGTTCACCGTCATCGACGCGCTCACCTCGGTGGCCACGTCGGTTTCCGCATCACCGGCCGCTGTCGCGCTCGCCTGGCTGCTCACCAGGCCCGGGGTCGCCGCGCCGATCCTGGGTCCACGCAAGATCGAGCACCTGGACGCGAACCTCGCCGCCCTCGCCGTGCGCCTCGACCCGTCGCACCTCGCCATTCTCGACGAGGCCTCGGCACCGACGCTGAACTACCCGCACGACCTCAACCGCGAGACCGCGGCGATGCTGCAGTTCGCGGGCGCGACGGTCGACGGGCGGCCCTCTACCGTCTATCCGCCGCTGGAGGCTCTGAAGGCTCTGTGACGAAGTCGATGAGGCGTTCCATGGCGTTGATCAGGGGCGTCTCGACGTCCTTGTAGCTGTTGACACTGCTGAGGATGCGGCGCCACATCTCGTACGGCTGACCGATGCCGACCGCCCGGCAGACGCCCTCCTTCCACGGCTGGCCCGGCGGAATGACCGGCCACGCGCGCAGCCCGACCCGCTCCGGCTTCACCGCCTGCCACACATCGATGTACGGGTGCCCGGTCACCAGCACGTTCGGATCGGTGACCGCGGCGACGATGCGGCTCTCCTTGGAGCCCGGCACGAGATGGTCGACGAGCACCCCGACGCGGCGTCCCCGCGCCGGACGGAAGTCGCGGACGGCACCGGCGAGGTCGTCGATGCCGTCCAGCGGCTCGACCACGACACCCTCGATGCGCAGGTCGTCGCCCCAGATCCGTTCGACCAGGGCGGCGTCGTGGATGCCCTCGACCCAGATGCGGGACGCTTTTGCCACCTGAGCGCGTACATTGCCGACCGCTGTTGAACCCGACGCCGTGCGCAACTGCCTCGGCGGAGCCTGCACCGCGACAGGCTTTGTCAGTGTGACGACCTGGCCCTCCAGCAGGAACGCGGCCGGCTCGAGCGGAAAGTTGCGCCGCTTGCCGTGCCGGTCCTCCAGCACCACCGCGCCGAACTCGAACCCGACCACGGCACCGCAGAACCCGGAGTCGGCATCCTCCACGACCAGGTCAGCCTCGGCCTCGACCTCCGGGATCACCTTGCGCCGCCGCCAGTTCCCCGAGAGCACGTCCTCCCCATACATCCCGGCACGGTAACCCTCCGCGCGCCGCCACGCCGACACGACGCACCGACCTTCTCACCGAGACAACTCCGCCAGGTGCCACGTACCCTTGCCTGCATGTCCCCCGCAGCAGATGCGGCGACCCTCACGGCACGCCGGTCAACCCGGTTCGTGGCGTGGGTACGCGCCTGGCGCGCCGGCCTCGTCCCCTTCGACGAGCTGGCCGAAGAAATCGCCGGCGACGAGGAACACCTCGTCGCCGATGCCCCCGGCACCTGGACGGATGTCCCGCTGGCCCAGGCCCTCCCGGCCTTCGCCAAGCTCCCCCCGGACGACATCCGCCTCGTCCTCCCGGCCCCCGGCGACCCCCGCGGCCTCCCCGGCCCCGGCGAGCTCACCGGCGCGGCCCTGCTCGAGGGCGAAGCAGTGATGACCCCCACCTTCGGCGTGGTCCCCTCGGTCCGCACCCACACCTCCGGCTCCGGCGTGACATTCGAGACGGTCATGTGGCGCTTCTACCCGGTGGCCACCTACAAGCCGGTCTTCCAGATGGGCTCAGCCGAGGCTGAAGCCGAGCTCACCCAGGCCTTGACCGACGCCACCACCCAGCTGACCCGCCTCGACGTCGCCCAGTGGCGCCCCGAGCTGGCCGGCGCCCTGCAGGCCCTGCGCCGCCCGGAAAGCACCGCGACACTGCCGCCGGGCTTCGACCCCCGCTCGCGCCGCCTCTTCGCCCGCGCCAGCATCCTCGACCAGGTCCTCACCCTGGCCGAGCACAACGCCCCCGGTGGGGCCGTCAACACGTATGAGGCCCAGCAACGGGACGCTGCCCTGCGCCCGCTGCTGAACGCCTGCCGCCAGGCTCTTGTCGCCGCGTGCAACGCCCCGCTGCATGCCTGACCGCTACGCACACTGCACCTTCTGCGGCGCCCGCTTCACACCGGGCCAGTCGTGGCCGCGCCGCTGCGGCGCTTGCGGAGAAACCAGCTACCTCAACCCGAAACCGGTGGCGGTCGCGCTGCAGCCGGTCGGGTCGGGATTGCTGGTCATCCGGCGTGCTGTGCCACCGGCGGTGGGAAGCCTTGCCCTGCCGGGCGGTTACATCGACGCCACGGAAAGCTGGCAACAGGCGGCGTCGCGCGAGCTCCACGAGGAAACCGGTGTCACATCGGACCCGGACTCGGTACGCCTCTTCGACGCCCGCAGCGCCCCGGACGGCACCCTGCTGATCTTCGGCCTGTTCCCGGGACTCGCATCAGCGACCGACCTGCCCGCACACACCGACTCGGAGACCGCCGGGCGCGAGGTCCTGGAACGGCCCGCGTCGCTGGGCTTCGACCTGCACACCCAGGCCGCCAACCGCTGGTTCAACCAGGTCGCCACCAGCTTCTGACCCTCTCAGCCGAGCAGTTCCACCAATCGGTATCCCTCTCGACAGCTCTCGCCAGGTTGATTTCCGCCATCGCCGCCACTTCTAACGGCGACCTGCCACCAACGGCACTGGCATGCACAATCCGATCAATCCCCGAACCGACCAATGGCGCCGTGGTCCGAAGTGTGCCGGACAGTGCGATCGAAAGTCAGATTGCCGGAGTGCACGATAAGATTCCGCTGCCGGTAAAGTCGCCGAAACGAATCTTCCACCTGCGCCACAATTCTCGGCAATACCACCGCCGGCTCAGCAACAAGCCTTTTTCATCCGTTCCACGCCGAGCCAATAACGCGTGTGAGCAAAAAGGGGCGGGGTACCCGACCTGATCGCGTCCTTCAGAATCCGCGCCCTATCAACATTGTCCGGAGCCGAACGCAGAGCCGAACCCAAGTCGAGAGTGGCGGCGCGCTCGACACCGGAGAACGAGTCTCTCGCCTGCAGCTCGATCATCAACGACCCATACTGCCGCTGCCTCGGAACCGACGGCACCCAACAAGCCAGCCAATCAGAGGTGGCGCGGGCATCGAGCCAGTTCTCCGTCGGGAACAGCCCTGCACCCCGGGTTACCGACACCCCGGAGACGATCGGCACGAGAACGGTGAAATTGATTGTCGGCCGCTCGGCCAGTCGCGCAGCCCGTTCCAGGATGTCCGCCACATCACTTGTTCCAGCAACTCTCGTAATTCCAGAATCGAACCGATCCGCCAGAGCTGCCGCGACCATGGCGTCGTCCGCGAGTAGTAGTCGAGCAAGCGCTTGTAGACGCTCCTGTCATACGGATTGTCAACGAGGACCACGAGAGCTGCTGGTCGGGACGCAAATATGCCATTCTGCGTGAGTTCGCCAACGCAGGACGGCGAGCTTCGCACCGTGGCTCGCGAACGCCGCCGCGGCTGGGACCCCACCACCGCAATCGGGCCGATCGACATCACGCTGGACCAGGGGCCGACGCTTGACGCGTGAGTCGAAAGCGGGACCGGGCGGCGGTAAGCTGCGGGGAGCCGGCTGCGGGATCGCGGCGGGTTGTCATGGCGGCATCCGGGCGGGTTCTACCGGGGCTTGCGCGCTCGAGGTATGCCGGTTTTTCTGGGCCGGGGCTCTTCCGCTGCGGCTTCAGAGCGGTTGGTCAGATGACTGTTCCCAAGCATGTGATCGTCAGGACTCTTCGCGAGCGCGGGCAGGGGTCGCGGGCTGATTGGGTGGAGCGTGAGCTGCCTGATGAGGTGGATACGCACAAGCACAGCAGTTTGCTGGCGACGCTGAAGATCTCGGCTGAGGATCTGGCCGGGCAGGCGTGACGAGCCCACCCCGGGCGATCATGACCGGGGTGGGCTCTCCAGGGTCAGCGGCGGCGCGGGGCTGCGTTTTCGGCTGACAGCATCCAGGCCTGCTTCTCCAGGTCGTGGATGATGCCGTGCAGGATGTCCGCTGTTGTCGGGTCCTCCGAGTCGACGGCGTCGTGGACGTCGCGGATGGTGGCGACCGTCTGGTTGATCAGGCCGGTGACCAGGACGATGGCGTGGTTGGTGGCGATCTCGTCCGGGCCGAGGGTGGTCAGGGTGGTGGTGGCCGCGACGGTTTCGGGGCGGGCGTCGGGGATGGCGTCGAGGGCTCGCATGCGTTCGGCGATGGTGTCGCTGGCGTCGCGGGCGAGGTCGACCAGGTCGTCGAGCTGCAGGTGCAGGTCGCGGAAGTTGGTGCCCACGATGTTCCAGTGGGCCTGTTTGCCGTGCAGGTGCAGGGCGACCAGGTCGACGAGGATGCGCTGCAGGCGGTCGGCCTGGGCGGGGGTGGCGCGGAAGGCCTGGGTGGTTGGGATGTCCTGGGTGATGGTCATCGGTGGCCTTTCTGTGACTCGGTGCAGGTGGTGCAGGTGCCCCACCAGGTGACCTCGGCTTCGTCGATGGCGCTGAAGCCCGCGTCGTCGATCGGGGTCAGGCACGGTGGGGTGCCGATCGCGCAGTCGACGTCGGTGACTTTGCCGCAGTCGCGGCACACCAGGTGGTGGTGGTTGTCGCCGACGCGGGTCTCGTAGCGGGCGATGGAGCCGGCCGGTTCGAAGCTGCGGACGATCCCGGCGCGGCGCAGGTCGTCCAGGACGTTGTAGAGGCCCTGGTGCGACAGCGTGGCCGGGAGCGCCGAGGCGAGCTCGGGTGCGGTCAGGTGCGGCCGGGTGAGCAGCATGTCGAGGACCGCCCGGCGGGGTGCCGTGCTGCGGAGCCCCGCGCGCTTGATCAGTTCATCGGCCGTGGTCACGTACCGAACGATAGCTCTAGATTTGACTGAGTCCAAACAAGGACCGTCAGTCCAGAGCGAAAGTCCCCTCCTTCTCGTACGCGGCCAGGTCGCTGAGCCCGCGCCGGACAAGCGTGCCCGCACCCTCGGGCAGCGCGTCCACGTCGAACCAGGCCGCGTCGACGCTCTCGTCGGTGACGCGCTCGACCGTGCCCTCGTAGCTGTCGACGCGGCACATCAGGGCGATCGAGTGGTAGACGTGGCCGAACATGTTGCGGTTGAGGTCGCGGGCGTGGGTGTAGAGGCCGAACGGCGTGACCGCGTGGGCGATCAGGCCCGCCTCCTCCTGGACCTCGCGGATCGCACAGTCGCGCAGGGTCTCGCCGAGCTCCGTGCTGCCGCCGGGCAGGGCCCAGGTGAGGTCGTCGGAGCGCTGGATCAGCAGGATGCGGCCACGGTCGTCGCGGACGATGCTGTGCGCGCCGACGGAGATCAGGACGCGGTCGTCGCCGGCCAGCGCGCGTAGCCCACCCAGATACGACTCTTCCCAGGACAGTCCCATGCGTCCACCTTAGGGAACGGTCACGCTCATGGCGGTGATGGTGCCCGCGATGCTCACGCTCTGGCCGGTCGGGTGTCAGGGGGTGGGTGCCAGGCTCGCGCAGGTCTTCTGCGCCCTGGTCCAGGTTTCATCGGAGACGCCGGCCGGCTTGCTTGTCAGTACGCCGAGGCCGCCACCGGGCACACCGGGACCGGGACCACCGGGACTGCCAGGGGGCATCGGGCCGCCCGGGCCGCCCGGGCCGCCAGAGGGCATCGCGCCGCCAGGACCGCCGGGACCGCCAGGGGGCATCGCGCCGCCAGGACCGCCGGGGATGCCGGGGATCGGACCGCTGGGGATCGGGCCGGCGGGGATGTCGGAGGTGTCGATGCCGTTCTCTTCGAGGCAGTCGCGGTAGGAGCCGGCGGCGGAGATCGCGATGCTGGGGATGTTGGTGGTGGAGGTGGAGTTGCCGGGGGTGTCGGAGCAGGCGGTGAGGGCCAGGATGGCGGTGGCGGCCAGCGTGGGACCTAGTCGGGGCATCCGGACAGCAGATCGTATCGGGGGGCTGGGGGCGAGGCTCTGGGCGTACATGTGCCCGAAAGAAGTCGCCGGAGGCGTTGTGCCAGAGTGGGCGGTGTGCCGAAGCGGGTGGATCATGAGGTCCGGCGGCGGCAGATCGCCGAGGCGGTGTGGCGGATCGCCGCGAGCCGGGGGTTGCCCGCGGCGACGCTGCGGGAGGTGGCTGTCGAGGCCGGGGTTTCCATGCGGCTGGTGCAGTACTACTTCGAGACCAAGGAGCAGTTGCTCGTCTCGGCGTTCCAGCAGTTGACGGCTGCGTTCGGGGAGCGGATGCGGGAGCGGTTCGCCGAGCTGGGGCGGGCGCCGGGGCCGCGGGATGTGATGGGGATCTGCCTGGCGGCGGTGCTGCCGGCCGATGAGCGGAGTCTGATGATGTCGCGGGTGCAGTCGGCGTACTTCGCGGCTTCGCTGACCGATCCGGCGATCGCCGCGGCGGCCGGGGCTGCGGGCACTCCCCCGCCGACGGCGCTGGAGAATCTGCTGGCCGCTCAGATCGAGCTGGCCGTCGCCGCCGGGGACGTGCCGGCCGGGGTCGATGCGATGTTGGAGGCCCGCGGGCTGGCTGCTCTGGGGGCGGGCCTCGCGTCGATGGTCGTTGCCGGGCTGCGCACTCCGGCCGAGGCCGCCGAGACGGTGGAATACCGTCTCGGCGAGCTGTTCAGATCTCGTTGATCAGGTCGGCGACGCTGTTGACGATGCGGGACGGGCGGTAGGGGTAGCGTTCGCTCTCCGCGCGGGTGCTGATGCCGGTGAGGACCAGGATCGTCTCGAGGCCCGCTTCCAGGCCGCAGAGGACGTCGGTGTCCATCCGGTCGCCGATCATCGCGGTGCTCTCGCTGTGGCCGCCGATGACGTTCAGCGCGGAACGCATCATCATCGGGTTGGGTTTGCCGACGAAGTACGGGTCGACGCCGGTCGCTTTGCTGATCATCGCGGCCACCGAGCCCGCCGCCGGGAGTGCACCCTCGTTGGACGGGCCGGTGGCGTCGGGGTTGGTGCAGATGAACTTGGCGCCGTCGTTGATCAGCCGGACGGCCTTGGTCAGCGCCTCGAAGCTGTAGGTGCGGGTCTCGCCCAGCACCACGTAGTCGGGGGAGAACTCGGTCAGGATGTAACCCGCCGCGTGCATGGCGGTGGTCAGGCCGGCCTCACCGATGACGTACGCGGTGCCGCCCGGGCGCTGGTCGGCCAGGAACTGGGCGGTGGCCAGCGCCGCCGTCCAGATCGACTGCTCGGGCACGTCGAAGCCCATCCGGGCGAGGCGGGCCTGCAAATCGCGGGGTGTGTAGATGGAGTTGTTGGTGAGGATCAGGAAGGGCTTTCCCGATTCCTTCATCTTGTTGACGAACTCGGGCGCTCCGGGGACGGGCACGCCCTCGTGGACGAGGACCCCGTCCATGTCGGTCAGCCAGGTCTCGATGGCCTTGCGCTCGGGCATGTGTCTCCTCGGGTCAGCCGCGCGAGGGACGGCGCGGAGGGGGGCAGCAGTCTGCCGGGCAGACATCCCAGACCGGGAGCGTACCGAGTTTTTCCCGGCTTACACCCTCGGTGCGCTCCTGGACGAGCTCGCGGATCATGGCGACGAACCGGGGGTCGGTGCCGGGGGTGCCCGCGCGGACGTAGCCGAGACCGAGCTCGGCGGCCGTCTCCTTCGCCTCGTTGTCGAGGTCCCAGATGACCTCGAGGTGGTCGGAGACGAACCCGATGGGGCTGACGACCACGTCGGTGACGCCCTTCTCGGCGAGCAGCCGCAGGTGGTCGTTGATGTCGGGCTCCAGCCACGGGACCTGCGGCGGGCCGGAGCGGCTCTGCCACACGAGATCCCAGGGCAGGCCGGGGGCCGCAGCGGCGTGCACCAGCGCGGCCGTCTCGTGGAGCTGCGCCTCGTAACGCCCGCCGGTCGGGCCGGCCGTGGCCGCCATCGACGACGGGATCGAGTGGGCGGTGAAGACGACCCGGGTGCTCTCGCGCCGGCTCGGGTCGAGCTTCGCGAGGGCGGCGGCGACCGCGTCGGTGTGCGGCTGCACGAACCCGGGGTGGTCGTGGAACTGCCGCAGCTTGGTGATCGCCGGGGCGCCCGGGCCGACCTTGGCGCGGGCCTGGGAGATGTCCTCCCAGTACTGCTTGCAGGAGGAGTAACCGCCGTAGGCGCTGGTCGCGAAGCCGAGGGCCGAGGTCACACCGTCGTCACGCATCTGCGCGACGGTGTCGGCCAGCATCGGCCCCCAGTTGCGATTCCCCCAGTACGCCGGGAGCGCCACCCCGTTGCCCGCGAAGTCGGCCTGCACCGCGGCGAGCAGGTCGCGGCACTGCTGGTTGATCGGTGACACGCCGCCGAAGTGCATGTAGTGCTCGGCGACCTCCGTGAGCCGTTCCTCGGGGACACCGCGCCCGCGCGTCACGTTGCGCAGGAACGGCATCACGTCGTCGGGGTGCTCGGGGCCACCGAAGGAGAGCAGGAGAAACGCGTCGTACGCCACCGGACCAGTCTCCCCCTTCCGCTCCGGTGGCGCCCACTCACCCCTGTCCCCGGTCAGCTTTTCCGCGCGGGCCGCTTGCGCGCCCCGACCCGCAGGAACATGCCGCCGATCATCAGCATCACCGAGAGAACCAGCAGGCCGACCAGGTTCTGACCGGTCTTGGGCAGGTTGTCGGTGCCGGTGCCGCCGTTATCCGAATTGTCGGTAGGCGTGTCCGTGACCGCCCCCGCGATCGACAGCAGCGCCTCGATCGTGTTGTTGACCACATTGCCCTCGGGGCTGGTCGTGCTGATCGTCACGCGTACCGGATGGACGCCCTTCTTGGCGGTCGAGGTGATCCGCAGCGACAGCCACAGCTCGCTGGTCGCCCCCACCGCCGCGTCGGGCCCGTCGCAGACCACGGCGTTCTCGTCGCCGAGCTCGTCCGGGATGCAGTCGATCGTCGCCAGCTCGTCGTCGGTCGCCGCCGCCTGCGCCAGCGCACTGCCGGCCGCGGCGCTGCTCGCCGAGGCGTCGAGCAGGACCCGGGCCAGCACGAGGTTCACCCCGGTCGGCGGGTCGATCTCGAACACGATCCCGCCGGCCGTCTGCGACCCGTTGTTGCTGTACGGCATCTTGATCAGCACCGTACCGCCGGTCCGCGCCGTGGTGGTCTTGCGCTTGAGGCTCAGCTCCAGGTCGACCCGCGACGCGACCACCGAGATCGCCGGCAGCGGCTGGTCATCGTCGTCGGCGCAGCTGTTGTTGGCCGGTTCGGCGTCCAGGCAGCCCCCGTCGATGGTCGTGCCGACGCTGACCGTGCGCCCCACCACGAACGGGATCTTGTACGTGTACTCGTCGCCCACCGCGAGGTTCCGGGTGCAGGTGACCACGTTGCTGCCCTCGTTCCACGAGCAGTCGTCCGGCAGCGGCGAGCCCGGTGTCAGCCCGGTCGGCACCTTCAGCGTCATCACGTGCGGGCTGGCGTCGTTCGGGCCCGGGTTGCTCAGCGTGATCGGCAGGACCGTCTTCTGCCCCGGCGCGGCCGGGTTGACGCTCGGCTCGCCGAACGTCGTGGTCACCGTGTCGGTGGCCTCCCCGGTCGTGACCAGCACACCGGAGGCGACCAGCTGGTCGGTGGTGCTGTCGTCGTCGGTCAGGGTGACGCTCGTCGCCGTCCACTTGTCGCTGTCGCTCGCGCTGCCCGACACGGCCACGTCCAGCGTGACCGTGATCGTGCCCGCCGAGACCGCCATGTCGGTGCAGGTCACCTCGCTGGTACCCACGTCGCAGCTGCCGGACGAGTTGTCGCCGTCGCTCGACACCGGCGTCGCGCCGGTCACCGTGAAGCTGCTGGGGATCCGGTTCAGCGGGATGACCAGGCTCAGCCCGTCCCGGTCACCGGTCTCGGTCACCACGACGGCCGGATCGCCGGTGCTGCCCGGTGCGATCTCCTCCGGCCCGAACGTGATCTTCGCGGTCTTCGTCAGCGGCTGGTACAGCGCGAACTCGCCGTCCAGCGTGATGTCCGACAGGCAGGTGGCGGTGCCGTTCACCGTCACGCAGCCCCCGGTCGCCGGGAGCGTCGGGTCGGCGTCGGTGTTCACGATCACCGGCAGCAGCCACACCCGGGCGTTCTGCCCAACCGTCTGGTCGAAGCGGCAGTTCAGCAGGATCGTCGAGGCCGGGATGCAGTCCGCGGCGGCCTGCCCGGACAGCACGCCGAACGTCGTCTGGCTCGGCGCCGAGATCGTCGCCGTGTTCCCGGTCGCGTCGGACGGGCCCACGTTGGTCACCGTGGCGGTGATCGTCGTGGTGTCCCCCAGCTTCACCGCGGCGGACGGCCCGGTCAGCGCCACCCGCACGCCCGGCACCGGCGGCCCGGTCGTCACGATCATGCCGGTGCCCCTCACCGTGTCGGTGCCACGGGTCACCGTGATCGCGCTCGCCGTCCAGGCCACCCCGGCGGCGAGCCGCGACGCGGTGGTCGTCACGATCGTGACCGCCTGGTTGACTCCCTTGACCAGGCTGACGCCCGTGCACAGGATCTGCACGGCCTGTACCTGGCACGACGAGCCGGTCGGGCCGGTCGCCGAGGTCACCGAGAACGTGTTCGGCAGCTCGGTCAGCGGGACCGCGATCGTCAGGTTGCTCTCCGAGCGCTGCGCGGTCACCACGACGTATCCGGTGCCGGCCAGACCCGGCGTCGCCGTCCCGCCGCGGGTGCTGACGGTCAGCGCGCCATCCAGCGGCGACCCCAGGGTGATGTCCGGGATCGGGCTGTCCGGCGGGTACGTGCAGGTCGCACTCCGGTTCGTGTCGATGCAGCCACCGGTCACCGGCTCGTCCGGGTCCGCCGTCGCCGGCACCCGGATCTGCAGCGTGAACTGCCGGTTCGTATTCGCCGCCACGTCCATCATGCAGTCCACCTGGGTGGCCGACGACCGTACGCAGATCGGCGCGGCCGTGCTGTTCAGCGACCCGAACGTGGTGCCGGTCGGCGCGCGGAACACGAACCGGGCGTTACGCGCGTCCGACGGTCCCGGGTTCGTGACCGTGATCGCCAGGTCGCCGGTCCCACCGGGCTGCAGCGTGCCCGGCGCGGGGCCGACCACCGTCACCGTCAACGGCGCTTCGGCCGCGCCGACGGTCGCCGCGGTGACCGTACGGTTCACCGACTCACCGGCACGGGCGACCGTCACCGCCGGAGCCCACACCGCACCCGGCAGGGCAGCCCCGGTCGCCGACAACGCCACCCGCAGGGCAACGCTGCCACCGGCACCGACGCTGAAATCACCACACGTGTACGCGGCCCCGGACGTCGCACACGTCGCGCCGCCGTCCACCGTGATACCCGTGGTCGTGACCCCGGCCGGCAGAGCGTCGCGCGGGATCGTCACCCGTACGCCGTCGCGGGCCTGACTCATCGCCACCGTGAACGTCGTCGTCGCCGTGCGCCCCGGCACCAGCGGCACGTTCGTGGCGCTGATCGTGGTGATCCGGCCCAGCGGGGTGGCGAGCACGATGTCGGCCAGCGGCTGGTCGCCGGTGCCGCCGCAAGCCGCGTCGCCGTCCAGGTCGATGCAGCCGCCGGTGACCGAGGACGTCGGGTCGTAGTTGCCGGGGATCACGATCGGGAGGTCCCAGACCAGGGTCGCCGGCGCCAGCCCGAGCGTGACGGAGCAGCTGATGCGGGTCGCGCTGTCCCGCGTACACACATCCGACATCGGGGCCGTGAGCGTGCCGAAAGCCGTACCCGGCGGAGCCTTGAGCGTGACCAGCGCATCCGTGGCCGTGGAAGGCCCGGAGTTGGTCAGCGTGATCCGCTCGACGGCGGTGTCACCCGGCAGCGTCGTGCCCGGCGCCGGCGCGGTCACCGTCGCGTTGAGCGTGTACTCCGGGGCTCCCGTGCGCACCAGCAGACCCGAACCGGTCGCCGTGTCACCGTTGGAGTTCGTCGCCGTGATCGCCCGCGTCGACCAGACCAGGTTCGCCGGGGCGTTACCCGGCACGGTCACCGGCACCGTGATGATCGCGCCGTTCGCCGGCACGTTGACGCCCGTGCACCGGATCGCCTGCACCAGCAACATCGGCAGACACGTTCCGGTCGTGCTCGAGCTCACCAGGCCCACGACCATCTGCGCCGGCTTGGTGTCCGTCGGGATGGTGATCGTCAGGTTCGTCTGCGCCGGGCTTGCCGACAGCAGCACCAGCGCGTTGCCGGAACTCCCCGGGATGATCCGCGCCGGGGTGGTGCTGATGTCCACCTGCCGGTCGAACGGCGTCGCCAGCGTGATCGGCGGCAACGGCTTGTCCGGCGTCGGCGTCTCGCAGAGCCCGTTGTTGTTCAGGTCCACGCAGCCACCACCGAGCGGCGTGCCCGGGTCGGCACCCGGCGACACCACGATCGGCAGCTTCAGGATCACCGGATCGTCATCGGGGGTCAGCGTGATCGTGCAGACAGCGCGGGTCGGCGACGCCAGCCGGCAGATCCCCGACGTCGGCGGGCCCAGCGGCCCGAACGTGCCACCGTCCGGGGCGAGAACGCTGATGTCCTCGTCGTTCACGTCGGACGGGCCCAGGTTGTCGATGTCGACCGTCAGGTCCCCCTGGCCGCCCGGCGGGATCGGAGCCGGCGGCGTCGAGGTGACATCCAGGGTGAACCGCGGCGCGGCGACCACCGCGAGCCTGGCCCGCGCCGACACCGACTGCGCACCCCGGGCCACCCCCACGTTCGTGGCCGTCCAGGTCGTCCCCTCGGTCGCCGCCGGCGTCGCGGCCACCCCGAGCGAGATCGTCGCGGTCTGGCCGGCGTCGACGGTCACACCGGAACAGGTCACAGCCGTTGAGGTACGCGTACAGCTGCCACTCGTACTCGTCTGACTCGCCACCGACAGGGAAGGCGGCAGCTGACCCAGCGGGACCGTCACCGTCAGGTTCGTCAGATCGCCGCGCGTGGCGGTCACCGTGACCCGCGCGACGTCCTGCAGGCCCGGAGTCACCATCGCCGGGTCCGAGTCGATGGTGACCTGCCGGTCGAACGGCACCAGCAGCACGATCGGGTCGATCTTCTCGTCGGTCGTGTCGCAGACCCCGTTGTTGTCCAGGTCCACGCAACCGCCGTCCAGCGGCGAGTCCGTGCCCTCGCCGTCCGGCACGAGCAGGCGCAGCACCCACTGCGGGCCCTGGCCACCCGCCACGATCGGCGTCGCCGTGCACTCCACCACGGTCGGTGACGTCTGCGTGCAACCGGCGGGGAAGGGCGCCACGAACGTCGTACCCCGCGGCGCCTTCACGCTCACCTTCGCGGTCGCGGCGTCCGACGGGCCGGCGTTCGCGACCACCACGGTCACCTGCGTCGTGTCACCCGGCTGCACGGTGTTGTCCGGCGGGCCGGTCACCGTCGCGCTCAGATCGATCACCGGCGGGCCCGTCACGGCCAGATCCGCGGGCTGGGTCAGCGTCTCGTCCCCGTCGGACACCTTCGTGGCCGTCGAGGTCCAGTCGACACCCTGCGCGACCCCCGGGCCGACCGCGACCGTGATCGCGACCTCACGCGGCTGGTTCGGCGTCAGGACCAGGCCGCTGCAGGACACCGCGTTCGCACCGATCGAGCATGAACCCGAGGTCACCGTGGTGCTCACCGCGGTCAGCTGGAACCCGGCCGGCAGGTCCGCGGTCGGGACGCTCACCGTCAGACCGGACTCGTCCTGCGTCGACGTCAGCTGCAGCTTCGCGACACCACTGGTACCCGGCGTGATCGTCGCCCGGACCGGCACGACGTTCAGCCTGGTGCCCAGCGGCGTCTTCAGCTGGATGCTCGGCAGGCCCTCGTCCTCCGGGTCGGCGCAGTCCGCGTCCCCGTTGAAACTCACACAACCACCGTCGAGCGGCGTCGTCGGATCCGCGTTCGCCGCGACGGTCAACGGCAGCACGAACACCACGTCGTCATCCGCGACCAGCGTCACCGTGCATCGCAGCGCTGTCGGCCCGGTCACCGTGCAGCGCTGGGCCGCCGTACCCGTCAGCGTGCCGAAAGTCGTCGACCGCGGCGCCAGGATCGTGAACACCGACGCGGTCGCGTCCGAGGGGCCGTCGTTGGTCACCGTGACGTTCATGGTCGTGCTCTGACCAGGACGCACCGTACGCGGAGCCGGCCCGGTCGCGTCCATCGAGAACGTCCACTGCGGCGTCGCCGTGACCATCAGCCCCGACGCCTGCCCGGTCGAGTCACCGCTCGCCGCGCTCACCGGCGCGCCCGGCGTGGTCGTCCAGTTCGCCGTGACACCCGACGCCAGCGTCACCGGCACGGACACCGTCACCGCCCCCATCGGCGGCACCGTCACGTTCGTGCAGTAGATGCTCGCCGAGTTGCTGACACACGAACCGCCACCGGACGTCGTCACGTTCCCGACCGTGTACCCCGCCGGCGGCGCCGGAATGGTCACCGACGTGTTCGTCCCCGCCGTGATCCCCGAGTTCGCGACCCGCACCCGGACCGTGGCCGCGGGACCACCCGGAATCGCGTCGACCGGCGTGATCGTCACCCCGTTGTTGAGGTTCACGTCGGGATCGCTGACGGTCAGCAAGCGTCCTGCGCCCGTCACCGCGTACCCATTGAGGCCGGCAGTAAGGCCGGCCAGGTCCCACGTCGTACCCACCGGGGTGGTGGTGGTCGCCGCGGCCTTGACCGTGATCTCGATCTTGTCATTGGCCGGCACCGTCACCGACGAACACGTGATCGTGCTCGCGGTCACCGTGCACGGGTTGCTGCCCACCGCCGCGCTCACGATGGAGACACCGTTCGGCCGGCCCGCCAGGGGCACCGTCACCGTCGTCGTCGCGTCGGACGGGCCGCCGTTCGTCACGGTGATCGGCGTCTGCGCGGTCTTGCCCGCCGGCAACGACATCTGCGTGACGACGATCGACCCGCTGGTCGTCTGCGGGGTCCCGACCGTCACCAGCCGGCCCGCGCCGCTCACCGAGATCGTCGTGTCGGTCAGCGCCGGGAAGGGCGTACTGACCGCGGTGATCGTGCCCGTGCCCGGCTGCCAGTTGCCCGCACCGGCCGCGTTCGCGCCCACGGTCACCGGCAGCGACACGGTGACACTCCCCGCGCCCGGCACGGTCACGCCCGTGCAGCGGATCAGCGTGGTGCTCGCCGTCGAACAGGTGCCGCCGCCGGTCGTCGTGACGGTGCCCAGCGTGTAGCCGGTCGGCGGTGCCGGGATCGTGATCACGGTGTTGGGGGCAGCCACTTCACCGGCGTTGGTTATCGCCACTGTGGGCGTACCCGTCATGCCCGGGGTGATGGTCCTGGCAGTGGTGTCGACCGCCCCGAACTTGACCACACCCGAACACGTCGACTCCGCCACCACCACGTTGCCGGTGGCGACGCCTGCCGCCGCCAGCTGCAGGTTCAGGCCCTGGACCGTGAAGACCAGCCGGCCCGTGCCCGTGTTGTAGGTGGCGCTCTGCTTGTCCGTCTTGCCGGTGAGCAGGTTCGGCACACCCAGGTCCAGGCCGGTGGCGGGGTTGACCGTGGCGCCGGCCGCCTTCAGGTTCACCAGATCCGTGCCGCCGGTGACCGCGGCCGGGGTCATCGAACACGCCGTGCTGACGGTGTCCGCGCTGACGGTGCCCGCACCCAGCACGTTCAGGCCGTCCACCTTCGCCGCCGCGTTGCCGCCGTCGCCGTCCGGCCCGGTGATCGCCGAAACCGCACCGGTGCCGACCACGCCCGGCAGCCCCACGTTCGCGGTGATCTTGGTGTTCGTGGGCTGGCCGGTCTGCCACGTGCTCTGCGTCGTGGTGATCGGGCCCAGCGGGATACCCACGAGACTCAGGGACGCGCGGATGCCCTGCGCCGTCGTGTTGACGTTGGCGGGGGCGGCCTGGGCTGCGCTGGGCGGACCCACCAGCGCCACGGCGAGCAGGACGACGGCGAAGATCGCCGACCGTTGCGACAGCGCTGAATCATCCCGGAACAAGCGTGTATGCACCACGTGCGAACGCTAAACCTCGTAAAAGCGAAAGATCTTTTGTTTCCGAATAACCCTCACAAGTCTGACGTATCGGCGTGTCGATGCTTTGCGGCGTTAGGGTCGCCGGCTCTTCGCGTTCTTATCGCCGCGCGGGGCGTGTGGGGCGACTCGCGCTGCGTTCGCATCCTAGGAGGCTAGGTAAGAAGGTAGGCAGCTTGGCCACCGCGGGCGATTCGGCTTCGGCTTAACGCAGCAGGGGCCGCGCTTCCGCGCGGCCCCTGCTTTCAAACTGCGGTGAGTTAAGCGCCGAGTGCGTGGTACCCGCCGTCGACGTGGATGATCTCGCCGGTGGTGGCGGGGAACCAGTCCGACAGCAGGGCGCAGATGGCCCGGGCCGTCGGCTCCTGGTCGGTGAGGTCCCAGCCGAGCGGGGCGCGGTTGGCCCAGGCGTCCTCGAACTGCTCGAAGCCGGGGATCGACTTGGCCGCCATCGTGCGCAGCGGGCCCGCCGAGACGAGGTTGCTGCGGATGCCCTGCTTGCCGAGGTGCAGCGCGAGGTAGCGGGACGCCGACTCGAGGCCCGCCTTGGCCACGCCCATCCAGTCGTAGACCGGCCAGGCCTTGGTCGCGTCGAAGGTCAGGCCGACGATGCTGCCGCCCTGGCCCATGAGCGGAACGCAGGCCGTGGCGAGCGACTTGTACGAGAACGTGGAGACCTGCAGCGCCTTCGCCACGTCGTCCCAGCCGGCGTTGAGGAACTCGCCGCCGAGGACGCTCTGCGGGCCGAAGGCGATGGAGTGGAGCACGCCGTCGAGGCCGTCGACGTGTTCGCGGACCTTGCCCTCGAGCGATGCGAGCTGCTCCGGGTCGGTCACGTCGAGCTCGATCACCGGGGCCGGCTCGGGCAGCCGCTTGGCGATCCGCTCGACCAGCGAGAGCCGGCCGAAGCCGGTCAGCACGACGGTCGCGCCGTTCTCCTGGGCGATCTTCGCCGCCGAGAACGCGATCGACGCGTCGGTGATGATGCCGGTGATGAGCAGCCGCTTACCGGCCAGCAGTCCAGACACAGATTCTCCAGGTTTCCGAATTATGGAAGGGTCAGTGACCCATGCCGAGGCCGCCGTCGACCGGGATGACCGCACCCGAGATGTACGCCGCACTGTCCCCGGCCAGGAACGTGACCGCCTGGGCGACCTCGTCCGGGGCTGCGAGCCGCCCGGCGGGGATGGCCTTGAGGATCTCCGCCTTGCGCGCGTCGGACAGCACGTCGGTCATCTCGGTGTCGATGAAGCCCGGCGCGACCACGTTCGCCGTGATGTTACGGCTGCCCAGCTCACGGGTGATCGAGCGGGCCATGCCGACCAGCCCGGCCTTGCTCGCCGCATAGTTCACCTGGCCCGGTCCGCCGTAGAGGCCGACCACCGACGAGATGAAGATGATCCGGCCCCATTTGGCACGCAGCATCTTGGAACTGGCGCGCTTGGCGACCCGGAACGAGCCGGTCAGGTTGGTGTCGAGGACCCGTGTGAACTGCTCCTCGGACATGCGCAGCAGCAGCGTGTCATCGGTGATGCCGGCGTTCGCGACGAGCACCTCGACCGGGCCGAGCTCCTTCTCCACCGTGGTGAAGGCGGCGTCGACCGCGGCGTTGTCGGTGATGTCGCACTCGACGCCGAACAGGCCCTCGGGCGCGCCACTGCCACGATGGGTGACGGCGACCCGGTCACCTTGCTTGGCGAAAGCCTGCGCGATGGCGAGGCCGATGCCACGGTTTCCTCCGGTCACCAGGACGGTGCGGGCCAACGCGCTGCTCCTTCTTTCGTCGTGGGTCGCCGCGGCCGGGTGCGCCGCGGAGACGGATCGCTCGAAGACTAGGCGTTACCAGCCGGTATCCGGAACCCGGACCGGTCCGCGAGGAGGCGGCTCACGTCACACTCAGGTAGGGGGTCCAAGATAAGACCCTGGTCCGACGACGCGGGCAGCGATCGGCCGTAGCCTGCCGGACATGGAGATTTTCGGCCCGCTGCACAGGCTGGCCGTCGGGCGTGACCGCCGGCGGCAACTGCCGGCATCGCGCTTTCACGTGTACGCCGTACCGCTCGGACTTCTGGTCCTGATCGGCCTGGGGCTGGGCAACTCCGCCTACCTGACCGACACCCGGGGCCTGGCGTCCTGGGCCGCCGCGACGCTGACGGTTCTCACCGTGCTGCCCGTGGCCCTGGCGTTCGCGGGACGGCCGCTGTTCGCATGGCGGGTGGCCTACCCCGTGGTGTTCCTGGGGGTCATCGGGATGCAACCGGACGAGCCCTGGCCCTGGACCCCGGTCCAGCTCCTGGCTTTCCTGGTGGTCTTCGGCGCACTGGCGCTGCGCGAGGACTCCGGTGTCGTCGCGTGGGTGACAACCCTGACCATAGTGCCCATCTTTGTGTACGCCCCCGAGGCGAACGCCTGGGGAGCCGCGACCGGGATCGTGGCGATAGCCCTCGTCGGCGACACCGTGTCCCGTCGCCGCCGTTCCCGTGAGCAGCTAGCGGAGCAGGCCGAGCTGACCGAGCTGGAGCAGGCCCGCCGCGCGGTCCTGCAGGAACGCACCCGCATCGCCCGGGAGATGCACGACGTGGTGGCCCACCACATGTCGATGATCGCCGTCCAGGCAGAAACCGCCCCGTACCGCGTGGACGGCGTGAACGAGGTCGCGCAGCAGGAGTTCCTGGCGATCGCGACGGCCGCGCGGGCAGCCCTGACGGACATGCGCCGCCTGCTGGGCGTCCTCCGCTCCGACAACGAGCCTGCGCTCGCCCCGCAACCCGGGCTCTCCGATGTGGTCGCACTGGTGGCCGCCGCATCCCGGGCCGGCATCTCGGTGACATTCCCGCGGGCCGCCTCGCTGCCGTCGGACGTGCCGGAGGCGGTCGGGCTGGCGGCGTACCGAATAGTGCAGGAAGCCCTGGCGAACGCCGCCCGCCACGCGCCGGGAGGCCAGGTCCACATCGCGGTCCGCGGGGCTTCCGGTGCGTTGCTCGTCGAGGTGGAGAACGGGCCGGCGGTGGACCCTGCGCCCCGGCCCGGCGGGAAGGGCGGGCACGGGCTGATCGGGATGCGGGAGCGGGCGGCGGCGCTGGGCGGGTCCCTGGACGCCGGCCCGCAGAGCGGAGGCGGCTTTCTGGTCGCGGCCCGCCTACCGTTCACGGCGTCTCCCGTCGCGGCACCGCTGGTTGCGGCGTCGCCCGTCGCGGCATCTCCCGTCGCGGCGTCGTCCGTCGCGGCGTCGTCCGTCGCGGCGTCGTCCGTCGCGGCGTCGTCCGTCGCGGCGTCGTCCGTCGCGGCGTCCGGACAGCCGACGGTGGTCAGGAAGGCAGACGCGTGATCAAGGTGCTGATCGCGGACGATCAGGCGATGGTGCGGCAGGGTTTCGGGGCGCTGCTGGCCGCCCAGCCGGACATCCTGGTGGTCGGTGACGCTGCGGACGGTGAACAGGCCGTCGCCGAGACCCGCCGGCTCGACCCCGACGTGGTGCTGATGGACATCCGCATGCCGGTCCTCGACGGCATCGAGGCCACCCGGCGGCTGACCCGCTCCCCCGGCCCGCGCATCCTGATCCTGACGACGTTCGACCTGGACGACTACGTGTTCGCGGCGCTGCGAGCCGGGGCGAGCGGGTTTCTGCTCAAGGACGCACCGGCCGCCGACCTGGTCCACGCGGTCCGGGTCGTCGCGGCCGGTGAAGGGCTGCTCGCGCCCTCGGTAACCCGCACACTGATCGAGGAATTCGCCTCCCGGCCCCGCGCAGACCGCCCACGCGCGACCGCTTTGAACGGCCTCACGCCACGCGAGACCGAGGTCCTGCGGCTGATCGCGCAGGGGTTGTCCAACCAGGAGATCGCGGCCGCGCTGGTGGTCGCCGAGCAGACCGTCAAGACACACGTCGGCCGGGTCCTGGCCAAACTCGGCCTGCGCGACCGGGCGCAGGCTGTCGTCCTGGCCTACGAGACCGGGCTCGTGGCCGCCGGCGAATAACGGCCGGCAAGGGCGCCCGGGTGACCGGCTGCGTGGCGGATAGCTCCGCGGTATGACGCGCGGGTGAGCGCTGTGGGGTGACGCCCGACGGGTAGGCGGCAAACGACGCTGCCTGGCATGCGGATAACGACGATTGCCCTACTGCTCGCCATCAGCGCGTACGGCCTGCCCGCCCACTTCGGAACCACCACGGACTCGGCCGGCCTGGCGCCACCGCCCCACTTCGGAACCACCACGGACTCGGCCGGCCTGGCGCTGCCCGCGTTCGCGGGGCGCAACTTTCTCGAATATGACGTGCGGGGTGACGGGCGGGCTGTGGAAGTGGTCGGGGATCTGGCGCGGGCTACCCGGATCGCGGTGCTGGTGCCCGGGGTGGACACCACGTTGCGGGATTTCGATCGGGGGCTGGGTGGGGTGCGGCGGCGGGCGCCGGCGGTGCAGGCTCGGGAGGTCTACGCGGCTATGCGGGCGATTGATCCCGATGCCCGGGTCGCGGTGATTGCCTGGCTGGGCTATGACCCGCCGGAGGGACTCAACCTGGAGTCCGCCCGGGACCTGCGGGCGCGCGGGGGAGCCAAAGACCTCATTTCTTTCGTACGCGCATTGCCCGCCCCCGCCGCCGTCACCCTCATCGGTCACAGCTACGGAGCGCTGGTGATCGGGCTGGCGGCGCCCAGCCTGCCCCGGGTCGCGGATGTGATCGCCCTCGGCGCACCCGGCATGGGCCACAACCGGGCGGCAGACCTCGGCGGGGCCCGGGTGTGGTCGGCGCTCGCCCCCACCGACTGGATCCACCGTATCCCGCAGGCCCGCATCGGCCACCTGGGCCACGGACGACGCCCGTCGAACCCCAAGTTCGGCGCGGTCGAACTCCCCACCGGCGGCGTCACCGGCCACGACGGCTACCTCAGCCCCGGCTCCGAAACCCTGGAAGCAGTCGCCGAAATCGTCCTGGCCCCGACACCCGCCCGCCGCACACCGGGCGGCGCACTGTGAGCACAACGGCCGAGCCGGACGGCACGCTGAGCACCACGCCCGAGCCGGACGGCACCCTGAGCACCACGCCCGAGCCCGGCGGCACCC
>NZ_BOMN01000003.1 GCF_016862215.1 Winogradskya humida
GCCGAGCACCACGGCCGAGTCGGGCGGGTCTCGGGCGGGTGGTGTGGCGGTTCGGGATCGTGGTGTTGATGCGTTGCGGGTCTGGGCGATGGGTGGCGTGGTGGTGGGGCATTGGCTGGTTACCGGGTTCGTTGTGGGGCCGGATGGGTTACGTAATGCCAGTCCGCTCAGCGCTATGCCGTTGTTCGCGCCGGTGAGTTGGGTGTTGCAGACGCTTGGGCTTTTCTTCTTCGCCGGCGGGTTCGCCGCCGCTCGGTCGCGCCTGTCAGCTACGCAGAGCGAACACGGGACACAACGCGAGCGAAGGACGCAACGCGAGCGCAGGACGCAACGCGAGCGCAGGACGCAACGCGAACAGCAGATGCAGCGCGAACACGGGACGCAGAGCGAACACCCGACGCAGAGCGAACACCCGACGCAGAGCGAACACCCGACGCAGAGCGAACACCCGACGCAGCGCGGACGGCGGGCGCGGTGCGGGCAGGGGAAAGGGGGGCTGGGGCGTACCGGGAGGGGGGTTCTGGCTCTGGTTGCGGGGTGGGGGGTTGTGCTGGGGGCTGGGGTTGTTGCGGGGGTGCCGGGTGGGACGTTGCGGACTGTGGGGTTGGTTGTGGTCAGTCCGTTGTGGTTTTTGGGGCCTTATCTGGTGTTGCGGGGCTGCAGCGGGTTTCTTGTGCGGTGGGTCGGGCGATATGGCGTGCTCGTTGCCGTTCCGGCGGTGGTGGTGGTTGCGGGGACGGACCTCGGGTTGCTGCCCGGTGGGGTGGCTGTGGTGGCGGGGTGGGCGGTGCCGTGGGTGCTGGGGATTGCGGTGGCTGGTGGGTTCGGGAGGCGGCGGGATGGGGTGTGGATGGTTGCCGGCGGGGGTGCGGTGCTCGGGGTGCTTGTGACCGTCGGTGGGTATCCCGTGAGCGCTGTCGGGGTGCCGGGGGACGGGCGGTCGAATCTTGCTCCGCCTTCGCTGGTGGCTGTGGCGCTCGGGGTCGCTCAGATAGGGGTATTTCTCGCCCTTCGGAGGCCCGGGCGGACCGGGGTGGCGTGGGCTCGGAGGGCGGTTCGGGAGGCCGGCCGGGTGGGCGTACCCGTGTATCTCTGGCATCAGAGTGTGTTACTGGGGGCGGTGGCTGTTTTCGCAGGCCGGGGTGGGTTGGTCGGGGTTCCGGACGGGGGTGGATGGGTGCTCGATCGCGTCGCGTGGCTGCCGGTGCTCGGGGTGGGGCTGGCGGCGGTGGCCGGGGTGAGGTGGCGCACGACACGGTGGGGCCGAATTTCTTAATTTGGGCTTAAGGAGTACTGTCTGGCTCGGTTCTAGACGGCCCCTACCGACGGAGGTGATCGCTGTGCGAGATAGCGATCCTCCTAGTCGTGGCCGGGCCGCTCGTCAGCCGCTCTGAGCCCTCCTCGCACCCCGTCATCGGGGTGCGCGGGCCGGTCATGACCCGCTGACCCAGTTTCCCTGATGCCTCCTGCCACATCCGTGGACGCCGCCGCGTGCCCGGATGTCCGCCGCGCTGCGCCGCGACATGGCAGGGGGTCCCGGTCGCGACTTCCTGGTGCGCACTTTCCCCGTACGCCCTACCGGAAAGTCATAGCCATGAACCGTTTTGTCGCCCCGCTGAGCTTCACCATCGCCGCCGCCTGGGTGGTCGTCGTGTTCGTCCTCGTCCACAACAACCCGTGACCGGAAATGCTCGGCCCTTTGCAGAGAAAGGGCCGAGCACAAGGTCAGGGCAGGCGTGAAGTCCAGAGCAGGCTCAACGCCGCCGCCGCGATACCGAACAGCAGTGCCGTCCCGGCGTACCACTGGGTGATCTCGCGGGGTTCGGTCCGGTGGCCGATCGAACTGCCCATGTCCTCATAGACCTGTTTCAACTCACTGACCGAGGCCGCTTCGTAGAAGTAACCCTTGGTCTTCTCGGCGAGCTGCTGCAAGGACAACCGATCCACGGGTACGCGTTGCAGCGCCCCACGAATATCAACCACGCCGGTGTCGGTGCCGAACGCGATCGTCGAGACCGGGACGTTCGCCGCCTCGGCAGCCGTGGCGGCGTCCTCGATCGAGCGTCCCGAGGTGCGGTAGCCGTCGGAGAGCAGCACGATCCGGGCGGGCGGGGCGCCGTCCGCGCCGTCCGACGGGACCGAGCGGATCGCGTCGAGGGATGTGAAGACCGCCTCGCCGGTCGCCGTGGCCTCCGCGAGGGTGAGGCCGTCGATGCCCGCGATCACGGCCGCGCGGTCCTTCGTCGGGGAGACGAGCACGTTGGCCGCCTTCGCGAACGAGACCAGGCCGAGGTTGTAGGTCGGCGGCAGCTCCTGCACGAACGCCTTCGCCGCCTCCTGCGCCGCCTCGATACGGTTGGGGGCGACGTCGTCCGCCTCCATCGACAGCGAGACGTCGATCGCCAGCATGACCGTGGCGCGTTCGAGGGGCTCGTCGCGATCCACGGACGGGCGGGCCAGGGCCAGCGCCAGGATCAGCAGGCTCAGCAGGAACGCACTGGCCGCGATGTGCTTGCGCCAGCCCAGTCCCTTGGGGGCGAGCGTGCGCAGCAGGTCCACGTTGGTGAACTTCATGGCGTACTGACGTTTGCGGAACTGGCGCCACACGTACGCACCGGCCACGAGCAGCACGGGCAGGACGGCGAGCAGCCACCACGGTTGCAGGAAACGAATCATCGGGTGGTCCCCCGGGTGCGAGCGTGTCTTTGGGCGGCCACGAAGCGGACCATGTCCAGCAGCCAGTCGGTGTCGGTACGAAGTCTCAGGTGAGCGGCCCCCGCGGCACGCAACGCCCGCGCGATCTCGCCTCGCTGCTGCCCCGCGGCCTCAGCGTACCGAGCGCGCAGACTCGCGTCACCGGTGTGCACCTCGTGCAGCACCCCGGTCTCCGGGTCGGCGAGGGTCAGCACGCCGACGTCGGGAAGCTCCAGCTCCCGCGGGTCCACCACCTCGATGGCGAGCACGTCGTGGCGTACGCCCAGCTTGCGGACCGGCCGCGACCAGCTCTCCACCGGCGCCAGAAAGTCCGACACGACCACGGCCACACCCCGGCGGCGCGGTGGCCGGTTCAGCATGTCGATCAACTCACCCAGATCGGCACGACCGGGCCTGATCTCGGTACGCGCAATCGCGCGCAACAGTCCCTGAGCCTCTTTACGACCGGGCCGCGCGGGGAGGCGCACGACCGGTGCCTGCTCAGGTGGTTGCTCGACGGTTTTCCGGCGACGTTTCCAGAACGAGGCGCGCTCACTGCGTACCGTGAGACCTGAACCCGTGCCCACCACCGCGCCGATCCTGTTCCCACCGCGCACGGTCAAGTGCGCCATCGCGGTCGCGGCCGCCAGCACCAGGTCACTCTTGAGATACCGCGCGGTGCCGAAATCCAGGCTCGCCGACAGGTCGATCGCCATCCAGGTCTCAAGTTCCCGATCCGCGACTGTACGCCGGACGTGCGGCATCGTCGTCCGGGCGGTGACCGGCCAGTCCATGCGGCGGACGTCGTCACCGGGACGGTATTCGCGGCTCTCGCCCGCCTCGCTGCCGGGGCCGGGGAGCAGGCCCGCGTAATCGCCCTGGAGCAGGCCGTCGAGCTTGCGGGTCACCAGCAGTTGCAGACGCGCGAGGACGACCTCGGCGCGTGCGGTGCCGGCACCCGCGATCGGGGGCGGCAGCTCCGCGGTGCGGCCTGACCCGGATTTCGCGGGACGGCCGTTGGTGCCCCTGGTGGTGCCGCGGCCGTTGCCCGCTGTGGGCGCGTAACCGCCGTTGGGGGTGGTCGGCTGAGGACCGGGGCTCGGTGACGATGCCGGTGCGCTCGCAAATCCCACGCCCGCGCTGCCTGCGCCCGGGCCCGCCGCCGCGCTGCCTGCGCCCGGGCCGGCGGGGCTCGCGGTCGCGTAGTCGGCGCTCGCTCGGGAAGGCGACCCGCTGGCGTAATCGATGCCCGCGGACCCGCCCAGGGGCTGGCCCGCGGGTTGACCGGCGGCGG
>NZ_BOMN01000004.1 GCF_016862215.1 Winogradskya humida
GGCGGGGGCGAATGCGCTCGAATCGGCGGCGGCGGTCGGTGCGGTGCTTCCCGGGCCCGAACCGGCTGCGGCTGATCCCGCTGATCCGTCGGCCTGGCCGGCCGGGTCGGCGGGTGGGTTGTTGTCAGGTGTCGTCACGGGTGGACCGTCACTGCTGTCCCGGCCAGGTCGGCTGCTGTCCGGTCGGCGGCTGGCCGGAGCGCACCTGGCCCGGCTGCGACTGACCCGCGTCCCCCGGACCACCCTGACCCGGACCACCTTGGCCCGGACCACTCTGACCCGGACCACCCGGCGCACCTTGGCCCAGTGCACCTTGGCCCGGCGCACCCTGGACGCTCGGTGCGCCGCCCGGGCCGGGCTGGCCGCCGAAAGCGCCCTGGTTGCCGAAGCCTGCCAGGCCCGTGGGGGCGGCCTGGCCGCCCATGGCTCCGGGGCCGACCGGGTAGGCGCCGGGGTGCGGATACGGCACGCCGCTGGCCGGGGACGGGACGGCTGAGACCTGGCCGGGGTAGCCGCCGTTCGGCGGGGCTGCCGGCGTGTGGCCGTTGGAGGCGTCCTGGCGGGAGGCGACCGAGGGCATCGGGACGCTGGACATGATGCGGGCGACGATGTGGTCGGCCGGGATGTCGTCGGCGAGGGCGTCGTAGCTGAGGACCAGGCGGTGGCGCAGGATGTCCGGGGCGATGTCCTGGACGTCCTGGGGCAGGGCGTAGTCGCGGCCGCGGAGCAGGGCGAGGGCGCGGGTGGCGCGGACGATGCCGAGGGACGCGCGGGGGCTGGCTCCGTACTGGATGAGCTGGGCTACGTCCGGCATGCCGTGCTGTGCGGGGGCGCGGGTGGCGAGCACCAGGCGGACCGTGTAGTCGACCAGGGCGTTGTGCACGAAGACCTGGTCGGCGCGGCGTTGCAGGGCGAGGAGGTCGTCAGCGCTGAAGATCGTTTTGGGCTCCGGGGCGCTGACGCCCATGCGGTAGACGATCTCGCGTTCCTCGGCGTCGGTCGGGTAGCCGACGATGATCTTCATCAGGAAGCGGTCACGCTGGGCCTCGGGGAGCGGGTAGACGCCCTCCTGCTCGATCGGGTTCTGCGTCGCCATGACCAGGAACGGGTCCGGGACGCGGTGGCTCTCGCCGCCGATCGACACCTGGTGCTCGGCCATGACCTCGAGCAGGGCCGACTGGACCTTCGCGGGAGCGCGGTTGATCTCGTCGGCGAGCAGGAAGTTGACGAAGACCGGCCCGAGCTCGACGTCGAACTTCTCGCTCGACTGGCGGTAGATCCGGGTGCCGACGATGTCGGCGGGCACCAGGTCGGGCGTGAACTGCACCCGGGAGAACGAGCCGCCGACCACCCGGGCCAGCGTCTCCACGGCGAGCGTCTTGGCGACACCGGGCACACCCTCGAGCAGGACGTGACCGCGGGCGAGCAGCGCCACGAACATGCGCTCGACCATCCGGTCCTGCCCGACGATCACCCGCTTGACCTCGAACATCGCCCTTTCGAGCTGGGTGGCGTCCTGCGCGGGCGGCACCGGGGCTCCCGCCGGGTTACCGGTCGCGGAAGCGCTGGTCGTACCCTCGGGCGTGGTCGGCTGGGCCACCGGTCCTCCAACAGCGTGTGCACTTCGCGGTCGAGTCGGCGCGTATGCCGACGCTCAAGACTTACACGACCATGCTGGGAGCAGTCCGGCAGTGCCGCATTACGCGCCGACGCCAGACTACGGAGATGTCGATCTTTCTGCGCGATACGCACGGACGGGCACAACGAGCGGGTAGACGAAAGCCCGGATCACCCGTGTAACATTCACCCCGTCGCCGGGCGACTTCCCCCGTGGTCGCCCGGCGCTCAAATATTCGCCGTTCCCGCTGGTTGTCCGCGGTTTGGAGCAGCGACCCCACTCCCCCATCACCGCGGTTCGCCAGGCATTCGCAGCCCCTCGGTAACGGACATTCCGCCCGCCGAAATGTCGGAAAACAACCAGCCCAGCCAACCAGTCACGCCGGGCGAGTTGAGACCATCCCTCTTTCAGTACGCAAACCACAGTCGCGCCCGCGCCCGCGTCAACCACCGAACCGGGCCGGGCCCAGCCGCCGCTCGTGCCCACGCCCGGCCACGCGACCGGGGCGGGTACGGTCGGGGACGTGGAGGAGGAGCTTGCGGTTCAGTGTTCGGCGAAACGGTGCCGTGAAGCGGCGCTGTGGGAGCTTCGGTGGAACAATCCGAAACTGCACTCCGACGCGTACAGGAAGATCTGGCTCGCCTGTGAGCTGCACCGGGAGACGCTGGGTGAGTTTCTCGGGGCCCGGGGTTTCCTGCGTGAGGTGACCGCGTTCCGTCCCACCGCCTAATCTTTCAAAGGTGACCGAGCTTTCCGGCGTGACTCAACCCGGCACGAACCCGCCGGGCGCACCCCTCAGCGCCCTGGAGCCATGGCCCGAGACCGTCCAGTGGCGGCCCGTCTCGCGGAGCCTGATCACTGTGGAACTGATCAACCGCGCCACCTGGGTGGTCGTCGTGCTCGCCGGGCTCGGCGCCGGGTGGTGGTTCAACCGGCACTGGTTCTGGCCCGCGGCGATGGCGCTGGTGGTCGTCGCGGCGATCTGGCGTTCGGTGGTGACCGTCCGCGCCGTCCGCGCCTGGGGCTACGCCGAACGAGACAACGACCTGCTGGTCCGGCACGGCTTGGTGGTGCGAAGGCTCTCGATCGTCCCGTACGCGCGGATGCAGTTCGTCGACGTCACCGCCGGCCCGCTCGAGCGCGCCTTCAAACTAGCCACCGTCCAGCTGCACACCGCCTCGGCCGCCAGCGACGCCAAGATCCCCGGCCTCGACCCCGCCGAAGCCGCCCGCCTCCGCGACCGCCTCACCGCCCTGGGCGAGGACCGAGCCGAAGGCCTGTGACCGCCGCCAACGCCCGCCCCCAACCCGACCCCCCAACCCCGCCCGACCCCACACCCGCATCTCTGCCCGCGGCCACACCACAGCCCGGCCCGACCCCACAACTCGCCGCCACACCACAGCACGACCCCGCACCCCTGCCCGGCCCGGCACCACAAGCCGGTCCGGCATCGCAGACCGGCCTGACGCAGCCGGTACCGCCGGCACAGACCGCTCCCATCCTCGACTGGCCGGGCACAAACCCGGCCTACCAGAGCGAGCCGCCCACCCACCCGAGTCAGCCCGCAGGGCCGCCCACCCACCCGAGCCCGCCAGACGGGCCGGCTGCCTACCCGGGGCTGCCGGACGGACCGGACGCGGGCGGGCGCGATGCTGAGGGAGGCGGGCCACGAGCCGAGCCGCGGCGGCGGTTGCATCCGCTGAGCCCGTTGCTGAACGGGGCGAAGTCGATTGCCGTGATCGTGGCGGCGTTGAGCTGGCAGACGTTGTCGCAGGTCGGGCTGGAGCGGTTCGCGATCGTGGTGGCCGTGCTGGCCGTGGGCGTGGTCATCTACTCGGTGATCGGGTGGTTGAACACCGGGTATCACCTGGTCGGGCGCGAGCTGCGGATCCAGGACGGGCTGCTCTGGCGGCGGAACCGGGCGATCCCGCTCGATCGGTTGCAGGCCGTGGAGCTCAGGCGGCCGTTGCTCGCTCAGCTGACCGGGCTTGCCGAGTTGCGGCTCGAGGTGGTGGGCGGGGGTAAGACCGAGGCACCGCTTGCGTACCTGTCGGTGAAGGAGGCCTCGGCTCTGCGGGAGCGGCTTCTCGCGCTTGCCGGGCGTACCCCAGGATCGGGAGAGCAGGCCACCGCTGAGCAGGCGCCGATGCCCGAACGCCCGCTTTTTCGCGTGCGGAACCGGGATCTCGTGATCAGCCAGTTGCTCACGCCGCAGGCGTTCTTCCTGCCCGTCGGGGTGGCGTTCGTGGTCACCCAGTTCGTGCTGGAGGGGTCGTGGACGTTCATCGGTATCGCGAGCACCGTGACCGCGATGGCCGGCGTGGTGCTGCAGCCGGTTCGACGCGTGTTGCAGGACTGGGATTTCCGGTTGGGGCGGGACCCGGACGGGCGGCTGTCGGTCCGGTTCGGACTGGTGGAGACGCGGAGCCAGATCGTCCCGCTGAACAGGGTGCAGGCGATCGGGGTGACGTGGCCGCTGTTGTGGCGCCTGCAGGGCTGGCTGCATCTGCGGCTCGACATCGCCGGGTACGCGGGACCGCAGTCGGGTGGCGACGACAAGCGCTCCGACCGGTTGCTGCCCGTCGGGGTGTTCGAGGCGGGCCGGTTGCTGGTGTGGGAGGTGCTGCCGGGGGTCGATCTGGGGGCGCTGCCGACCGCTCCCCCGCCGCGACGGGCCCGCTGGCTGCATCCGTTCGCGTTCCGGGCGATGGGTGCCGGGCTTACGCCCGAGGTCTTCGTCGCCCGGACCGGCGTGCTGACCAGGGAGATGACCCTTGTTCCGTACGCACGCCTGCAGAGCGTCCGCGTCATCCAGGGCCCCGTGCAGCGTCTCCTGAACCTCGCCACGGTCTACGCGGACACGGCCGGCGGCCAGTCCGGGGTCGCGAAGGACCGGGACGTGGCCGAGGCGTGGTGGCTGGCCGAACAGCTGTCGGTCCGCGCCCGGCAGGCCCGTGGTCCCGCGCCGCTCGTGACGTCCGCGGCGAATGAGCCGATCGACGCGCACTGGCAGCGGCCGGACTACGCCTAGGCACCGACGGCCTAGGCTCTGTGGATGGAGCTTCCCGAGTTCAAGCCCGGGCTCAGTGCCCGGGTGGAATTGACCGTCACCGACGCCGACACGGCCCAGTCGCTCGGCTCCGGCGACGTGCCCGTGCTCGCCACGCCGCGGGTGCTCGCGCTGGCCGAGACCGCGACGGTGGTGGTGACCTCCCGGCTGATCCCCGGCGGGCTGACCACGGTCGGCACCCGGGCGACCGTGGAGCATCTCCTGCCGACGCCGATCGGGCGCAAGGTCGTCGCGCAGGCCGTCCTCGCCAAGGTGGACGGCCGGCGGCTCTTCTTCGACGTGACCGTCCACGACGGCGCGACGCTGGTGGCCGAGGTGCGCGTCGAACGCGCCCTCCTCGACCGTCAGCGCTTCATCGAGAAAGCGATCAACATCCGATAGCGCTTCAAAGAAGCAACCAACAGCCGCTAGCTCAGCGAGCCCCAGCGCGCGGTGAGCTCGTCGGTGGTCGGCATGGCGACCGCGCCGCCGGGGCGTTCGCAGACCAGGCCGGCCACGGCGAGGGCGAACGTCACGTAACGCTGCCAGCCCGCCAGGTCGGCCGGGACGCCGTCGGCCAGCAGCCGGCTGACCAGCGCGGCCATCACCGAGTCACCCGCGCCGGTGGCGTCGACCGCGGCAACCGTCGGCGCCGGGAGCATCGTCGTGCCCTCGGCGGTGGCGACGTAGGCACCCTTCGCGCCGCAGGTCACCACGACCGCGCGGGCGCCGAGCTTGAGGATGTGCGCCGCGGCGGTCGCCGGGGTCGCGCCGTCCCACAGGACCTCGGCGTCGGCTGAGCTCAGCTTCACCAGGTCGGCGGTGGCGAAGTACTCCTCGACGAGCTCGCGGAGGGTGATGATCGCGGCGACGTCGGGCAGCAGCTTCGGGCGTACGTTGGGATCGAAGACCTTCAGCGGCCCGGGCACCGACCAGGCCGCGCGGGCCGCCGCCTGGAAGGGCTCGCGCATCAGGCTGATCGAGCCGGCGTAGAGCACGGCCGCGCCGGCCACCGACTGCTCGTCGACGTCGTCGGGGCCGACCAGCGCGTAGGACGGCGGCTCGCCGTAGAACTGGAACGTCGGCTCGGCGCCCTCGAACGTCGTCACCGCGAGCGTGGTGGGCACGGGGACGCGGATCGTGGAGTCGGTGCCGACGCCGGTCTCGCGCAGGAACGTCGCGATGCGGTCGGCGAGGGTGTCGCTGCCCAGCGAGCCCACGTAGCGGACGTCACCGCCGAGACGGGTCACGCCGACCGCCACGTTGAGCGGGGCGCCGCCGATGGCCTGGCGGTAGATCAGCTCGCCGTCGCGTTCGGTTTCGAGGAGGTCGATCAGCGCCTCGCCGAGCACTACCGCGTACCCCATTGTTGATCCCCTCCCGGCCTCGCCGCCGGCCTCGCGCCCGCAGCGTCAGAAAGCTAGCACCCGCCCGATGCTCGTCCGTTATGAACTGATTTGGCATTATTTGGCCATGCCTCGTCTTGTCTTGCCCGTTCTTGCGCTCCTGGTCACGTCGCTCGCCGCCTGCGGCACACCGGGAAGTAGCACCAGCACGCCCCCGACACTGCCCCCGGCCGGCACGCCGTGGATCGTCTCCAGCGGTCTTCCCGTCGCCGCCACCTCCAGCTCCGCGTCCGCCGGCGCGCAGGCCCCGATGACCGAGGGCACGGCGTCCGGCACGTTCCAGCCCGCACCGCAGGGCGTCCAGGCAATCACCTACAACAAGGCGGTGGTCCCGGCAGGCGCGACGGCTCAGGTCACGATCGCCACCACCACCATGGGGGTACGGGTACGGCTCGCCGTTACCGGAATGCTCGCGCGGCGCGCGTACGGGGCGCACCTGCACACGATGACCTGCACGTCCGTCCCCCACGACGCCGGACCGCACTACCAGCACCAGGCGGACCCCTCAAAACCGAGCGTCGATCCGGCGTACGCGAACCCGCGCAACGAGGTGTGGCTCGACTTCACCACCGACAGCAAGGGCGCCGCCACCGTCGCCGCTAACGAGGACTGGACGTTCGACACGACCACGTCGCCCCGTTCGCTGATCGTGCATGCCGAGCTCACGCGTACCGAGGCGGGAAAGGCCGGTACGGCCGGACCGCGAGTGGCGTGCCTCACCCTGCACCCGTAGTTGATCTTCATCGGGGCATCCGGGCGCGATTTGTGTCGGCCCCAGGCGGTAACGTCATGGACGGCACGCGGACCGACGGGAGGGCCAACCATGGCCGAGCAGGCAGCAACACCGGCGTCAGCGCCGAAGACGGAGTCGCACGACCCCGACTTCCCAGAGGCGTTCCTGCGGTTCATGCGGGACGGGTGGCGTGAGGACGCGCTCGAGGTCGTGACCCGGCCCGAGGCGCCCAACTACGCCAAACGCCGCGCCGCGCTCTCCGACGCCTTCCCGGGCGAGACGCTGATCATCCCGACCGGCAACGAGAAGGTGCGCGCCAACGACACCGACTACAACTTCCGGCCGGGCAGCGACTACGTCTACCTGACCGGTGACGCCGACCCCGACGGGGTGCTCGTGATGCGCCCGAGCGGCTCCGGCCACGACGCGGTGCTCTACACCCACGACCGCAACTCCAAGGACACCGACGGCTTCTTCCGCAGCCGCAACGGCGAGCTGTGGGTCGGCCGCCGGCACACCCTCGCCGAGCGCTCCACCGAGCTGGGCATCGACACCGCCCCCTACCAGCTGCTCGGCCAGGCGCTCGCCGACTCCGCGCCGGCCCGCACCCGGGTCCTGCGCGGTCTCGACCCCGCCGTCGACCGCACGGTCCTCGCCTACGAGGCCGACCCCACGGTCCGCCGCGACCGCGCCCTCGCCGCCGTGATCTCCGAGCTCAAGCTCGTCAAGGACGAGTGGGAGATCGCCCAGCTCCAGGAGGCCATCGACGCCACGGTCCGCGGCTTCGAGGACGTCGCCCGCGTCCTGCCCGCCGACCGCGGCGTCAAGGAGCGCCTCCTCGAGGGCATCTTCGGCCTGCGCGCCCGCACCGACGGCAACGACGTCGGCTACGGCAGCATCGTCGGCGCCGGCGCCCACGCCACGATCCTGCACTGGGTCCGCAACACCGGCATCACCAGGCCCGGCGAGCTCCTCCTCATGGACATGGGCGTCGAAGCCCGCTCCTTCTACACCGCCGACGTCACCCGCACGATCCCGGTCAACGGCACCTTCACCCCCCTGCAACGCCAGGTCTACGACATCGTCCACGCCTCCCAGCAGGCCGGTATGGACGCCGTCAAACCCGGCGTCGCCTACCAGGACATCCACCTCACCTGCATGCGCGTCCTCGCCGAAGGCCTCCACGACCTCGGCCTCCTCCCGGTCAGCGTCGACGAGGCCATGTCCGAGGACTCCACGGTCTACCGCCGCTGGACCCTCCACGGCTTCGGCCACATGCTCGGCATCGACGTCCACGACTGCTCCGCCGCCCGCAAGGAGCTCTACCGCGACGGCACCCTCCAGGAGGGCTACGTCCTCACCGTCGAGCCCGGCCTCTACTTCCAAACCGAGGACGACCTCGTCCCCGACGAGCTCCGCGGCATCGGCATCCGCATCGAGGACGACGTCCTCGTCACCGCCGACGGCCACCGCAACCTCTCCGCCGGCCTGCCCCGCTCCTCCTCCGACGTCGAGTCCTGGCTGACCTCCCAGCGCGAAGCCGGCCCCCGCCTCCCCGAGTAACCACCCCACCACCACTGCCGCCAGAGCCACTCAGGCCACGGGCCACTCAGGCCACGGGCCACTCAGGCCACGGGCCACTCAGGCCACGGGCCACTCGGG
>NZ_BOMN01000005.1 GCF_016862215.1 Winogradskya humida
GGGCCACGGGCCACGGGCCACGGGCCACGGGCCTGCGGCCTGGCCCGGCCTCGGCCCGGGCCGCACCCTTGGCTCTACCTCGGTCGGGACCACAATCCCAGCCTGACCATGGCCGGCCCCTAATGGCGGCGGATGACGATGAGCAGTATCTCGCGGGTGGTCTGGTTCTGGTAGTCGGCGTAGCTCGGCGCGACGGCGATCACCCGGTCCCACAGGTCGGCGCGTTCCTGGCTGCGCAGGATCTCGGACGTCGCCGGGTAGGTGTCCGTGCCGATCTCCACCATGAGCCGGGGGTCGGCGACGAGGTTGTGGTATCAGGACGGGTTCGCGGGGGCGCCGCCCGCTGACGCGACCACGACGTGGCGGCCGTCCACCGAGACCCAGCCCACGGGGCTGGTGCGGCGCAGGCCGGTCCAGCCCACGGGGCTAATGCGGCGCCGGCCGGTGCGGGCTCCGGTGGTGGTGATCAGGGCCAGGGTCGCACCCTCGAACATGCCGCCGACCCGGCCGCCGTGGGCTCGGAACTCGTCGATGACGGGCTGGTTGAAGTCCGTCTCCGTGGCGTCGGTTTCCATGGGCATTCCTCTCCCGTTGAACGGTTGAACGGTTGAACGGCTGAAATGCCGAATGGGGCGCGCGAAGAGCCGGAATGCGGAAAAGCGCATGCCAAAAGAATCATTCGCGCAGTGAGAAAATGCGGATACGAAATCAGCGGACCGCACCCAGGCAGCCGGGTTTTCGCAGGAAGAAGCAGGCAGAAACAGGACCCAATCAGCGCATCGCGCGGCTGACGGTGAGACCTCTGGTCAGGTGATATCCATCTGATCGCCCCAGTGGTACGGCGCCTCCATGCCCACGGCGTTCTCCCTGCCGGGTACACGCGGCGCGCCAAAACAACAGCAGTTTCGCCATTAAATGGGCAGCGACGAGTCCGGGCCGGGTTGAGCGCGGCGGCGACTTGCGGGATCATGGCGGGCCGGTGACGACCGCGAGCGGTTGTCGAGATGATCGGGAGTGGCCGACGTGCGTACGGTGCCGGTGTTGTTCGGTGTGGTTCTGCTGGCCCTGGCAGCCGGGTGCACGTCGTCCGCGGATGAGGGTAAGCCGGATGCCAGGCCCGCGGTGACCGCCGGGTCGCCGCCGCCGTGGACCGAGCCGGCCAACTACACCTACACCGTCGAGCGGAAATGCGACGGCAAGGAGTCGCTCGGCGTCTACCGGGTGACGGTTGCCGGAGGCGAGGTGTCAAACATCGAGCGGACCGACGGCAGGACGGCCACCGGCGAGGAGGAGATCGAGCTGCCCACGCTCGGTGGCCTGGTCGACCTGGCCCAGACCGCGGCCGACGACGGCGGCAAGATGACCACCAGCTCCGACCCGGCCGACGGGCACCCGGTCGCGATCGCTTTCGACGTCTCGGACGCCGGCGACAACGAGGACAACACCTGCTTCGTCATCTCGGACTACAAACTCCAGTAGGCAGGGCCGCAGAGCGCGCGGGCCTCAGGGCTGCAGGGCGCGCAGGGCTGCAGGGCGCGCAGGGCTGCAGGGCGCGCAGGCCTCAGGGTTGCAGGGCGCGCAGGGCGGCGGCGATCGCCTGGGTGCGGATGGTGGTGTGCAGGTCGGGGTGGTCGACGAAGAGGATGACCGTGTCCTGGAGGCCACCTAGGGCGACGACGGCGCGCACCCGGTCGGCCGGTTCCGGGCCGGCGAGCAGGGTGTCGAGGCGGGTGCGCCAGCCGATGACGGCGTGGACCAGGTCGAGCTGGTTCATCACCTGGACGTCGCGGAGGAGCCCGAGGAACAGCCGGCGGTGGGTGTAGCAGAGGTCGAAGTAGGCCTCCAACGCACCGCGCGGCTCGGGTGGCAGCTCTTCCAGGAACGCGCCGACGTCTTTGAGCAACGGCTCTAGCAGCGCGTTGAGCAGGTCTTTCTTCGACGCGAAGTGGTAGTAGAGCGCGGCCTTGGTGATGCCGAGGCGCTCTGCGATCTCCCGCAGGCTGGTCTGTTCGAAGCCGTTGTCGGAGAACAGCTCCAGTGCCACCGCCTTGACCTCTTCGCGGGTGTCGGTGTTCAGACGTGGCATGCCCCGAAGCATAGTCGACCCTTGACTACTTACCGGGCGGTCAGTAAGTATCTTGAGTCATGACTACAGCGCTGATCTCCGGGGCGGGCGTCGCCGGCCCCGCCCTCGCCTACTGGCTGCACCGTTACGGCTTCGACGTGACGCTCGTCGAGAGCGCACGCGGCATCCGTACCGGCGGCTATCCGATCGACGTCCGCGGGCCGGCCGTGCAGGTCGCGGAGCGGATGGGAATCCTGCCCGAGCTGCGGGCCGCCCACATCGACACCCGCCGGATCTCGGTGGTCAACGGGACGGGCCGGATCGTCGCCTCACTCAGCCCGGGAGAGCTGGCCGCCGGCAACAAGAACGACATCGAGATCCCGCGCGGCCAGCTCGGCGAGATCCTCTACGGCCTGACCAGGAACCGCATCGAGTACGTCTTCGGCGACTCCGTAGCCACCCTGGAGCAGCACCCCGGCGGCGTGGACGTCACGTTCGAGCACGGCGCGCCGCGCACCTTCGACCACGTGATCGGCGCCGACGGACTGCACTCGACCACGCGCCGCCTCGCGTTCGGGCCGGAGCGCGACTACCACCACTATCTCGGCTACTGCTTCGCCGGCTTCGAGGTCCCGAACACCGGCGGCCTCTCCCACGAGGCCCTGCTGCAGAACACCCCGGGCCGGCTCGCCGCCCTCTACGCGGTGGGTGACGCTCCGGAGAAGATCCATGCCCTGCTGGCGTACGCGACACCGGAGCCCACGCCGCGCGAAAGCGTGACAGCTCGCGTGCGGGAGGTCTTCGCAGGTCTCGGCGGCGAGACACCTCGCCTGCTCGACGCCCTGGAGCAGGCGGACGACCTCTACAGCGACACCGTCAGCCAGATCCGCATGCCCGCGTGGACCACCGGCCGGGTGTCCCTCCTCGGCGACGCCGCCTACGCCCCGTCGTTCCTGACCGGCCAGGGCACCACCCTCGCCCTGGTCGGCGCGTACCTCCTGGCCCGGAACCTCGGCGACAGCAGCGCCTACGAGCAGGCGATGCGCGGCTACGTGACCCGGACCCAGACGCTCGGGCGGGGCGCTGCCATGATCCTGCCCCGCACCGGCACCGAGCTGTGGCTGCGCAACCAGGCCTTCCGCCTCATGCCGCTGCTCTCCCGCTTCAGCCGCCGGAGCACCCCACCCGCCGAAATCACCCTCCCGGAGCCGGTGAAGATGGACGCATGACGGAACTGCGAGCGGTGATCTTCGACTGGCGGGGCACTCTTGTCACCACGCTGACGCCGCAGGAGTGGGCAGGGGCCGCAATGGAGCGGCTGCGAAGGCCGGCCCGGCCCATTCCCGCGCTGGAGGAAGAGCCGCCCGGCGACGACACCGACGCCGAAAGGCACCGCGCCGCCTACTACCGGTACTTCGCCGCCGCCGGCCTGGATGACGATCTTGCCGACGCCCTGTACGCGGTGGAGTCCGACCCCGCCCACAACCTCTTCGCCGTCGACGCGGTGCCGGTGCTGCGAGCCATCGCCGCACACGGGACAAAGATCGCCGTGCTCAGCGACATCCACTTCGACATCCGGCCCGCGTTCACGGTCGCGGGGCTCGGTGATGTCGTGAACGCGTACACATTGTCGTTTGAGCATGGGGTGCAGAAGCCGGACCCGGCGATCTTCCGGCTGGCCCTCGATGCCCTCGGCACTGAGCCGGCGCAGACGCTGATGGTCGGTGACCGCGCGGGGTGGGACGGCGGCGCGCTCGACCTGGGCATTCCCACACTGCTGATCCCGCCGCTCACCGACCCCCGCCAGGAACGCCTCGACCTGGCCGCCCGAGTGCTCGACGTAAAACTCTAAAAAGCGACAACAAAGAGCCGGTCCGGGGTACGCCGCCCGACTCCCCCACCAACCGACACGTTCCGCAATCCGTTGTCCCGCAACAGCCCGGTCAACGACCCGACACTCCACGGCCGCATGGTGAACTGGTATTCCACGACGTCGCCGCCCATCGCATAGGTCTCCCGCACCCGCAGCAACCCGTTGTCCCACGTCGTGCGGCTGGTGAAACCGGACCGCGTCCGAGGCTCCCCATCGGCCCGTTCCCGGGAAGCCTCCGCCTCCCGCACGTCAAGGAACAGCTTCCCGCCCGCGCGCAACGACCGGGCCAGCGAAGCGATCGCCGCCGCCCGCTCACCGTCCGAAACCATGTCGTTGAGAACACCCCGGCACATCACCGCGTCATGATCCGCCGTCGGCAAAAGACAAATATCAATCAGTTGGGTACGCGCGGACGGGCACCTCGCCGCCGCCTGTGCCAGCAACCGCGGCGCGGCATCCGCGAGATCGACGACATGCCCTCGCGCGATCATCTCCGCGGCGTGCCGCCCCGTCCCACAGCCCGCGTCCAGGATGGACGACGAGCGTGCCAGCTGCGCATCAACCGCATCGCACCAGGGCTTGACGGGGTCGTTGATGATGAGGTCGTAGGCCTCGGCATGCAGGTCGTAGAAGGGCCGTTCCCCGCACACTCGCGCCGAGGACGAAGGTGTGTCCATACCAGACCGTACGTCACAGATTTTGGCATTGACGTGGAAAGCGGGCGCGGCGCACAGTCGATCAGGTAACAAGCCGTCATCGGGGGGTGCGTCTTGGACTTCGGAGCACTGACTTTTCCGTTCCATCAACCGGCCGACAATCCGACGCTGCAGCTGCACGAGGATCTGGCGCTGGTGGAACATCTCGACGCGCTGGGCTACGAGGAGTTCTGGTTCGGCGAGCATCATTCGGGCGGCTGGCCGGGCGGTCCGGGGCGGGCATGGTGTCGTTCGGGGCGTCGGCGGCGATCGGGCAGGGCACCGACAATCCGTTGCGTACGGCGGCCGGGATCGCCGAGACCGAGGCGCGGCGGGCCGGTTCGGTTTCGACCGGCGTCGGTGGTCCGCCGGCTGGCCGAACGGCGGGCGTCATGACCAGCAGCGTGCTGTCGCAGGTCCTGCTGAGCCTCGGGCTGATCGTGCTGCTCGAGCGTCGCCGCGGGGTCCGTACCGATATCAAGGAGAACTCATGGACATCCGTGTCGAGGTGACCGTCCTCGGGAGCGGCATCGGTGGCAGCACCGTCGCGGCGATCCTGGCCCGGCAGGGCGTGTCGGTCGCGCTCGTGGACGGCGCGAAACATCCGCGGTTCGCGCTGGGCGAGTCGACGATCGGGGAGACGTCGTTCCTCATGCGGCTGCTTGCTGCCCGCTACGACGTGCCCGAGCTCGCCCAGGTGTCGACGTCCGGGGGAATCCGGCAGCACGCCAGCCACCGGTGCGGCATCAAGACCAACTTCGGCTTCGTCTACCACCGGCCGGAGCAGGAGCACGACCCGTACGAGGTGACGCAGTGCAGTGTCTCCGAGGGCCCGTTCGGCCCGGAGTCGCACCTGATGCGCGCCGACATCGACCAGTACCTGTTCAACGCCGCGGTGAGGTACGGCGCGGTGGCCCGCGAGGGCGTGCGGGTCGCGAACGTCGACATCACCGCCGAGCAGGCGATCGTCGAGCTGGCCAACGGCGAGACCGTGCACAGCGACTACGTCATCGACGCTACCGGGCGCACCTCGGTGCTGGCCGACGCGTACGGCCTGCGCGAGGAGCCGTCCCGCTTCCTGACCGACTCGCGCACGATCTTCACGCACATGCGTGGGGTCCGCCCCTACGACAGCGTCGAGGAGTCGAGCGGGCAGCCCAACCTGTGGCACCAGGGCACCCTGCACCACCTGTTCGACGGCGGCTGGATGTGGGTCATCCCGTTCGACAACACCGATTCCAGCGAGTCCGACCTGGTAAGCGTCGGGCTCAACCTGGACACGAGCCGCTTCCCGAAACGCGACGGGGTCACGCCCGACCAGGAATGGGCCGAGTTCCTCGAGCGCTTCCCGGCGATCGGGCGGCAGTTCGCCGACGCGACCACGGCGTTCCCGTGGATCTCGACGGGCCGCACACAGTTCTCGTCCTCGCGTACGGTCGGGGATCGCTGGGTTCTGATGAGCCACGCAGCCGGGGCGATCGACGCGCTCTTCAGCCGTGGCATGGCCAACACGATGGCGGTCATCGAGGCGTTCGTGCCGACGTTCCTCGCCGCCCGCACCGACGGCGATTTCTCCGCGGCCCGCTTCGAGTATCTCGACGTGCTCAACCAGAGCATCCTTGACAACAACGACAAGCTGATCGCCGGCTCGTACATCGCGTTCCAGGATTTCGACCTGTGGCGGGCCTGGTCGAAGATGTGGTACCTCGCCTGGAACCTGGGCGTCATCCGCGTCGCCGGCTCGTACTACCAGTACCTCGAGAACAGCGACCCAGCCGTGTTCGACCGGCTGCACCAGGGGCCGGTCCCGGGCTCGTTCTGCCCCGAGCTGCCCAGCGCCCAGGTCCAGTTCACCGCGTGCTTCGAGGTGATGCGCCGGGTCCAGCGCGGCGAGCTGACCCCGGCCGACGCGGTGCCGGAGCTGGCCTGGCTGCTCGGCGACGGCGAGGCCTCCCCGTCCCCGCTCAACCTGCACGACGTCCTGCGCCGCTGGCACGACGGCTCGATGGAAGCCCAGAAACTCCTCTACGACTGGGGCCGCACCGCCGCCCCGCTCCCCCTGCGCCCCTACTTCGACTACGACCGCGCCACGATCGCCAAGGCCGCTGCCGAAGTGCTCGCCGCCTGATGATGTAGGGGTTCTGTGCAGGTTGTGTGTGCGGGGCGTTCTCCGGGGCGCCCCGCCCGTACGGTGCGATCATGAGAGCGATCCGGGCCTGGCTGGCCGTCTTCATCATCGGGCTGGTACTCAGCGGGGTGACGGCGTTCCCGCTCGTTGCCGAGGTCAGGCTGCTGGCGTGGCTGCTCGGGCCGACCGGGTTCATCGACCACGTTCGCGACGGCCTCGTGACGACCTCCGAGCAATTTCCCTTCATCGCGTACGGAACGGACTGGCTCGCCTTTGCGCATCTGGTCATCGCGATCGCGTTCGTCGGGCCGTGGCGGGATCCCGTGCGCAACGTCTGGGTGATCGAGTGGGGCATGATCTGCTGCGTGGCGATCGTGCCGCTGGCGCTGATCGCCGGGCCGGTGCGGGAGCTGCCGTTCTGGTGGACGCTGATCGACATCTCGTTCGGGGTCTTCGGGATCGTGCCGCTGCTGTATGTGCGGCGATTGATCAGGCGCCTGCCCACGGAAGTTTGTCCGCCAGTGGCGGCTCGGTGAAGATCAGCACCGATTCGTCGAGCCGGACGAATTTCCAGCCCGCCTCCTCGTCGTAGACCTCGCCGGCGAGCAGGAGCAGCGGCGTGCCGTCGACGGTCAGGTCGACCCGCGCGACCACCCCGGCCTCCACGAACGCCGCGACGTGCTCGATCGGGCCGACCGGGAGCTCCCGCAGCGCGCGGCGGCGGTAGATGCCATTCCAGTTGCCGGTGCCCTCGCGGTGCTCCGGCTCGAGCTCGAGACCCCACACGACGCCGTCCTGGTACGTGGCGATGACGAGGCGCGCGTCGTCCTCGAACGTCAGCTCGACCATCAGCAGTTGCAGGCAGGGCACCGCCGGATCGGTGAACTGCGGTCCGTCGCTGTTCCGCAACGCCATCTCGACACCGGACCAGGCGACAACCCGCCTGCCCTGCAAACCACCGAATTCGAGCACTTTGTCCTGGGCTGACTGCTGTTCGCTCACGCCGCATTATTCCATCGCGCGCGGCCGGAGATTCATTTATGGTCCTCGGCAGCGGTGGGCGGCTCCCCGCGGTGCTTCCTTCTCCACTCTCACTGGCATCTAGCGTCGCGACTCTCCGCCCACCGCTTCGTATGTCTCATGGGGGCGTTTTTCTATGGATCCGCTGGCCGTTGTCCTGCTCCGCCGAACCAGCCGGGTGGCCGTCACCGCTTCCGGCCTTCTCGCCGCGCCGGCAGATGGGGGCGCCTGGGTTGCCGCGCTGGAGGCCGATCTGGCCGGGCGGGGCTGGCTGTTGCGCAACGACCTCCGGCTCGCCGCCGCGCGCCTGCCCGCAACGGTCCGGGTCCAGTGGGCGGACTGGCTGCTCGCCACCGTCGACGAGCTGGTCGGTGCGGACCGTCCGATGCTGCCGCTCTACCGGTCGTTCCCCGACACACCCCGCAACCCCGAAGCGGTGTACGTACGCCGTCTGCTCACCCATCTTTTCGCCGTGCCCGGCGCGCCCTGCGTGCTGTGCGGCCGCCCGGACGAGGGCGCCCCGCTGGACCCGTGCGGACACCTCGTCTGCACCGGCTGTTTCCCGCCGGCCGAGTTCTCCGCGTGCCCGATCTGCGGCCGCCGGGTCGCCGCGGAATCGCACTACCTGCCGATCGAACCGCAGCCGCAGGAACGCCCCCTGCTGCGCCGCGTCCTGCCCCGGCTCCCGCAGGGCCGGTCCACGGCCGCCGACGACGAAGCACTGATCGATGACGACGACGCGCGCCCCCGGCCCGTGGCCCCCGAGCCGGTGCGCATCATCGGACTCGAACCCGCCCCGGACCGCGCCGCCATCGATCTGCGCGACACGATCGTCGGCCGCCCCGGCGCCCTGAGCGAAGCCGACCGTGCCGACCTCAAGATCCTCGTCACCGCCACCGCCCCCGGCGACCTGGGCTGGCTGCCCGAGGTGGTGCCCGCTCGCGAGACGCTGGCGTTGCTCATCGCGTGGGCGCTGCACGCTTCGGCGCTCACCGGCGGCTTCCCGATTGTGCTGGCTGCCGCTCGGGAGCGGTGGGGGACGGCGACGGATGTGGCTCGGGCGCTGTGGGCGTACTCAGGTGGGGATCCGGGGTTGATCCTGCCCAGCGGGCCGTCTCTCGCTTTCGACCTGCCTCCGGTCACCGTGCCGGTCGCGCGGGTGCGGGCGCTGCCCCGGCCGCTGCGCCGTGCCGTGCTGGCACACCTCGACTCCCTCGGCGCCGCCGTCGCGGCGGAGGACATGCGGCGACATCCGACGGTGTGGAAGCGGCTCGGCGAAAAGCTGCACCCCCACGAGAAGATCGCCGCGCACCCCCGGGCCGCGGTCGCCTTCGCCGCGCTGCGAGACACCCGCACCTCCCCGGCCAGCACCCTGGGCACCGCCATCACCGAAGCCTGCGCCCGCGAACCCCGCCACCTGATCCGCACCGAACACCCCGGCGGCACGATCTCCGTCACCTTGCGCACCCACGCATCCCTTGTGGAGCGAGCGTTCACCGACGGCGACATCGAGGCTGCCACCCGGCTGCTCACGGAACGCCCCGGCGACCTGTGGCGCCGCACCGACCAGCTCCTGCGCGGCGACCCCTCCACGCATGCCGCAGTCCTGGCCGCACTGCACAAAACCGCGGCCCGGGTGGCACCCGCTGTCCTCACGGCGACCTCCGCCGAGCTCCACAACCGATCTCTCACGGTACGCGCAACGCCCGCCCAACTCGCCTCAGTCGCCCGAGCCCGAGCCCGAGCCGCCGCACAGGCACTGCGCACCGGTTCCGGTTCCATACCCCGCCCCGCCGCTACAGCCGACACATTCAGCTCACTGGGCGCCGCCCTCCGCGCCGCCGCCGAACGCCTGGGCTACCACCCCGGAACGGCTGCCCCTTCAACCCCTTCAACGCCGACCGCTGACGGGCCGGCACCCCACACGGAATCGGCGCCCCACCCGGATGCGTCGCCGCTTGCCGAAGCGTCGCCCCTTGCCGAAGCGTCGCCCCTCATCGAAGCGTCGCCCCAGACCGAGCAGGCGCTCCCCGACGAGCACGGGCTTCCCGATCAGCCGGCTCTTGCTGCGGTGATGGGCATGCCGCGGCGGATCTTTTTCCCCAGCGGCGGCGTGGTCACGACCTGGACCGAGCCGGAACGCCGCAAACCCCTGCCCGCCGAAGCGATCGACGCCGTCCGCGCACTGGTCGACACCGAGCTGACCCGCCGCGCGGCCCGCGACGGGAACGAACGCTTCGACATCGCCGTCATCGATGCCGCCCTCGCCGAGGTGCCGGCCCCGATGCGCGAGCGCGGCGCCTCGGCCCAGCTCGCGGGCTGGCCGCGCGGCAGTATCCGGCGCCTGCCCACCGGTAATGTGCTGCGGCTCTTCCTGCACTGGCAGGACGCGGGCAAGAACCGGGTCGACCTGGATCTGTCCTGCGCGTTCTTCGACAGCGAGTGGCGGCGGATCGGGCACTGCGACTACACCAACCTGCGCTTCGCCGATGATGCCGCGGTGCACTCCGGCGACCTGACCTCCGCGCCGCCCCCGCTCGGCGCGACCGAGTACCTCGACCTGAACCTGGAGCAGCTGACGGCGAAGGGCGCCCAGTACGCCGTACCCGTCGTCCTCAGCTTCAACGCAGTGCCCTTCGAGGCGCTCGGGGAGGCTTTCGCCGGGCTGATGCTGCCGCTCCCCCGCGGCCGGCAGTTCGACGGCGCCCGCGTCGCGCAACGCTTCGACCTGCAGGGCAACGCCCGGATGCTGATGCCGATGGTCGTCGATCTCACCGACCGCCGGCTGCTCTGGACGGACCTCACCCTCAACGGCATCGGGTACGGCCACAGCGTCGGCCGCCACGGTGACCAGCTCGGCCGGGCCGCCGCGGACCAGTGGGACCATTTCCTGGGCGGCCACCGCACGACCCTGCTCGACCTGACGTCCTGGCACGCGGCCGCCCGCGCCGGCCGGGTCCTGGTGGTGCATCGCGACGGGACCTGCTCCGAGGTGGCTCCCGAGGCCTCCGCCATCCGCGCGGCAGCCGCCGCCGCGACCGGCCCGCTGCCCGGGTTACCCGATCTCACCGGCCTGCGCGCGCTGGCCGGCACGTCCGACGCCGCCGACCTGCACCGCCTGATCCCGCACCGGCCCGGTCCCGGATCGGTGGCGCTGACCGTGACGGGCACGCCGGGTGAAGCATGGACCGCCGTCGGCGCGGGCGATCTGCTGGCCCGGCTGCTGCCCTGACCGGCGTGGCAAGCTAACGTGCGCCGGTGAGCGACACGCCGCTGTCGGATGTCATGGCAGAGTACGCGGACACCAAGGACCCCCAGACCTTCGCCCGTTTCGTGGAGCTTTTCGCCGCCTCCACCATCGGCATCGTGACCCATGGTGAACGACTCGGCGCGGGCATGACCACGTACGGTGACGGCAAGAGCCGCATCCTCTCCTTCGCCGACTCGGACGCGCGCTCCCGATGGGCCGCCGGGCGCTACAACGCGGGCGTGCAGGGCGCGATGCTGCTACGAATGGCGGCCGACAACCCCTGCGAGGGCATCCTCGTCAACTGCGCCACCCGCGAGATCAGCCTCGTCATCGACCGCGACACCGCCCGGGCAGCGCTCAACCCGCCCCCGAAGAAAACTCCGTGGTGGAAGCGCGGCAAGGTCGGCTAGCTTGCGCGGCATGGAACCAATCGGAGAGAAGGAGATCCGGGCCTCCTTCATCAACTGCAGCAAGGGCGAGGCCAGCCGGATCAAGCTGCCGCCCGGCACCGTGGCCTGGGACGACCTGGACTTCCTCGCCTGGACCGACCCGGGCGCCCCGCTGCGGGCACTGTTGGTCGTGCCGGGCGCGGACGGGCCGGTCGGCATGGTCCTGCGGCGCCCGGAGGCACGGCGGGTCACCGCGATGCGGTCCAGCATGTGCCAGGTGTGCCTGACCGACCACGCGGGTTCGGGGGTGGCCCTCTTCGTGGCGCCGCTCGCCGGGGCCTCAGGACGCAACGGCAACACGGTCGGTCAGTACATCTGCGCTGACCTGGCGTGCTCGCTGTACCTGCGCGGCAAACGGCAACCGAAGATGCGCCTGATCCGCCGGGAGGAAACCCTCAGCCTCCAGGAACGCATCGACCGCGCCCTCACCAACCTGGCGGCCTTCACCGACCGGGTCGCGGCCGGCTGATGCCCACCAAAGCCGCCAGACGCAGCCCCACAGCAGCCCGTGTGAGACCGAGCCCCGCCCGATCGGCGGGGCTTCTTCGTCTCCCGGCAGGACCTGCCTTATCTGAACTAGTTCAGATACACTGAGAGGCATGTCGGTGCAAAGTTTCTCGTACAGCGCCTTCCTGCGAGGGCCCTCTCAAATCCTGCCGTCGCTCACCGACGCTGATGTCATCCTCGAGCGCCGGGACGAGGAAAACCTCATCCTCACCCGAGCCGAGCGGTTCGACGCTGCCGCCACCGGGCTCCGCTTCGCGGCACGCTCACTGGCCATCCTCGCCCGCCGCCACCGCGAGCTGGCCGAAGAGGCACTAGCCGAGGAATTGCCCTGGCTGACCTGGCTACCCGCTGAGGAACGTCTCACCTGCGTGCGCGAACTGCTCGCCGACCTCATGGCAGGCGCCGACACCGGCCTCCTCGTCCCCTTCGCCCGCAATCTTGCTTCCTGGCGTTCCACCGCCGAGGCGTGGTCTGACCCACAGCTCGCCCGAGAGCTACAAGGCCCGTTCGACGGCGACGGCCCCGCCATCGAACGCCCGGGGGAGAACCTCGCATGAGCGGACGCGGCGCAGAGCTCCCCCGGCCCAAGCCGTGGACCGTGCGTTGTGGATCACACGGCCCGTGCGGAGGTCAGCTTGTGTGCAGGCGGGAGGAGCCGGCCTCGACCGTGTACGAAGCCGTCGTGGTGACCGGGGCCGTGCGGACCGCGATCGTCTCCACCGTGCGGGCGTCGGTGCGCCAGGTGCCTGCGTCGAGGGAGCAGCGTAAGTAGCCGCGGCGCGAGCCGTCGAAGTAGCGGACGTGCGGGTTCAGGGTCGGGTTGAGGGCCTTGATGGGGGCGTCGTAGGCCGCTGGGAAGTCGGAGCTGATCGACGTGGCGGTGAATTCGACGGCGACCGGGGTGCAGCCGGGGTGGTCGAAGTCGAGGTGGAGTTCGCTGAGCCAGGTGGAGTGGATGTCGCCGGCGAGGACGATGGGGTTGGCGACGCGGGCCTGTTTGAGGTGGGTGAGCAGGCGGGTGCGTTGCGGGGCGTAGCCGTCCCACTGGTCGAGGTTGGCGAGGATCGGTGGGGTGGTGCCGGCCGGGTTGGGGAATTTGACGCGGCTCATCATGACCTGCTGGGCGATGACGTTCCAGGTGGCCGGGGAGTTGTCGAGGCCGCCCTTGAGCCAGTGTTCCTGTTCGGCGCCGGTGAGCGTACCCGTGGAATTCGCCGTGCCCGACTCGAAGAGGCCGAAGTCGCCGGAGAAGCCGCCGGGCTGGTCGGTGCGGTACTGGCGGGTGTCGAGGACGTTGAAGCGGGCCAGCCGGCCGTAGTCGAAGCGGCGGAAGATGCGCAGGTCGGGGCTGCCGGGGCGGAGGTTCGCGCGGATCGGCATGTGCTCGTAGTAGGCCTGGTACGCGGCGGCGCGCTGGCGGGCGAACCGCTGGGCGCTCTGGTGGGCGGCGCCGGTGTCGTCGATCTCGTCGACCAGGCTCGCGTAGTTGTTCTCGGTCTCGTGGTCGTCCCACGTGACGATCCACGGGAACGCCGCGTGCGCGGCCTGCAGGGCGGGGTCGCTCTTGTACTGGGCGTGCCGGGCGCGGTAGTCGTTCAGCGTGACCAGCTGGGAGAGCCCGGGGGTTTCCGGGGTGGTGTGGCGGCGGTCGGCGTAGCGGCTCGACGGGTCGTACTCGTAGATGTAGTCACCCAGGTGCAGGACGACGTCGAGGTTCTCGTCGGCGAGGGCGCGGTAGGCCGGCCAGTATCCGTTCTGGAAGTCCTGGCAGTTGACGATGCCGAAGCTCAGATGACCACGGGCATTTCTGGCAGGGGCCGTCTTGGTACGCCCGACCGGGCTGACCTCGCCGAGCGCACGGAACCGGTAGAAGTATTCACGGCCCGCCTCGAGCCCCCGGGCGTCGACGTGCACGGAGTGCGCCAGCTCCGGCCGGGCCTCGACCCGGCCGGAGCGCACGATGTGCCGGAAGCGTTCGTCCCGCGCGATCTGCCAGCTCACCTGGACGGGGTGCCGCGTCCAGCCGCCGGAGCCGAGCAGCCGGGTCCAGAGGATGACGCCGTCGGGCAGCGGGTCACCACTGGCAACCCCGAGCGTGAACGGGCCGGGCCCGGAGTGCGGTGCGGCGAAGGCCGCCGGGCCGGTCGCGATGATTCCCGCGCTGACCACGGCTCCCGTGAGTACGTGTCGGCGAGTGAGCACAGTGCCTCCCCAAGGCTGGTGAACGCCCAGACCCTAGGTTTCGGAAGCGAACTGCGGGCGACGCGCAGGCATCTACGCTGCGGCCATCTCGCCTTCGCTGCGCAGGATGCAGAACTCGTTGCCCTCGGGGTCGGCGAGGACGACCCAGCCCTTGCCGTCGGGGGTGCGCAGGTCGTTCACCTCGGTGGCGCCGATCTCGAGGAGGCGTGCCAGCTCGGTGTCGCGGTCGCCCTCGACGGGGCGGAGGTCGAAGTGGATGCGGTTCTTGATCTGCTTCTTCTCCGGGACCTCGATGAACAGGACGCGGTGGGTGCCGTCCGGGGAGAAGATCATGCATTCCTCGTGGCCCGGCAGGTTGGGGTCGGCGGGGTCCTCGTTGTAGCCGAGCACCTTGCGCCAGAAGACGGACTGCTCGTAGGCGTTGAGCGAGTCCACCGTGGTGTGGGAGATGTAGGAGGTCATGCGTTCATCGTCGCAGGGAGTGCGGCGACGTACACGGCCACCGAGCGGGGTGGCACGGTCAGCGTGCCGGTTGACGGGTCGGCGGTGGCCGTGCGCAGCAGCGGGTCGGCCGACGCCTCCAACGAAGGGTGCAGCGTGAGCGGGAGCCCGGCGAGCTCGGGCACCTTCTCGACCGCGACCGCGGCAGTGGCGTTGAAGACCGTGACCACGGTGCTCCAGCGGGGGTCGAGGCCGGTGCCGTCGAGACACATGACGATCACGCCGGGGGTCTCGCCGGGGCCGCCGAGCGGGAACGTCAGCCGTCGTTCGACCTCGTCCGCGGTGGGCAGGCCGAAGACCGGCGTGGAGCGGTGGATGCTCAGCAGTTCGGCGAAGCGGGCCGCGGTCGCGTCGATGATGGCGGCGGCGGGGATGAGGGACGGGTCTGCGAGCAACGGTTGCGCCCACGGCCAGCGTTCCTCGTTGTCCGACGCCGGGGGCAGGCCCGTGCCGAAGCCGTTGCCGGTGGTGCTGTCCCAGCGGATCTGGTTGAACCAGTCACCGGAGTTGTAGGAGTTGCGGTCCAGCGACTTGGAGCGCAGCCGCTCGCTGCCGAGGGCGAAGAAGCCGACGCCCTGGCCGAAGATCACCAGGGAGAGGGCGAGCAGCTGCATCCGGGCCCGCTCGTCCATCGGCAGGTCGCTCGGCAGCTTGAACGCCATCGCGTCGTAGAGGATCTCGTTGTCATGGGCGTCCACATAGGTCACGCACTCGGCCGGGCTGGCGGCGTAGCCGCTCGGGGAGCCGTTGTAGTCGATCTGCGATCCGCACTGCGGGGCCCCGGTGTGCGTGACGAAACGGTACGACGCCAGCGCCCCCGACAGCCCGACCTTGATCCGGTCGTGGACGTGCAGCGGGGTGTCCGAGCCGAGCCCGGTCGCGAAGCCGCGGGTGCCGGGGTCGTTGCCGTGCGCGGCGCCGCCCCGGGCCGCGTCACGCAGCCGGTCGTCGAAGGTGCCGACCCCGGTGCCGGCCATGTTGACCTGGGTGGCCTGCGCGAATCTTGCGTCGTACGCGACCTCCCCGAAGTTCCACCCCTCGCCGTACAGATAAACAGAGTCTCCAAGAGCGGCCCGGACGGCCAGGATGTTCGCGCGGGGGTGATGGCCCATCAGATCGAAGCGGAAACCGTCCACTTTGTAGTCGCGGGCCCACGTGACGATCGAGTCGACCACGAGCCGGCCCATCATCATGTGCTCGGGCGCGGTGTTGGAGCAGCACGTGGACTCGGCGACCGTGCCGTCGCCGAGCAGCCGGTGGTAGTAGCCCGGGACGATCCGGTCGAGGACGCTGAGCGGGGCGAGCCCGTCGGCCATCGTGTGGTTGTAGACGACGTCCATGACCACGCGCAGCCCGGCCGCGTTGAGGGCGGCGACCATCCGGCGGAATTCCAGGATCCGGGCGCTGCCATGCGGTTCGCTCGCGAAGCTACCCTCGGGCGCCGTGTAGTGCAGCGGGTCGTAACCCCAGTTGAAACCGTCGGTGTCGGCCACTGCCATCACCGCCGCCTGCTGCTCGGGAGAGTCAGGAGCAAAAGCCGACAGATCACACTGGGGTACGCCCTGAGCTGCCCGGCTGTCCGGAACAGTCGCGAAGTCGAAGGCGGGAAGCAGGTGCAGGTGGGTCAGCCCGGCGTCGGCGAGCATCCGCAGATGCCGCATGCCCGCGGTGTCCTCGTCGGTGAAGGCGAGGAACGTGCCGCGGTGCTCCTCGGGAACCGTGGTGTCAGAGATGGAGAAGTCGCGGACGTGCGCCTCGGCGATCAGGGCCCGGGCCGGGGCGACCGGGGCGGGCTTGACCAGGGTGTCCCAGCCGGGAGGCTTGAGCGCGGGGTCGTCCAGGTCGACGAGCTGGCTGTGCGTCGAGTCGACGGAGAGCGACAACGAATACGGGTCGGTGACCAGCGTCGTGACGATCCGCTGTGCGGCGGGGTGCCAGACCTCGACGCGGTAGCGGTAGTAGCGGCCGAGCCATTTCTGCTTCGCGTCGATCGACCAGATGCCGGTGGCGGCGTCGCGTTCCATCGGCAGGATCCGGAATTCGTCGCTGCCGGGGACGCGGGTCAGCTCCAGCGCGACCGACTTCGCGGTCGGCGCCCACACCCGCAACGGGCCGAGGCCGGCGTCGAAGGCGTCCGCGTACAGGTCGTCGAGGACGCCGGGCAGCTGCACGGCGGTCAGGGCGACGACCCGGCCGTCGTGGTCGCGGCCGGTCACGAGGAGCTGGCCGCGCAGCACGTGACCGAGGCCGGCGTCGGCGAGCTCGGGCACCGCGAACGCCCTGTATGCGCGCAGGTGCGGAAACTTGCGGCTCTGAGCCTGGAACAGCCCGCCGGGACGCGGGACGAGCGGCAGCGTCTCGTGCTCGCCGGTCAGCTCGTCGCCGTCGCGGCGCAGGCTGCCGTCGGCTGACGCGACCAGGGTGAACGACGCCGCGAGGCCTGCCAGCGCGGCGGGCAGGGCGATCGTGGTGCGGTCGACGAAGACCGCCAGCGCGCGGGCCGGGTCGAGCTCGGGGCCGAGGGTTCCCAGGTCGGGACGCACGGGCGCGGGCTCACCGGAGAGCAGCCACACCTCGCGGCTCACGGTCAGGTCGAGGCGCTGGTCGTCCGGCAGGTCCTTGCGGTCACCGTGGTGAAGCACGAAACGTACGCCGACCGCATCGTCGCGCACCGGGATCTCGAAGACGGCGCCGAAGCTGTCGAAACGGGCCGGCGCTGTGGGCGTACCCCACCGGGGCTTGGCAGGGGTGCCCTCCCAGGCGTGCGCGCCCCACCCTGCGTAATCACCGTCGGGGCGGCGGAAGTGAATGACGGCGTAGCCGGCGGCGGTGTCCTCCTCGTGCTCCTGGGTGAGCGCGATGTCCGGGTCGCCGGCCCGCAGCCAGATCTCGGGCGTGACGCCGGGGTCCACGAACCGGTCCTCGGCGATGTCCTTGGTGCCGTCGCGATGCGCGACCAGAAAGCCGACCTCGCGGGCGTCCTCGGCGAGCCGCACCCAGGCGAACCGGCCGTAGGCGTCCTCCCCCGCGAACGAGTGCCCGTCCGGGAAACCGGTGACAGCACCCGGGTCGATGTCACCCCAGGCGTGCAGTGACCAGTCCGCGTAGGCAGAGTCGTCGCGCTGATAGTGCACAAGAAGCCATTGCGGGGAGGTCACCTGCACATGATGGCACTGGGATCAACTCGCTGGCGTCAGCGCGCTGCGATCACCGTGGTGATCCGGGGGCCGTCGGCGTCCGAGCGGATCAGATAGCGGTAGCGCTCGCCGGGGACCGCGTTGCCGAAGCTGTCGAGGTATTCCCACTCGACCTCGACCATGGCGAGCGCCGCGCTCAGTCGTTGAACATCCCGCAGCTGGGCGTGGGCGGCGACGATCTGCTGGTCGCTGTAGGCCGGGGCGGCTCCCAGGAACGACAGCGCGACGGCGGCCGGCGAGGTGAACGTGAAGCTGTACGAGTCGGCGACCACCATGCCCGGCATCGCGTAGCAACCCGCGATCCCGGAGACGTCGCCCCTGGTCAGGGCCGAGCCGTAGCGGTCGAAGAAGTCTGTGAGGTGCTCCAGATCCGTGGGTGCCTGCACGGTGTCTGCATTACCCCTTGGGGCTCCGCGCGAAACCAGCGGGGCGGGTTGCGCGGCCTAGCAAGACGGACGTACGGTTTACACGACGATGTGAACGCTGAGTTAGGTATGCCTAACCGGCGAGCTGCGGTCGCCGGTGCGCAAGACTGCTGAGGACTACTCACGGTCGCTGGGTGAGAGGGAGTTTGACGTGGCCAGCCTGGACACCTTTGGTGCGAAGAACGAGCTACGCGTCGATGACGCGAGCTACGAGATTTTCACGATCGACAAGGTGGAGGGCTCTGCACGACTGCCCTACTCCCTGAAGATCCTGCTGGAGAACCTGCTGCGCACGGAGGACGGCGCGAACATCACCGCCGATCACATCCGCGCGCTCGGCGGATGGGACTCCAGCGCCGACCCGAGCGTGGAGATCCAGTTCACCCCCGCGCGGGTACTGATGCAGGACTTCACCGGCGTGCCCTGCGTGGTCGACCTGGCCACCATGCGCGAGGCCGTCAAGGAGCTGGGCGGGGACCCGACCAAGGTCAACCCGCTCGCCCCTGCCGAGCTGGTCATCGACCACTCGGTCATCGCCGACCTGTTCGGCCGCGAGGACGCGTTCGCGCGCAACGTCGAGCTGGAATACCAGCGCAACCGCGAGCGCTACCAGTTCCTGCGCTGGGGCCAGACCGCGTTCAACGAGTTCAAGGTCGTGCCGCCCGGCACCGGCATCGTGCACCAGGTCAACATCGAATACCTGGCTCGTACGATCATGGAGCGCAACGGACAGGCCTACCCGGACACCGTTGTGGGCACCGACTCGCACACCACCATGGTCAACGGTCTGGGCGTGCTGGGCTGGGGCGTCGGTGGCATCGAGGCCGAGGCCGCCATGCTGGGCCAGCCGGTCAGCATGCTGATCCCGCGGGTCGTCGGCTTCAAGCTCTACGGCGAGATGCCGGCCGGCACCACCGCCACCGACCTGGTGCTGACCATCACCGAGATGCTCCGCCAGCACGGCGTGGTCAGCAAGTTCGTCGAGTTCTACGGCCCTGGCGTCACCGCCGTGCCGCTCGCGAACCGGGCCACGATCGGCAACATGTCGCCGGAGTACGGCTCCACGGCCGCGATCTTCCCGATCGACGACGAGACCATCAAGTACCTGCGTCTCACCGGCCGATCCGACGCGCAGGTGGCGCTCGTCGAGGCGTACGCGAAGCGCCAGGGCCTGTGGCTCGACCCGGCCGCCGAGCCGGACTACTCGGAGCGGCTCGAGCTCGACCTGTCGACGATCGTGCCGTCGCTCGCGGGCCCGAAGCGTCCCCAGGACCGTGTGCCGCTGTCCAACTCCAAGGAGATGTTCCGCGAGGCGCTGACCAACTACGTCCAGGGCATCGGCCCGGCTGACGAGGCGAGCGAGGAGTCTTTCCCCGCCAGCGACGCGCCGGCTAATCACGCCGACTCAGATGCAGACAAACCGCACGTCTTCTCCGCAGCGACCGGTTCCGCCGGCCGCCCGTCGAAGCCCACCCGGGTCGTCGGCGCGGACGGTGTCGAGTACGAGCTGGACCACGGCTTCGTCGGCATCGCCGCCATCACGTCCTGCACCAACACGTCGAACCCGCAGGTCATGATCGGCGCGGCACTGCTCGCCCGCAACGCCGTCGACCGGGGCCTGACCAGCAAGCCGTGGGTCAAGACGACGCTGGCGCCGGGCTCCAAGGTGGTCATGGACTACTACGAGCGGGCGGGCCTCACGCCGTACCTCGACAAGCTCGGTTTCAATCTCGTCGGCTACGGCTGCACCACCTGCATCGGCAACTCCGGCCCGCTGCCCGAGGAGATCTCCGCCGCGGTCAACGAGGCCGACCTCACCGCGGTCAGCGTGCTCTCCGGCAACCGCAACTTCGAGGGCCGGATCAACCCGGACATCAAGATGAACTACCTGGCGTCGCCGCCGCTCGTGGTGGCCTACGCCCTCGCCGGCACGATGGACCTCGACATCACCACCGAGCCGCTCGGCACCGGCTCCGACGGCAAGCCCGTCTTCCTCGCCGACATCTGGCCCAGCGCCAAGGAGATCGACGACACCATCGCGGGTGCGATCGGCGCTTCCGGGTTCGCCACGGCGTACCAGGACGTCTTCGCGGGCGACGAGCAGTGGCAGTCGCTGCCGACCCCGGCGGGCCAGACCTTCGAGTGGGCTTCGGATTCCACCTACGTGCGGAAGCCTCCGTACTTCGAGGGCATGTCGCCGACGCCGTCGGACGTCGTGGACATCTCGGGCGCCCGGGTGCTGGCGAAGCTGGGCGACTCGGTCACCACGGACCACATCTCCCCGGCCAGCTCCATCAAGGCCGACTCCCCCGCCGGCAAGTACCTCGCCGAGCACGGCGTACCCCGCCACGAGTTCAACTCGTACGGCTCCCGCCGCGGCAACCACGAGGTCATGATCCGCGGCACGTTCGCCAACATCCGGCTGCGCAACCAGCTCGTCCCCGGCGTCGAGGGCGGCTTCACGGTCAACCACCTCACCGGCGACCAGTCGAGCATCTACGACGCCTCGGTCGCCTACAAGGAAGCCGGCATCCCGCTGGTCATCCTCGCCGGCAAGGAATACGGCTCCGGCTCCTCCCGCGACTGGGCCGCCAAGGGCACCATGCTGCTGGGCGTCCGCGCCGTCATCGCCGAGTCCTACGAGCGCATCCACCGCTCCAACCTCATCGGCATGGGCGTCCTCCCCCTGCAGTTCCCGCCCAAGACCAACGCCGAATCCCTCGGCCTCACCGGCACCGAAACCTTCACCATCACCGGAGTCACCGCCCTCAACGACGGCGGCATCCCCTCCACGGTCAAGGTCCGCACAGACACCGGCGTCGAATTCGACGCCGACGTCCGCATCGACACCCCCGGCGAAGCCGACTACTACCGCCACGGCGGCATCCTCCAGTACGTCCTCCGCAAAATGCTCAACAGCTGAACCCCATATGAGTACGCACTGAGCGCGCCCTGCCGTCCCTCCTGGACAGCGGGGCGCGCTCTGTCATATGTGCTAAAACACGTTGCTGATTCCTGATCGATCTACTTGGATTTTCTTGAACGCCGGGCGCGGGCCCGGCGCGCGGGGGAAGAGAGTCCACAGTGGTTCGTAACCGGTTCCGGGGCGTTTTCGCCGCCGGGCTTGCCGTGACACTCGGCGTCACCGGCATCGCAGTTCTCGTCACCGGCAGCGCCGCGACCGCCGCGCCGCACTACACCGACCCGCCATCGATCCAGACCGGCTGGTCCGACTCGGCAACGCCGGGCCAGGCCTACGACGACACCAACGACAACCGGACCAACCTGCCGCTCGGCACCTATGTCGACGCCGCCGGCAAGCCCCACACCTCGCGGGTCTATGCAACGTTCGATCTGACCCAGTTCGCCGGCAAGAAGCCGTACGCCGGCACGGTCTACGTCCGGGAGTCCGACGCGGCCGACTGCGGCAAACGGGCCATCGAGATCTGGCGCACCAAGCCGGTCAGCAGCACACCGGCCTGGCACGCGGCACCCAGGCCGCTGGCGAAGCTCGACGAGATCCTGACCCCGGAATACTGCCCGACCGCGACGATCTCGTTCGACGTCGGGGCCGCCGTGCTGGACGCGGTCGCGCACCGGCAGAAGAAAGTCACGTTCGAGCTCCGGGTGCCGGAGGCACACGAGCAGGATCCCACCTACGCCCGGCACCTGTACTGGTACAGCGACGTGCGGCTCTCGGTCCAGTACAACTCGCTGCCGGCCATCGACAACAGCCGTCTCTACAACGGCGGCAAATCCTGCTCACCGACGCAGCCGGGCCCCACGCTGGGCGCCTACGCGAGGTATCTGGAGGCGTTGCCCAACGACCCGGACAACGAGGACAGCTACTCGATGGACACCGAGTGGGCGCTGTGGCCCGTTGACGATCCGTCCGCCCGTACCGTCCTGACCCGCCAGGACGCCTGGGCCGGGCGGATGACCGGCGCCACCTTGGCCACCGGCACGCTGACAGATGCGACGGCATATGCCTGGCAGGTCCGGGTCAGCGACGGCACCGACACCTCGGCGTGGTCCACCACCTGCTACTTCACGTATGACGGCGCACGGCCCTCAGCACCCGCGGTCACCTCCGCGAATTTCCCCGCCGGGGAGTACAACGAGGGACCCAACGGTGAGCTCATGGAGTTCACCTTCGACGGCCACGGCGACCGGGACACCGCGGGCTTCGTCTACTCCTGGTCCGATTACGGCCTGCCCACCTGCGGCGAAGGTGACCTCGGCCAGATCGACTGCCCCGATCCGTTCAGCCGGGACAACACTGTCCGGGCCGACGTCCCCGGTGGTACCGCCACCGTCAAGCTGAACCCACCGCACTACGGAGCTGCGACACTGACCGTCCGTGCAATCGACGCCGCCGGCAACACCACCGTGGCGGGGAGCGGATACACGACACGGGTTCCGTGGTCCAGGCCGACAGTGACGCCTTCGTCCTACGAAGTGTCCTGGGGTGACAACGTGGTCCTCAAGCTCAGCCCCGCACCCGGCGTCGCCGGGGTCACCTCCTACGAGGTCGTCTTCAACCGCGGGGAGCCGCAAACCGTCACCGCAGCGGCGGACGGCACGGCCACCTTCGCCTTCACGACAACCGACACCAGCGGCGACCAGATCGCCGTCACCAGTCACAGCTCCAACGGCTTCGTGTCGCAGACCTACAGCGATTCGTACTCGTACGACCCGGCGCCGGGCGTGACCTCCGCCATCTACACACAACCGCTCGACGGCAGCGCGGTCGGCGGGGCCGGCGTCGAGGGCACCTTCACGTTCTCACCGCCGCCGGACCTGCCCGACGTGACCGCGTACCGCTACTGGTTCGACGAGAACTACGACAACCGGATCGAGATCCCGGCCGGCCCCGGCGGCCGGGCCACCATCACCTGGGCACCCACAACGCCGGGTTACACGACGATGCTCGTCCTCGCCGTGCAGCCGGACGGCGAGGAGCACTGGCCCGCCAACCTCCACGCATTCACGGTCGCAGGATGACCTCCGGCCGTTCGCAGCAACGACTCCAGCGCTGAACAGCACAGCCCCGCCGGTCCCCCACCTGCCAGCAGGCGGTGGGGGACACTCGGCCCGGCGTCGGCACCTGCTCCACACCGTCAGCCGACCTCACCGGTGATCTCGTGGCCGGTGTCGAAGAAGCTGGTCACGTACGCGTGCGGGTCGAGGTCGCTCCGACGGATCAGGGAGAACACCTCGGTGCCGTGCCGGGGTGGCTCGACGAGCAGGTACGCCTGGGCGAGACCCAGGTAGTCGGCGCCCTCGCCGTACTCCCCGGCCTCGGCCTCGGCCAGCGCGATGGCCGCCTCGAACGAATCGGCGTGCCAGACGGTGACCCGCTCCTCGTACGCGTTCCGGACCGCATCGTGGTAGACGCACCTCACGCCGAACCATCGGGCTGCCGCCCCGGGGTCCTCGCCGTCTTTCGAGGTCATGATCCGAGTCTCTGCTCCGGCGCCCCGGCTGTCAGGGGTTCGCACGTCACAGGGCGGACGGCTTGGTTCCGGCCTGGAGCTCTGGCATCATCGTGATGAAACGGAACCACGCTCCGTGTTCACGAGGTAAGGAGGGGCGAGTGATGACCGCAGACGAGACGGGCCGCGCCCCTCAGCGCAAGCGGGCCGACGCCGTGCGCAACGAGAAGACGCTGCTGGACGCCGCCGCCGCGATCTTCGTGACCTCGGGCGTCGAAGCCCCGGTGCGCGACATCGCCGCCAAGGCCGGCGTCGGCACGGGCACGATCTACCGCCACTTCCCCACCCGCGCGGACCTCATCATCGCGGTCTACCGGCACCAGATCGAGGCCTGCGCCCAGGCCGGCCCGGCCCTGCTGGAGAGCAGCGCCAGCCCCTACCTCGCGCTGAGGGAATGGATCGGCCTCTTCGTCGACTTCCTGGTCACCAAGCACGGCCTCGCCGTCGCCTTCCAGGCCGACAACACCGGCTTCGACGCGATGCACCACTACTTCCTCGACCGTCTCCTCCCCGTCGCGGGCCGGCTGATCGACGCCGCGGTCGCGGCCGGCGAGATCCAGCCCGGCATCACACCCCTCGAACTCATGCGCGCCGTCGGCAACCTCTGCATCGGCGACGACCCCACCTACAACGCCCGCCGCATGGTCGCCCTACTCATCGCCGGCCTCCTCCAGAAGCCGCCCGCCTAACCAGGCCCGCCATCCTGACCCGGCCGCCCACCTGACCAGGCCCGCCATCCTGACCGGCCGCCCACCTGGCCCCGCTGCCCGCCTGACCCGCCCGCCTGGGTTCACACCACGGAGAAACCGGTCGGCAGGGTCGCGCGGCCGGTGAGGGCCCGCAGGAGAAAGGCGGCTTCCGGACCGGTCGCGGCCGTCTTCGCGGCCTGCAGGGTGACGTCAGTGACAACCTGACCGGCAAATTCGACGGGTACGTTCGCCGCCGCCGCCACATCCAACCCGTGCACCACCAACTCGAATGTCCGGGTCGGAATCCAGTCCCGCACCCGCATACCGCCACCCGGGCTCGCGATCACATCGGCGTCCCCGGCCGCGGACAGCGCCTGCGTGGCCTTCCGGGCGAAGTCGATCACCGCAGCGCCCGGGTCATCCCCGAGAGCCTCCCCCGCCTTCCGAGCATCCTCCGACGACGCGACGCTGTAGGCCGCATAAACCTCGGGCGGGACCGAGCGGGCAAACCCCCAGAAAGCCTCAGCCGAATCGAGCACAACCGACGGCGCGGGAGACGCAAGCACCCCGGGAACCTGATGCAACGCCGAACTCACCGTATGCCCAACCAGATCCCGCAGACTCCACTCCCCCAGCCCCGCCCCATCCCACCGATCTCCAGGAATCCGAATAACAAGATCGGTAAAAACGGTGACAGCCGATTTGTACGCCCAGCGAAAGTCCATACCCCAATACTGCCCGCTGGTCATCCAAGGTCCGACAGCCCTGCTGTCCGCCGCAACGCCCCCGGGCTGCGCGCTGCGAGGACGCCGACGTAGGCCGGACCGGGACAAGTCGGCAGACGCACCGCAAACCCGCTGTGCCCGGCGGCCGGGAGATTGATACCTTCCTCCGCGTGCATGATCAAACTCCGCCTCAGCCCGCTCCGGCCGAGGACGTCACCGATATCGCAAAGCCTGACACCGCAACGCCTCCAGCACCCGCCGATCCACCCACGACACCCACCCCGAGCACCCCCACCCCCGCCCCGCTCCCCCCGACCCCGACCCCGGGACCGGGACCGGGACCGGGACCGGGACCGGGACCGGGACCGGCACCGGCACCGCCCGCCGCAACAGAGGCAGCAGCTACACCCGCACCCAACGCAGCGCCACCAGCACAGCCCGACCCAGTGTCACCGGCACCGGGCGTCGCAACGTCCACGCCGCCCGCGGCAACACCCCCGGCACCCGACGCAGCGCCCGCACCCAGCGCAGCACCCGCACCCGACCCAGCACCGGTACCGGCACCCGCACCCGACCCAGCACCCGCACCTGACGCCGGGCCGGCACCCGACGCAGCTTCGGCACCTGGCGCCGGGCCGGCCGACGGGATTCCGTATAGGGGTCACGGGTACCAGGGGTACGTACCGATGGAGCCGGTTCCTCCCGCGCCGGCCAGGACCAACAACCTGGCTGTGGTGTCGCTGGCGTTGTCGTTGGCGGGGGTGGGGCTTGTCGGGTTCGTGGTGGGGATTTTCGCGCTGCGGCAGATCAAGGAGCGTGGGGAGCGCGGCCGCGGGCTGGCCATCGCAGGGGTGGTGATTCCGTGTGTTCTGGTGGTGGCGGCCAGCGTGGTGGGAGCCGTCGGGGTGGTGCTGGCGGCGCGGAAGCCGGCGCAGGCCGATGTTGCCGTTGCCGCGCCGTTCGCGCGGCCTTCGCTGGGGGTCGGGGATTGTGTCCGGGAGCTCGGGGCTTCCTTCGATCCCAACAACATGCCGGTGGTCGACTGCGGCGAGTCGCACACCGCCGAGGTGTACACGATCTTCAGTTTCCCGCCCGGTGAGTATCCCGGTGAGGCGGCGATCGAGGCCGAGGCGGATGAGCACTGCAGCCAGGCGTTCGAACCGTACGCCGCCAAGGATGGCAACGAGGGCATGGACATCTACTACACGTACCCGTCGAAGGATTCCTGGCTTGCCGACCGTGCCGTGACCTGTGTCGCGGCGGATCCAGCGGGCACCCGGACCACGTCGCTGATGGATTGAGCTCACATCGCAGTGGTCGCAAGCTCCTGATCTTGACTTTGATCTAGGCTTCGCGGCATGGATGACAAAGAGGTGCTGGGCCGGATCCACGGTCTGGTCGACGAGGAGCACAAGCTGCGTACGCAGCTGGCCGACGGCAAGCTGAGCGCCACCGAGGAGCACGCCCGGTTGCAGGAGCTCGAAGTGGCGCTGGACCAGTGCTGGGACCTGTTGCGCCGGCGGCGGGCTGCGCGGGAGTTCGGTAACAACCCGGACTCCGAGCAGGCGCACGGCGCCGGTGAGGTCGAGGGTTACCTGCAGTGACGGCTGACCCGGCCCGCCTGGTGACACGGCGGGCCGGGACCGGCGGTTCAGCGCAGGCCGGCTTCGTACTGCAGGCGTTCGACCAGTTCGTCGACGTCGGGTTGCAGGCCGCGGGCGGTGAACCAGGCTGCCACGTTGCGGACGTCGCGGGTGAGGAAGTCGGCGCCCTGGGGGTTGGCGATCAGGTCGACCACCTGGGGCAGGTCGATGATGACCAGGCGGCCGTCGTGGACCAGGGTGTTGTAGGGCGACAGGTCGCCGTGGGCGATCTGGGCGCGGGCGAGGACGCTGAGGGCGTCGACCATCTGGCGCCAGAGGTCGGCGAGACCGTCGGGATCCGGGCGGACCTGGGCGAGCCGGGGTGCCGCCTCGCCGGTTTCCCAGTCGCCGATGAATTCCAGCATGAGTTCCGTGCCGATCAGCTGCACGGGGTACGGCACCGAGATCGTGCCGCCCTCCTGGCCGACCCGCCACAGCCGGGACAGCGCGTCGAATTCGGCGGCTGCCCACTGGCCGGCGATCAGTTCCTTGCCGAACGCCGTGCGGTTGGTCATGGCCCGCATCTCCCGGGAGCGGCGGACCCGGCGGCCTTCGAGGTAGCCGGCGTCGCGGTGGAAGAGGCGGTGGTCGCCGTCGCGGTATCGCTTGGCGGCCAGCATGCTGCTCTGCCCGGTGCCGGGTAGCTCGCGGCGGACCAGGAAGACGTCGGCTTCCTTGCCGGTCTTGAGCATGCCGAGCTCGGTGTCGGTCGCCCCGTGCTCGGTGCGCACCCAGTCGGGGTGCGGCTCCGGGCCGGTCAGGGCGGAATCCCAGGTCGACCAGCGATCGCCGGTCTCGGGTAGGTCGGGGTCCTCGGTTAAACGCGGCTCGCGTTTTACGGAACGAGGCTCGTCATCGTCGAACTTGCGGCGGCCGCGGCGCATGGTTGCCGGGCCGAAAGCGTCGTGCTCTCGCACTGGAGGTTCTCCTCAGAGATGAAGCAAGGGTTTGTCTGGGCACGGCACAGCGAGAAGACAGCCATGGGTCCCACCTCCTTCATCTCCGGGTCGACACGATGGGTCGACGCGATCAAGTTAGCGAGCCGCCCGATCGGCGCGCAACCGATTTAATTCAGCGCGGGATCATGATCGCGGAGAGGCCCTGGATCACGTTGCCGACCACGCGTGTGGGGGCGAAGCGCTTGTCGATCCAGTCCCTGCCTCGGTGCAGCCAGACGCTGGGCAGGCCCATGGCCGCGGCGCCGCCGATGTCGGCCTCGGGGCTGTCGCCGACGATCCAGGCGCCGCCGAGGCGCATCCGGACCCGCTGGGCGGCCAGGGCGAAGATCCGCGGGTTGGGTTTGCTGACGCCGGCCTGCTCAGAAATCACCCAGTCGGCGACATAGCGGTCCAGCCCGGTGCGCCGGATCCGGCCCTCCTGCTGCTCGTGCGGGCCGTTGGTGACCACGACGGGCACCCAGCCGGCATCGCCCGCGATCTGCAGGGCACAGGCAACGAGCGGATCGAGCCGCTCGTACGCCGCGGGGCCCTCGTGCAGCTCGTCCAGCAGGTCGATCGAGGGGATGTCCAGCTGGTAGCGGTCGCGGATCGAGTCGGCGAGGTCCCAGCGGGAGGTGAGGCCGTCGGCGTCGACGGAGAGGAGCCAGTCGAGGTCGGCGTGCGGGGCGCCGATCTCGTCGAGGAAGCCTTTCGCCCACAGTTTGAACGCACCGCTGCGGTCGAGCAGGGTGTCATCCAGTGCGAGGAAGACGAGAGGCACCCGCGCACTGTACGTGAGTGAATACGGCAGCGAACAGCCCGTGAGTGTTAACAACGCCAGGCCGACAAGGCACTTTTCGCACGATGTGACGCGGCTGCGGCCCCGATGTGACGCGGATGCCAAGCCGTACGTACGGATTGCAAGCGCCGTCACCGGCGTGACACCATCGGACGCGTGCCCAGGGTAAGCCAGGACCAGCTAGAGGCCCGCCGCCACGAGATCCTCGGGGCGGCCCGTGGCTGCTTCGCGCGCTACGGCTACGAGGGGGCGACCGTGCGCCGTCTCGAAGAGGCTACCGGTCTCTCCCGCGGCGCAATTTTCCACCATTTTCGTGACAAGGATTCCCTCTTCCTCGCGGTGGCCGAGGACGACGCCGCCGCGATGGTCGAGACGGTCGCCCGCAACGGCCTGGTCCAGGTCATGAGGGATCTTCTCGATCGCGCCGGGGCGAGCGGTGACACCGCCGGCTGGCTCGGCAGCCAGCTCGAGGTCTCCCGCCGGTTGCGCACCGACCCCGAGTTCGCCAAACGCTGGGCCGAACGCTCCGCCGCCATCGCCTCCGCCACCCGCGAACGCCTGGAACGCCAGCGTGACGCCGGTGTGCTGCGCGACGACGTACCCGTCGAGGTCCTGACCCAATTCCTGGAGCTCGCGTACGACGGCCTCGTCCTGCACCTCGCCACCGGCCGCCCGGCCGGCGAGCTGAGCCGCGTCCTGGACGTCGTGGAGGAAGCTGTCAGGCGCTCGTGACCTCACTGTTGCGTTGACCTGCACAATGGGGCCATGGACACGTGGGGGATCTCTGGTCCGACCTTCCTGCTCTGGTACGTCGTGGCCCTCGTCGCCGTGGGCGTTCTCGCGGCCGTGCACCGCAAGGCCCTCTTCGGGGGCAAGCGGCACACCTCCGTGGCCGCGCTCGGACCGCAGCAGGTCGCCTATCTCAACGGCGGCCGGCGGCTCGCGCTCTACTCCTCGCTCGCGGGCCTGCGCGGGGCGGGTGTGCTCGGCACCTCGCCCGACAAGACGCTGGCGCAGACGCAGCGGCTCCCGGCCGGGGTGACCCCGCTCGACACCGCCGTCTGGAACGCCGCCGGGCATCGCCTGCGCGCCCGTGACCTGGACAAGGACCAGTGGGTCGCCTCGGCGCTCGACCAGCTGCAGTCCGGTCTGGAACAGAGCGGGCACGCGGTCAGCCCGGCCAAGGTGAAGGCCGCCCGGCTGTGGGTGTTCGCACCGGTCGCGCTGGTCGTGATCGGTGTCGCCCGGCTCATCGCAGGCGAGATCAACCACAAGCCGACGGCGTTCCTGTTCGTCCTGGTCTTCGCCGCGACCGCGCTCGCCCTGACCATGCGCAAGAAGAACCGCTGGGCCACCGAGGCGGCCATCAAAGACATGATCAAGCTGCGCGGTCAGCACAGCTACCTCAACCCCGGGCAGAAGCCGTCGTACGCGACATACGGCGCGACAGGCGCAGCGATGGGTGTAGCCCTGTTCGGGGCGGCGTCCCTCTACGACATGGACCCGTCGTTCGCCGCGGAGGCCGAGGTGCAGCGGCAGTCCGTGCTGGGGATCGGCTCCTCGGGAAGCGGCAGCAACTTCACCTCCGACAACTCCGGTTCCAGCTGCAGCTCCGGTTCCAGTTCCTGCGGCGGTGGTGGCGGCGGCTGTGGTGGTGGCGGGTGCGGCGGATGACAACAGTTGAGTACGGAGTCGGCATCGGCTGGCGGCCCGAGATCGCCGGCTACGTGGAGCAGCTCCCGGGCCTGCGCTTCGTGGAAGTGGTCGCCGAATCGGTCCACGACGTCCTGCCCGTGGGCCTGGAAGCCCTGCTCGCCCGCGGGGTGACCGTGGTGCCGCACGGCATCCGGCTGTCCCTCGGCGGCGCCGAGCCGGTCGACCCCGCCCGCGTGGAACACCTGTCTGCAGCGGCCGCCCTGCTCGGCGCGCCACTGGTCAGCGAACACATCGCCTTCGTCCGGGCCGGCGGCGTCGAAGCCGGCCACCTCCTGCCGATCCCCCGCACCCGCGAATCGGTCGACGCGGTGGTCGCCAACGTGAAACGTACGCAAGCCGCACTCGACGTCCCCCTCGCCCTCGAACCGATCGCGGCCCTCTTCGACTGGCCCGACGACGACCTCGACGAAGGCGCCTTCCTCACCGAAATCCTGACGCGGACCGACGCGCTGCTGCTGCTCGACGTGGCGAACGTCTACGCGAACGCCCTCAACCGGGGCACGGACCCGCTCGCGCTGTTCTCGCAGATCCCGCTGGAGCGAATCGCCTACTGCCACGTGGCGGGCGGCGCACTGCACGACGGCGTCTACCACGACACGCACACTGCGGCCGTACCCCGAGAAGTATTGGACCTTGTCGCTTCGCTCTGCTCCCTGCACCGTCCTCCCGCCCTGATGCTGGAACGCGACGGCGACTACCCACCGGCCGCTGAACTCACCGCGGAGCTGGACGCCATCGCCGCCGCTTCGGGCTATCCGGCCGTCACCCGGTGAGTTCGCTCGCCGACCGGCAGGCCGCGCTGGTGGCGGCCCTGACGTCCGGGGCACCCGTACCCGCCGGATTTGACGGCCGGATGGTGGAGATCGCGCGGGTCGCCCTGCTGCGCAAACGCGGCGGCGAGGTCGCGCGGCAATGGCCTGCCCTGCACGCCGCCCTCGGGGCCGGCTGGCTGCGGGAATGGTCGGCGTGGGCCGCGGCCCGGCCCACCAACGGCTCGCTGCGGGACGGCTGGGACTTCGCACGGGATCTGGTCTCGCGGGATGCGTTGCCGCGCGAGGCCGGGGCCGAGCTGGCCTCCCGCGAGGCAGCTATGCGATACGACGGGCAAACCTCGCCGCAGACCCGTCGCCTACCGGCCATTCGGACCGCGGCGGGCACAGTCGCTGTGCAAATCCTGGGCCGGGTACGCGTCTTGCACCGCAACTGACAACACCCGGCCCCATGCCGTTTCTCAGCACGACGTCGGGCTCCCGCGAGAAAAATATCCAGCTACTGATGCGGGTATTGCGGAGGCGCGGGAGGTGCCGGAGGCAGAGCCTGCATCGGCTGCGGCGGGTACGGCTGTGGCGGGTACGGCTGTGGCGGGTACGGCTGAGATTGGTACGGCTGAGATTGGTACGGCTGAGATTGGTACGGCTGAGATTGGTACTGCGGTGACGGATATGGCTGCGGCGCGTACTGCTGGGGCGGATACGGGGCAGCAAACGGCGGCTGGCCCGTCGTATAAGTCGTCACGACGTCTTTCGAATTCGCGTTGACGATCGCCAGGATCAGCCACACCGGCGCCCAGAACCCGCAAGTCACCAGGGTCAGGAGCAGATGTAGGACATGATTCGTCTTTTTCGGCATATAGGACTGTTGGTAAGCCACCGGCACACTCTGCATTGGACACAGCCGTAAAACAACTCGCACACGACTGAATTGCTCTCACCTCAATAGCCACCGCAGCCAGTCGAATAGCCACACACCAAGTGCCGAACGGACAAGCCCGGCACACACGTCCGTGCCGAACGATCACGGTCGTGCCGGCCGGATTTTGTCAGAGGGTGCGACTAGCGTCGGGGGTATGTCCTATCCCGAAGCGCAGTATCTCGGCGACGGTGGCGAGGTGTCGGCGACGGTCCGGCTGGCTGGGGCCGCGCCTGAACTCGATCAGAAGACCACTACCGCAAGCTATCTGGCCACCGGTGCGAGCACCGGCGGAAAATTCGGCCTCTACCGGTGGGATTTCAAGGGGCCCAGGAGCGGGCCCGACCCGCACTTCCACCGGTCCCTCTCGGAGTCGTTCTTCGTGATCTCCGGGTCGGTCCGGCTCTACGACGGCAAACGCTGGATCGACGGCAACCCGGGAGATTTTCTGTACGTGCCGGAGGGCGGGCTCCACGGCTTCCGCAACGAGTCCGGTGAGCCCGCGTCGATGCTCATCCTGTTCTCGCCGGGCGCCCCGCGTGAGGACTACTTCGAACGCGTGGCGACCACTCCGCAGATGTCCGACGAGGAACGCACCGAGTTCTTCCTGCGCCACGACACGTTCTGGGTCTAGCTCTCGCCGCCGAGGTCCTGGACGAGCCAGCCCGGGGTGTCGAGCCGGGTGGTGGTGTCGCCGAGCAGCTGGCGCAGGGTGCGTTCCAGCTGCTCGACCGCGCCGGCTCCCACCTGCGTCTCCCACTGTTGGCGCAGGTCGTCGAAGATCGCGGCGCCTTCGCGCAGCATCGTGTGGCCGCGGTCGGTGACCTCGATGTGCATGCGGCGGCGGTCGGTCGGGTCGGGGCGGCGTTCGACGTAGCCGCGGCTTTCCAGAACGGCGATGGTCTTGGCGGCCGACTGCTTGGTGACCGACATGCGGCGGCCCAGCTCGGAGGCGTTGTCGGCGCCGGTGAGGATCGCCTGGAGGGCGAAGTCATGGACCGGGCGGATGTCCTCGTAGCCGCGGGCGGCGAGCTCGACGGTCGCGCGGTCGGCGAGGGTTCGGAAGCCGCCGAGGAGGAGCAGGGCCAGGTCGGCGCCGGATCGGGACATGTGATCAGCCTATAAGCCTTGACATGGACAACCTAACTGTCTAAATTTTGGACAGCCAGGTTGTCTATTTGAGGAGTTACCGATGCCCGACGTCACCCACCACACGGCCGATGTGAACGGCACCCGGTTGCACTACGTCGCTGCCGGGACGACCGGGTCGCCGATCCTGCTCGTCCATGGCTGGCCGGAGACCTGGTGGGCGTTCCGCAAGCTGATCCCGCTGCTGGCCGCCGCCCACCGGGTCTTCGCCGTGGACCTGCGCGGGTTCGGCGACTCGAGCCACGCCGGCGACGACTTCTCGGCGGCCACGCTCGCCGAGGACCTGCACCACCTGGTCGCGCATCTCGGCGCCGGCCCGGTGCATGTGCTGTGCCAGGACGCGAGCGGGCCACCGGTCTTTCAATTTGCCGCGACCCACCCCGGTGACGTGCTCAGCTTCACCGGCGTCGAGACCACCCTCACGGGGTACGGGCTGGAGCTGCTCGCCGACGTCAACCACGGTGGCTCGTGGCACGTCGGCTTCCTCGGTGCTCCCGGCATCCCGCAGTTGCTGCTGTCCGGGCACGAACGGGACCTGATCGCCGGCTGGGCGTACCCGATGATGTGTGCGACCGAGGGCGCCGTCACCGAGGCCGACCTCGACGAGTTCGTGCGATCGTACGCGGGGCCGGACGGGTGGGCCGGCACCTCGGGGCTCTACCGGTCGATCTTCACCGACGGCGGCGCGACCAGGGCGATCGCGGAGGCGCACCCGCTGACCGTCCCGGTCCTCGCCGTCGACGGCGTCAACGCGGGCTTCACCGCGCAGACCCTTCGCCAGGTGACCAGGGGCGACGTCACCGCCGTCCAGCTCGACGGCGTCGGGCACCTCGTCGCCCAGGAAGCACCGGAAGCCCTCGCCGCCGCCCTCCTGCAGTTCGTGGACGCCGTGTAGCCAAGCCCCGCCGGAAGCTCGGCCCGGTTAGCCCGGGACTTTGTCCAGGAAGCCGAGCACCGTGACGATGCGGCCGTCGGGGCCGAGTTCGATGACGTCGAAGCCGGTGGCGACGGGCTCGGCGGACGGGTCGGCGGACGGGGTGAGGTGCCAGGTGAAGCGGGCCTGGTCGTGGTGGTGGTCCGGCGGGTCGCCGGGGGTGAAGGCCAGGCCGGGGAACTGCTGCTGGGCGGCGCCGATCAGCGTGTTCAGAGCGTCGTGGCCGGTGACCGACGCCAGCGGATCCGTGTAGCGGATCCCGGGGCTGAACAGGTCGGCGATCAGCGTGCCGCGGGTTGCCGGGTCGGGTTCGTTCCAGAGGGACAGGTACTGCTTGACCGTGGTCGCGATGTCTGTCATGGAATGACCTTCCCCCGCAGTGGTAGGGGTGGCGATTACCTCGCAGGTAATCGGGACGGCCCTACGATCGGGGGCATGGCTGAGGTGGGCGGGCTGCTGCGGGAGTGGCGGGGCAGCAGGCGGTTGAGTCAGCTCCAGCTGTCCCACCGGGCGGGGGTTTCGGCGCGGCATCTGTCGTTTCTGGAGACCGGGCGGTCCAGGCCGACGCGGGAGATGATCCTGCGGCTGGCGGAGGAGCTGAACGTGCCGTTGCGGGCGCGGAACGCGTTGCTGCTCGCGGGCGGGTTCGCTCCCGAATACGCCGAGGGCGGCCCCGACATCGCCGTCATGCTGGCCGGGCTGCGCGATGTGCTGGCGGGGCACGAGCCGTACCCGGCGATCCTGGTCGACCGGCACTGGACGCTGGTCGACGCGAACCGGGCCGCGGGGCTGCTCACGCAGGGGGCGAAGGCGGAGCTGCTGGAGCCACCCGTCAACGTGCTGCGGTTGTCGCTGCACCCCGACGGCGTGGCGGGGCGGATCGTGAACTTCGCTCAGTGGCGTACCCATGTATTGCATCGGCTGGACCACCAGGCAGGCGTGACCGGCGATCCGGTCTTGAGGGACCTGCACGCGGAATTGTCCAAATTGCCCGGAGGGAAGGTCCACACCGCGACCGGGCCGGTGGTGCCGCTGCGGATCCGGGTGGGTGACCGGGAGCTGGAGTTCTTCAGCGTCACGTCGGTGCTCGGGACGCCGCTCGATGTCACCCTCGCGGAGCTGGCGGTCGAGTCGTTCCTTCCGGCGAATGATGCGACGACGCGTTACCTGCGGCGCGAAACGGGCGAGTAGTGGCAGGATCAGGCCTATGGATCTTGGTCTGGCCGAACGTGTCTATATCCTGACCGGCGCCTCCAAGGGGCTCGGGCTCGCCACCGCGGAGGCGCTCGTGGCCGACGGCGCACGGGTGGTGATCTCCTCGCGGTCGCAGACGAGTGTCGACGCCGCCGTGGAGCAGCTGGGTGCCAACGCCGTCGGGGTCGCCGCCGACCTGACCGATCCCGCCACGCCGGAGCTGCTGCTGCGGACGGCGAAGGAGACGTTCGGGCGGCTGGACGGGGCGCTGATCTCGGTCGGCGGGCCCCACCTCGGGACAGCGCTGGAGCAGCACGACGATCACTGGCGGGAGGCCTTCGAAACGATCTTCCTGGGCTCGGTGCGGGCGGCGCGCACGTTCGCCGCGGTGCTGGAGGAGGGCGGCGCGATCGCGTTCGTGCTGTCCACGTCGACCCGGGTGCCGCTGCCGGGGCTGGGACTGTCGAACGGGCTGCGCCCGGGGCTGGCCGGCGTCGCCAAGGACATGGCCGACGAGCTGGGGCCGCGCGGGATCCGGGTGGTGAGCCTGCTGCCGGGCCGGATCCTCACCGACCGCAACCGGCAGCTGTTCGCGGCGAGTGACGACCCGGCGAAGGCCGAGGCCACGTCGACCGCCGCCGTGCCGCTGAAGCGCATGGGGCAGCCCGAGGAGTTCGGCAAGGTCGCGGCGTTCGTGCTCTCCCCCGCCGCCGGGTTCCTGACCGGCATCCAGATTCCGATCGACGGTGGCTCCACGCGCATGATCTGAGGTATGGAATTCCAGAGGCCCACGCCGGACGAGGTAGCCGCGGCGCGGAACAGGACGATCCCCGATCTGGTCGGGCCGGGGCTGAAGGTGCTGTTCTCCGGGATCAACCCGAGCCTCTACTCGGCGGCGACCGGGCATCACTTCGCACGCCCGGGCAACAGGTTCTGGCCGGCTCTGCACCTCGCCGGGTTCACCCCGCGCGTGCTGCACCCCTCGGAGCAGGGATTGCTGCCGGCAATGGGGCTCGGCATCACCAACGTGGTCGCGAGGGCCACGGCCCGCGCGGACGAACTCGACGCCGCCGAGCTCAAAGCCGGCGGGGAAATTCTCGCCGGGCTCGTCGAGCGGTGGCGGCCGGAATGCCTGGCGGTGCTGGGCGTCACGGCGTACCGATCAGCGTTTGACCGGCCGAAAGCGAGAACCGGACCGCAGAGCGACACCATCGGCGGGGTCAAGGTCTGGGTCCTGCCCAACCCGAGCGGTCTCAACGCCCATTACACCCAGCAGACCCTTGGCTCCGCGTACGCCGAACTGCGATCTGTGTTTACATAGATGCTCGCCGATTTCCTTCTCCGGAAGAGGCAGCATGAACGTCACCCGTATCGGAGCATTCGCGGTCGCGTTGCTCCTGCCCGTCCTCGGCGCGGCCACCCCGGCGCGGGCGGCGGGCAACCTGGCACCGCTCAGCCCCGCCGGCCTGACGATCGGTGACCGGGCGGAACCGCTGGGCGTCGAGGGCGCGCCGCTGTTCGGCTGGCGGCCCCGGGACCTCGACGCCGGTGAGCGCCAGAGCGCGTACCAGATCAAGGTCTTCGCGGCCGGCGAGGTCTGGGACAGCGGCAAGGTCGCGTCGCGCGAGAGCTCTTTTGTTCCGTACGCGGGCCCGGCGCTGATCAACGGCACCACCTACCACTGGCGCGTGCGCACCTGGGACCGCGCCGGCGCCGCTTCTCCCTGGTCGGCGTCCACGTTCGACACCGGGATCGGGGACGCCGACTGGCAGGCGAGCTGGATCCGGCGTACGACGACCGAAAAGGACGATTACACACAGGCGCGCACAGAGTTCACTGTCGGTGCGGGGCGGGTTGTCCGGGCGCGACTCTACGTGTCTGCGTCACAGCAGTATCAGGCGTTCGTGAACGGGGCGATGGTCGACCGCGGTCAGGCGTACGCGTACCCGGGTGAGGGGTATTACCAGGTCACCGATGTCACGTCGCGGCTACGGCCCGGCACCGACGCGGCGCTCGGCGTGCTCTACCACTGGTACGGGCCGGGGCAGGGACGACCGGCGGGTGAGCCCGGGCTGCAGGCACGCCTGGTGATCGACCACGCCGACGGTTCACGGCAGGTGGTGCTCTCCGACGGCACCTGGAAGGTGACCCGCGGCCCGTGGCTGGCAGCGGCGTACCGCAACGGCGACGGCCGCGACTACATCGAGAACGCGCTCCCCCAGTCCGCGGCCTGGACCAGGGCGGGCTTCGACGACTCGGCGTGGCAGGCTCCGGCCATCGCGGCGTCACCGCATCTGCAGGCGCAGCAGACCCGCCTGAGCTACCAGACCGTCAAGCCGGTGAGCGTGACCACGCTGCCGTCCGGTGCGGTGGTCGCCGACTTCGGCAAGGTCATCCCCGCGATGCCCCGCGTGCGGTTCCGCGACGGCGTCGCCGGCACAACGGTGTCCATGGTGGCCGGTTATCTGCTCAACGCGGACGGCTCAGTCTCCAATTCAAGCCAGGACAACCAGAGCACAGACCTTTCCTATACGTACGCCCAGAGCGCCGGCGATCAGACCTACGAGGCCTTCACCTACGAGGGGTTCCGCTACCTCCAGGTCTCCACACCCGCGGACATCGCCGCCGTCGTGCAGCACACCTCGATCTCCCACTCTGCGACTTTCAGCAGCTCGGACCCCACGCTGGACGACGTGTTCACGCTGATGCAGCGGTCGGCGCTCTACTCCGCGCAGGAGCAGTTCCTCGACACCCCGACCCGCGAGAAGGGGCAGTTCCTCGCCGACTCGGTGAACATCTCCCGCGCGCTGATGGGCGGCTCCGGCGACTACGCGATGACCGCCAAGGCCATCCGCGAGTTCATCGCCTCCCAGCAACGCTACTGGCCGGACGGCAGGCTCAACGCCGTTTACCCCAACGGCGACGGCAAGCGCGACATCCCCGACTTCACCGAGATGTTCCCCGGCTGGACCTGGGACTACTACCTGGCATCGGGCGACCGTACGCTGCTGACCCAGGCCTACCCGGTGAACCTCGCGATCGCCGACTACGTCCGCCGCTACATCGACCCGGCGACCGGCCTCGTCACGAACCTCGCCGGCGGGAGCGGCGCATACCTCTACGGCATCATCGACTGGCCCAACCGCTACGGCTACGACACGACCCCGGCGGCCCGCACGACGGTCAACATCCTCGCCGTCGACGTCCTGCGCAGCACCGCCCAGCAGGCAGCCGCCCTCGGCCTCCCCTCGGCGGACCTGCTCGCCGACGCCGACCGCCTGACGAACGCCATCACCACGCAGCTGCGCCGCCCGGACGGCATCTACGTCGACGGTCCGGGCTCCACGCACGCTTCCCAGATCGCCAACGCCTACGCCCTGGCGTTCCTTGGCGCCGGTGCTGAGGTCGCCGACTACGTCGCCTCATTGAAGCTCCAGATGAGCCCGATGACGGCGGACCTGCTGCTCGCCGCCCTGCACCGCGCGGGCCGCGACGACGAGGTGCTCGCCCGCCTCACCGACCCCACATCCCTGGGCTGGGCCAACGTGCTCGCCCGCGGCGGCACGTTCACCTGGGAATCCTGGGAAGCCCCGGAACGAGGCGACAGCATGTCCCACGGCTGGGGCGCCACCGCCCTCGTCGAACTCCAGCAGGACCTCCTCGGCGTAACGGTCACCAGCCCGGCCGCTCACACCGTACGCATATCGCCACCCACCGGAACCACCCTCACCCACGCCGAAGGCACCACCTGGACCCCGTCAGGCACCCTCGGTCTCCACTGGCGAACAGTCCGGGGCGGCACAGCCATCGTGGCGAGCATCCCCACCAACGTCACCGCCGAGATCCACGTCCCGATCACGGGCACCCACCGGCCTCTCGCCACGGGCGCGGTGACTTTCACCGGCATCCGCAACGGCTTCGCCACCTACACCGCCGGCTCCGGGACCAGCACCTTCACCCCGCTTCCCTGAGCGGTGGGTCAGCGCAGGTCGACGTCGACGCCGTGCTCGGCGAACATCCCGAGGAGGTAGCCGAGGGTGACCGCGGGGCCGTGTCGGTGCCGGTCGTACCCGGCGACCAGGTGCTCGCGGGCCACCGCCGAGTCGTGCCACCGCAGGCGGAACGGCGGCCGGGCGCCCCAGCCGCCGCGCAGGCAGTCCTCGAGAGCGTCGAGGTTCCAGCCGAAGTAGCCGCCCGGGCCGTTGACCGCCTCGCCGAGCGCGCAGTAGAAGCCCTCGACATCGGTGACGAACCGGCCGTCCAGATCGAACGGCTCCGCACTCGTGGAGCCGGCATGGTTGGCCAGCGCCACACCTGCCCACTCATCGCGCAGGGCCCGGTCGTAGCCGGCCCACAGGTTGCGCTCGGTGGGCCGGCCGGCACGCCAGATGTCCACGATGTCCCGCAGACCGGTCGGGCTGGGCTCGCGGCTGTCGCTGTCGACGGTGACGTCCACGAGCCCGTCACCGTACGCGGACGGCACGCTTGCCACGACCGTGCCGGTGACCCAGCTGTCGATCATGCGAACCACCGCGCCGTCAGCCGCGATCGCCCCCACTCCCGCGACGATGCGGCGGGGCTCGCCGGGGTTGAACAGCTGCTGGAACACGGGCTCGAGCCGGCAGCCGATCAGTGTCACCCGGGGGATCGGGGGCGCCGCCCGCTCCCGGAAGACGCCGGTGACGTCGGCGCAGGTTCCCCACGGCCCGCCGTCGGGGCCCTGCAGCGCCAGGCCGGTCAGTCCGTCGGGACGGTCCACACCGTCGGTGCGGTCGTAGACGCTGACCAGGCCTTCCAGATCGACGTCGACCCGGCCCGGCGAACCCGCCGACGGCCGATGCCCGAGCACGGTGGTGTCGAGCAGCTGCTCCCCGGCCCAGCCGCCAGGCTCTCCCGCATCGCCCGACCACATGGTGCCCAGCCACATGGTGCCCAGCCAGGCTCGCGTGTCCAGTGCCTCGGCGAGGGCGCCGGCCGGCTCGCAGCCCAGCAGGGTGACATGTTCCCGGGGCCGGGGTGGCAGGTCGGCGAAGAGCCCGTCGATGTCGATGCACACGGCCAGCGGGTCTTCGCCGGGCTCCTCGGGCGATCCGGTGTGGCCGGCCAGCGACCAGCGGGGCAGCGTCACGCCCCGACCGTACCGGCTGCGTGGGTCGTCTCCGCCAGGTGCTTCAGGTTGAGCAGCTGACGGCGGGCCATGACGAGGTCGCCGACGGACACGCCGAGGGCGACCCAGCGGTTCGCACGCATGACAACCTTGAGGAGCAGGCGCGTCGTGTCATCCGGCTGGGCGACCAGGGCATACGACATGTAGGCGCCCATGATCGAGCCGGTGAGCTGATGCCCCGGACCGACCGCGACGATCCTGCCGAGGCTGCGGCCGCCCGTGGCGGTGAACGTCTCGCCGGCCTGGGGTTCGGGCAGCCCCGCCAGCTCCCGGGGGGACCGGCGGCCGAGGTTGTCGACCCAGTCGTAGGAATACGGCGCCAGCCTGATCTGCGTCACCCACGGCCACACCGCGCCGACCGGCGCGTCGATCCCCACGCCCCGCCACGCCTGCAGAGCGGGCGAGTCGACCAGATCATCACAGGGATAGGCCCGCGCAACCTCGTCATCGGTCACGCCCCACCGGTCACCGAGCATGCCCCGATCCTGCCACCATCAGCCGGCCGCTGCGGCCCCTCACCCTGCCATCATCGGCCGGCCGCTGTGACCCCTCACACCCCTACCATCGGCCGGCCACTGTTACCCCTCACACCCCCGTCATCGGCCGGCCTTTGTGACCCCCCACCCCCGTCATCGGCCGGCCGTTGCGGATCCCGCACCACCGGCAGCGGCCAGGGCTTCGGCCAGAACCAGCGGGTTCAGATAGTCGCGATAGGAGACGACAAGGCCTGCCCTGATCCGCAGCACGGCGATGATGGTCTGGTGCAGCGGTGCGCCGGTGGGGATCACGGTGCCGTGCGCCTCGTACTCGACGATCACGACCTCCGGATCGGTGGTCTCGTGGATCACCGTGTTGCGGTACTCCTCGAACTTGACGAGCCCCTTGGCCTGCGCGGTCATGAACTCGCGAAGCTGCTCGCGACCCTCGACGCGAGCCGGGATACCCGCCGGGAGGTACGGCCATTCGACGTAGCCGTCCGCCGCGAACAGCTCGACAAAAGTCTCGGTGTCCTGCGCGAGACCCGCAGCCAGCACCTGCTCAACCACTTCGCGTGCCGTGGCGGTCATGATGATTCCCTTTCGTTGAACGCTTGTTGATTGAACGAGCGTAGAACGAAATAGCCGCATCAGTCAACAGCCGTAGAATGAACGCGTGACTGAACCAACGGCCCGCCCGACCCGGGCGCAGCAGCGCCGCCAGACCGAGGACCGCATCCTCACCGCGGCCCGGCAGCTCTTCGCCGAACGTGGCTACGACCGGACCACGATCCGTGCCGTGGCGTCGTCCGCCGGCGTCGACGCCGGCCTGGTCATGCACTACTTCGGCAGCAAGGACCTGCTGTTCGCCCGGGTCACCGAGACAGCCCCGGCCCCCGACGTGTTCCAGGCCGCGACCGGCGGCGGGGCTGGCGCCGAGGCCGGCGAGCTGTACGGCGGCACCCCGGACGAAGCAACCGAGGCGCTGCTCACGTCGCTGGGCCGTCGCCTGACCGACGAGCCGGAGTCCTCCCTGGCGGTACTGCGCTCGATGCTCACGAACGCCGACGCCGCCGACCGCTACCGGACCGCCGCACAACCCCAGCTCGACCAGCTCACCGAGGCGATCCCCGCACCCGACGCCGACCTGCGCGCGAGCCTGCTCAGCGCAATCATCCACGGCGTGATCGCCGAGCGTTACCTGCTGCGCCTCACCAACCTCGCGGACGCCTCACCCGAACAGATCATCACCCTGCTCCGCCCCTGCTTCGAAAGCCTGACCACCGCCCCGGCAGACGACGCAGCGGACGGCCAGGGCTAAGTGCTTCAGTTCGTAAGTCCTTCGGGGGTTGACGGTTCGGGGCTTTGCTGTGGTCGGTCGGTGATGGGGCTGACGAGGACGTCGCAGACGAAGTCGAGGGCTTCTTCGGTGGTGCCGCCGAACCAGTACTGGTCCTCGTAGCTGTTGTTGCTGGCACGGTAGGTCGCCAAGCTCCAGCGGTGGGCGGAGCCGCTGTAACGCAGTCGCATCACCGGCAGCTGCTCACCGCCGGTCAACTCGACGGTGACGTAGGCGAACTGGCCGTGGTAACGCACCTGGACCGCGGCCAGCTGCGGCCAGTTCGCCGTGGCCCGGGCACGCAGCCGTTGCGGCAGAGACGTCTTGGTGGAAACAGGAATGACCGGCATGGGTTCACATCCTGCCCCTGCGGCGTGTCCTGCCGACTTCCGGCACGCTTGACCGGCATCCTCGTCCGGCCTTCAACACATTCGCTTTCGATGGAAGCTGGCCGGCGCCTGTCCCTCACGCACCCCCTCATCACGCTGACCGCCACCGAACGACGGCAGTTGACCATGCTCGCCTACTCACACCGCCGGCTATCAGAGCGGCGGAAGCAGATCACGGCGCGGGCCAGGCGCAGAAATCTGAGAAAGTGGGAAGGCTTGCGTTCGTAGCGGCGGACCAGCCGCCGGAAGCGGGTGGTCCATGCCAAGCAGCGTTCGATGACGTAGCGGTGCCGGCCGAGCCGCTTGGAGCCGGCCTTGCCCCGGTCGATCGGGCTGGGTCCGGTCAGGTCCCCCTTTCACCGGCCCGCCGGCTCAACGGATGACCTCGCAGTCCGACAACCCCACATGACACGCGGGTTAAGGCTCGATCTTCTCCGGGACCGCGAGGACGATCGGCTCCACATCGGACGGCACCAGCGGCGTGCTGTCGGCGAACTGGGTGCGGTAGAGCTCCGCATACAGCCCGCCCGCGGCGACCAGGTCATGGTGGCGGCCTCGTTCGACGATGCGGCCGTGGTCGAGGACGAGGATGAGGTCGGCGGCGCGGACCGTGGAGAGGCGGTGGGCGATCACGAGGGCGGTGCGGCCCTGCAGGGCGACCGAGAGGGCTCGCTGGACGGCGGCTTCGGACTCGCTGTCGAGGTGGGCCGTGGCCTCGTCGAGGATGACGATCGAGGGGTGTTTGAGCAGGATGCGGGCGATGGCGATGCGCTGCTTCTCACCGCCGGAGAACCGGTAGCCGCGCTCGCCCACGACGGTGTCCAGGCCGGTGGGCAGCGAGCGGACCAGATCGGCGACCTGAGCCGCCCGTAGCGCCTCCCACATCTCCTCCTCGGTGGCCTCGGGGCGGGCGTAGCGGAGGTTTTCCGCGATGGTCTCGTGGAAGAGGTGGGAATCCTGGGTGACGACGCCGATGGTGTCGCGCAGGGAGTCGAGGGTCGCGTCGCGGACGTCGACGCCGCCGATCTTCACGGCGCCCTCGGTCACGTCGTAGACGCGGGCGACGAGCATGGAGGTGGTCGACTTGCCCGCGCCGGACGGGCCGACCAGGGCGACCATCTGGCCCGGCTCGACGGTGAAGTCGACGCCGCGCAGGACCGGGGCGTTCTCGGTGCGGTCGAGGGCCACGACATCCTCGAGGGTGGCCAGGGAGACCTCGTCGGCGCTGGGGTATCGGAAGTGCACGTCGCGGAACTCGATGCGGCCGGCGCCGGGGGCGATCGCGACCGCGCCGGGCTTCTCCTCGATGCCGGGCTTGAGGTCGAGGACCTCGAAGACGCGGTCGAAGGAGACCAGGGCGCTCATCACGTCGACGCGGACGTTGCTGAGCGCGGTGAGCGGACCGTAGAGCCGGGTGAGCAGCAGCGCCAGGGTGACGACCGTGCCGGCGGTGACGCTGCCCGTGACGGCGAGCCAGCCGCCGAGGCCGTAGGTGAGAGCCTGGGCCAGCGAGGCGACCAGCAGCATCGCGACGAAGAACGTGCGGGAGAACATGGCCTGCTGCACGCCGATGTCGCGGACCCGGCCGGCCCGCTCGCCGAAGCGCCCGGCCTCGACGTCGGGGCGGCCGAAGAGCTTGACGAGCAGAGCGCCGGAGACGTTGAAGCGCTCGGTCATCGTCGCGTTCATCTGGGCGTCGAGGTTGTAGGACTCCCGGGTGATCTCGGCGAGGCGCTTGCCGACCCGGCGCGCCGGGATGATGAACAGTGGCAGCAGCACCAGCGACAGCACGGTGATCTGCCAGGACAGGCTGAACATCACCGCCGCGGTGAGCACGAGCTGGATGACGTTGCTGACCACACCGGACAGTGTCGAGGTGAACGCGCGTTGCGCACCCGTCACGTCGTTGTTGAGCCGGCTGACCAGCGCCCCCGTCTGGGTGCGGGTGAAGAACTGCAGCGGCATCCGCTGCACGTGGTCGAACACGCGGGTGCGCAGGTCGAGGATGATGCCCTCGCCGATGCGGGCGGAATACCACCGCTGGGCCAGGGAGAGCAGCGCGTCGACGACGGCGAGCACGGCGATGGTCAGCGCGAGCCGGACGATCGTGGCGGCGGCGTCCGGCCCGCCCGCGGTGATGGTGTTGATGACGTGCCCGGCGAGCACCGGGGTGGCCACGCCGATCCCGGCGGCGACGACCACGGTGATCAGGAAGACCGTGATGTCACGCCGGTAGGGCTCGGCGAAGCGCAGGATCCGCCGGGTGGTGCCCTTGGGGACCTCGTGCTTGTTCACCCGCTCGGAGTTCTGGATCGAGCGCAGCATCATCCAGTTGGAGCTGCTGGACATGGGTCCCACCTCGTTCACCTCCGGGGGTGTCGTAACCGGCAGGCACAGTCTGCCTGCCGGGTATGACAACTTCCGGAGCCGCCCGGCTGTTCCTACTCCAGGCCGGCCAGATCTCGCAGACGTCTGGTCTGCGCTTCCCGCTCGGCCCGGTCCTGATCGTCGTAGGAGCGGGTGACGGCGCCCGCGAGCAGCGCCTTGATCTCGGCGACGGCCCCGGCGGGTGCGGCCAGGACAGCGGCGGTCAGGTCGCGCACCGTGGCATCCAGCTCGTCGCGGGGCACGACGGTGGTGGCCAGGCCGAGCCGGTCCGCCTCGTCCGCCGGCAACCGGCGGCCGGTGACGCAGATCTCCAGGGCCCGCGACGGCCCGACCAGCTCGGTGAGGCGTTTGGTGCCACCGAGATCCGGCACCAGCCCGAGGGTCACCTCGGCCATCGAGAACCGCGCGTCATCCGCGAGCACTCGCATGTCGCAGTTCAGTGCGAGCTGGAATCCGGCGCCGATGGCATGACCCTGGACCGCCGCGATGGTGATGAGAGAGGGACGTCGTAACCAGGTAAATGCATCCTGGAACCCGGCAATCCGATCCGCACTCTCTTCCGGTGACAAGCGAGCCAACTCGGCGAGCGAGGAATCGCCCTCACCGCGCGCCACCGACAAGTCGAGTCCGGCGGAAAAAGCGCGCCCCTCACCGCGGACAATGACGACTCGCACGTCACCCGGTAATTTCCGCGAAATGTTGCCCAGCTCGGCCCACATGGCCGGTGTCTGCGCATTGAGGACATCGGGCCGGTCAAGCGTCACTGACGCCACCGGCCCGTCCTGTGCGTAGCGAATTCCGGCCTCGTAGGAGGAGGCTGCGCTGGTCGTCACGCCTTCTTACGGCGGCGGGCGCCGCCCCGCTGACGCAGCTGCACGCCGGACTCCGTGAGCACCCGGTGCACGAATCCGTAGGAGCGGCCGGTCGAGGCCGCCAGCGCACGAATGCTCTCTCCGGAGGTGTAACGCTTCACCAGGTCCTTGGCGAGAGTCTGCCGCTCGCTGCCGACGATTCGACGACCCTTCTCAGTGCTGGTGGCTGTGCCGGTGGCTGCCATGTTGAATCCTCACGTCCCAGACTGTGCGGTTCGATACGGTCCCACCTATTAGACCGCCTCCAACGATCATGCGCTAGGCATCTCGGCTTAGTGAACGTGCCCATTTATCAGTGTCAGGAACCCGACGATGACCATGCTCATCAATGTCAGACAGATGAGGTGCGAGCCCGTTCGGTCGTGTTTAGTTCCGCGTGTGAGCCTTTCCGCGGAGCACGTATAGCGACGGCGGACGGCTCTGTTCGACTTCGATCAAGCCAGGATGACCTGCACAAACATCATCTTGTCGGCGGTCCGACAACGATGTCACTCAGAGTGGACCAAACCCTCACTTTGGGGCTCGATCCACTGCCCGAACGGGCACCCTGCCACGTAGGCAGGGCGCCCGGATGCGGTTGCGCTGTGACCAGTGCCGGGCACATGTCGCACTGTCTGTGTGGGCACCTGTTGACAACTGACGATGCCGATGATTCTGGATCTACCCAGCCGGAATTACTCAGCCGAATGGGCAATAGGGCCTACTCAGGGCCTACTCAGGCGAGTTCGACGAGCTCCAGCAGATCGTCGCTCCACGCGTCCTCGTCGCCGTCGGGCAGCAGAATCGCGCGGTCCGGCTTCAATGCCTGTACGGCACCGGCATCGTGGGTGACGAGCACGATCGCGCCCGGGTAATTGGCGATCGCGTCGAGGACCTGCTCGCGGCTCACCGGGTCGAGGTTGTTCGTGGGCTCGTCGAGCAGCAGCACGTTGGCGCCCGAGCACACCAGGGTCGCCAGCGCGAGCCGGGTCTTCTCGCCGCCGGAGAGCACACCCGCGGGCTTGTCGACGTCGTCACCGGAGAACAGGAACGCGCCGAGGATCTTGCGCAGCTCGGTGTCGGTCTGCTCCGACGCGGCGCTGCGCATGTGGTCGAGGATCGAGCGGTCGACGTCGAGGGTCTCGTGCTCCTGGGCGTAGTAGCCGAGCCGCAGACCGTGCCCCGGGCGTACCTCACCGGTGTCCGATTGAAGATGGCCACCCAGGATGCGCAACAGAGTCGTCTTGCCGGCGCCGTTGAGGCCCAGGATCGCGACCCGCGAGCCCCGGTCGACCGCCACGTCGACGTCGGTGAAGATCTCCAGCGAGCCGTAGGACTTCGACAGCCCCTGCGCGGTCAGCGGGGTCTTGCCGCACGGCGCCGGGCTCGGGAAGCGGACCTTCGCCACCTTGTCGGAGCTGCGGACCTCCTCGAGACCACCGAGCAGCTTCTCCGCGCGCTTCGCCATGTTCTGCGCGGCGACGGTCTTGGTGGCCTTCGCGCGCATCTTGTCGGCCTGCGCCATCAGGGCACCGGCCTTCTTCTCGGCGTTGGCCCGCTCACGGCGGCGGCGGCGCTCGTCGGTCTCGCGCGACTCGAGGTAGGCCTTCCAGCCCAGGTTGTACATGTCGACCACGGACCGGTTGGCGTCGAGATACCAGACCCGGTTGACCACGGCGTCGAGCAGCTCGACGTCGTGGCTGATCACGATCAGACCGCCCTTGTGGTTGGCGATGTAGCCGCGCAGCCAGGTGATGGAGTCGTGGTCGAGGTGGTTGGTGGGTTCGTCGAGCAGCAGGATGCCCTTGCCGTTCTGCCCCGAATTCTGGAAGAGGATCCGGGCCAGCTCGATCCGGCGCCGCTGACCGCCGGAGAGGGTGCCGATCGTCTGGGCCAGCGCGCGGTCGGGCAGCCCGAGGTTGGAGCAGATCCGGGCGGCCTCGGCCTCGGCGGCGTACCCGCCGAGGCTGGAGAACTGGTCCTCCAGCACGCCGTAGCGGCGGATCAGCTTCTCGTCGGCGCTCTCCTCGAGCTCGACCTCGAGCTTCTGCATCTCCGCGAGGATCGTGTCGAGCCCGCGCGCCGACAGCACCCGGTCGCGGGCGGTGACGCTCAGGTCACCGGTGCGCGGGTCCTGCGGCAGGTAGCCGACCTCGCTCGTGCGGGTGACCTCACCGGCGTAGGGCGAGCCCTCGCCGGCCAGGACCTTGAGCGTCGTCGTCTTCCCGGCGCCGTTCCGGCCGACCAGGCCGATCCGGTCACCGGCCTGCACCCGCAGCGTCGTCGGGGAGATCAGGATCCGGGACCCGGCACGCAGTTCGAGTCCAGTGGCGGTAATCATGGGGAAGGCTCTCGCTCTCGGGAAGAAGGCTGGCTCAGGCACACGAACGCGCCGAACGTCGGAAAGATTCCGGTCTGAATCAGTTCGGTTCGGGCGCGGGGCAGGTCAGCCTTCGCAGAGCAGCACCCGACGATTGTACCGGGCACCCCCCGCGAGCTCCCAACCGATTAGCCGGGAACATCACCGGGTACAGACGCCACCACACGCCCGGGAGGACTGGATGGAACTCAACGAGAACGCCCGCATCGACACGAGCCAGATCGACGACGAGCGTTCCTCGGGCGGCGGCGGTGGCGGCGGACTAGGCGGCCTGCCGATCGGCGGCGGAGGCCTCGTCGGCATCGTCGTGACCGTTCTGATCGCTCTGGTCGGCGGCTACTTCGGCATCAACAACCTCGGCGGCGGCAGCAGTTCGAGCGCCCCCGCCGACAACACCGCGCTGTCCGAGAAATGCTCCCAGTCGGACGCCATCAAGCAACTCGAATGCCGCAACGTGCTCTACGTCAACTCGATCCAGGACTACTGGACCGACGCGTACCCGCAATACTTCAACGGCAAGTACGAGCCGTCGAAAACCGATTTCTTCTCCGGCCAGGTCCAGACCAAATGCGGCGCCGCAGACTCGGGCGTCGGCCCGTTCTACTGCCCCGCCGACGACAAGGTCTACATCGACCTGACGTTCTACGAGGTCCTGTCGCAGCAGCTGGGAGCGCCCGGCGAGTTCGCGCAGCCGTACGTTCTGGCGCACGAGTACGGCCACCACATCCAGGATCTCGCAGGCCAGGAAACCGGCGGCAGCAACGCCGGATCGGTCAAACTCGAACTCCAGGCCGACTGCTACGCCGGCGTCTGGGCCAAGAACGCCACCGGCACCGACGACGGCAGCGGCCAGAAAATCTTCAAGAGCATCACCGCCGACGACATCAAGCAGGGAATCGACACTGCCGGCCAGATCGGCGACGACACCCTCCAGAAAAAGAGCGGCGGCACGGTCAACCCCGCCGAATTCACCCACGGCACCAGCGCCCAGCGCCAGAAATGGTTCAGCGAGGGCTACAACAGCGGCACCCCCAAGAACTGCGACACCTTCAAAGCGGGCGCCGTCTAAAAAATAGGAATCAAGATGTCGTAGCTCGGTGGTGGGTGACGGACCGTCGCTCCCGCCGAGGCCGGGCCCGAGGATCCAGGAGCTGGCGCTCCAAAGCGGATCCCCGGGCCCTTCATTCTGAGTGAGTGGCCAACCTCACCCCGAAAAGCCCCAAAACGCCCCCGATCCGGCCCGCCGCCCGCCGCCCGCCGCCCGCCGCCCGCCGAGCCAGCTCGCTGCCCGCCGCCCGCCACTCCGTCGAGTCGGCCCGGAAATCGGTGGCGGCACATTGTCGCGACAACTCATGCTGTCGGCGTGATCACCACGGCGTCACCCAGAGCCATCGCCCGCACCGCCTGCACCTGTCCCGCGCCGGGTTGGGCGGCTCTGGTGGGTTGGGCTGAGCTGGGCAGGGTTTCGTGGAAGCAGCGTGGCGACGGCGGCCGGGCGGTGTGCGTACCCGTGTCATGATCGGGTCTTTGTGGTCCGGGATTGTTGCTGGTTATGGCGTGGCTGTGCCGGTCGGAGCCATCGGAATCCTGATCGCCGGTCTCAGCGCCCGCACATCCTTCAAGGTCGGAGCCGGAGCGGGGCTCGGCGCCGCCACCGCCGACGCCATCTACGCAGCCCTGGCAGTCCTGGGTGGCGCGGCACTCGCCGGCGCGATAGCCCCGATCGCCACTCACCTGCGCTGGCTCGCCGCCGCCGTCCTGCTCGCCCTGGCCGCCCATACCGCCTGGTCCGCCCTGCGCCCCGGCACGGCCGTCCGCGAGACGCGGCAGACCACGGCGCTCGGGGCGTACCTCGCGATCCTCGCCCTGACCCTGCTCAACCCGATGACAATCGTGTACTTCGCCGCCCTGGTCCTCGGCCGCGGCGGCGAGGGCGGCGGCATCTGGTTCGTCCTGGGCGCACTGCTCGCGTCAGCCAGCTGGCAACTCCTCATCGCCGCAAGTGGCGCACTGGCCGGCAAGTTCCTCACCACCCCCCGAGCCCGCCGGCTCACCGCCCTCGCCTCCAGCACCGTCATCGCCGCCCTTGCGGTCACCCTGCTGCTCTGACCTCTTGCGGGCAACGCGACGGACCTGCCAGCGGCACCGATCGCTCAAGTGCAGCGACTCACACCCGAACAGACAAGCGCGTGGACACCCACCCCCTCCCGCTTAAGGGATATTGGGAGCTCTAGCCGCTGACGGCGACCCGGTCGCTACGGGTGCCGGAGGCGAGGTAGGTGGTTCGGGTAGAGATGGCTTTCCATACTCCCGAGCGAGACTGACGGAACTTACCCTTGGCCTCCCATGTCGCCGCGTCTCCATCACCGCAGTATGAGATGCATCGAGGGCGCAAACTGCCGCGCCGGGTCCAGGTGGTGGAGTTGTCAGCCTTGAAGTAGATCGCGATCGGGTGGGTGTCCACGTACTCCCAGCCGTCACTGACCCATCCGGTCAGCGTGACCCAGCTACCGCGGTGTACGGGCTCGGGGGCGGCGTTGAAGCTTACGAGCCCCTGATAGCGCAACCGGAAGCTGCGTTCGACCGATACGACTCCGCCCGCGTATCGCACCATGAGCGTCCAGGTGAAACGACCGACGTAATCAGCCGCATACTTGGCGTCGAGCCCGCACAGCCGTACCCGGTCGCTGACCGCGGTGATGCTGCCCGATTCCTTGCGACGCAGTCCCAGAGTCGGCTTCAAGCCCCCGGTCTCGTCGCGAACTGTCGTGGTCACCGAAGTCACTTCCGCGTCGGTCGTCGCGATGCGGCCGGTGAGGGCTATCTGGGTGCATCTTCCCGGGCCGGTCACCGGGTTGGCGTCGGTCAGCCCGACCGAACGGAGTTCCGGTGCCGACACCCGCGCAGTTGCCACAGCAGCGGTGCCAGCACCCTCCGCTGAGAAGGAAGCCACCAGGCATACCGCGAGAAGCATTGCGCGACGAAGCATCACCCGAGTCTTGCCGGGACCCATGCTGCTGTCTGGGCAACGGGAAATCGCGATCTGAAAGAGCGTTGCAGGTTTTGCCGTCGCCTCCTACGCTGGATCTGAAATGCTCTTTCAGATTGTAGGGAGCCGCTGTGCAGGAACGTCGTCCGAAGCTCACCGACCCCGCGGTCCTCGACGCGCTCGCGCACCCGGTGCGGCTCGACGTCCTGCGATACCTCATGTCGACCGGCCCGGCGACCGCGTCGCAGTGTGCACGCGCGGTCGGGGACACCCCGTCGAACTGCAGCTATCACCTTCGGGTGCTCGGGGCGCACGGGCTGGTGGAGCCGGATGAGTCCGGGGACGGGCGGTCGCGGCCGTGGCGGGCGACGATCACGGGGTTCACGATCGATGCAGGCGACCCGGCGGGCGTTGTTCACATGCGCGAGGCGGCCGTGGAGCTGGATCATCATCTGGCCCGCGAGTACCTGCGGGGGCGTGATGCGGTGCCGGAGCCGTGGCGGGAGGCCGACACGCATTCGTCCTACGGTCTCGCGCTGTCGCCCGGCGAGCTGGCCGAGATCGTGCGCCGGATCGATGACGTGATCCGGCCCTATCTCCAGGCGACGCGGGCGGACGCTCCGGCCGACGCCGAGCATGTGCACCTGACCGTCAGCGCGTTTCCGCGGGCCGGGTACGGACGGGAGCGGTGAGTGCCGGCCCGGCGCTGAAGGAAGGCACCGCGATGGGCGTGCCGGCGTTCCGGCGGCTCTGGGGAGCGGGGCTCATCTCGGATGCCGGCGACTGGCTGATGTTCATCGCGCTGCCCCTGGTGGTGCTGCAACTCACCGGGTCCGCCGTCGGCACCTCGCTGGCGTTCCTGCTCGAACTGATCCCGCCGGTCCTGCTCGCGCCGGTCGTCGCCCGCGTGGTGGACCGGCTGCCGCACCGTCGCGTCATGCTCGTGGCGATGCTCGCCCAGGCGGTGACCCTGCTCCCGCTGCTCACGGTGCACGACCGGTCCGACCTGCACGTCGTCTACGGGGTCATCGTCGCTCAGGCGGTCTTCGCCGCGTTCTTCGAGCCGGCGAAGAGCTCCCTGCTCCCCACGCTGGTCGGCCCGGAGCGGGTCACGTCAGCCAACGCGCTGGTCGGGCTCAACAACAACGTGGGACGCATCATCGGCGGCCCGCTCGGCGGAGTCCTGCTCGCCATGGGAGGTATCAGCGTCGTCGCGCTCGCCGACATCGGCACCTATCTGGTCGCGGCCGCACTCGTCCTGAGCCTGCCCCGGCGGGAGGCCGCGCCCGCGGAGCGTCTGAGCCTCACGCGGCAGGAGGGCACGCCCCGGCGGAAGGCCGCGCCCGGGCCACTGCATCAGGGCGGCGGGACGCGCGGCATCCTGGGTGCCCTGGCCGATCCGGCGACCCGCGCGCTCATCGTGGTCGATGTCGCCGCCTCGATCGCGCAGGGCCTGTTCGTCGTGTTGTTCGTCTTCTTCGTGACCGATGTCATCAACGGGACCGCCGCCGACGTGGGGCTGCTCCGCGGGGTGCAGGCGGTCGGCGCCATCCTCGCCGGCACCGTCCTGGGTGTGCTCGGCGCGCGGCTGAACCTTCTGCGTCTCACGCTGGCCGGCGTGGTCACCTTCACCGTCGTCACCGCCATCACGTGGAATCTGTCGTTCGTGACCCACGCGGTTCCGGTGTACGCGGTGCTGTTCGCCGCGATGGGTGTGCCGGCGGTGTTCATGGGCGCCGGGCTGACCAGCCTCATCCAGCGGGCCGCGGCCGGCACCCGGCGCGGCAGCGCGTTCGCCGCGCTCGGGCTCGGGCAAGCCGTCGGCCAGGCGATCGGGTTGCTCGCCGCCGGCCTGCTGCACGACAGCGTGGGCACCCTGCCACTGCTGGAGGTCCAGGCCGGCGCCTACGCCGCAGCGGCCGTCCTCGCCGTCGTGCTGCTTCCCCGCACTACTCGACCGGCAGATGGTCAACCGTGTTGTAGTGATCGAGCACCAACGCCCCCGAGCCCCCGTCGAAGCGGGTGATCGAGGCGTTGCGGACGTGGCCGGTGGCGGCCACCGCGGCGATGGCGGGCCAGTCCAGTCCCTCGATGACGTAACGCATCATCAGGACCACCGAGTCATGGGCCACGACGACGACCCGCTCCCCCGCGTGCTCCCGGTTGACGTCGCTCAGGAACGACCCGAGCCGGACGGCGATGTCCCCGAAGGACTCGCCGTTCGGGGGCTTGTACTGGTATTCGCCGGCGGCTTCGAAGCGGCCCGGTTCGTCGGGGAAGCGCTGGGCGACCGCGGCGCGGGTGAGCATTTCCAGGTCCCCGAGCAGCCGGTCGACCAGGCGGTCGTCGGTCGTGGGGGCGGGCAGTTCGAGGCCCGAGGTCGACGCGGCGATACGCCAGGTTTCCCGGGCCCGCAGGTAGGGCGAGGTGATCGCCACCTCGGGGACCTGGCCGGCGGGGAGACCGGCGAGCCAGTGTCCGACGGCTTCGGCCTGGCGGACTCCGAACGGGGTCAGTTCCACGTCGGTGTCACGGCCGGTCAGACCTGATTCGAGGAGGCCGGCGGCGTCGGCTTTGGGGAACGCCACGTTCGAGGCGCTCTGCCCGTGACGGATAAGGATCAGCTCGGCGACAACACCCATGATCGAACCCTACCCACAGCAGGGCCGCCGACACCCCGGGGCCAGACCGGCAGATCGAGTCCGGCCCGCCAGGTCAGGGCCGGGCCGACAGACCGGGCCGGGCCTGGGATGGGGATGGGGATGGGGGTCAGGGTTCGCGGATGAGAATGAGGATGGCGCGGGCCTGGGCGATGGCGTCTTCGAGGACGGTTTTTCGGGGTTCGGGGACGTCGAGGAAGCGGTCGTGGCGTAGCGGTTTCAGGGCGGCGAGCTGAGGGACGGCGAGCACCGCGTCGACGGCTGTGCGGTCGCCGCCGGTGACCAGGGCGGTCAGGGTGCGGGCCTCGGGGAGCAGGATGCGGGCGGCGATGGCGGTGCCGTCGGCGGCGGCGGCTTTGGCCTGGTTGTCACGGCGGCGGGCGAAGCGTTGCTGGGACCAGCCGCCTGCGGCCGTGCGGCCCTGGACGTAGTGGGTGTCGACCTTGGAGGCGATCAGTTTCACGCCGTCAGCGACTCCGACGGCGACCGCTCCCTTGCGGGCCAGCAGGAGGCCGAGGCGGCGGGGTTCGGCGGCGACGGCGGCCAGCTCGGTCAGGTTGGCGACGGCGGGGGCGCCGGGTGGGGGCGAGAGCTCGGCGGTGGCTCCGTCCGTACCCGTGATGGTCAGGCCTTTGGCTTGGTAGCCGTCGTGGCGGGACGCGAAGTTCTCCAGCCAGCGGGTCAGCCGCTCCGGGGCGACATCGACCCATTGGCCGCCGCCCGCCGCAGGTCGTGCGCTCATGGGGACACCCTACGGTGGCAGGATCGGGCCATGACGGGAAAGTATGCCGACATCGTGGTCGAGCGCCTGGTCAGGACGTACAGCGCCGCGAAAGATCCGGAACGGGCTGTGCGCGCTGCGGCGTACATGCGGGATCGGTTTCCTTTTCTTGGATTGTCGATCCCGGGGCAGCGCAGGCTCGGCCGGACCGTGACGGCCGGGCTGCCCGCTCCGGGCGAGGACGATCTGCGGGACGTCGTGGTGGCGTGCTGGGAGCTGCCCGAGCGCGAGTACCAGTATTTCGCCTGCGACGTGCTACGTGCCCAGGTGGCCGTGGCCGGTCCCGGATTCCTCGCCACCACGCGCACCCTGATCGTCACGAAGTCCTGGTGGGACACGATCGACCCGCTCGCCACCCGTTTTGTCGGTGATCTGGTCCGGCTGCATCCCGAACTCGCCACGACCATGGACGACTGGGCCGGGGACGACAACATGTGGCTGGTCCGGACGGCGATCCTGCACCAGCTGCACTACGGCGCGGCCACCGACACGGACCGGCTGTTCGGTTACTGCACGCGGCAGGCCGGGCATTCGGACTTCTTCGTCCGGAAGGCCATCGGCTGGGCGTTACGTCATTACGCCCGCACCGACCCGGAGGCCGTGCGGTCCTATGTGGCCCGGCACGCCGGGAGTCTGTCACCTCTTTCCGTGCGGGAAGCCACCAAGCATTTATGAGTACGCCCGGAGCTCGGTCACCGCGCTCTGATCGCCCGTGATGGTCAACGCGGTCTCGGGGATCCGGCCGTAGAGGAAGAGCAGCAGGTCGCTGACCGGGGCGTGGAGCGTGGCGACCGGTTCGCCGCTCGGGGCCGGGGCCAGGGTGATGGCGGTCGAGGAGAGGTCGAAGAGCCAGGACGGGCCTTCCGTCGCGGACAGCTGCAGCCGGGTCGGGCGGTATGGCCAGGTGCCCTGGGAGGCGAGGGTGACCTCGACGAACTCCGGGATGCCGTCGACGGCGATCGACGCCGGGAGGGGCTGGGGCTTACCGGATGATTCCTGGGCGTCGTACGTGTGGATCGCGGTTTCGTGGACCTGGTGACGGGCGACCGCCGCGGCGGTCATCGGGGCGCCGGACGGCTCCCACCACGTCCAGCAGCCACGGTCGGCGGGGGCGGCGCGCAGCGCTTCGAGCAGCAGCGCGGCCGAGGCGGCGGACCACTCGATGAGGTCGCCGTGGGGTTCGCGGTCGCCGAGGGCTTCGGGGGTGGGCGGGGTGTCGGCGGGGCCGGCGTCGATCACGGTGGCCCAGAAGCGGTGGACCGCACCGAGATGCGTGATCAGGTCACGGACCGTCCAGTCGGGACAGCCGGGGACCTGCGTGTCGAGGTCGGCTGCCGTCGCGGCCTCGCGGAAGGCGGTGGCTCGCTCATTGATCAGGTCAAGGAGCTCCGGGTACGGCGGGATGCCAGTCATACCCGATTTCTACCACCGCCCTACGACAGAAACGGCGCACAAAAAACGCCGGACGCGTAGGAGCGGCCGGCGTTTTCCTGTGCGAGCGTGGTTCAGACGTTGAAGCCGAGCGCGCGCAGCTGCTCGCGGCCGTCGTCGGTGATCTTGTCCGGGCCCCACGGCGGAAGCCACACCCAGTTGATCCGGAAGTCCTTCACGATGCCGCCGCCGGGGCCGGTGGTGAGGGCCTGCCGGGTCTGGTCCTCGATGACGTCCGTCAGCGGGCAGGCCGCCGACGTCAGCGTCATGTCGAGGGTGACCACGTTGTCGTCGTCGACGAAGGAGTCGTAGACGAGGCCGAGGTCGACCACGTTGATACCGAGCTCGGGGTCGACGACGTCCTTCATCGCCTCCTCGATGTCCGCAGCGGAAGCCTTCGCAACGGGCGCCTTGTCCACGGCAGCCGCGGCCGGGGCGTCAGAAGCGGCTGGCGCGTCAGTGGCGACGAGCGGCGAGGTCGCATCGTCGGGCGCGGCGGTATCCGCCGCCGTCTCCGCGATCGCTTCGATGGTCTTCTCAGTCATTCGATGCTCCCTTTCGCATGTCCTTCTGGCCCTCGCTGTCGCGGCCGCCCGCTGCGAACGCCGCGGAACGCTCGGTGCAGTCGGTCATGCTTTGACCTCCGGGTTGACGCTGATCCCCGCACGCGCGGCGGCGTCCTTGAATGCCATCCACGGCAGCAGCGCGCATTTCACGCGGGCCGGGTACTTCGCCACGCCGGCGAAGGCGATGCCGTCGCCGAGGACGTCCTCGTCGGGTTCGACCTGGCCGCGGCCCTGCATGAGGGCGAGGAACGCCTCGTGGATCTCGAAGGCCTCACCGGGCGTACGCCCCTTGAGCAGCTCGTGCAGCACCGAGGCGGACGCCTGACTGATCGAGCAGCCCATGCCGTCGTACGAGATCTCCGAGAGGTCCTCGGTGACGCGCAGCGTGATCTCGTCGCCGCAGGTCGGGTTGACGTGGTGCGCCTCGCCCTGGAACGGGTCGCGCAGACCTCGCCCGTGCGGGTGCTTGTAATGGTCCAGGATGATGTCCTGGTAGAGCTGGTCGATCATCAGGCGAACACCTTCCGCACCTGCTCCAGACCGCGCGCGAGGGCGTCGATCTCATCCGTCGTCGTGTAGAGGTAGAACGAGGCCCGGGTCATCGCCGGGACTCCGAACCGCGTGCACACGGGGCGTGCGCAGTGGTGGCCCACTCGTACCTCAACACCGAGATCGTCGAGAATCTGCCCGACATCGTGCGGGTGTACCCCGTCGACGGCGAAGGACACCGTGCCGCCGCGGCCCTCGGGGGTGCCAGGACCGAAGATCGTCACTCCGGGTACGTCGGCCAGCGCCTTGAGCGCGTACGCGGTGATCTCCTGCTCGTGGCGGTGGATGTTCTCCATGCCGAGCTTGTTCAGGTAGTCGACCGCCGCGCCGAGCCCGATCGCCTCGGTGATCGGCGGGGTGCCGCCCTCGAAGCGCGCGGGCGGCGGGGCGAACGTCGTGCCCGCCATGGTGACGGTCTCGATCGTGGAACCGCCGGCCAGGAACGGGGGCATCCGTTCGAGCAGCTCGTAGCGGCCCCACAGCGCGCCGATGCCGGTCGGGCCGAGCATCTTGTGGCCGGTGAACGCGATGAAGTCGACGCCGAGGTCGGCGACGTTCACGGGGAAGTGCGGCACCGACTGGGAGCAGTCGAGCATCACCAGCGCGCCGACCTCGTGGGCGCGGGCCACGATGCGGGCAGGGTCGTTGATCGTGCCCAGGATGTTGGACATGTGCACGACCGAGACCAGCTTGGTGCGCTCGTTGACCAGCTCGTCGAGCTGTGACTCGTCGAGCCGGCCCTCGTCGGTGACGCCGAACCAGCGCAGCGTCGCCCCGGTGCGCTGACAGAGCAGCTGCCACGGGACGAGGTTGGAGTGGTGCTCCATCTCCGAGACGACGATCTCGTCGCCGGGGCCGAGCGACAGGAAGTCGCTCGCCGTCCACGCGACGAGGTTGATCGCCTCGGTGGAATTCTTGGTGAAGACCACTTCCTCGGGGCGGGCCGCACCGATGAACGCCGCGATCTTCTCGCGGGCGCCCTCGTATGCGGCCGTCGCCTCGGTGCCGAGCGTGTGCACGGAGCGGGACACGTTGCCGTTGTGCCGTTCCTGGTGGTCCTGCATGGCTTCGAGGACCTGGCGCGGTTTCTGCGACGTGTTGGCGCTGTCGAGGTAGACCAGCGGGTGCCCGTTGATCTCCCGGGTCAGGATCGGGAAGTCCGCGCGAACCTGGACCAGATCGAGAGTCATCATGCGCTCCAAGGAAGAGGGGGAATCAGGCGCGGGCGCCGGCGACGTACCGCTCGTAACCCTCGGCTTCGAGCTGCTCGGCCAGCTCCGGGCCACCCTCTTCGACGATCTTGCCGGCGACGAAGACGTGCACGTGGTCGGGCTTGATGTAGCGCAGGATGCGGGTGTAGTGGGTGATCAGCAGCAGGCCGGTCTCGCCGGTCTCGCGGACGCGGTTGACGCCCTCGCTGACCACGCGCAGCGCGTCGATGTCGAGGCCGGAGTCGGTCTCGTCGAGGATCGCCATCTTCGGCTTGAGCAGCTCGAGCTGCATGATCTCGTGGCGCTTCTTCTCGCCGCCGGAGAAGCCCTCGTTGACGTTGCGCTGGGCGAACGCCGGGTCCATCTGGATGCGCTCCATGGCGGTGCGCAGCTCGGCGGCCCAGGTGCGCAGCTTCGGCGCCTCGCCGTCGATCGCGGTCTTCGCGGTGCGCAGGAAGTTGGCCACGGACACGCCGGGAACCTCGACGGGGTACTGCATGGCCAGGAACAGGCCGGCCCGCGCGCGCTCGTCCACCGTCATCGCGAGGACGTCGTCGCCGTCGAGGGTGACCTGGCCGCCGGTGATCTGGTACTTCGGGTGACCGGCGATGGAGTACGCCAGGGTCGACTTGCCGGAGCCGTTGGGGCCCATGATGGCGTGGGTCTCGCCCGACTTCACGGTGAGGTCGACCCCGGCCAGGATCGGCTTCAGCTCGCCCTCGGGCAGCTTGACCGAAACCTGCAGGTCGCGGATCTCCAGGGTGCTCACGGCTTTACTCCATTACTCGGTGTCGTCGAAACGTAGATGTCGCCGTCGCGGATCTCGACGGGGAAGGTCGCCACCGGCTCGGTGGCGGGCAGGCCGGAGGGCTCACCGGTGCGCAGGTCGAACCGGGAGCCGTGCAGCCAGCATTCGAGCGTGCAGCCGTCGACCTCACCCTCGGAGAGGGCCACGGCCGCGTGAGAGCACTCGTCGCGCACGGCGTAGAAGTTGTCGTCGTCCGCGTGCACGACGGCGACGTCGACACCCTCGACCTCGATCGAGATCGCGGTGCCCTTCGCGACGTCGGCCACGGCGCCGACCAGCTCGAAGCCCATGACGATCAGGCTCCTGCCTCGGCGAGCCTGCCCTCGATCGCGTCGCCGAGCCGTTCGCGCAGCTCCTCGACGGGGATCTTGTTGATCAGCTCGGCGAAGAAGCCGCGGACCACGAGCTTGCGCGCCTCGGACTCCGGGATGCCCCGGGCCATGAGGTAGAACAGCTGCTCCTCGTCGAAGCGGCCGGTGGCGCTGGCGTGACCGGCGCCGACGATCTCGCCGGTCTCGATCTCCAGGTTGGGCACCGAGTCGGCGCGGGCACCATCGCTGAGCACCAGGTTGCGGTTGATCTCGTACGTCTCCGTGCCGGTCGCCGTGGCCCGGATGAGCACGTCACCGACCCACACGGTGTGCGCGGAGTCGCCCTGCAGCGCGCCGCGGTAGCCGACGTAGCTGCGGCAATCCGAGACGGAGTGGTCGACCAGCTGACGGTGCTCGATGTGCTGACCTGCGTCGGCGAAGTAGAGGCCCCACAGCTCGGCGTCGCCGCCACGGCCTGCGTATTCGACCGAGGCGAACTGGCGCACCAGCGAACCGCCCAGGGAGACCTGCACGTGCTGGACCCGCGCGTCCTTGCCGACCCGGAACTTGAGGTGCTGGGCCTGCACGGACTCGGCATCCCACTCGGTGGTGGTGACGAAGGTCAGGTTGGCGCTGTCCCCGATCACGACCTCGATGTTGTCGGCGAGGGTGGCCGTGCCCGACTGCTCCAGCACGATCGTGACCCTGGCGAAGTTCCCGACCCGCACATAGGTACGCGCGGCAGCGGCCTCGCCGCCCTGACCGACCACCTTGATGACGGCGGGGACGTCCGAGACGGTGTCCGCCGCGACGTCGATCAGGGTGACCGCCGCCGCGGAGCCGAACGCCAGGGCGCTGACCCGGTCGAACGGGGTCAGCACCGGGTCGACCTTGCCCGCGTCGACCTGCGTCACCGAGACACCGGCCGGCAGGTCACCGGGGGTGAGCCCCGGTGCCGCGCCGGTCAGCGTGGTGGCCGTGATCAGCGAACCGAGCCGCTTGATCGGGGTGAAGCGCCACTCCTCCTCCAGGCCGTTGACGGCCGGGAATTCGGTGACGTCGAAGGAGCGCAGCACCTGCGACTTGGTGCTCGGCGGGGCCAGTGCCTCGGTAGTCATGTCTTCCTAGTTCTTCGCGGGCGTATGGGTGAGCGAGAGCAGCGGCAGGTCAGCCGACTGCTCCCTCCATCTGCAGCTCGATGAGGCGGTTCAGCTCCAGGGCGTATTCCATGGGGAGCTCCTTGGCGATCGGCTCGATGAAGCCGCGCACGATCATCGCCATGGCCTCGTCCTCGGTCAGGCCCCGGCTCATCAGGTAGAAGAGCTGGTCGTCGCTGACCTTGGAGACGGTCGCCTCGTGACCCATGTTGACGTCGTCCTCGCGGATGTCGACGTACGGGTACGTGTCCGAGCGGGAGATCGTGTCGACCAGCAGCGCGTCGCACTTGACCGTGCTGGCGCTGTGGTGCGAGCCGTCGAGGACCTGCACGAGGCCGCGGTAGGACGTGCGGCCACCGGCGCGCGCGATCGACTTGCTGATGATCGTGCTCGAGGTGTGCGGGGCGGCGTGCACCATCTTGGCGCCCGAGTCCTGGTGCTGACCCGCGCCGGCCATGGCGATCGAGAGGACCTCGCCCTTGGCGTGCGGGCCGGTCATGTAGACGGCCGGGTACTTCATGGTCACCTTGGAGCCGATGTTGCCGTCGACCCACTCCATCGTCGCGCCCTCTTCGCAGGTGGCGCGCTTGGTGACCAGGTTGTAGACGTTGTTCGACCAGTTCTGGATGGTCGTGTAACGCACCCGGGCGTTCTTCTTGACGATGATCTCCACGACCGCGCTGTGCAGCGAGTCCGAGGAGTAGATCGGCGCGGTGCAGCCCTCCACGTAGTGGATGTAGCTGCCCTCGTCGGCGATGATCAGCGTCCGCTCGAACTGGCCCATGTTCTCGGTGTTGATCCGGAAGTAGGCCTGCAGCGGGATGTCCACGTGGACGCCCTTGGGCACGTAGATGAACGAGCCGCCGGACCACACGGAGGTGTTCAGCGCGGCGAACTTGTTGTCGCCGACCGGGATCACCGTGCCGAAGTACTCCTTGAAGATGTCCTCGTGCTCGCGTAGCGCCGTGTCGGTGTCGAGGAACAGGACGCCCTGCTCCTCAAGGTCCTCACGGATCTTGTGGTAGACGACCTCGGACTCGTACTGAGCGGCGACACCGGAGACGAGGCGCTGCTTCTCCGCCTCGGGGATGCCGAGCTTGTCGTACGTCGCCTTGATGTCGGCCGGCAGGTCTTCCCACGTCGCGGCCTGCTTCTCGGTCGACCGCACGAAGTACTTGATGTTCTGGAAGTCGATCCCGGTGAGGTCGGCGCCCCAGTTGGGCATGGGCTTGCGGCCGAACAGGCGCAGGCCCTTCAGGCGCAGGTCGAGCATCCACTGCGGCTCGTTCTTGAGCGCGGAGATGTTGCGCACGACGTCCTCGGACAGACCACGCTGCGCGATCGAGCCCGCGGCGTCGGCGTCGGACCAGCCGTACTCGTACTTACCGAGGGCGGCCAGATGCTCTTCCTGGGTGACGATCTGGTCAGTCATGTATCTGTCCTAACCGTGATTGCGATTGGAGCGGTGGTGGGGCTGGGAACACACGGAGGTGCGGGGATGTGCGTGGTGCACACTCCGTCGCCGTGCGCGATGGTGGCGAGGCGCTGCACGTGGGTGCCGATGAGCCGCGAGATGACCGCGGTCTCGGCGTCGCACAGCTGAGGGAACTCGGCGGCCACGTGTGCCACCGGGCAGTGGTGCTGGCACAGCTGCCCGCCGGACGCGATCGTGGTCGCGTTGGCAGCGTAACCCTCGGCGGAGAGGGCCTCGGCGAGTGCCTCGGCCCGCGCGAGCGGATCGTCGCCGGCCTCGAGCATGGCCGTGCGGCAGCGCTCCTCCAGGGCCGCGACCTGGGCCGCGGCGAACGCGTCGACAGCCTCGGGGCCACCGGTCTCGGCGATCCAGCGCAGCGCCGCGGTGGCGATGCCGTCATAGAAGTGCGGAAATCCCTCACGGGCGGCGGCGGTGAGCACGAAGACCTTCGCGGGCCTGCCCCGGCCGCGCGGGCCGCGCTGCGGCGTCTCCCGCGCCTCGACCAGGTGGTCGGCGAGCATGGCGTCGAGGTGCTTGCGGATCGCGGCGGGGCTCAGGCTCAGCTGCGCACCGAGCTCCGCGGCGGTGGCACCGCCACAATCGAAGAGCAACTGCGCCACCCGATCACGGGTACGCCCGTCAGCTGCCTTACCGTCGACGGGCACGAGCCGCGTCAGGGGTGTGGCGGGTGCACGGAAGCCGGCAGCCGCGTTGGCCACCTGACTGCTCCCCGACCCCACCATGTATTTCACTACGGCAACGTTACGTATTTCCGCGCGCCCCTGCAAACCGGCACCCCGGTGATCCAGGACATAGCGCTCCGGAGCCGCCCGATTCCACGATCAATTTCCGGCGTAGCATGCCCCGGGTGAGCAAGACCACCCTTCTGCGCCGGCTGGCCCTAGCGTCCCTGATCGCCAACATCGCCCTGGTCGTCACGGGTGCGGCGGTCCGGCTGACCAGCTCGGGGCTGGGGTGCCCCACGTGGCCGAAATGCACCGACGAGTCATATGTGACAACCCCGGAGATGGGCGTCTACGGCGTCATCGAATTCGGCAACCGCGTCCTCGGCATCCTCCTCGGCGTGATCGCCCTCGCCACCTTCATCGCGGCGATGCTGCGGAAACCGCGCCGCCGCTCGCTGGTCACGCTGTCCCTGATCGCGGGTCTCGGCATCCCCGGCCAGGGCGTCATCGGCGGCATCACGGTCCTCACGGACCTCAACCCGTGGGTGGTCGGCCTGCACTTCCTGCTCTCCATGGCCCTGATCGCCTACACGTACGCCCTCTGGCAGCGCACCAAGGAGGGCGACGGCGACCCCCAGCCCCTCGTCGTCCGCCCCCTGCGCCACCTGGCCGGCCTCACCGCCCTGGCCAGCGTCGCCGTGATCCTGGTCGGCGTCATCGTCACCGGGAGCGGCCCCCACGCCGGCGACGCGGGCGCCAAACGCAACGGCCTCGACCCGCAGACCATCGCCCAGGCCCACGCCGACCTGGTCATGCTGCTCATCGGCCTGTCGGTCGCGCTGTGGTTCGCCCTGCGCGCGGCGAACGCCCCTGCCGCGGCTGTGCGGGCGGCCGGGCTGCTGATCGCGGTGGAGCTGGCCCAGGGCCTGATCGGCTTCGTCCAGTACTTCACCCACCTCCCGGTCCTCCTCGTCGGCGCCCACCTCCTCGGCGCCGCCCTCGTCTGGACAGCCACGCTCAACATGCTCTGGAAACTCCGCGAACGCCCGGCCCTCACCGCAGCGAACGGCTCATCGGAAACACCGGCTCACAGCACGACCCTCCCGGCCCAGCCCCCGACCGCCGCGCCCGTCGCC
>NZ_BOMN01000006.1 GCF_016862215.1 Winogradskya humida
CCTAGGCAGCGGAGTCGAGGAACTTCCGGGCCTGGGTGACCAGATCCCTGGTGAGCTCGTGTGGCGACGCCGACTGGCCGTCCTCGTAGAGGAGCACGGCGGTCAGCAGCGGGGTGAGCGCGTCGACGGGGCCGAGGTCGTAGAGGGGCCAGTAGAGGCGTTCGGCGGCGTCGTCCGGGGTGAGCGTGCCGTCGAGCAGCATGCCGGACCAGAGACGCAGGAGAGCCCGGTTCCGCTCGGCGGGATCGTCGGGGAGATCCCAGGTCAGACCCAGCTCGTCGGTCACCCGGCGGAACAGGGCGGTGGCTTCCGGCTTCTCCGCGCGGGTGAGACCGGCGAGCTCGGCCAGCGTGGGTGAGCCGACCCCGGCGAGCAGCGCCTCGACGCCCAGCCGGATGAGCTGATCCGAACCGGGCGCGTGCCCGGTGATCACGGCGAGCTCGGCCAGGCGGATCCGGGTGAGCACCTCGTCGCGGCTCTCCGGGCCGGTCATCAGCCCGGCCCGCGATCCTCGGCCCGCAGGAGCGTGCGGGCCTCTGCGACGAGGTGGCCGGCGAGTTCGGCCAGGTCGCGGGTGCGGTCCGCGTCCATGATGTCGAACGACGACACCCGGTCCTCGTAGCGGACGACGGCCGTCAGCAGATCGCTGAGCGACTCGGGGTGCCCCAGGGCGGAGATGGCCCAGTAGAGACGGGCGGCGGCGTCAACTGTGTCGAGCGTCCCGTCCAGCAGCAGCTGCGCCCAGAGGAGCAGAAGGGCCCGGTCGCGCCCCGCCGAGGTCACCGGAAGGCTCACCGCCAGGCCCAGCTCGTCGGCCACGCGACGGAACAGCTCGGTGGCCTCGGGTTCCTCGGCGCGGGTGAGACCCGCCAGCTCGGCCAGGGACGGCGAGTCGACGCCGGCGAGCAGCGCGTCGAGGCCCAACTCGATCAGCTGAGCCGAGTTGATCAGCTGACCCGTGCGGAAGCCGTAGCCGGTCACGATGGCTGTCTCGGTCAGCCGGATGCGCCGGAGAACGGTGTCACGGGTCTGGCCAGGGGTCACGGGATCATCGTGGCGGGTCGCGGGCCGGGGCGCATCCGGGTTTGCCGGGCCGCCGGGCCGGGTGCCTCGGGGTGCGCAGTTGCCGTTGGGTTTGACGGGGTGACCATTTACGCAGGCCGAGGGCCTGGGGAGCCCGGTCTGGCGCCGCCAGGCGCCTGGGGTCGCCGGGACCGACCTCGGCGGGAGCGGCGGTCTGTACACACCACCCGGCTACGACAGCCAGGTATTGATGTTGATCTTTCCCTGCCGCCGGATATGGGGGCGGCCCGGAGATGGTCCGGGCCGCGGCGGGTGGGAAAGGGTGCGAGAGCCAGGTTGGCAAAGTCAGGTCGGCAAAGTCAGCGCGCCATGCTGCGGCGGGACATCGACCGCCAGAGGTCGTTGCTGGGGCGCATCTGCTCGAGGAGCTCGCGCTCCCATTCGTTCTCGACCTGGACGCCGGCTGCGTCGCAGGCCTTGCGGGCCACGTCCGTGCCGCCGGCGGCGAACTGGTCGGTCCATTCACCGTCCTCGCCCACGAGGACGATGCGGGCTCCGCGCTTGCCGACGTACTCGATGACCGCCTTGGCGCCGCCGTGACCGGTGGCGAAAGACTTGATGCCCGCGCTCAGTGTCGTATCGGAACCTTCTGCCATGCCTGAAGCGTAGGCACGCTTTTGGCCGTAGCAAGTAGTGACCGGGCGCTTTTGTGATGGCTATTACCTGCGGGTTTACCAGGACGAAGCATTGTTATGACCCGATATTGCCCGGTTTCACCCTGGTCACGCTTTCCACCTATTGAGTGACGATGCGTTACCGCTACGGGGTTCAAAAACGGGCACGGTGTGCGACGTCACTCCATTGTCGTCACTCAATGTAAATCTCAGATCAGTGCGTCGACTGCCACTGCGATGAAGAGAATCGTCAGGTACGTGATGGACCAGTGGAACAGGCGCATTGCCTTGAGGGGTTCACCGCGGCGGGAACGGCCGGCCAGCCTCAGGGCCTCGAGGAGGAAGAAGGCGCCCGAGACGATGGCGGTGATGCCGTAGATCGGGCCCATGCCGTCCTTCGCGCCCAGCGGCCAGGCGGCCAGGGACGACACGAGCGTGAGGACGGTGAAGAGCAGGATCTCGGTGTTCACCCGGCGGGCCGAGCGGACCACGGGCAGCATGGGGATGCCGGCGCGGGCGTAGTCGTCCTTGTACTTGATGGCCAGCGGGTAGAAGTGCGGCATCTGCCAGAAGAAGACGACCGCGAAGAGGGCCCAGGCGACCGGGCCGACGGTGCCGGTGACGGCTGCCCAGGCGATCAGCACGGGGGCCGCGCCGCAGATGCCGCCCCAGAAGGTGTTCGCCGGGGTGCGGCGCTTCAGCCAGATGGTGTAGATCACGTCGTAGTAGAAGATGGAGGCCGCGGTCAGTCCGGTGGCGAGCCAGTTGGTGAACGTCGCCATGAGAGTGAGCGACACCACCGTGAGGATCGTGCCGAAGATCAGGACCGCGCGCGGGGTGATCGTGTGCGACGGCAGCGGGCGGCGCTTGGTGCGGCGCATGAGCTGGTCGATGTCACGGTCGATGTAGCAGTTGAATGTGCTGGCCGCGCCGGCGGCGAGACCGCCACCGATGAGGACGACCGCCATCAGGCCGAGATCCGGCCAGCCACCCGCGGCGAACATCATCGCCGGGATGGTCGTCACGAGGATCAGCTCGACGATCTGCGGCTTGGTCAGCGAGAGGTAGCCCGCGAAGAGGGCGCGGAAACCGGGGCGCGGCCTCGCCTCATCCGGGCCCGGCGGCTGCTCCTGGGCGAGTCGCTCGGTGATCATGCTCACGGACAGCCACCTTCCGGCATCGGCGAGGGGGTATTGCGTAAACCGTTGCCGGTGCGACCGGGCGGTACGTCGGGACAGACTACGCGCAGCCTGGGCAGCTCTTCGGTCGCCCCGTCGTGGGTGCACGCCGTCACAGCGCGGGGCGGGGGCTGTCCGCTCTCAGCGTATGGGCCTGCACCGTTCCGCTGACGGGGGTTTACGAGGACTGGATAGGGTCAACCTCAAAAGGGTTCCCACACCATGCCCCGAGGAGCACAGCCGACGTGGCCAAAGACGACTTCAACTGGACTGATCTCGACCGCCGTGCGGTCGACACCGTAAGGGTCCTGGCGATGGACGCCGTGGAGAAGGCCGGGAACGGCCACCCCGGTACCGCCATGAGCCTCGCCCCCGCCGCATACCTGCTGTTCAACAAGGTGATGCGGCACGACCCCACGGACCCGCACTGGGCCGGCCGGGACCGCTTCGTGCTGTCCTGTGGCCACTCCAGCCTCACCCTCTACATCCAGCTGTTCCTGAACGGCTTCGGCCTGCAGCTGGACGACCTGGCGTCGCTGCGCCAGTGGGACTCGCTCACCCCGGGTCACCCCGAGTACGGCCACACCCCCGGTGTCGAGATCACCACCGGCCCGCTGGGCCAGGGCATCGGCAACGCCGTCGGCATGGCCATGGCCGCCCGCCGCGAGCGTGGCCTGTTCGACCCGACCGCCGAGGGCGACTCGCTCTTCGACCACCAGATCTTCGCGCTGTGCTCCGATGGTGACATCGAAGAGGGCGTCAGCCACGAGTCGAGCGCGGTCGCCGCCGTGCAGAAGCTCGGCAACCTCACGGTGATCTACGACGACAACGAGATCTCCATCGAGGACGACACCCGGATCGCCAAGAACGAGGATGTCGGCGCGCGTTACGCCGCCTACGGCTGGCACGTCCAGACCGTCGACTGGCGCAAGGGCGACCCTGAGAAGGGCGAATACAACGAGGACGTCCCCGAGCTGTGGGCCGCGATCGAGGCCGCCAAGGCCGTGACGGACAAGCCGTCGTTCATCGTGCTGCGCACGATCATCGGCTACCCGGCGCCCAACAAGCAGAACACCGGCAAGATCCACGGCTCCGCGCTCGGCGCCGACGAGGTCAAGGCCACCAAGGCGATCCTCGGCTTCGACGTCGAGAAGACGTTCGACGTCGCTCCCGAGGTGCTCGAGCACGCCCGCACGGTCGTCGAGCGGGGCCGCGCGGCGCACGCCGAGTGGACCAAGTCGTTCGAGTCCTGGGCCGCGGGCAACGCCGACGGCAAGGCGCTCTTCGACCGGCTCGCCGCGAAGAAGCTGCCCGAGGGCTGGACCGAGGCGCTGCCGGTGTTCCCTGCCGACGCCAAGGGCATCGCGACCCGCGCCGCCTCCGGCAAGGTGCTCGACGCGCTCGCGCCGGTGCTGCCGGAGCTGTGGGGCGGCTCGGCCGACCTCGCGGAGAGCAACAACACCACGATGAAGGGCGAGCCGTCCTTCATCCCCGCCGAGTACGCCACGAAGGCGTTCCCCGGCAACGAGTACGGCCGCACGCTGCACTTCGGCATCCGTGAGCACGGCATGGGCTCGATCCTGAACGGCATCACCGTGCACGGCGGCACCCGCCCGTACGGTGGCACGTTCCTCGTCTTCAGCGACTACATGCGCGGCTCGGTCCGGCTGTCCGCGCTGATGAAGCTCCCGGTCACGTTCGTGTGGACGCACGACTCGATCGGCCTCGGCGAGGACGGCCCGACCCACCAGCCGATCGAGACGCTGACCGCGCTGCGCGCGATCGTCGGCCTCGACGTGGTGCGCCCGGCGGACGCCAACGAGACCGCGTGGGCCTGGCGCGGTGCGCTGGAGCACAACGACCGCCCGACCGCCCTCGCGCTGTCCCGGCAGAACCTCCCCACCATCGACCGCGAGAAGTACGCGTCGGCGGAGGGCACCCTCAAGGGCGGCTACATCCTGTCCGAGGCGACCGGCGGCGAGCCCAAGGTCATCCTCATCGGTACGGGCTCCGAGCTCCAGCTCTGCCTGACCGCTCAGGAGCGGCTCGAGGCGGAGGGCACCCCGACCCGGGTCGTGTCGATGCCGTGTCTCGAGTGGTTCTACGAGCAGGACACCGCCTACCAGCAGGAAGTCCTGCCGCGTGGTGTTAAGGCCCGCGTAACCGTCGAGGCCGGTATCCGGATGAGCTGGGACCGTATCCTCGGCGAGGCCGGCGAGGCAGTCAGCATCGAGCACTACGGCGCGAGCGCCCCCGCCAAGATTCTTTTCGAGCAGTTCGGCTTCACCGCGGACAACGTGGTGGCCAAGGCCAACGCCGCCCTGGCCAAGGTCGGCGAGATCACCGGTCACACGACCGGAAACTGAGGAGTACCGATGACTGACAGGCTGGCTGAGCTCTCCGCCGCGGGTGTAGCGGTGTGGCTCGACGACCTCTCCCGCGTCCGGCTGCAGACCGGTTCGCTCGCCAAGCTGCTCAACGAGCAGCACGTGGCGGGTGTGACCACCAACCCGAGCATCTTCGCCTCCGCGCTGGCCGACGCCACCGCGTACGACGACCAGCTCAAGGACCTCGCCGCGCAGGGCGTCACGGTCGAGGAGGCCGTGCGCCTGCTCACGTCGTACGACGTCCGCTGGGCCGCTGAGGTGCTGCGCCCGCAGTACGACGCGACCAACGGCGTCGACGGCCGGGTCTCCATCGAGGTGGACCCGCGCAGCGCGCACCTGACCGAGAAGACGCAGGCCGAGGCGAAGACGCTCTGGTGGCTCGTCGACCGGCCGAACGTCTACATCAAGATCCCGGCGACCAAGGCGGGCCTGCCGGCGATCACGGCGACCCTGGCCGAGGGCATCAGCGTCAACGTCACGCTGATCTTCTCGCTCGAGCGCTACAAGGCCGTCATGGACGCGTTCCTGGCCGGCATCGAGCAGGCCAAGGCGAACGGTCACGACCTGAGCAAGATCGGCTCCGTCGCCTCGTTCTTCGTCTCCCGCGTGGACACCGAGATCGACAAGCGCCTCGACAAGATCGGCTCGGACGAGGCCAAGGCGCTCAAGGGCAAGGCCGCCGTCGCCAACGCGCAGCTCGCGTACCAGGCGTACGAGGAGGTCTTCGCGACCGACCGCTGGAAGACGCTGGCCGCCGCCGGTGCCCTGCCGCAGCGTCCGCTGTGGGCGTCGACCGGGACCAAGAACCCGGCCTACAAGGACACCATCTACGTCGAGGAGCTCATCGCTCCCGGTGTGGTGAACACCATGCCGGAAGCGGTCATCCGCGCGTACGAGGACCACGGCGACACCCGGGGCGACACCGTCACCGGCTCGTACGCCACGGCCCAGAAGGTCATGGACGACGTCGCCGCCATCGGTGTCGACCTGGAGGACGTGTTCAAGGTCCTCGAGGACGAGGGTGTGCAGAAGTTCGAGGCCAGCTGGTCCGAGCTGCTCGAGGACGTCAAGGTGTCCCTCGAGGCCGCCGCCAAGGGTGCGAGCAACCCGAGCGACGCCGCTAAGTGATCACTGACCTGCCCGCGGCCGGGTCGCCCCGGCCGCGGGCAGGTCATGCACCACCCGGCGGCCGCACCACTTAGACGGGGCGGTCCCAACAAGTTGCGGACCCGACCCTTGCTTGTAACCCTTCGGGACGACAAAAAGCTGGCAGGATGGGACACGTGGGTAATCCGCTGCGCACAGCACAGGACCGACGGCTGCCCAGGATCCCGGAGCCGTGTGCTCTGGTGATCTTCGGAGTCACCGGTGACCTGTCACGAAAGAAACTGATCCCGGCCGTGTACGACCTCGCGAACCGGGGTCTTCTGCCGCCGGGCTTCGTCGTCCTCGGCTTCGCCCGGCGCGACTGGGGTGACGGCGACTTCGAGTCGCTCGCCTACGCCGCCGCCAAGAAGGGCGCCAGGACGCCGTGGCGGGAGGATGTCTGGCAGCGTCTCGCGAGCCAGTTCCAGTTCGTCCCCGGCTCGTTCGACGACGACGAGGCGTTCGACCACCTCGCGGAGACCCTCGACGACCTGCGCGAGCGCAACGGCATCGCGGGCAACGTCGCGTTCTACTTCTCCATCCCGCCGGCCGCGTTCCCGCTGGTGCTCAACCAGCTGAACCGCACCGGGATGGCCGACAACGCGAAATCCGGTGGCTGGCGCCGGGTCGTGGTCGAGAAGCCGTTCGGCAACGACCTCGCCACCGCCAAGTCGCTCAACCAGCTCGTCGACGAGGTGTTCACCCCGGAGGACGTCTTCCGGATCGACCACTACCTCGGCAAGGAGACGGTCCAGAACATCCTGGCGCTGCGCTTCGCCAACAGCCTGTTCGAGCCGGTCTGGAATTCCAAGTACGTCGACTCCGTGCAGATCACCATGGCCGAGGACGTCGGCATCGGCACCCGGGCAGCGTTCTACGACGCCTCCGGTGCCGCCCGCGACGTGCTGCAGAACCACCTTCTGCAGCTGCTCGCCCTGGTCGGCATGGAGGAGCCCACGAGCTTCGACTCGATCGACATCGGCGCCGAGAAGCTGAAGGTCCTCAAGGCCATCAGCCTGCCCGCCGACATCCACGAGGGCTCGGTCCGCGGGCAGTACCTCCCCGGCTGGGTCGCCGGCGAGCGCGCGGTGGGCTACCTCGAGGAGAAGGACATCCCGGCCGACTCCAAGACCGAGACGTACGTCGCGGTCCGGCTGGGCATCCAGAACCGTCGCTGGGCCGGGGTCCCGTTCTACGTCCGCGTGGGCAAGCGCATGCCGCGCCGGGTGACGGAGATCGCGATCCTGTTCAAGCAGGCGCCGCACCTGCCGTTCGACCCGGCCGACGTGGAGATGCTGGGCAACAACCAGCTCGTCATCCGCGTGCAGCCGGACGAGGGCGTCGTGCTCAAGTTCGGCTCCAAGGTCCCGGGCACCACCATGGAGGTCCGCGACATCGCGATGGACTTCCAGTACGGCGAGGCGTTCACCGAGTCGAGCCCCGAGGCGTACGAGCGGCTCGTCCTGGACGTGCTGGTCGGCGACCGGTCGCTGTTCCCGGACGCCGCCGAGATCGAGCAGAGCTGGAAGGTCATCGACCCGCTCGAGGCGGCCTGGGCGGGCACCAAGCCCGAGCCGTACCGTTCGGGCGAGTGGGGTCCGCGGGCCGCGGACGAGATGCTGGCCCGCGAGGGCCGTGCTTGGAGGCGAGCATGATCGGCTTGTGGGACACCACCGGCAACGAGGTCGTCAAGGCCCTCGCCGCCGAACGGCGCAGCGCGGGCGGTGTGGCCTCCGGGCTCGCCCTCACCCTGGTCGCCGTGGTCGAGGAGAAGCAGGTCCGCGAGGCGGAGGCAGCGGCCACCATCGCCGCCTCGGCCCACCCGTGCCGGCTGCTCATCGTGGTCCGCTCCGACCTGGAGGGCCGCAGCCGCCTCGACGCGGAGATCGTCGTCGGTGGCCGGCTCGGCCCGGCCGAGGCCGTCGTGATGCGCATGTACGGCCGGCTGGCCCTGCACGCCGAGTCGGTCGTCATGCCGCTGCTGGCCCCGGACGTCCCGGTGGTCACCTGGTGGCACAGCGCCCCGCCGGACGTCATCGCCAACGACTTCCTCGGCGTCGTCGCCGACCGCCGCATCACCGACAGCAAGCTCGCCAAGGACCCGGTCGCGGCCCTGAAGCAGCGTGCCCTCGACTACGCCCCGGGCGACACGGACCTCACCTGGACCCGGATCACCCTGTGGCGCACGCTGGTCGCCGGTGCGTTCGACACCACCGACGAGCGGGTTGTCGGTGCCACCGTCACCGCCCCCAAGGACGACCCGACGGCCGCCCTGATGTGCGGCTGGCTCAAGTCCCGCCTGGGCATCGAGCCGGTCTGGGAGCAGACCGACCGCGCGCCGCGCATGCACTCGGTCGAGCTCAGGTGCGCCAACGGCGACTGCGTCTCGGTCACCCGCGACGAGGGCACGGCGCTGTTCAGCCGCACGGGCCAGGAGCCGCGCTACATGCCGCTGCCGAAGCGCCCGGTCGGTGACGAGCTCGCGGAGGAGCTGCGCCGCCTCGACGCCGACCAGATCTACGGCGAGGCCCTGGGTGCGATGGCGAACGTCCGCAACCTCGACGCGAAGCCGCCGATGCGCGTACACGTGTGGAAGGACCCGGCCCTGGCCGCCCGCGCGGGCGACGAGGCCGCGATGGCCGGCCCTGGCGGCTCTGCCGCTTGACGTGGGCCGCCTGAAGCACCGCCGCAAACAGCGATAACTAAGATCGATAGGGCCGTTCCGCCTGGGCGGGGCGGCCCTTTCAACGTTCCGGAGGATTCTTTTATGAGCGAGACCGTTGTCGTGGTGGTTCCCGACGCCGACGTGCTGGCGTCGTCCGTGGCCGCCCGTCTGGTCACTTCCATCATCGACGCGCAGGCGGTCCGGGGCCGTGCCGACGTCGTCCTGACCGGCGGCCGGGTCGCGGCGAAGGTGCTGCGCGCCGTCAAGGAGCTGCCCGCTTCGGCCGCGATCGACTGGTCCCGGGTGGACCTGTGGTGGGGCGACGAGCGTTTCCTGCCGTCCGGCGACCCGGACCGCAACGAGACCCAGGCCCGCGAGGCCCTGCTCGACGCGCTCCCGCTCGACCCGGCCCGCGTGCACGCGATGCCCGCCTCGGACGGCCCGGACGGCGACGACGCGGAGGCCGCAGCCGCCCGTTACAGCACCGAGGCCGGCACACCCCAGTTCGACGTGCTCATGCTGGGTGTCGGCGAGGACGGCCACGTCGCGTCGCTCTTCCCCGGCCACCCGGACGCCGAGAAGGCCGGCACGGCGATCGCGGTCCACAACAGCCCGAAGCCCCCGCCGACGCGCATCTCGCTGAGCCTGGCGACGATCCGGTCGGCCAAGGAGGTCTGGCTCGTCGCGGCCGGCCCCGACAAGGCGGTCTCGGTCGGCGCGGCCCTCGGCGGCGACCAGTCCCTCCCGGCGGCCCGCGCGACAGGCACGTCCCGCACGCTCTGGCTGCTCGACACGGCAGCAGCCGCCAAGCGTTAGGGCCGGCAGCGCTCCCGGCAGCCCCTATCCTGTCGCGATGACCGACGACTTCACCGCGACGTTGCCCCGCAAACGGATGGCTGCCGGGTTGCTGCTGACGGACGACGCCGGCCGGGTGCTGCTGGTCGAGCCGGCCTACAAGGACGACTGGGAGATCCCCGGCGGCGGGGTCGAGGCCGGCGAGTCGCCGTACGCCGCGGTGGTGCGGGAGCTCCAGGAAGAGCTCGCCCTGCCGGTCAGGCCCGGCCTTCTGCTGGTCACCGACTGGGTGCCGCCACGACCGGACCGCACCGAGGGCCTGATGCTGGTGTTCGACGGCGGCGTCCTCACCGCGGAGCAGACCGCCCGGATCCAGCTGCCGCCCGAGGAGCTGCGCAGCTGGGCCTGGTGCACACAGCAGCAGGCCGCCGAGCGGCTCTCGGAGCCGATGGCCCGCCGGGTCGCCGCAGCCGTGCGAGCCAGGGCCGAGGGCATCGCGGCCTACCTGGAGAACGGGTTTGCCGTGACGCGGTAGCGCAGATGGACGTCGATCCTGGCGGGAACACCGACACACCGTTGTCGCGCCGGCGTCCGAGAGTGGATGCATGACCACGAACACGAACCCCACGACCAGCTCCACCGCCCGGCACTCGCTCGACCTGTGGCTGACGATGTGGAACACCGACGGCGACATCGCGCGGCAGATCTGCGCCGACGACTTCCGGATCCACTTCAGCATGACCGAGTCCGACGGGTCGACCCCCGCGGACGCCATCCGCACCGCCGAAGACTTCGCGCGGTATCTCGGCTGGTGGCACGAGCAGCACCCTGGTGTCGTCTTCACGAGCGTCGCCGATGCCATCGACGGCGACCGCGGGCGGCTGCTCTGGGACATGGAGGCGGACGGCAGGCGCGCGGGTGGCGTTGACGTGTTCGACTTCGCCGGGGACGGCCGGATCCGGCGTGTCTGGTCGGTGGGCGGACAGCGGAGCATGCGGAGCTCTTGACCGACGGTCTCTGCCAGACTTGAGGCATGAAGCGAGCCGAGCGGCAGTACGCCCTCGTCGACCTGCTCCGCGGAGCGCGCCGGCCCTGGTCCGCCGCTCGGCTCGCCGGCGAGTTCGGGGTGTCCTCGCGCACCATCGAGCGCGACATCGGATCGCTCCAGCTCGCCGGGGTCCCCATCTACGCGGACCACGGGGCGGCGGGCGGCTACTCGATCCTGCGTGAGTATTCGCTGCCGCCGCTGAACCTGTCCGCCGCCGAGTCACTGGCGGTGCTGGCCGGGCTCGCGCTGCTCGGGTCCTCGCCGTACCAGGGGGCCGCCCGCCGCGCCCACGCCAAGATCGCTGCCGTCATGCCGGAGGAGTATCGCGCACCTGTGCAGGAGATGCTCGGGATGATGCAGGTCATCGACGCCGTCGCCCCGGCGGACGGCGCCGTGCCGCTCGGGATGCTCTCCGACGCGATCGCCGCCCGGCGCTTGGTGCGGCTCACCTACCTGGGCGAGGATCACGCCACCAGCACCGTCCGTGACGTCGAGACGATGGGACTTCTCCGCGCGGGTGATGCGTGGCTGCTCACCGGGTGGTGTCGCCTCCGTGCTGCGATCCGCGGCTTCCGCATCGAGCGGATCACCCGGCTCGAGATCCTCGACGAGGTCCCGCCACCCCGCGACCCGGCGCTCCTCGAGGCGGACCTCGCGCGATGGCCGACGCGGCGTCTCGCATGAACTGGATTGCGCCACTCCACGCCGCGAGGCTATTCGGCCCACGCTTGACGCCTGACGCCGCAGAAGATTGCGGCACACCCGGTTTCGGCGCAACTTCGTGCCCGCGGCCGGACTCAGGACGCTAAAGGTCGATGAGCTCGACGGTGGCGTTCACCGTGTCGCCCGGGTCGAGGTGTTCGGCGGTGCGGACGGCGCGCTTGATCGGGAGCACGTAACTGCCGCGGGCCTTGTCCGGGAAGATCGACGTCTTCCAGGTGCTGGCGCCGACGGTGGCCCGCACCCGCACCGAGCCGAACCCCCGGCGCAGCCCCGACGCCCGCTCCCGGATCTCATCACCGGCCTCGACCGGCAGGCTGACAAACGTCCAGGTGTCCATCCGCCGGGCATCCCAGAGCCACAGCTCAGACTCAAAGTCCACGATCACGCCACGATTATCGCGCGCTGGCCAAACCGGTCGGCACACTCCACACTGGAGCGCATTGACGCGAGGACACGGGGAGTGGTTGACGTGCGACGGTCGGTGCTCATTGTGGGAGGCGGGATCGCGGGGCTCACCCACGCGATCGCCGCGCGGCGGGCGGGTTTCGACGTCGAGGTCGTCGAGGTCCGCCCCGACTGGGCCGTGGCCGGGTGGGGTCTCAGTCTCACCGGTCCCGCGCTGCGGGCGCTGCGGGCCGTCGATCTCGAGGATGTGTGTCTCGCGGCGGGTTACCCCATTTTCCGTACGCTCAACTGCGACGCCGCCGGCACCGTGCACAACGTCATGGAGCTGCCCAGCGTGCTCGGTCCCGGCCGGCCCGCCGAGGCCGGCATGGGCCGTCCCGTGCTGCACGAGATCCTCCGGGCGCGGGCCGCGGAGCTGGGGGCGACCCTCAGAACCGGACTTTCGGTCCAGGCCGTCGAGACCAACGCCGACCAGATTTCGGTACGCCTGGACGACGGCACCACGCGCACCACCGACTATCTCCTCGGCGCCGACGGGGTCCGCTCCCGCACCCGCGAGCAGCTGGGCCTGACCGGCGAACCCCGCTACACGGGTCAGATGGTGTGGCGGGCGCTGGTGGACCGCCCGGAGTGGGCCACGGACATCCACACGTTCGGCGGCCCGACGTTCACCGCCGGCCTGATCCCGATCTCGGCGGACAAGGGCTACGTCTTCCTGACCGAGGGCCTCGACGACCCGGAACCGCTCGCCGGCGACCTGCTGGCCGACCGGATGCGCGAGCTGCTGGCACCGTTCAGCGGCCGACTCGCGGAGGTCCGGGACACCATCACCGAGCCGGGCCAGGTGGTACGCCGCCCGGTGCACGCCCTGTTCGTCGACGGACCGTGGCACGCGGGCCGGGGCGTGCTGGCCGGTGACGCTGCCCACTCCCCCTCGCCCCAGCTGGTGAGCGGTGCGGCGCTGGCCATCGAGGATGCCGTGGTTCTGGCCGGGGAAATGGCTGCTGCCGACGATGTCGAGAAGGCACTCCTTGCGTACGGTGCACGCCGTCACGATCGCGCCCGGGCCCTGGTCGAGACGTCGGTGGCGCTGGGCCGGGCCGAGCGGGAGGGACGCCGCGACGAGTTGCACGCCCTGCAGCGCAAGGGGCACGCCGGCATGGCCGCGCCGATCTAACTCCCGCGGCTCCCGCGGCTCCCGCGGCTCCCGCGGCTCCCGCGTCAGCTTCCGATCAGCTGCGGGATCCGCTCGAAGAGCTGTGTGGTGAAGGTGACCATCTCGTGCAGCATCCAGTTGCCGCTGAACAGGATCGCCGCCCCGACACCCGCCGCCTTGGGGACGAACGACAGCGTCGCCTCCTGGATCTGGGTCACCGACTGGAAGAGCGAGATCGCGAACCCGATGGCCAGCGCCGTCAGCAACACCGGCGCGCACATCTTCGCCGCGATGGTCATCGCCTGCATGCCCAGCTCAACGATCTGCACATCGGTCATGTCCTCCCGTTCGGCCGGTCCCGCCTCCCGGCGAGTGCAGAACGGTTGCAATCAGGTTCGCGCCTCGGAAATCCTAAAGTCTCCTACCCGGATGAGGTCGCTGCCGGGACGGCGGTGCTCGGGGGTGCCTGCGTCGGCCGCGGCGACCGGGCCACGCCGGGCTCGGAGGTCGCCGGTGTCGCCCCGGCCGGCTCGGGCCTGGCCGGTGCGGTGGCGGAGGGTGACCTCGTGTAGGCCGACGGGCTGGCCCGCGTGGGCGAGGAGGACGGTTCCGGCGAGGTGGGGTCCGCGGATGGCGACGGGCTCGGGGCCGGTGGGGTGGAGGGGACGGTTACTCCTGGTGCGTCGGGGCGCTCCGGGCGTACGGGGAGGAAATGGGTGATTGTCGCACCCAGCGTGACCACCGCCAGGGTCCCCGCAGCCAGGGCGAGCAGCCAGCGGTGCCGGACCGGGCGGGCGGGTTGCAGTGTCGGGGGGCGTGCCGGTTGCAGCTGTGTGGCTGTCACCTGCATCGCCCGCGCGGCCAGGGCACCGCGGAGGCGGGCCTCAAGAGTGCTCATCGTCGGTCCCCCAGGTGATCGCGCAGGATCGTGAGGGCGCGACTGGCGGTGGACTTCACCGTGCCGCGCGACACGTGCAGCGTCTCGGCTATCTCTTGCTCGGACAGGTCTGACCAGTAGCGCAGGACCATCACCTGACGCTGGCGGGCCGTGAGCCTGCCCAGCGCGTCCAGCACCGCGCGGTCGCCCTCCCCCAGCAGGACCTGGTCCTCGGCGGCCGGGGCGGTGGCAGGCGGGGGTGGCACGTAGGCGCGGGCGGTCTTACGGCGGCGCAGTGCCGACCGGGCGGCGTTCATCACGCCGGAGGTGAGGTACGCGTCCGGGTCCGTCACAGTACGCAGTTCCGCGCCGTGACGGCGGTAGAGGGCGGCGAACACGTCCTGGACGATGTCCTCCGCGGTGGCCAGGTCGTCGACCATCAGCACCGCGAGGCGTACGAGGCCCAGGCGCCGGGCCTGGTACAGCTCGTTGATCGCGGGCGGGCCCGAACCGCCGGGGCCTGCCGTGTCCCGCACCGGCGTGCCGGATCCGGACATGACCGAGCGCAGCCACCGCACCAGCGGTTGCGGCAGGACCCCGACGAAGTGCATCAACGAGCGGTGGTCTCGACTGAGCGGCTCGGGGTGGGAGCGGCCGTCGCGGAGCGGGTCGGGCTCGGTGCAGCCGTCGCGGAGCGGGTGGGGCTGGGAGCTGCCGTTGCGGAGCGGCTCGGGGTGGGAGCGGCCGTCGCGGAGCGGGTGGGGCTGGGGGCGGCCGTGCCGGGACGGGTCGGGCTGGGAGCGGCCGTCGCGGAGCGGCTCGGGGCGGGCGTGGCCGTCGCGGAGCGGCTGGGGCTCGGCACTGGGGAGGCGGTGGCGGGCAGGGGAGACGCAGTGGCGGTCGCGGCCGTCGGCTTCGGCTTCGGGGTCGGGCCGGACGTGGTGCTCGCGTACGCGGCGGCGGAGATGCCACCAATGACGAGGAACGCGGCGGTGCCGACTGCTGCGGTGACGGTCTTGCGCATCGGGAATCTCCTGCGGGGTCGATGTCGGACTCTCGCATGGAGGGACGCGTGACGGCCAGAAAGGTTGGCGACTGGAGAGTGACGCCGATCACATGGTGGTGACGACCTAGACTCACGGCCGTGCAACCCGTGATCCGCCCCTACCGCCCTGCCGACCTCGACGCCGTCTACGACATCTGCGTGCGGACCGCTGACAGCGGCGGCGACTCCCGCGGGACGACGTCCTCCGACCGCCTCGTCGGCGACATCTTCGCGGTGCCCTACGTGACCCTCGAACCGGAGCACGCCCACGTCCTGGACGACGGCACGGGTGCGGCGGTCGGCTACGTGCTCGGCACCGCTGACACAGCCCGTTTCGCCCGGCGATACCGGGACGAGTGGCTGCCGGCGACCGCGGGACGCTACCCCGAGCCGCAGGATCCGCCCGTCACGGCCGACGACCGGTGGCTGGTGCTGCACCACCACCCGGAGCGCATGGTGATCCCCGCGCTGGCGGATTACCCGGCGCATCTGCACATCGACCTGCTGCCGGAGTGGCAGGGCAAGGGTCAGGGGCGGGGCCTGATCGGCGCGTTCCTGGCCGGGCTGCGCGAGGCGGGCGTGGCCAGGGTGCACCTCGGCATGTCACCGTCGAACACCGGGGCGCGCGCGTTCTACGACCGGCTCGGCTTCCGTGAGCTCACCGTGCCCGACGTCGGCCAGGTCACCTTTCTCGGCCGGACCACCGACCCGCTGTAAACCCGACCGGCAACGCGGCCCAATCACCGACCCGCTGTAAACGCGGCCGGATCACCGATCCGCAGCGCAGCCGGACGCAGGCCCGCCGCACGGGCACGCTGAAACCCGCAGCGGCGGCAGCCACAAGGCCGCCGCCGCCGGGATCGGAATCAGACCGGGATGGGGATCAGGATCCGCCGCGGCGGCGACGGATCTTGGCGAGGGCTTCGGCGAGGATGGCCTCGCCGTCGGCCTCGGAGCGGCGCTCCTTCACGTAGGCGAGGTGCGACTTGTAGGGCTCGTTGCGCGACTTGCCGGGCGGGTTGGCCCGGTCGAGACCGGCGGGCTGACCGCAGCGGATGCAGTCCCAGGTCTCCGGGGGGACGACGTCGGCGGCGAACCGGACCTCGACCTCGTGCCCGGCAGCGCACCAGTACGTCACCTCCCGCCGCGGTGCGGGTTCGCTGCGCTCGTCGGGGCGCATCGGGCTGGACCCGATGCGGCTGCCGCGGATCGCGCTGCCACTGGACACGGATGTCACTCCTGCCTGTCAGGGGCGTCTTCGCCGAGGGAAAGGTCCGGCGGTCGTAGGCGGTGAAAAACAGCCGCGCGGCCCGGAGGGACCGGACCGCGCGGGAGAGTCTACGACTCGCAGGGCGACTCAGGAAGAGTTACCGACACACGGTACGGAACCGTGCGTTAACAATGTGTTTCAGGACACCTGAATCACGAAAAAATGGCGTTACGGGTTCACGAGCCCGGGGTTCAGGAGCTCAGGGTTCGGGAGTTCTGAGTTCAGGAGCTTTGCGCGAGCTTCAGCCAGAGGCCGAGCCCGACGATGCAGGCGAACCAGACGATGCCCACGAGCACCGTGTAACGGTCGAGGTTCTTCTCCGCCACCGAGGAACCGGCCAGGCTGGAGGTGACGCCGCCACCGAACATGCTGGACATGCCGCCACCCTTGCCGCGGTGCAGCAGGATGAGCAGGGTCAGCAGAATGCTGGTGATGAGCAGCAACACGATCAACGTGTAGGCGAACGCGATCGGCATGGTCGGGTCAATCCTCTCGAAGGGCACGGCAGCGCCCCCACAATAGCGGGCGCGCCAAGAACCGGCCGCCCCAGGGCGACCGGTTCTTCACAATAGATCAACGCTTGACATGCTCCCGGAACCGGACGATCGACACGAACTCCTCCGCGACCAGGCTGGCGCCGCCGACGAGGGCACCGTCGACGTCCGGCTGCGCCATGATCGCGGCGATGTTGCCCGCCTTCACGGAGCCGCCGTACTGGATGCGGATCACGTCGGCCACCTCGGCGCCGTGTTTGCCGGAGATCGCGGCGCGCAGGGCGCCGCACACCTCCTGGGCGTCCTCGGGGGTTGCGGTCTTGCCGGTGCCGATGGCCCAGATCGGTTCGTAGGCCACGACGATCTTGCTGACCTGCTCGGCCTTGAGCCCGTCGAGCGCGCCGGTGAGCTGGGCGACGCAGTGCGCCACCTGCTCGCCGGCCTCGCGCACGTCCGGGCCCTCGCCCACGCAGACGATCGGGGTCAGGCCGTTCGCCAGGGCGGCTTTCGCCTTGGCGTTGACCAGGGCGTCGTCCTCGTGGTGGTGCTGGCGGCGTTCGGAGTGCCCGACGACTACGTACGAGCAGCCGAGCTTGGCCAGCATCACGCCGGAGACGTCACCGGTGTAGGCGCCGTTCTTGTGCGGCGACAGGTCCTGCGCGCCGTACTTGATCAGCAGCTTGTCGCCGTCGATCGCGGTCTGCACGGTGCGCAGATCGGTGAACGGCGGCAGGACCACCGTCTCGACATCGGTGAGCTGCTTCGGGGTGAGGCTGGCTGCCAGTTTCTGGACCAGAAGATTCGCCTCGCGGTGATCGAGGTGCATCTTCCAGTTGCCGGCCATGATCGGGGTGCGGGGAGTCGCCCCGGCCATGGTCTCAGCTCTCCAGCGCGGCCAGACCCGGCAGGGTCTTGCCCTCGAGGTATTCCAGGGACGCGCCGCCACCGGTCGAGATGTGGCCGAAGCCGGACTCGTCGATGCCGAGCGTGCGGACCGCCGCCGCCGAGTCGCCGCCGCCGACGACCGAGAAGCCGTCGATTTTGGTGATCGCCTCGGCGACGCCGCGGGTGCCGGCGGCGAACGGGGCGAGCTCGAACACGCCCATGGGCCCGTTCCAGAACACCGTCTTCGCCGTGCCGATCGCCTCCGCGAACAGCGCCACTGACTGCGGGCCGATGTCGAGGCCCAGCTGCGAAGCGGGGATGTCCGCCACGCCGACCACCTCGTGATCGGCATCGGCCGAGAACTCGGTCGCGGCGACCACGTCGACGGGCAGCACGATGCGGCCGTCCGCTTCCGCCAGCAGAGAAGCACAGGTGTCGATCATCTCGGCTTCGAGCAGCGACTTGCCGACCTCGTGGCCCTGGGCCTTGAGGAAGGTGAAGCACATGCCCCCACCGACGAGCAGCTTGTCGACCTTCGGCAGCAGCGCCTTGATGACGGCGAGCTTGTCGGAGACCTTCGAACCACCGAGGACGACGACGTACGGCTTCTCGGGGGTCTCGGTGACCTTGCGCAGCACCTCGACCTCGCGAACGACCAGGCCGCCCGCGTAGTGCGGGAGCCGGGCCGGCACGTCGAACACCGAGGCGTGCTTGCGGTGCACGGCGCCGAACGCGTCGTCGACGTACGAGTCGGCGAGCGCGGCGAGCTGGTCCGCGAAAGCGCCGCGCTCAGCGTCGTCCTTCGAGGTCTCACCGGCGTTGAAGCGCAGGTTCTCCAGCAGCAGCACCTGGCCGTCGAGCAGCGCGGCCGCGGCGGCGGTGGCCGACTCCCCCACGGTGTCCTCAGCGAACACGACGGGCGTGCCGAGCAGCTCACCGAGCCGCGTGGCGACCGGTGCGAGCGTGAACTTGGGGTCCGGCGCGCCCTTGGGACGGCCGAGGTGGGAGGCGACGATCACCTTCGCGCCCGCGTCGCGCAGGGCGACGAGGGTCGGCAGCACCGCCCGGATGCGGCCGTCGTCGCTGATGACTGTGGGATCGCTCTTGTCGAACGGGACGTTCAGGTCGGCGCGTACGAACACGCGCCGACCCGAGACACCCTCGCCGAGCAGGTCGTCGAGAGTCTTCACGTCAGCTCAGCCGACCAGCTTGACCAGGTCGACGAGGCGGTTCGAGTAGCCCCACTCGTTGTCGTACCAGCCGACGACCTTGACCTGGTTGCCGATGACCTTGGTCAGGCCGGCGTCGAAGATGCAGGAGGCCGGGTCGGTGACGATGTCCGAGGAGACGATCTCGTCCTCGGTGTAGACCAGGATGCCCTTGAGGGGGCCCTCGGCCGCGGCCTTGATGGCGGCGTTGACCTCGTCGACCGAGGTCTCCTTCTTCGCCTGGAAGGTCAGGTCGGTGGCGGAGCCGGTCGGGATCGGCACGCGCATCGCGAAGCCGTCGAGGCGGCCCTTGAGCTCCGGCAGCACCAGGCTGACGGCCTTGGCGGCACCGGTCGAGGTCGGGACCACGTTGAGGGCGGCGGCGCGGGCGCGACGCAGGTCCTTGTGCGGGCCGTCCTGCAGGTTCTGGTCCTGGGTGTAGGCGTGGATCGTGGTCATCAGGCCACGCTCGATGCCGATCGTGTCGTTCAGGACCTTCGCCATCGGCGCGAGGCAGTTCGTGGTGCACGACGCGTTGGAGATGATCGTGTGCTTCGCGGCGTCGTACTTGTCATCGTTGACACCGATGACGATGGTGATGTCCTCGTTCTTGGCCGGCGCCGAGATGATGACCTTCTTCGCGCCGTTGTCGACGTGCGCCTTCGCCTTGGTGGCGTCGGTGAAGAAGCCGGTCGACTCGATGACGACGTCGGCGCCCAGGTCGCCCCAGTGCAGGTTGGCGGGGTCGCGCTCGGCGAACGCCTTGAAGGTCTTGCCCGCGACGGTGATCTCGTCGGCGGTGGCCTTCACCTCGTAGGGCAGGCGGCCCAGGATGCTGTCGTACTTCAGCAGGTGGGCCAGCGTCGCGTTGTCGGTCAGGTCGTTGACGCCGACGATCTCGATGTCGGCGCCGGAGGCCTGCACAGCGCGGAAGAAGTTGCGGCCGATTCGGCCGAAGCCGTTGATGCCAACCCGGATGGTCACAGGTGGATCTCCTCATTTCGGTCCGCCGGAAGCGACCGGCGGAGGTCTTCGTGCCGACCCCAGAAACCCGCGTCGGCCGTCCTGCCCGGCTCCGTCGCCGTCACCAAGACCCTAGCCGAGGAGGATCGAGACGTCGCTGCTGGGGCGCTACCTGATCGTTACTTCAGGGTGACATCAAAAAAATATCCCTACGGTACGCACATACGGTTTTACGACCGCAGCGGCCCTTGCAGTAAGGACTCCAGCAAGGACAGCGACTCCTCGATGTCGACGGAGGGGTCGAGCAGCCACTGGGTCTGCAGACCGTCCGACGCCGCGATGATCAACGCGGCCGCGGCCTCCGGGGCGATGTCGGCGCGGATGTGACCGTCGCGCTGCTCCTCGCGTACGCGATCCGCCAGAAGACCACGCAGGTCGCGGAAGCGGGCCGAGAAGAAGGAGCGGGCAGCGTCATGCCCGTTCTCCAGGGCGCTGGCCACCAGGGTCGAATAGAGCTGCACCAGCCCCGGCACCCCGTGGTTGCGCCGCGCCGCATGGGTCATCAGGCCGACCGGGCCGGTCGTGCCCACCGGGGGATCACCGAGCGTGGAGCGCTCCTCGGCGGCCCGGTAGACCTCGATGAGCAGCTCCTCGCGGGAGTCGAAGTAGTGCTTGAGCGCCGCGTGCGAGACCCCGATCGCCTCCCCGATCGCGCGCAGCGACGTGCCCTGGGCGCCGCGCTCGGCGAACACCTCGATGGCCCGGTCCAGGATCTCCTGCCTGCGCCGGACACCCTTCTCGTACGAGCCGCGGCGCTGAAGTTCTTGGGTCACGCGGCCATCGTAGTTCCCGAAAACTTCCGCACGGAGGTTTTCGGCGTTACCTTGGAAACATGAGTACTGATGCCGTCCCGCAGCTGGACATCCCGACCCTGTTGACCGCTCTCACGCTGGAGGAGAAGGCCGGTCTGCTCGACGGCTCCGACTTCTGGCACACACAGGGGGTCGAGCGGCTCGGCATCCCCGCCGTGATGGTCACCGACGGGCCGCACGGGCTGCGCAAGCAGTCTGGCGAGGGCGACCATCTCGGGCTGCACAACAGCGTTCCGGCCACCTGCTTCCCGCCGGCCGCGGGGCTCGCCTCCACCTGGAACCCGGAGCTGCTGGAGCGCATCGGGGCCGCGCTGGGCCGCGAGTGCCGCGCCGAGGAGGTCGCGGTGCTGCTCGGCCCCGGCATCAACATGAAGCGCTCCCCGCTCTGCGGCCGCAACTTCGAGTATTTCTCCGAGGACCCCGCGCTCGCCGGTGTTCTCGGAACCGCGCTGGTCAACGGCGTGCAGAGCGAGGGCGTCGGCACGTCGCTGAAGCACTTCGCCGCCAACAACCAGGAGACCGACCGGATGACGGTCTCCGCCGACGTCGACGAGCGCACGCTGCGCGAGATCTACCTTCCCGCGTTCGAGCGCGTCGTCACCGGCGCCCAGCCGTGGACCGTCATGTGTTCCTACAACCGGATCAACGGGGTGTACGCGAGCGAGGACCGCTGGCTGCTCACCGACGTGCTCCGCGACGAGTGGGGATACCGGGGCCTGGTGGTCTCCGACTGGGGCGCGGTCAACGAGCGCGACGCGGGCGTGCACGCCGGGCTCGACCTGGAGATGCCCTCCTCCGGTGGTGGCGGCACGGCGACGATCCTCGCCGCGGTCAAGGCCGGCACGCTCAGCGAGAAGGACGTCGACCTCGCCGTGACCCGCGTGCTCGAGCTGGTGGACAAGGCGCTGCCCGCGCTGAGGCCCGGGCAGACCTTCGACGCCGACGCACACCACCTGCTCGCCCGCGAGGCAGCCGCCGCGAGCGCCGTCCTGCTCAAGAACGACGGCGACCTGCTCCCCCTGGCCACCCCCGGCACGATCGCCGTGATCGGGGAGTTCGCCCGGTCCCCGCGTTTCCAGGGCGCCGGCTCGTCGCAGGTCAACCCCACCCGCGTCGACACGGCGCTGGACGCTCTCCGGGCCGCCCGCGACGTCGTGTTCGCACCCGGCTTCGTCATCGAGTCCGAGGAGGCTGACCCGGCCCTGGTCGAGGAGGCCGTCGCCGCCGCCCGTGACGCCGAGATCGCCGTGGTGTTCCTGGGGCTGCCGCCGTCGTACGAGTCGGAGGGCTACGACCGCGACCACATGGACCTGCCGCAGCACCAGATCGACCTGCTGAACGCCGTGGCTGACGTCAACGACAACGTGGCCGTCGTGCTCTCCAACGGCTCGGTCGTCACCGTCGCGCCCTGGCAGGACAGGGCCGGCGCGATCCTCGAGGGCTGGCTGCTCGGCCAGGCCGGCGGCAGCGCGACCGCGGACCTGCTGCTCGGCGTGACCAACCCGGCCGGGAAGCTCGCCGAGACCGTACCCGTGCGCTACGAGGACAACCCGACCGTCGGCGCGTTCCCCGGCGAGGCGGGCCACGTCCGGTACGGCGAAGGGCTGCTCATCGGCTACCGCTGGTACGACGCGCACCGGCTCGAGGTCGCGTACCCGTTCGGGCACGGGCTCTCGTACACCTCGTTCGCGTACGGAGATCTGGAAGTGACGACCGGGACCGACACCGCGCGGGTCTCCCTCACGGTGACCAACAGCGGAGCCCGGCCCGGCACCGAGACCGTGCAGGTGTACGTCACCGACCCGCAGGCCAGCGTCTACCGGCCGGAGCAGGAGCTGCGTGGGTTCGCCCAGGTCAGCCTCGCGCCCGGGGAGAGCAGGCAGGTCACCGTGGAGCTGGACCGGCGCGCGTTCGCGTTCTGGCACCCCGCGCTGCGCGACTGGACGGTCGAGGGCGGCGAGTTCGGCATCCGCGTCGGCTCCTCGTCCCGGGACATCCGCCTGGACACCACGATCACCCTCACGGGTGACGAGGTGGTCACCCCGCTGACCGCCGAGTCGACGGTCGACGGCTGGCTCGCCCACCCCGACGCGGGCACCTGGCTGCGCGAACAGCTCGCCGACGGCCCGTTCGACGCCATGCTGTTCGACCCGAAGAACGGCCAGATGATGCGGGCCATCCCGCTGCTGCGGCTCTCCCGCTTCCCCGGCTTCCCGGTCACGGAGCCGCAGGTCGGCGAGGCGGTATCCCGCTTCTCATGACCGCTGCCGCTGTCGCTGTGCCGCTCGGGGCCCGTCGCGCCCGGGCGGCCGTCGCCGCCGTCTTCCTGACCAACGGCGCCCTGTTCGCCAACGTCGTTCCTCGCTATCCCGAGGTCAAGGAGCATCTGGACCTCAGCAACGCCCTGTTCGGCACGGCACTCGCGGCCGGACCGCTCGGTGCGCTCACCGGTGGCCTGTTCGCGCCGCTGGCGATCCGGCTGCTCGGGTCGGCGCGTACGGCGTCGTTCGGCATCCCGCTGATCGCGACGGCGTTCCTGCTGGTCGCCGTCGTTCCCAGCTGGTGGCTGCTGGCGGTGGTCCTGTTCTGCTCGGGCGCCGCGGACGCCGTCGTGGACGTCGCCCAGAACGCCCACGGCCTGCGCGTCCAGCGCATCTACGGCCGCTCGATCGTCAACTCCTTCCACGGCGTGTGGAGCATCGGCGCCGTGCTCGGTGGCCTGATGGGCTCGGCGGCTGCGGGCCTGCACGTCCCGCTTCTGATCCACCTGGTCGTCGCCGGGGTGCTGTTCAGTGGCGTGGCGCTGGCGGCGTACCGATATCTGCTGCGTGGGCCCGACGAAGCGGAACGGCCGGCAGCGACCGGTGGCAGGTCCTTCGCCCGGGCTGCGGTCTGGATGCTGGCGGCCCTCGGGCTGCTGGCGCTCTTCGGTGCGCTGGTGGAGGACGCCGGGGCATCGTGGGGCGCGCTGTTCATGACGGAGGACATCGGCGCTACCGCGGCCGTGGCGGGTCTTGCGTTCGTGGCCCTGCAGGTCGCGATGACCGCCGGGCGCCTCCTCGGCGACCGTCTCGTGGATCGCTTCGGTCAGCGCACCGTCACCCGGATCGGCGGTGCGGTGGCTGCTGCGGGGATGGGGTTCGCGCTCGCCTTCCCGTCGGTGGGGTCGGCGCTGGCGGGGTTCGCCCTGGCCGGACTGGGCACGGCGACGCTGGTCCCGGCCGCGATGCACACCGCGGATGAGCTGCCGGGGTTGCCGTCCGGGCTCGGGCTGACGGTGGTGAGCTGGGTGCTGCGGATCGGCTTCCTGGCCTCACCCCCGCTGGTCGGCCTCGTCGCCGACCATTCCAGCCTCCGCATCGGCCTGCTCAGCGTCGTCATCGCGGGCGTGGGGACACTGCTGCTCGGCCGCGTCCTGCTCAACCGGCACCCGGCGGGCGACTGACCGGTCAGCAGGCCATCATCTCGGGGGTGACCGCGGCCTCGGTGTCGGGGATGCCGAGGTCACGGGCCCGCTTGTCGGCCAGGGCGAGCAGCCGGCGGATGCGGCCCGCGATCGCGTCCTTCGTCAGCGGCGGGTCCGCGAGAGCGCCCAGCTCCTCCAGGCTCGCCTGCCGGTGCTCCAGGCGGAGCTGACCGGCGGACGTCAGGTGGTTCGGGGCCTCCTCGGCGAGGATCTCCAGTGCGCGGGTGACCCGGGCGGCGGCGGCCACGGCGGCGCGCGCGGAGCGGCGGAGGTTGGCGTCGTCGAAGTTGGCGAGGCGGTTGGCGGTGGCGCGGACCTCACGGCGTACGCGTCGCTCCTCCCAGGCGAGCACGCTGGAGTGCGCTCCTATGCGGGTGAGGAGCGCTGCGATCGCGTCTCCGTCCTTGATCACCACCCGGTCCACGCCGCGGACCTCGCGCTCCTTGGCGGTGATGCCGATGCGGCGGGCGGCGCCGCGCAGGGCCAGCGCCGCTTCGGGGCCCGGACAGGTGATCTCCAGCGCGCTGGAGCGGCCCGGCTCGGTCAGTGAGCCGTGGGCCATGAACGCGCCCCGCCACGCGGCGACCGCGCAGCAGACGTTCGCCGAGACCACGTGCGGGGGCAGGCCCCGCACCGGACGGCCGCGGACGTCGAGCAGGCCCGTCTGACGTGCCAGCGCCTCGCCGTCCTTCACGATGCGGACGATGTAGTGGCTGCCCTTGCGCAGGCCGCCCGACGCGAGGACGTGCACCTCGCTCGGGTAGCCGTACACATCGGCGATCTCCCGCCTCAGGCGCCGCGCGACCGCGCCGGTGTCCAGCTCCGCCTCGACGACCACCCGGCCGGAGACGATGTGCAGCCCGCCGGCGAAACGCAGCAGGGCGGCCATCTCCGCACGGCGGCAGCACGGCTTGGGTACGTCGACCCGGCTCAGCTCGTCCTTGACCGCTGCCGTCATCGCCATCTCGAAGTCACCTCTTGCTTGTATCGCGGTACGCCAGTTGCTTTAACGATCGACTCCGAGTACCGGCACCAGTGCTGTGCCCAACGACTCAGGATCATGCTTGGGACTGCCATCGGCCACGGCCAGTGGCGCGAGGACCAGCCGGGCCCCGAGCGCCTCGGCCGCGCGGTGCACCGGGTCCGGTTCCCCCACCCACTTGGCGTCGGCGAGGACGGTGTCCACCCGCAGCGCCGGAAGGTACCAGTGCAGCGCTGCAAGGTGGTCGGCCACCGACAAACCGGCCGTCTCGTTGTCGGCCGCGAGGTTCAGCGTCACCAGCCGCCGCGCCGGGCTCGCCACGATCGCGTCCGCCAGCTCCGGCACGAGCAGATGCGGGAGCACGCTCGTGTACCAGCTGCCCGGTCCGAAGATCAGCCAGTCGGCGTCCCGGATGGCGTCCAGCGCGTCGGGACAGGCAGGCGGAGAAGCAGGCACTATGCGTACGTTTTCCACGTGACCGTTCGTGACGGCGACCGCATGCTGACCACTCACCGTGACCACATCATCGGGCAGCGCGGGATCTCCCCCACGGACGTCGGCCTCGATCCCGACCGCGTGGCAGGCCATCGGCAGGACCTTCCCCTTGGCGCCGACCATCCACCCGGCGTGCTGCAGCGCCTCGACCGGATCGCCGGTGAGCTCCATCAGGCCGAGCAGCAGGAGGTTTCCCACGGCGTGACCGGCGAGCGGGTCGTACGAGCCGGTCCGGCGATCCACGTCGCTCTGCCGGCGGTCCGGGTTGTTGATCGGGGCGAACCGGTGCTGCATCAGCTTGACGGTGCTCTGATGGCCCGGCTCCTCGTCGGCGAGCGCCGCCAGCGCCATCCGCAGGTCACCCGGCGGGAGCTGGGCGTCCCGCTCGGCGCGCAGCCGGCCACTCGAGCCGCCGTTGTCACCGACCGTGACCACGGCGGTGATGTCGAGGTCGAGCGCCGGCTCGCAGTGACGAAGCCCGCGCAGCGAGGCCGCCAGCCCGTGCCCGCCGCCGAACGCGACCACCTTGATGGGCCTCATTCGCGGCCCAGGTCGCGGTGGGACGAGTGGGCGGACAGGCGGATGTCGCGCAGGCGGGAGGTCAACTCCTCGGCGATAGCGACGCTGCGGTGCTTCCCGCCGGTGCAGCCCACGGCGACGGTCAGGTAACGCTTACCCTCCCGCTCGAACCCGGGCGCGGTGGCGGCGATCAGGCCCGCGTAGGTGCCCACGAAGTCGTTGGCGCCTTCCTGCCCGAGGACGTAGTTGCTGACGCCCTCCTCCAGACCGGTGTGCTCCCGCAGCTCCGGCACCCAGAACGGGTTCGGGAGGAACCTGGCATCCAGCACATAATCCGCATCCGGCGGCAGCCCGTACTTGAACCCGAACGACAACACGGTGATCCGCAGCCGGCGCGCATCCTCCCCGCCGAACAACTCCTCCACCCGCCGCCGGAGCTGGTTCACGTTCAGGTGACTGGTGTCAATGATCACGTCAGCCTGCTCGCGCGCCTCCTCGAGCAGCTTCCGCTCCGCAGCGATACCGTCCGACAACCGTCCGTCACCCTGCAACGGATGCGACCGGCGCACCGACTCGAACCGGCGGATCAGCACCTCGTCATCGGCGTCGACGAACACGACCCGCGGCAGGAAACCGCGCTCTTTGAGCACCCGCACCGCCCCGGCCAGGTCGGTCGAGAAGGCCCGGCTCCGGACATCCAGCACCATGGCCGTACGCCGGGCAGCCCCACCGGCGGCGAACGCCAACTGGGCCATGTCCAGCATCAACGCCTGGGGCAGATTGTCGACGACATAGAAGCCGACGTTCTCCAGGGCACGGGCGACCGTACTACGGCCACCACCGGAAACCCCGGTCACCACCACGAGGTCGACACTCTCCTCGTCCGGCGCCGGCTCCGGAACGAACTCCGGCATCGACTCGGTCACGCACTTCCTCCTGGACAGAACTGCTACCCGCTATGACTGCCGGCCCACCCGGCCCTACTCACCCCGGCGTTTCGCACCCCGGCGTTTCGCACCCCGGCGTTTCGCACCCCGGCCCTGCTCACCCCTGCGTTGCTAACCCGGCGTTACTCACCCCGGGTCCTACTCACCCCGGCCGCGCATTCGCCGTGAGCCAACCGGAGCCTGAGCCAACCGGAGCGTGAGCCGCCCGAAGAAGGTCACCCACCGCGGGTGGACACTGCATCCTAGGCCGAAGCAACCACCCTTGGCCGCCGGACATGATGTCCGCTACCCGATCGGCCAAACCGCCCGCCCGAGATCACCCGGCCACGTTTCCCACCCACCGCCTCAACAGCAAAACCAGACATCCCTATTCCGTACGCCCAGCTCACCACCCGTATCGAACCAACGCCACACAGCAACCACAGCGACGGCCCCACCTGCACCATCAGCCCCACGTCACCCCCGAACCACGGCGCCCTCAGCCGGCAGCCTCGACGGGGCCGCCCCTCAACTCCCACCTGGGTCAGTCTTGGAGGCCGCGCCCCACCCGGCCCTCAGTCCCCGCCGCGGTCAGCCTTGACGGGCGCCGGAGCCCTCAGCCCCCGCTGCTAACAGCCTTGACGGGCGCCGGAGCCCTCAGCCCCCGCCGCTATCAGCCTTGACGGGCGCCCCGGCCCTCAGCCCCGCCGTCGTCAGGTTTTGACGGGTGCGCCCCACCCGGCCTCAGCTCCCGCCGTCGGCGGGCTCGGCGGCGCGCTGGACAGGCTGGTCCTCGGCGATCACGGGGACGGGCGTCGGCGGCGGCACCGGTGGCCGGGCAACTCTCGTCCTCGCGGCCCCCGCCTTGGTCCGCCCGGCACCACCCGCCGCATCGCCCACCGCGCCACCCGCCGCACCACCACCATCGCCGTCCGCCATCTCCCCCGCCGATGCATCCTGCATGCCACCGCCCGGCTTGGGCGCATCGCCCGCGAGCGAGGCGAGAACAGCCTCCGCGGTCCGGCGACCGATTCCGGGGACCTCGGTGATCTCCTCCGGCGTGGCCTGGCCGAGCTTCTTGAGGGAGCCGAAGTGCCGGAGCAGCGCCTTGCGCCGCGTCTCCCCCAGCCCGGGGACATTGTCCAGCGCGGAAGCCGTCATCCGCTTGGAGCGCCGCTCCCGGTGGAACGTGATGGCGAAGCGGTGCGCCTCGTCGCGTACCCGTTGGAGCAGGTAGAGGGATTCTGACGTGCGCGGGAGGATGACCGGGAAGTCCTCGCCCGGGACCCACACCTCCTCGAGCCGTTTCGCCAGGCCGCACAGCGCGACGTCGGTGATCCCCAGATCGGACAGGACCGCGGCGACCGCATTGACCTGGGGCTGCCCGCCGTCGACCACGACGAGCTGCGGCGGGTAGGCGAACCGGCGCGGCTTGCCCGTGAGCGGGTCGATGCCGGGCAGCTCGTTGGTGGCCACCTCGCCGTCGACCTCGACGGCGGCGGATTCGACGGCATCGGGCTGGGCTTTGTAGCGGCCGAAGCGGCGGCGCATGACCTCGCTCATGGCGGCGAGGTCGTCGAGGCCGGTGCCGTCGGGGTTGCCGCGGACCGAGAAGCGGCGGTATTCACTCTTGCGGGGCAGGCCGTCCTCGAAGACGACCATGCTGGCGACGACGTCGGTGCCCTGGATGTGGGAGACGTCGAAGCATTCGATGCGCAGTGGGGCGGAGTCCATGGCGAGGGCTTCGGCGATCTCGTCGAGGGCCTTGCTGCGGGTGGTGAGGTCGCCGGCGCGGCGCAGTTTGTGGCGTTGCAGGGACTCGCCGGCGTTGCGGGCGACCGTTTCGAGCAGGGAGCGTTTGTCGCCGCGTTGCGGGATGCGCAGGGAGACGCGGCTGCCGCGGTGCTCGGAGAGCCAGTTCTCCAGGGCGACGTGGTCCGGGGGGAGCTCGGGGACGAGCAGCTCGCGGGGGACGTCGTTCTCGCCGTGCTCGTCGCCGTAGACCTGGGTGCAGAAGTGGTGGACAAGATCGCCGGTGGTGAGGTCCTCGACCTTGTCGACGACCCAGCCGCGCTGGCCGCGGACCCGGCCGTCGCGGACGTGGAAGACCTGGACGGCGGCTTCGAGGGGGTCTTCGGCGAAGGCGACCACGTCGGCGTCGGTGCCGTCGCCGAGGACGACGGTCTGCTTCTCCATGGCTTTGCGCAGCGCGGCGATGTCGTCGCGCAGGCGGGCCGCTTTTTCGAACTCGAGCTGCTCGGAGGCGTCGAGCATGTCGCGCTCGAGGCGTTTGACGAAGGCGTCGGTGCGCCCGGCCATGAAGTCGCAGAAATCATCGACGATGGCGCGGTGCTGCTCGGCGCTGACCGTGCCGACGCAGGGCGCGGAGCATTTGCCGATATAGCCGAGCAGGCAGGGGCGCCCGATCTGGCCGGACCGTTTGAAGACGCCGGCCGAGCAGGTGCGGGCCGGGAAGACCCGCAGGAGGAGATCCAGGGTTTCCCGGATCGCCCAGGCATGACTGTACGGCCCGAAGTAACGGACGCCCTTACGCTTGGCGCCCCGCATGACCTGCAGGCGGGGGTATTCCTCGTTCAGCGTCACGGCGAGGAACGGGTACGACTTGTCGTCGCGGTATTTGACGTTGAACCGGGGGTCGAACTCCTTGATCCAGGAGAACTCGAGCTGCAGCGCTTCGACCTCGCTGGCGACGGTCACCCAGTCGACGGCGGAGGCCGTGGTGACCATCTGCTGGGTGCGCGCGTGCAGGGTCCACGTGTCGGCGAAGTAGGAATTCAGCCGGCTGCGGAGGCTCTTGGCCTTGCCGACGTAGATGACGCGGCCGGTCGGATCACGGAAGCGGTAGACACCGGGAGCGTCCGGAATGGTCCCGGGCGCCGGACGGTAGCTGGACGGGTCAGGCACCACTCCACACTAGTGCGACCCTCTGACATGATTTCCGGACCGGAGGCCCGTTGCCGCCGCCACGGCGTCGGGCCTCCGGCCACCGGGCGATCGCGACAGCGCCGACAGCGCGATGAGAATGGGACCGGCCACCTCGGCAGGGGTCATGGCCGGCCCCAGGTCCTCACGCCGATCGTCAGGCCGCGACGATGTTGTCGCCGTCCACCTTGACCTTGGTCTCGGGCAGCGCCTTCTTGGCCGGTCCGGCCGTCGGCGAGCCGTCTTTGATGGAGAAGAAGCTGCCGTGGCACGGGCAGGCGATCTGGCCGCCGTCGACCTTGTTGACCGGGCAGCCCTGGTGCGTACAGATCTTGCTGAAGGCCTTGAACTCGCCGGCCGTGGGTTGCGTGATGACGTAGTCACCCTTGATGATGCCGCCGCCCTCGGGCACGTCGGCGACCGCCGCGAGGGTCTCGCCGCCACCCGAGGAGTCGCCCCCGCCGGCCGGGTCCGCGGTCGCACTGCCGGCCGGTGCCGGGTTGTTGCTGAAGTCGCCGCCGTTGGAGCCGGTGGTCCCGGAGCTGGTGCTGGTGTCGGTGCCGCAGGCGGCGAGGAGGCACCCGGCGCCGAGCGCTCCGGCGCCCACGAGCACGACGCGCCGGGAGGTGGCCGTCGAGGTGCCTGCGGCCTTCTCGTCGGTGCCCGTGATCTCGGTGTCGGGCCTCGTCTGCACGTCAGTCATCTGTTCGCCAAACCCTTCGATTACCCGCTGTTCCGCGTGATGACGTCACACGGCGTTGCTTGGATATACGCGCGCTCCGGCGATGTGGTTCATGCTCCACCGAGGAAATTATCCGCCCGGATACATAGATTTCCGGCACGTTTCCCCGGTGAGGAGCGGTCAAGCACCCCGAACCAGGCCGAAAGCAGCAACGCACGTCCCTCGTGAGGAGGAACGCGCGTTGTTGCTGTGAGTTACCTGTGCTTTAAAGAAAAATCAGACGTGCCTCAAAGAACAATCAGACCGCGGCTTTGGTACGCGCCCTGGGCGCCCGCGGCTTCGTCGCCTTGGCCGGGGCCTTCTCGCCGTTGGCCTTGGCCGCCCGCGCGACGGCCGCCGGGGAGCCGGCCGGTTCGCCCTTGAGCTCGAGCATCGGGCGTAGGTACTGCCCGGTGTGACTGCCGGGAACCTCGGCGATCTCCTCGGGGGTGCCCGTGGCAAGCACGAGACCACCCTTGTTGCCGCCCTCGGGGCCCATGTCGATCAGCCAGTCGGCGTTCTTGATCACATCGAGGTTGTGCTCGATCGTGATGACCGTGTTGCCCTTGTCGACCAGTCCGTTGAGGACCAGCAGCAGCTTGCGGATGTCCTCGAAGTGCAGGCCCGTGGTCGGCTCGTCGAGCACATAGACGGTCCGGCCGGTGGAGCGTTTCTGCAACTCGGAGGCCAGCTTGACGCGCTGCGCCTCGCCGCCGGACAGCGTCGGGGCGCTCTGCCCGAGCCGCACGTAGCCGAGGCCGACGTCGACCAGCGTCTTGAGGTGCCGGTGGATGCCCGTGATGGCCTCGAAGAACCCGGCGGCCTCCTCGATCGGCATCTCCAGCACCTCGGAGATCGTCTTGCCCTTGTAGTGGACCTCGAGGGTCTCCCGGTTGTAGCGCGCCCCCTTGCAGACCTCGCAGGGGACGTACACGTCGGGCAGGAAGTTCATCTCGATCTTGATCGTGCCGTCGCCGGAGCAGTTCTCGCAGCGGCCGCCCTTGACGTTGAACGAGAACCGGCCGGGGCCGTAGCCGCGGACCTTCGCCTCGGGCGTCTCGGCGAACAGCTTGCGGACGTGGTCGAAGACGCCGGTGTAGGTAGCCGGGTTGGAGCGCGGTGTCCGGCCGATCGGGGACTGGTCCACCCCGACGACCTTGTCGACGTTCTCGAGGCCGCTGATGCGCAGGTGCCGGCCGGGGACCATCCGGGCGCCGTTGACCTGGTTGGCCAGCACCGTGTAGAGGATGTCGTTGACCAGTGTGGACTTGCCCGAACCGCTGACCCCGGTCACCGCGATGAACTGCCCGAGCGGGAACGGCACGGTGAGGTTGCGCAGGTTGTGCTCGCGGGCACCCTGCACGACCAGCTCGCGGCCCGGCTCCTGCGGGCGGCGGATGGCCGGCATCGGGATCTTCTTACGACCCGAGAGGTACGCCCCGGTCGGCGACTCCTTGTTCGCCAGCAGCCCCTTCACCGAACCGGAGTGCACGATGTGCCCGCCGTGCTCGCCCGCGCCGGGACCGATGTCGACGATCCAGTCGGCGGTGCGGATCGTGTCCTCGTCGTGCTCGACCACGATCAGGGTGTTGCCGAGCTTCTTGAGCCGCACGAGCGTCTCGATCAGCCGGTGGTTGTCGCGCTGGTGCAGGCCGATCGACGGCTCGTCCAGCACGTAGAGCACGCCGACCAGGCCTGAGCCGATCTGGGTCGCGAGCCGGATGCGCTGCGCCTCGCCGCCCGAGAGCGTGCCCGCGCCACGGTCGAGCGACAGGTAGTCGAGGCCGACGTCGACGAGGAACTGCAGCCGCGCGTTGATCTCCTTGAGCACGCGCTCGGCGATCATCTTCTGCCGGTCGTCCAGCTCGATCGAGGACAGCAGCTCGGCGCAGTCGCCGATCGACATGTTGGTGACCTCGGCGATGCTCTTGCCGTCGATCGTGACGGCCAGCACCTCGGGCTTGAGGCGGGTGCCGCCACAGGTCGGGCACGGGATGTCGCGCATGTAGCCCTCGTACTTGTCGCGCGACCAGTCACTCTCGGTGTCGTTGTGCCGGCGTTCGATCCACTGCATGACGCCTTCGAAACCGGTGTAGTAGGAGCGCTCACGCCCGTACTTGTTGCGGTAACGGACGTGGACCTGGTCGTCGGAGCCGTACAGGATGGTCTTCTGCGCGCGGGTGGGCAGTGCCCGCCACGGGGTGTCGACGCTGAAGCCCTCGGCCTTGCCCAGCGCCTCGAGCAGCCGCAGGAAGTATTCGAGGGTCGAGCCGCCGGACCAGGGCTGGATCGCGCCCTCGCGCAGGCTGCGCTCCTCGTCCGGGATGATCAGCTCGGGGTCGACCTCCTTCTTCGTGCCCAGGCCGGTGCATTCCGGGCAGGCGCCATAGGGCGCGTTGAAGGAGAAGACCCGCGGCTCGAGATCCTCGATCGCGAGGGGGTGCTCGTTGGGGCAGGCCAGGTGCTCGGAGAAGAGCCGCTCGCGGTTGGCGTCGTCCTCGGGCAGGTCGACGAAGTCGAGCAGCAGGATGCCGCCGGCCAGGCCGAGCGCGGACTCGACCGAGTCGGTCAGGCGCTGCTTGCTGGACGCCTTGACGCTGAGCCGGTCGACCACCACCTCGATGGTGTGCTTCTCCTGCTTCTTGAGCTTCGGCACCTCGGTCAGCGGGTGGACCACCCCGTCGACCCGGGCCCGCGCGTAACCCTTGGCCTGCAGCTCGGCGAAGAGATCGACGTATTCACCCTTGCGGCCGCGCACGACCGGGGCGAGCACCATGAACTTGGTGCCGTCGGGCATCGCCATGACCCGGTCGACGATCTGCTGCGGGCTCTGCTTGCTGATCAGCTCGCCGCAGACCGGGCAGTGCGGGACGCCCGTGCGCGCGAAGAGCAGCCGCAGGTAGTCGTAGACCTCGGTGATGGTGCCGACGGTGGACCGCGGGTTGCGGGAGGTCGACTTCTGGTCGATCGAGACGGCCGGGGAGAGGCCCTCGATGAAGTCGACGTCGGGCTTGTCCATCTGCCCGAGGAACTGCCTCGCGTACGACGAGAGCGACTCGACGTACCGCCGCTGCCCCTCCGCGAAGATCGTGTCGAAGGCGAGGCTGGACTTGCCCGAGCCGCTGAGCCCGGTGAACACGATCATGGCGTCACGGGGCAGGTCAAGGTTGACGTCGCGCAGGTTGTGCTCGCGCGCGCCACGAATAATCAGTCGGTCGGCCACAGCCAGCCACTCCGTTTATGTGAAGACGATGGGCGCCGCCACCCTACGTTCGGGGTACGACATTTTTCCGCCAGCGAGGTACAGCGTCACGGGTCTGCCGGTCATTCCCGTCACCCCGTCGGGTAAACGATCGTCATCCCGTGGGGTGAAGCATCCCCCGCAGGTCCCAGAGCTGCACCCCGCCGACCTCCTTGGGCGCGAACCCGAGCAGGTCGGTGAGGATCGAAGCCATCAGTTCGTGGTTCGGCGCGTCCGGGGTGAGGACCACCACGGAGGCACGCCAGTAGGTGAGGTCGGTGAACGCCGCCGCACGGTCGGCTTCGCTGATGACCGGTCTCCGACCGTACGCCCCCGCGATGCGCAGCAGGTCAGCGGTGGGTCGCGGGGCGGCGTTCCACGAGCCGGTGCGGTCGGCCTCGTTCGCCGGACCCATGAAGTATCCGCGCGGCACGGGATAGTCGAGGCCGGTGAGCGCGAACCAGCGCATCCCCGTACGCCCGGTCGTCACCTCCGGAAGCGGCACCGTGACGATGGTCTCGTCCTGATCGACGTACTCCCGCCAGATCCCCTGCGAGACGAACGGCGGCAGCGGCGGCGCGTCGACCACCGGCAACGGCTTGGGCAGCACGGGGACGACGGCGGCGACCATGCCGAGCCAGAACGCGATCCGGCGCCGGGGCCCGAGGACCGGCACCCGGTCGCAGGCCAGCGCGAGCAGGACGCCGATGATCGTGGTCGGCACCATCGCGAACCGGGTGACGCTGACCAGGTCGATGATCGGCACGTGCTGGACCAGCGCGAACGGCAGCGGGATGCCCGTGTCGACGCCGCCGGCCCGCAGCCGGGGCCCGAGAGAGGCGATCAACAGGACGAAGCCCGCGATCATCGCGGCGCGGGCGGCGAGCGTGCGCCACAGCATCACCCCGCAGACCACGAGCATGACCAGCATCGGCACGCCCCAGAACGAGTCGTCCTCGGTCGGGCTGACGCTCAGGGTCCGGGCGATGGCCCCGTTGCCGGCCAGCGACTGCCGCGCGTACGCACCGATCGCGAACAGGTCGGTGACGAACTTGCCCGGCTCGAACGGCTGCCCGCTGTAGCTCTGCGGCCCGGAGAACTGCCACCACAGCGGGTACGCGAGGAGCGCCAGCGCCGTGACACCCGCCACACCGAGCCCGAGGAGGAACCGCCGCGCCACTTCCCTGGCCTGCGCCAGGTTGAAACACGCATAGGCGACGACGAAGACGAACAGCGCCATCGCGGTGAAGAGCAGGACCTCCTCGTTGAGGAAGACCTGGACCACGACCAGCAGCCCGAGGATGACACCGCCGCGCACGATCCGCCCGGGCTCACGCAGCCGCAGCACCTGCCACACGATGAAGGGCACGACGAACTGGGCCACGAAGTTGAGGTGGCCGTTGGCGTGCGACACCATCGCCGGCGCGAAGCCGCACCACAGACCGCCGATCCAGGCCGCACGCCTGGACCGTACGAAATGGCGGGTAAAGACCCACCACCATGCCGCCGCTGTGCCCGCCAGACCGAGAGTGAGCAGCAGGACCAGCGAGAGCCCCGGGCCGAAGAAGTGGGTTATCGGGGCAAAAGGCACGGTCAGCGCCAGCACCGACGTGTTGGCCATCAGGTTGACGCCGTCCGGCACGTTCATCCGGTCGGTGAAGAACGGGTTGTCGCCGTGGAAGACGACCCGCTCGCCGTGCGCCAGCACGAACAGGAAGAAGCCGTGGTCGTCGTCGTTGGAGGCGAGCACCCGCCCGGACGGGCTGATCCACAGCTGGATCATGACGACCACAGCGAGCACCGGATAGCTGAGCAGCGCCCAGAGACTCCCGAGGCCACGACGGGTGCGTGGCTCGGGTGTCAGCTGTTCAGCGGGGGCCGGGCTGACCTCTTCCTCGATCGTGGGCATCCCGGCATCTTGCCAGAGGACCGTGTTTCCTCAGCGTCACCGTCTCGGGCGACGGCGGTTGGCACCGGCCAGCCGGACGGCCCGGCGACCGCTCTCGACGGCCACCTCGTGGTGCAGTTTGCGCCAGCTCTCCCATCGCCGGGGCGTCAGATCGCCGTCCGCGAGGGCGTCCTGGATCGCACACCCCGGCTCGCCGTCGTGACCACAGTCACTGAACCTGCAGTGCTCGGCCATCTCCGCGACATCCGCGAAGGCCCGGTCGAGACCGCCGGCCGTGTCGAGCAGCCCGACCCCACGGATGCCGGGTGTGTCCAGCACGGCACCCCCACCGGGGATCAGGACCAGATTTCTGTACGCGGTGGTGTGCCGGCCTTTACCGTCGGCGCGCCGGATCTCCTGGACGCCCATCACGTCCGTCCCCGCGAGAGCGTTGACGAGCGTCGACTTGCCCGCGCCGGAGCGCCCCAGCAGCGCCAGGGTCCGGCCCGCGGTGACGTATTCGCGCAGCTCGGCGATGCCGGCGCCGGTGCGGGTGCTGACGGGCTGGACGCGTACCCCTGAAGCGATCTTGGAAAGCTGGCGCGCGACCGCCTGCGGGTCCCCCGACGTGTCGCTCTTGGAAAGCACGATCAGTGGTTGCGCACCCGACTCGAAAGCAAGAGCGAGGAGACGTTCGACACGTGCGTCGTCGGGCATCGGATGCAGCGGTTCGACAACCGCGACGGTGTCCATGTTGGCGGCCAGGACCTGGCCACGAGAGTCTTTATCGGCCGTACGCCGGATGAGCACGGTCCGTCGTGGCAGCACCAGCTCGACGGTGGTTCGCCGGTCGGGCCAGCGCCGCAGCACCACCCAGTCACCGGCGCAGGGCAGATCGGCGGGATCACCGACCGCGCTGAGCAGCAGATTGCCGGCCAGACTGGCACGTTGGACGCCGTCGTCGGTGAGCACGGTGCAGACGCCACGGTCAGCGCGCAGAACCCGGCCCGCGCACGTGTCGGGGCGGTCGAAGGGACGATATGCGGACGCGAGAGTCGCGTCCCAACCCAGTGCGGGCAGGTCGGACATGATTAACCCTTAGTGTCGAAAAAGACCGGATCGAAGAGGGGACGCACGGACAAGCACGGGATCCCACCTCCTCCACGGGTTGTTCTCGACGCGTCTGCACTGACGGTACGTACGCCGCCACCGCCACGAAAGCGAATTCCGGCGGCCGCGGGCGCTAGGGTCTTGGCGTGACGATGGATCCCTTGGTCCTCATGACCGATGTCGATCAGGCGACCGAGCTGCTGCTCGGCACCGCGGAGCAGCTCGACCCCGGCGCGGCCTCCCTGCTGCCGGGCTGGACGGTCGGCCACGTGCTCACCCACGTCGCCCGCAACGCCGACTCCTACACCAACCTGCTGACCTGGGCGCGGACCGGCGTGGAGACACCCCAGTACGCGTCGCCGACCGCGCGCGACGAAGGAATCGAGGCGGGCCGCCGGCGCCCGCTCGCCGAGCAGCTCGACGACATCCGCGAAGCCCACGAACGATTCGCGGACGCGGCCGCCGCGATGCCCGCCGAGGCGTGGACGTTCGTCCTGCCCTCCACCGGCCAGTCCGCGGCGGCGGTCCCCTGGGCCCGGCTGCGCGAGGTCGCCGTGCACCACGTCGACCTCGGCGGCGAGTACACCCCGCAGGACTGGTCCGACGCGTTCGCGCTGCGCCTGCTCCGCGAGATTGTCACCGGCGGCGCCCATGCGAGCACCCCGATGATCCTGCGCCCGCAGGGCACCGACCATGCGCTGACCATCGGCGAGGCCACCGGCACGACCCCGGTGATCGGGGGCCCGACCCGCTCGATCACCGCCTGGCTGGCCGGCCGCGGCGACGGCGCGGACCTGACGGTCGCCCCCGACGGAGAACTGCCCGTACCAGGAAGATGGAAGTGACATGACTTACACCGGAGACGTGACCGTGGGCTCGGCTCCCGCGGTCCGCGAGCTGAACGGCCTGACGGTCACCAAGGTCGCCGTCGGCACCCACAACAACAACGCCTACCTGCTGCGCTGTGGATCCGACGGCAGCCAGCTGCTGATCGACGCGGCCAGCGAGGCCCCGGTCCTGCTCGGCCTGATCGGCGACGCCGGCCTGACCACCGTGGTGACCACCCACCAGCACTGGGACCACCACGGCGCACTGGCGGAAATCGTCAAGGCGACCGGGGCACGGTCCATCGCCGGCACGGACGACGCGGCCGCCATCCCGGTGGTCACCGAAACGGTCAACGATGGCGACACGATCACCGTCGGCGACTGCACCCTCGAAGTGATCCACGTGGTGGGGCACACTCCCGGCTCGATCGTGCTGCTCTACCGCGAGCCGGGCGGCATCGCTCACCTGTTCACCGGGGACAGCCTGTTCCCCGGCGGCGTCGGCGCCACAGGCGGGGACAAGGCAAAGTTCACGTCGCTCATCAACGACGTGTCCGCCAAGCTGTTCGACCGGCTCCCCGACGACACCTGGTTCTACCCGGGCCACGGCAACGACTCCACCCTCGGCGCCGAACGTCCCAGCCTGCCGGAGTGGCGCGCCCGCGGCTGGTAAGCCTCCGGCTGGCACACCCGGGGTCTCCGGCTCGCGCACCCGGGCCTTCGGCTCGCGCACCCGGGCCTTCGGCTCGCGCACCCGGGCCTTCGGCTCGCGCACCCGGGCCTTCGGCTGGCGCGCCCCGGGCTTGGTAAGCCTTCGGCGAAACGGTTGCCGGGGGCGGCGGGCGCGAACGTAGAGTCGGAGGACCCCGAGCCCTCCGGAGGTCGCGATGGATCCTCGCTACGACAGCCTGCGCTGGCAGCCGTCCCAGCCCGCCGCCCCCGAGCCCTGGCAGACACCCGGCCCGTGGCCCAACGGCAGCCCCGGCGGCGCGGGCCCCGGCATCCCCGGCTGGCTCGAGGAACGCCTCTTCGACCAGCGCATCGTCATGATCAGAGGCTCATTGACCGGTCACACGGCCTCCAGCACGGCGGCCGCCCTGCTCACCCTCGACGCCTCCGGCCCGGAGCCGATCCAGCTCCACGTGGCCAGCGGATCGGGCGACCTCAACGCCGCCCACGCGGTCATCGACGTGATCGACGCGATGACGGCACCGGTCCACGCCGTGGTCACGTCCGAGGCCGGAGGCGCTGTCCTCGCCGTTCTGGCCGCCGCGCAGCAGCGGTCCGCCTACAGGCATGCTCGCTTCCGCCTGGCCGAACCCCGCGCGGCCGGGGTCATGGGTACGGCCGACGAGGTCGCCGCCGCTGCCGGCCAGCACCTCAGGGAGCTGGAAGAAGTCGTCCTGCGCCTGGTCGAGGTCACCGGCCAGACCCGCAGCCGGATCGAGGACGACCTCTCCGCCGGCCGCATCCTCTCCGCCGAGGAAGCCAAGGCCTACGGCCTCATCGACACCATCGTCGGCAAAGGCGGCACCCTCGAAGAGTGACCACCCGGTGACCGCCGACCCCCGATGTCGGGCCCCCGGCGTCCGTGTGCTCCAGGGCGCGGATACGCCGACGGCGCGGCTCCCCGGAGGGAACCGCGCCGTCGGGCGAAGCTTTACTGCTCAGGCGTGCTTGCTCACGGAACCTTGACGCCCATGGAGCGCGCGGTGCCGGCCACGACCTTGATCGCGGCGTCCAGGTCGTTGGCGTTGAGGTCGGGGAGCTTGCGCTCCGCGATCGCCTTGATCTGGTCGTTGCTCAGCGTGCCCACCGTCTGCGTCAGCGGGTTGGACGCGCCCGACTGGATGCCCAGAGCCTTGCGGATCAGGAAGCTCGTCGGCGGCGTCTTGTAGGCGAGCTGGTGGCTGCGGTCCTCGAAGACGCTGACGATGACCGGGATGATCTCGCCACGGTTCTTCGACGTCGCCTCGTCGTACTCAAGCTTGACGGCACGCATGTTGGCACCGGTCGGGCCAAGCATCTTACCGAGGTCCACCATCGCGGCGTTACCCGCCTCAAGCGCGAGGGTTACCTCATGGGTCTTTTTCTTGGGCGGCATTACGCAAAGCTCCTTAGTGTGTGCTGCACGGGCCAAATTCAGGAGCTCGCCAGCATCTCGACGCACGACAACCCCGAGACTTTACTACTGCGCTCGTTCACAGGTCAAAACGCACATCGGTCCTGACACACGGACCGGTCCTGACACACGAACCATCCTGAAACGCAGAACGGTCCTGACGCAAAGAGCAGCGGCGCACAGCCTCGGGTTCACTTGACATCATACGCCGACCCCGGCCGGGCCACCGACCCGGTCCTGCGAGCAGGCGCTCCGGCCCGCGGCTGTCAGTACTTGTCGCAGTAGCAGGACAGCATCAGATAGCGGACGGTGCTGACGTATTCGGGATTGGGGAGCTTCTTGGACGCGTACGCCTCCTCGACCGGGCCCCGGCCCACGTTGTAGCCGGAGATGACCATGTTGAGCAGGCACATGTCGGATTTTGACCTGCACTTGGCGGGGCTCAGGTCATAGGTGTTCTTGAAGTAGAGCTCGCCGAAGACCTTGGTGAGCCACGCCAGGTAGTTGGCGCCGAGCACGGCGTTCTGCTTGTAGTCGTGGCTGTCGTACGTCTGCGCGAAGCGATTGTTGATGAACGCTTCCGTGTCGGGCATCACCTGCATCAGCCCCCGGCCGCCGTCGCAGTTGACGACGTCGGACTGCCAGCCGCTCTCGTGCCAGGCCGTGGCGATCACCAGGCGGCTGGGGACCTTGAGCTCGGGCGCCGAGGTCGGCCAGTAGGTCTTGGCCGCGGCCGTCTTGAGCGCCGCCTTGGCCTTGCTCTTGGAGACCAGCTTGCCCTCGTGCTTCGCGCAGGCCGGCAGCTGGAAGTTGTTGGGGTCCTCGGTCGGCGTGGCCGAGGTCTTCGACGGCTTGGGCTTCGGCTTCTTGGATTTCGACGGCGACGGTTTTGGTTCCGGCGAGGGCGACTCGGTCTTGTCGGCCGGCGAGGTCGGCGCGACCGACGCGGTCTCGGCCACGGGACCGGCGAGCGAGGAGGCCTGCCCGGTGTCGTCGCGGAACAGCCCACAGCCGCCGACCATCACTATCGCGGCAATTCCGGCGGCAACCCACGAGAGCTTGCGATCCATCGACGGGGTCCTTCCGCGGTGCCGATCCGACGGCTGAACGCTAACAGCGGAGGGGTCTCGTCGCCGCCCGGCAAACGGGACATAAAGAACAGGTGCCGCAACCGGTTCCGGCTATCCCACAGGGATCGACCCCGGGGCGACAATCGCAACCCAGACCGGGGACAATAGCTCTATGCAGACCCGCACCGACCTACGCAACGTCGCCATCATCGCCCACGTCGACCATGGCAAAACAACCCTGGTCGACGCCATGCTGCGCCAGGGGAGCCAGTCCCACGCACGGGGCGAGATGGCCGACCGCGCCATGGACTCCATGGACCTGGAGCGGGAAAAGGGCATCACCATTCTCGCCAAGAACACGGCGATCAGCTACAAGCCCGCCGACGGCGAGCCCGTCACGATCAACATCATCGACACCCCCGGCCACGCCGACTTCGGTGGTGAGGTCGAGCGCGGCCTCACCATGGTCGACGGCGTCGCCCTGCTGGTCGACGCCAGCGAGGGCCCGCTGCCGCAGACCCGGTTCGTGCTCCGCAAGGCGCTGGCGGCCAAGCTGCCGATCATCCTGATCATCAACAAGGTCGACCGCCCCGACGCCCGGATCAAGGAGGTCGTCGACGAGACCTACGAGCTCTTCCTCGACCTCGACGCCGACGAGCACCAGATCGAGTTCCCGATCGTCTACGCGTGCGCGCGCGACGGCATCGCCTCGCTGACCCAGCCCAAGGACGGCACCGTCCCCGAGGACGCGACCGACCTCGAGGTGCTGTTCAGCACGATCCTCGAGACCATCCCCGCCCCGACCTACACCGAGGGCGCCCCGCTGCAGGCACACGTCGTCAACCTCGACGCGTCCAACTTCCTCGGCCGGCTCGCGCTCTGCCGCGTCCACGAGGGCACGATCCGCAAGGGCCAGACCGTGGCCTGGTGCAAGACCGACGGCACGATCAGCAACGTGCGCATCTCCGAGCTGCTGATCACCGAGGGACTCGACCGCAAGCCGGCCGAGAGCGCCGGCCCCGGCGACATCATGGCCGTCGCCGGCATCGCCGACATCATGATCGGCGAGACCCTCGCCGACGCCGAGAACCCGATCCCCCTGCCGCTGATCAGCGTCGACGAGCCGGCCATCTCGATGGTCCTGGGCACCAACACCTCGCCGCTGGTCGGCAAGGTCAAGGGCGCCAAGGTCACCGCCCGCATGGTCAAGGACCGCCTCGACAAGGAGCTGATCGGTAACGTCTCGCTCCGCATCCTCAACACCGAGCGCCCCGACGCGTGGGAGGTCCAGGGCCGTGGTGAGCTCGCCCTCGCCATCCTGGTCGAGCAGATGCGCCGCGAGTCCTACGAGCTGACCGTCGGCAAGCCCCAGGTGGTCACCAAGACCATCGACGGCAAGGTCCACGAGCCGGTCGAGCGTCTCACCATCGACGCCCCCGACGAATACATGGGCGCCATCACCACGCTGCTCTCCACCCGCAAGGGCCGTATGGAGGAGCTCATCAACCACGGCACCGGCTGGCTCCGCATGGAGTGGCTGGTCCCGGCGCGCGGCCTGATCGGCTTCCGCACCGAGTTCCTCACCGAGACCCGCGGCACAGGCATCATGCACCACCTGTTCGAGGCCTACGAGCCCTGGTTCGGCGAGTTGCGCACCCGCCAGAACGGCTCCCTGGTTGCCGACCGCGCCGGCGTGGTCACCCCGTTCGCCATGATCAACATCCAGGAGCGCGGCCAGCTCTTCGTCGAGCCGACCACCGAGGTCTACGAAGGCATGATCATCGGTGAGAACAGCCGCGAGGACGACATGGACGTCAACATCACCAAGGAGAAGAAGCTCACCAACATGCGCGCCGCCAGCGCGGACAACACCGAAAAGGTGATCCCGCCGCGCAAGCTGTCGCTGGAGCAGTCCCTCGAGTTCTGCCGCGAGGACGAATGCGTCGAGGTCACACCGACCGCGATCCGCATCCGCAAGGTCGTCCTCGACCAGCAGACCCGCGGCCGCGCCGCTTCCCGCCGCAAGAACCAAGGCTGACAAACCAAAACCGCCGCTCTGGGTACGCCTACCAGAGCGGCGGTTTTCGTTTACGCCCGCAACCCGGCCCACAGCAACCCGGCCCACAGCAACCCGGCCCACAGCAACCCGGCCCACAGCAACCCGGCCCACAGCAACCCGGCCCAC
>NZ_BOMN01000007.1 GCF_016862215.1 Winogradskya humida
CAACCCGGCCCACAGCAACCCGGCCCACAGCAACCCGGCCCACAGCAACCCGGCCCACAGCAACCCGGCCCACAGCAACCCGGCCCGCGGATCATGGCGCCCTACGGGCGAACCCCGCCCTCGGCCGCCCGGCACGACAACTCTGGGCCGGCCCGCAGAAAGGCTCTACCGGCCTTCCCGCATCACCACAAACTCCGCCGGCGACCAAGGTTGAGCCACATCCGCGGACAGCACACCTAGACCGTGGTGTCGGTCAGCTCTTTCTTGGCGTCCCGCGACGACTTCACAAGACTCGCCGCCGTCGCGATGCCGAGCGTGCCGAGAATCACGACCAGCGAGAGCCAGATCGGGATCTCCGGCGCCCAGTGCACGCCGTGCCCGCCGTTGATGAAGGCCAGCGTGTTGGTGTGCAGCGCCTCGAGGAACAACTTCACCCCGATGAACGCGAGCACGAATGCCAGCCCGATGTTGAGGTAGACGAGACGCTCGAGCAGCCCGCCGAGCAGGAAGTACAGCTGCCGAAGCCCCATCAGCGCGAACACGTTCGCGGTGAAGACGAGGTAGGGCTCCTTGGTGATGCCGAAGATCGCCGGGATCGAGTCGAGCGCGAAGATCAGGTCCGTGGTCCCGATCGCGATCATCACGATGAGCAGCGGCGTGAACAGCCGCTTCCCGGTCTCCGTGACCACCGTCATCTTGCCGCTGTCGAACGAGCTGGACAGCGGGAAGACCCGCTTCGCCCACCGGATCAGCAGATTTTCCTTGAACTCCTCCTCCTCGTCACCGTTCTTCAGCAGCGTGGCCGCCGTGTAGACGAGGAAAATGCCGAAGATGTAGAACACCCACGAGAACTGCTCGATCAGCGCAGCACCGGCAGCGATGAACGCACCCCGCATGACGAGCGCCAGCACGATGCCGATGAGCAGCACCTTCTGCTGGAACCGCCGCGGCACGCTGAACCGCGCCATGATGATCATGAAGACGAAGAGGTTGTCGACGCTGAGCGAATACTCGGTCAGCCAGCCGGTGTAGAACTCAGCGGCCGGCGTCCACCCCGCGGTCAGCCACAACCCGAGCCCGAACACGATGGCCAGGCCGATGTAGAAGGCAACCCATCCACCGGCCTCCTTCATCGAAGGCTCATGGGGTCGCCGCCCGACGATCAGCAGATCAACGGCGAGCATGACGACCAAAGCACCGAGGGTCGCAAACCAGACCCAAGCAGAAATATTCAACGAGAACCTCCGGCAGGCACGGGGCATCGCCACACCGGATAAGGGGTCCGGCACGGCGACGTGCAACTGTCGGAGGTCTCTTCCGCTCTCACCACTATCGTGAGAACCACCGGCCCCGGGCCCATCCTTGCGGACGCTGACCGTGCTGACGACACCGGCGCGAGGGAATACTCCCCTCCTACGGAAGCCATTGTGTCCCATCCCCGCCCGCAGTGACACATGACCCCAGCCAACCGTGTCCAGGCTCTCCCCGCCAGCACTTCCCAAACCGGATAAACCAGATTTCAAGCTGCCAGCTAGCAGAAAGCGACCACGCAACCAGCCGCCCTCCCACGCCCGCGCACCGTCGCCCGCTTGAGCTATCCCCTCCCCACTGGTGACGGCCACCACAACCCCAGGATCGCGTTCCAGCAGAAATGGGTGAGCAGGACCCCCGCGACGAAGGCCTTGAACCGCCCAACCATCCAGATACGCCTCGCGAATCCCAGGCGGGCCGAAAGGCAAGCGGGCCGAGACAAACGGGCCGAAAGGCAAGCGGGCCGAGAGGCAAGCGGGCCGAGAGGCAAGCGGGCCGGGAGGCAAGCGGGCCGAGAGGCAAGCGGGCCGAGTGCCTGGATCTGGTCGGGTGTGCCGTCGGCGGGTGAGTTGCTGGCACGGCTCAGGCGGGCCAAGACCGAGCACAGCCCAGGCGGGCTAAAACCTCCGTAGCCCGAGCGGGCCCCGATGAGCACGGGTCAAGCCCAGGTAGGGCAGAAGTTGACCGAGCCCAGCTCAAGCGGACCAGGACGCATCCCAACCTCGCCCTGGCGTCCCAGGAGCAACCAGGCCCAGGCTTGCTCGTGGGCCCACAAGCAGGCATAAGCGCAGGCCCAAGCCCACGTCCCGAGCAGGCCCAAGCCCAGCCCACGCCCGCAAGCAGACCCAAACCCACGCCCAGCCAACGCCGCGAGCAAGCCCACGCCCGCAAGCAGACCCACATCTGCGAGCAAGCCCACGCCCGCAAGCAGACCCACATCTGCGAGCAAGCCCACGCCCGCGAGCAGGGACCGAGGGGCGGGGAAGGGCGAGGGGAACTGGCGGGGGTGGGCGGCGGCGGGGGTTAGCGGACGCCGGCGACGTCCATGCCTCGGAGTTCTTTTTTGAGTTCGGAGACTTCGTCGCGGATTCGGGCGGCTAGTTCGAATTGGAGTTCTCGGGCGGCGCCGAGCATTTGGTCGTTGAGGTCTTGGATCAGTTGGGCTAGCTCGGCGCGGGCCATGCCTTCTCGGGCGGGGGTGCCGGCGGAGGCTCGGGACTTGGAGCGGGTTTCGGGGACGGGGCCCTTGCCTCGGGAGATCTGGCGGCCGCCGCCGCCGACCACGTTGCCGGTGAGGGCTGTGTCGGTGTCTTCGGCTTCTCGGTAGATGTCGTCGAGGATGTCGTGGATCTTTTTGCGGAGGGGCTCGGGGCTGATGCCGTGGGCCTTGTTGTGGGCGATCTGCTTGTCGCGGCGGCGGTCGGTTTCCTCGATGGCGCTGCGCATGGAGGGGGTCATCTTGTCGGCGTACATGTGGACTTCGCCGGAGACGTTGCGGGCTGCGCGGCCGATCGTCTGGATGAGGGAGCGGCCGCTGCGCAGGAAGCCTTCCTTGTCGGCGTCGAGGATCGCGACCAGGGAGACCTCGGGGAGGTCGAGGCCCTCGCGGAGCAGGTTGATGCCGACCAGGACGTCGTAGTCGCCCTTGCGGAGCTCCTTGAGCAGCTCGACGCGGCGCAGGGTGTCGACCTCGGAGTGCAGGTAGCGGACCCGGATGCCGTTCTCGAGGAGGTAGTCGGTGAGGTCCTCGGCCATCTTCTTGGTGAGGGTGGTGACCAGGACGCGCTCGTCGCGGGCGGTGCGCTGGTTGATCTCGTGCATCAGGTCGTCGATCTGGCCCTTGGTGGGCTTGACCACGACCTGGGGGTCGACGAGGCCGGTCGGGCGGATGACCTGCTCGACATATTCGCCCTCGGCCTGGCCAAGCTCCCACGGGCCGGGGGTCGCGGACAGGAACACCATCTGGCCGACCCGCTCGAGGAACTCGTCGAAGCGCAGCGGCCGGTTGTCGGCGGCGCTGGGCAGGCGGAAGCCGTGCTCGATGAGGATGCGTTTGCGGGAGGCGTCGCCCTCATACATCCCGCCGATCTGCGGGATCGTCACGTGGGACTCGTCGATGACGGTGACGAAGTCGTCGGGGAAGTAGTCGAGCAGCGTGTATGCGGGGTCGCCGGGGTTGCGGCCGTCCATGTGCATCGAATAATTCTCGATGCCGTTGCAGAAGCCGACCTGGCGCATCATCTCGATGTCGTAGGTGGTGCGCATCCGCAGCCGCTGGGCCTCGAGCAGCTTGCCCTGCCGCTCGAACTCGGCCAGCCGCTCGGCCAGCTCGACCTCGATCTGGCCGATGGCGCGCTCCATGCGCTCGGGACCGGCCGCGTAGTGGGTCGCCGGGAAGATCACCAGCTGGTCCACCTCGCGGACGACCTCGCCGGTGAGCGGGTGCAGGTAGTAGAGCTTCTCGACCTCGTCACCGAACATCTCGATGCGGATCGCGAGCTCTTCGTATGCCGGGATGATCTCGAGGGTGTCGCCCCGGACCCGGAACGTGCCCCGCTGGAAGGCCATGTCGTTGCGCGAATACTGGATGTCGACCAGGCGCCGCAGCATCTTGTCGCGGTCGATCTCCTCGCCGACCTTCAGCTTGACGGCGCGCTCGATGTATTCCTGCGGGGTGCCCAGGCCGTAGATCGCCGAGACGGTCGCGACCACGATCACGTCGCGCCGGGTGAGCAGCGACATGGTGGCCGAGTGCCGCAGCCGCTCGACCTCCTCGTTGACCGACGAGTCCTTCTCGATGTAGGTGTCGGTCTGGGCGATATACGCCTCGGGCTGGTAGTAGTCGTAGTAGCTGACGAAGTATTCGACGGCGTTGTGCGGCATGAGCTCGCGGAACTCCTTGGCGAGCTGTGCGCACAGCGTCTTGTTGGGCGCGAGCACGAGAGCGGGCCGCTGCAGCTTCTCGATGAGCCACGCGGTGGTCGCGCTCTTGCCGGTGCCGGTAGCGCCGAGCAGGACGGTGTTGCGGTCGCCGCGGCGCACCCGGCGCTCCAGCTCGGCAATGGCCGTGGGCTGGTCACCGGCCGGCTTGTAGTCGCTGACGACCTGGAAAGTGCCGTCGAGTCGTGGGATGTCGAGCGCCATGGGACCTACCGTACGTCGGGGGTACGACAAGTTTTGCCGGGCCGGTCCGGGGCGTGTGCGATGAGTGCGTATTCGCCCCCGCCACCAGGCGTTGTCCGGCTCTCGGCGGCGGACCTACCCTGGTTGCGTAGGTCGCTCGCGGCGGCCGCCCGGCCGGTCCGGCGCCACCGAGCGGCGCCACGGACGGGACCGGGATCGCTGCCCCGGCACACAGCCGGCAGGCGCGTCCCGCAAGGTCGCGCTCTCCAGCGCCGACCGACCGTCGCGAGCGCCCCTACCCCCAAGACAGCCAGCCCCGCAAACAACCAGCCCCGCAAACAACCAGCCCGGCGAACAACCAGCCCGCGAACAGCCGGGAAATCAGCCGGGAAAGTCAGGGACGCCAGCCCGTGGCCTCAGCCCACTCGTACGCCGCAGCCGCCTCAGCGTCGAACCAGGGCTCCTTCGCCTCGGCATAGCTGTCCGTGGTGGCATGCTCCGCGACCCAGCGCTCCTTCGCCTCGGCATACCCGTCGCGCGCCGCCGGCACAGCGCGCAGGTGGTCCCGCATGAGGAGGGCGAAACGCCAGCCCGGGGACCCCTCAACGCGTACATGGAGATTGACGGGACGGCCGGGATCGGCGTTGCCATGCAGACGCTTGGGCCAAGTTTTGCCGGGAATGCCCCGGGCGTTGTCGCGCCACTCCCCCTCGCGCCGCGGCAGGCCCGCGGCACCGAGCGCGTCCGACAGTCTGTCGGCCTCGTCGAGGGTGGGAACGGTCAGCATCAGGTCGATCACGTCCTTCGCGGGCAGCCCGGGGACCGACGTCGAGCCGATGTGCGAAACCTCCGCCGGCCCGCCGAGGACCGGCCTGAGCGCATGGTCGATCCGGGCGATGATCCGGGCCGCCTGCGCCGGCCACGACAGGTCCGGGGCCACGACGTGCAAGCTCCCGTCGGTGGCGGCACGCTTACCGAAACGAACATTACTTTCGTACGCCAGGAGCCGCTCACGCCATAGCTCATCCACCCGCTCCTGAAGCCGCCCGAGCGTCCCGTTGTTGTCGATTATCGCGTCCGCCGCGGCACGGCGCTCGTCGTCACCGGCCTGCGCGGCGATGCGGGCGGCGGCCTGCTCCTCGCTCATCCCGCGGGTCCCCACCAGCCGGGCGATCCGGGTCCGCGGCGCCGATTCAACGACGATGACCAGGTGGTACGTGGGCGCGAGCCCGGTTTCCACCAGCAGCGGAACGTCGTTGACCACGATGGCGCCCGGGTCGGCTTCTGCGGCGCGGGCGACGAGTTCAGCGGTGCGGGCGCGTACCCGTGGGTGAATGATCTTCTCGAGCCGGCGCCGGGCCTGCTCGTCCCCGAACACCCGCGCGCCGAGCGCGGGGCGGTCCAGCTCTCCGTCAGCGCCCACGATCCCGGGCCCGAACGCCTCGACCACCGCGGCCAGTCCGTCGGTGCCGCCGGCAACGACCTCCCTGGCCAGCTTGTCGGCGTCGACAATCACCGCACCGAGCTGCGCGAGCCGCCGGGCAACGGCACTCTTGCCGGCCCCGATTCCACCGGTCAACCCCACCATGAGCACCCGCCAATTATCGCCCATCGCCCCCCGGAACAACACCAGTCGCGCCCGCCCCACGCCAGCTATGAGAACGCGATCCGCACCCGCGGTCAGGCGGCGGCGCGGGCTTTGCTGCCGTAGGTGGGGCCGGTTGGGGAACGACGCAGAGAAGCCGCCCACCCGGCACCGTGAGGTGCTGGATTGGCGGCTTCTCGAGCTACGAAACCATCCCGGTCCGGACGGGCCGGACGCGGAGCAGAGCCGAACACAGATCAGAGCAGATCGGACGTCGATCAGAGCCGGGGCCGCAACGAGCGGAAAAGCTGAGCGGAGGAGCGGGCCGGACCGGGCTGATCGGTGATCTCCGCCAGGCGTCCCTGGCTCAGCCAGGCGTCCCTGGCCGCATCACCTACCGAACCTCGATCGAACGAACCCACCTCGACCGCACTGCCCAACCTCGCCGAAGCGACGCCGACCCGAACAACACCCGAGCCGGACAACACCCGAGCCGATCCACTCCCAGCCGGAGCAGTGCCGACCAGGAGCAAGGCGCCGCACCAAGCACGACTACCGCGTCCGACCGGGCGGGCCCGGCTGGAGTGCGGTGGTGATCCGGGTCCCGCTCCCCGGCGCGGAGGCCGGGGAGCGGGGTTGCCGGATCAGTCGTGCGGGGTGACTACTTGCCGCCGGCGAGCTTCTCGCGCAGAGCGGCGAGCGCCTCGTCGGTGGCCAGCGTGCCGGCCGGCTCCTCGTTGGAGCGCGCCGGGGCGGACGAGCTCGTGGAGGAGGTGGAGGAGGTCGACGACGAGGTGGTCACGGCACCAACAGGCTGCGGGTTGAGCGCGGCCTCGGCGTCGGCGTCGCGGGACGCCTGCACCTGCTTGGTGTGGGCCTCCCAGCGCTCGCGGGCGTCGGCGTACTGCTTCTCCCACGTCTCGCGCTGCTTGTCGAAGCCCTCGAGCCACTCGCCCGTCTCGGGGTCGAAGCCCTCCGGGTAGATGTAGTTGCCCTCGTTGTCGTACGTGGCGGCCATGCCGTAGAGGGTCGGGTCGAAGTGCTCCTCGCCCTCGACGAAGCCCTCGTTGGCCTGCTTGAGCGACAGCGAGATGCGGCGACGCTCGAGATCGATGTCGATGACCTTGACCAGCACGTCCGAACCGACCTGGACGACCTGCTCGGGCAGCTCGACGTGACGCTCGGCCAGCTCGGAGATGTGCACCAGGCCCTCGATGCCGTCGTCCACGCGGACGAAGGCGCCGAACGGAACCAGCTTGGTGACCTTGCCCGGCACGATCTGGTTGATCGCGTGGGTCCGGGCGAACTGGCGCCACGGGTCTTCCTGGGTCGCCTTCAGCGACAGCGAGACGCGCTCGCGGTCCAGGTCGACGTCGAGCACCTCGACCTCGACCTCCTGGCCGACCTCGACAACCTCGGAGGGGTGGTCGATGTGCTTCCAGGAGAGCTCGGAGACGTGCACGAGGCCGTCCACGCCACCCAGGTCCACGAAGGCACCGAAGTTGACGATGGAGGACACGACGCCCTTGCGGACCTGGCCCTTCTGCAGCTTGTTGAGGAACTCGGTGCGAACCTCGGACTGCGTCTGCTCCAGCCACGCGCGGCGGGAGAGGACCACGTTGTTGCGGTTCTTGTCGAGCTCGATGATCTTCGCTTCGAGCTCGCGGCCGACGTACGGCTGCAGATCGCGCACGCGGCGCATCTCGACCAGCGAAGCCGGCAGGAAGCCACGGAGGCCGATGTCGAGGATGAGTCCACCCTTGACGACCTCGATGACGGAACCACGGACGACGCCGTCGTCTTCCTTGATCTTCTCGATGGTGCCCCAAGCGCGCTCGTACTGCGCGCGCTTCTTCGAGAGGATCAGGCGACCTTCCTTGTCCTCCTTGGTGAGGACGAGGGCTTCGATGTGGTCACCGACCGACACCACTTCCGCGGGGTCCACGTCGTGCTTGATCGACAACTCGCGCGAGGGGATGACGCCCTCGGTCTTGTAGCCGATGTCGAGCAGGACCTCGTCCCGATCGACCTTGACGACGGTGCCTTCGACAATATCGCCGTCGTTGAAGTACTTGATGGTCTCGTCGATGGCTGCGAGGAAAGCTTCCTCCGAGCCAAGATCGTCGACGGTGACCCTGTTGGCGCTCGAGGTGGCCTCGATGCTGCTCGTCATGTGGACTGTTGCTCCGAACGGATGGTTTCGTGGTGTCTCTTGCGCGCCGCGGAACTGCCGACGGGCACAGCACGAACATCCGGTGATCAAAGAAGCTTCTAGCTCGGGAAGCTTCATGATCAAGCGAGCAGGATCATGCTGGGACCGACGACTTGCGGAACCTGCTCCCTGCCGAGGCACACGATTCCGCGAGCGCATCGACTAGCTTACCGTGCGCATTACCACAGGTTGCAAGCCCTCCTGAGTACCGAGGCATATTGATCCCGTAAAACCCGCCATCACGGGCGTTATGTGCCATTTTCGACGTCCCGCGCGCCGGATGACCGTGCCGAAACCGTTGCACGAGCTCTGCCCGTACGGTGGCTGAGTGATCGAAGACCAGCCCCCCACCCGGGCCGCCACGCTCCGCCGCCCGGTGACCGACGACGAAAGCCGCGTCGCCAGCCGGCACTGGTGGGACCTCGACGCGGACGACTACCAGGAGGAGCACGGAGCCTTCCTCGGCGACGTCGATTTCATCTGGTGCCCCGAAGGCCTCCGCGAGGCGGACGCGAAACTGCTCGGCGAGGTACGCGGCAAGCGCATCCTGGAGCTCGGCTGCGGCGCGGCGTCCGCAGCCCGCTGGCTCGACGGCCAGGGCGCCGACGTGATCGCGATGGACCTGAGTGCCGGCATGCTGCGCCAGGCCCGGCAAGCCGAAGACCGTTCGGGTGTACGCGTACCGCTCGTGCAGGCCGACGCCCTCGCCCTCCCCTTCGCCACCGGCTCGTTCGACACCGTCTGCACGGCCTTCGGCGCGATCCCGTTCGTCGCGGACTCCGGAGCGCTCATGAAGGAGGCAGCGCGGGTCCTGCGCCCCGGCGGCACCTGGGTCTTCTCGATCACCCACCCCATGCGCTGGGTCTTCCTCGACGAACCGGGCAAGGAGGGACTGCTCGCGGTCCACCCCTACTTCGACCGCCGGCCCTACGTGGAACAGGACGAGGACGGCGTACCCACATATGTCGAGCAGCACCGCACCCTGGGCGACCGGGTCCGGGAGGTCGTGGACGCGGGTTTTGTCCTCAAAGACCTGATCGAGCCGGAATGGCCGGCCGGCCATGATCAGATCTGGGGCCAATGGAGCCCCCTGCGCGGCCGCCTCTTCCCCGGCACCGCGATCTTCGTCTGTTACCTGCCCTGATCCGCGGGTATCCGCAGGTCATGAGCCCACGAAAAGGTGACAGGGTGTCCTGGAGCAGCCACGGCCACGAGGTCCACGGCACGGTCGAGAAGAAGATCACCACCGAGACCGAGGACTCCGGCCGCACGGTGAAAGCCACCCCGGACGAGCCCCAGTTCAAGGTCAAGAGCGACAAGACCGGAGCCACGGCGGTGCACAAGCCCGGAGCGCTCCATGACGAGTGACCCGTACGCCGAATTCCGGTCGGCGGTCAACATGGCGCCCGCCGAGCTGGACAAATGGCTGGCGACCGATGAATCCCGGTCGGTTGGCCAGAAGGGGCCCGCGGGCAGCGAGTCCGTGGGGCACGACAGCGGGCGGAAGATCGTCAAGCTGCTGCACACGAAGAAGGCCGAGCTCACCGACGCCGACATGGCCCACATGGCGAAGGTGGTGGGTTACGTCCACCGCCACCTGGCCCAGCGGCCGTCCGGAAACATCGACGAGAGCAACTGGCGATACTCACTGATGAACTGGGGCCACGACCCTCTCAAAAAATAGTTTGGGTACGCAGTGAGCTCCCTCACCGTCGCTCAAGTCCTCGGATCCCTCGGCTGATATAACCCATACGGGTGAAGTCAGCCGGGCAAGATCAGCTCGCCGTCCGCAGCCGGTTGTCCGGGACAACACCACCGCCCGCCTCACCATCGTCGCTCGCCGGGAATGGCCGGCATGGGACAACCCGACTCCTGTGCCCGCCCGCATGGGAGCCACGACCTCCCTCAGCACGTCTCCCCCGGCGCGCGATGCATCTCCAACGCGCGTCACTCCCCCAAGCGCGTTACACCCACAAGCGCGCGTTACTCAATGAGTGCCCGCCACTCCCCAAGTGGGCGTCACTCTTTGAGTACGCGTCACTCCCTAGGCGCACGCTATGTGCGCGGCACTCCCTAAGTACATCGGGACGCCCACCCATGGCATCGACCTTCAGCCTCGCGGCATGGGCGCGAGACCCGCCCCACCTCGCGACATCTGGCATGAGGCCCACCGACGCCCTTGGTGGCGTGAGGAGCCGCCGCCCTCGTGGCAGGCGCATGCGGCCCGCCCACCTCGTCGCGGTGGCACGCCATGACGCTCCGTCCACCTCGCGGCAGGCGGATCAAGCCCGCCCACTCGCGGCGGCGGCACAGCATGAGGTTCACCCTCAACTTGCGGCAGGTGCATCAAGCCCACCCACATCGCGGCAGCGGCAGCGGCAGCGGCAGCGGCAGCGGCAGCGGCAGCGGCAGCGGCATGAGGTTCGCCCCCACCTCACGGCAGGTGCATCAAGCCCACCCACATCGCGGCAACGGCACAGCATGAGGTTCGCCCCCACCTCACGGCAGGCGCATCAAGCCCACCCACCTCAAGGCAGCGGCAGCAGCAGCGGCATAAGGTTCGCCCCCACCTCACGGCAGGCGCATCACGCAGGCCGACCTCACGGCAGGCGCATTAGCCACCCACACGGCGGTGGCACAAGCACGAGGTCCGCAAGCTGACGGGCCTCAGGCGGCCCCAGGCGGGGCTGGGAGGGTCAGTTGGTGGCGGCGGCGGAGGTTATGTCGAGGAGGCCGGTGAGGAGGACCAGGGCGGCGGGGACGAGGCGGTAGTAGACCCAGGTGCCGCGGCGGTCGCTGTCGACCAGGCCTGCTTCGCGGAGGACTTTGAGGTGGTGGGAGATCGTGGGGCCGGTGAGTTTGAAGGAGCCGGTCAGGTCGCAGACGCAGACCTCTCCGCCGCCGGCGGAGGCGATCATGGAGAGGAGCCGGAGCCGGACGGGGTCGCCCAGAGCCTTGAACATCGGGGCGAAGGCGCTTGCCTGGTCGGCTTCGAGCGGGCGGCGAACCACCGGTGCCCAGGCCGCCGACAGCGATGTCATCTCGATGGAAGTGCTTGGCATCAGCCCACCCTTGCAGAGCAAGGCAAATCGTTCTCACAAGAACCTGACAATTCGCTGCGCACCGCGAGATTACTGATGCGTAGCGCCAGAATGCATTATCGAGAAACGCATCCGGCATCCGCGCAGCCGTCGCCAGCGGACCAAGAAGTCCGAGGTGGAGGCGGGTGCGGCGGCCGGAAATGGATATTGCGGCGGGTCGGTTGAATCAAGAAAAAAAGATCGTCGTATGTGCCCGAAGTCCCACCAGACGAACCTCCGTCAGCCCGGGGGTCCACTGGGGAACGTGATCAACCTGCTCGAGGGCTTTCCCCGGTCTGTGCTGATACCGGACGTGCCGCGGGTCCCCGTCCGGCGCTGTTCGAGGACCGCCATGGATCGGGCGCCGCGGCTGGGGAGTACTTGACAGCAGATCGCTCCGAGCCGCGACCTCGCAGCTCGGAGCGACCCGAGGCAAACCCGCGGCTCGGAGCGACCCGAAGTGACCCGCAGCCTGGAGCGATCCGAGGCAGGCCCGAGGCTCGGAGCGACCCGGGGTGAGCGGGGTGGGTCAGTGGTCGGCGCCGTTCCAGTCCTTGCCCAGGCCGACCGAGACCTCCAGGGGGACGGAGAGGGGGTAGGCGGCGCCCATTTCCTGGCGGACGAGGGCCTCGAGGGGTTCGCGTTCGCCGGGGGCGACGTCGAAGACGAGTTCGTCGTGGACCTGGAGGAGCATGCGGCTTTCGAGGCCCGCCTCGCGGATGGCGCGGTCGACGTGGAGCATGGCGAGTTTGATGATGTCGGCGGCGGAGCCCTGGATGGGGGCGTTGAGGGCCATGCGTTCGGCCATTTCGCGGCGTTGGCGGTTGTCGCTGCTCAGGTCGGGGAGGTAGCGGCGGCGGCCGAGGATGGTGGCTGTGTAGCCGTCCTGGACTGCTCGGCGGACTACTGCTTGGAGGTAGTCGCGGACGCCACCGAAGCGTTCGAAGTATTCGTTCATCAGGCCACGGGCTTCTTCCGTGGTGATGGTGAGCTGGTTGGAGAGGCCGAACGCGCTCAGACCGTACGCAAGGCCGTAGTTCATTGCCTTGATCTTGCGGCGCTGGTCGGGGACGACCTCTTCGACCGGGACGTGGAAGACCGAGGAGGCCGTGGCGGCGTGGAAGTCGGCGCCGGAGTTGAAGGCCGCGATGAGGGCCTCGTCGCCGGAGAGGTGGGCCATGATGCGCATCTCGATCTGGCTGTAGTCGGCGGTGAGCAGCGACTCGTAACCGTTGCCGACGACGAAGGCGCGGCGGATGCGGCGGCCCTCCTCGGTGCGGATCGGGATGTTCTGCAGGTTGGGGTCGGTCGAGGAGAGCCGGCCCGTGGCCGCCACGGTCTGGTAGAACGTGGTGTGGATGCGGCCGTCGTCGGAGACCGATTTGAGCAGGCCGTCCACCGTGGATTTGAGTTTTGCCACATCGCGGTGGCGCAGCAGGTGGGTCAGCAGCGGGTCGCCGGTCTGGGCGTGCAGGCTCTGCAGGGCGTCGGCGTCGGTGGTGTAGCCGGACTTGATCTTCTTGGTCTTGGGCAGGTCGCGCTCGACGAAGAGGATCTCCTGCAGCTGCTTGGGCGAGCCGAGGTTGAACTCGCGCCCGACCACCTCGTGCGCGGCCTGCTGGGCTAGTTTCACCTCGGCGGCGAAGCTGGACTCGAGCTCGTGCAGGTAGTCGATGTCGGCGGCGATGCCGATGCGCTCCATCTCGCCGAGCACGACCTCGAGGGGCTGCTCGACCTCGGCGAGGATGCGCTGGGAGGCGCCGTCGTCGCGGGAGAGCTCCTCGGTGATGGTGTCGGCGAGGTCGAGGGTGGCGCGGGCGCGGAGCATGACGTTCTGCTCGGCGGAGTCCTCCTCGCCGGGCGGGTCGAGCAGGGTGAGCTGGCCGTTGTCGGGGGCGTCGACGCGCAGCTCGCGTTTGAGGTAGCGCAGGGCCAGGTCGGTCAGGTCGTAGGCCCGCTGGTCGGGTTTGGCCAGGTAGGCGGCGAGGGCGGTGTCGACCCGCACGCCCTGCAGGGTCCACCCGTGCGACTGGAACGCCAGCATGGCGGGCTTGGCGTCGTGGATGACCTTCGGCCGGGCGGGGTCGGCGAGCCAGGCGGCGACCGCGCCCTCGTCGGTCTCGTCGAGCTCCGCGGGGTCGAACCAGGCGGCCGGGCCGTCGCCGGTGGCGACCGCGATGCCGCTGAGCGAGCCGGTGCCACGCCCGAAGGTGCCGGTGACCGCGACCCCGACCGGGGCGCTCCCGGCGTGCTGGGTGAGCCAGCCGGTGACCTCGCCGGCGCGCAGGACGGTGCCTGCCAGGTCGAAGCCGGACTCGGCCTCGGGCTCGACGGCCTCGAGATATGAGTAGAGGCGCTCGCGCAGCACCCGGAACTCGAGCGCGTCGAAGACCTGGTGCACCGCCTCGCGGTCCCAGCCCTGCCACTTCACGTCCTGCGGGCCGACGGGCAGCTCCAGGTCGCAGACGAGCTTGTTGAGGTCGTAGTTGCGCATGACCTGCGACAGGTGGGCGCGCAGGCTGTCGCCGACCTTGCCCTTGATCTCGTCGACGCGGGCGATGACGCCGTCGAGGCCGCCGTACTGATTGATCCATTTCGCGGCGGTCTTGTCGCCGACGCCCGGCACACCCAGCAGGTTGTCGCTGGAGTCGCCGACCAGCGCGGCCTTGTCGCGGTAGCGGTTCGGGGGGACGCCGTATTTCGTCTCGATGGCCTCGGGCGTCATCCGCCAGACCTCGGACACGCCGCGCACCGGGTAGAGGATGGTGACCTTCTCGCCGGAGAGCTGGAACGAGTCGCGGTCGCCGGTCGAGACGATGACGTCGAAACCCTGCTCGAGGGCCTGGGTGGTCAGCGTGCCGATGATGTCGTCGGCCTCGTAACCGGGCTTCTCGACCACCTGGATGCGCAGTGCCTCCAGTACCTCCTTGATCAGGCTGACCTGGCCGAGGAAGGGCTTGGGGGTCTCCGACCGGCCCGCTTTGTATTCCGGGAACAGCTCGGTGCGGAACGTCTGCCGGGCCACGTCGAAGGCGACCACGATGTGGGTCGGCTTCTCGTCGCGAAGCATGTTGATCAGCATCGAGGTGAATCCGAACACTGCGTTCGTCGCCTGACCCGTCTGGGTGGAGAAATTCTCCACGGGCAGGGCGAAATAGGCTCGGTAGGCCAGCGAGTGGCCGTCGAGCAGCAGCAAGCGGGGGGTCTGGGCGTCGTCGCTCACGTCGGTGAACTCTAGTCGGGGGGTACGACATCAATAAGCAACAGGGCGTCCCCCCACCGGGGAACGCCCTGTCGATGAAGCGAAATCAGGCGACGCCGAGGTAGGCCTCTTTGACCGCCGGGTCCGTGAGCAGGTCCTGCCCGGTGCCGGCCTTGACGATGGCACCGGTCTCGAGCACGTAGCCGCGGTGGGCCCGCGACAGCGCCTGCTGGGCGTTCTGCTCCACCAGCAGCACCGTGGTGCCCTGCTGGTTGATCTCCGTGATGATGTCGAAGATCTGCTGGATGATCATGGGTGCGAGACCCATCGACGGCTCGTCCAGCAGCAGCAGCTTGGGCCGGCTCATCAGCGCCCGGCCGACCGCGAGCATCTGCTGCTCGCCGCCGGACAGGGTGCCGGCGGCCTGCTTGGCCCGCTCCAGCAGACGCGGGAACAGGCCGAACACCCGCTCCAGGTCGGCGGCGATACCGGCGCTGTCACGCCGGGTGTACGCCCCCATGTCCAGGTTCTCCCGCACGGTCATACCCGGGAAGACGCCCCGGCCCTCGGGCGACTGACAGATGCCCTTGATGACCCGCAGGTCGGCGCGGAGCGTGGAGATGTCCTCGCCGTTAAAAACGATCTTGCCCGACGCCAGCGGGTTCAGCCCCGAGACGGCGCGCATCGTGGAGGTCTTGCCGGCGCCGTTCGCGCCGATCAGCGCCACGATCTCGCCCTCTTCGACCTGCAGGCTGATGCCGTGCAGGGCTTCGATGCGGCCGTATTTGAGCGTGACGTCCTGCAGCTCAAGCAGCATCAGCGGACTCCCCCAGGTAGGCGGCGATCACCTTCGGGTTGTCCCGGATCTCGGCCGGGGTGCCCTCGGCGATCTTCTTGCCGAACTCCAGCACCACGATCCGGTCCGTGACTCCCATGACCAGCCGCATGTCGTGCTCGATCAGCAGCACGGTGTAACCCATGTCGCGGATCTTGCGGATCAGCTGGTTGAGCTGCTCCTTCTCGGCGGGGTTGAAGCCGGCGGCCGGCTCGTCGAGACAGAGCAGCTTGGGCTCGGTCGCGAGCGCCCGCGCGATCTCCAGGCGCCGCTGGTCGCCGTAGGGCAGGTTGCGGGCCAGCTCGTTGGCGCGGTGCTCGATGCCGACGAGACGCAGCAGCTCGAGCGACTTGCGCTCACCCGCCCGCTCCTCCAGCGTGTGCCGGGAAAGACCGAAGATCTTCGCACTCGTACGCGCGACCTGCTGCCACGTGCGCACCAGCCCGTTCGACGAGTCCACCCGCGGCAGCTCCTCGGGCTTGACCTTCACCCGGTAGAGCCGGAAGAGCGCGCCGAGCACGCTCGTGTAGTGCCGCGAGTCGGTGCCGACCATGACGTTCTCGATGGCCGACATCTCGGGGAAGAGCCGGATGTTCTGGAACGTCCGGGCCACCCCCATCCGGTTGATCTCGTGCGGCTTCTTGCCCGTGATCTTCTTGTCGTCGAAGAGCACGCCGCCCGACGTGGGCTTGTAGACGCCGGTCATGACGTTGAAGCAGGTCGTCTTGCCGGCACCGTTGGGGCCGATCAGCCCGAGGATCTCGCCCTTGTAGAGGCTGAAGCTGACGTCGTTGAGCGCCACCACACCACCGAAGCGCAGCGTGACGTGATCGACGTCGAGAAGAACTTCGCGTTCGTCAGGCACCGACGGCCACCTCCTCCTGACGGTCCTTGAGCTCACGGGCGCGCCGCTTGCTCGGCAGCAGGCCCTGCGGGCGCAGGAGCATGACGAGCACCAGCGCCAGGCCGAAGACGAGGAACCGGTATTCCGAGAAGTCCCGGAACCGCTCCGGCAGGTACGCCAGCAGCACCGCACCGAGCGCCGCACCAGCCATGTTGCCAGATCCGCCGACAACCACCATCGCCACGAACAGGATGGAGAGGTTGGCGTTGAACTGGTTGGGCTCGATGAAGCCCTGCCGGCTGGCGAACAGGAAGCCGGAGAGGCCACCGAGCGCCGCACCGATGGCGAAGGCCCACATCTTGAACTTGAACGGGTTGACGCCCATCACCGCCGCGGCATCCTCGTCCTCGCGGACCGCCAGCCAGGAGCGGCCGACCCGGCTGTTCTCCAGCCGGCGGACGAGGAAGACGACGAGCAGCACGATGGAGAGCGCCAGCCAGTACCACGGCTTCGCGTCGATGAGACCGAAGATGTGGTTGTCGGCCGAGGGCGCGCCCTGCGGACCGGGGATGGAGGCGATACCCGCGGGGCCACCCGACCAGTTGGTCGAGTTGCGGATCACGATGCGGATGATCTCGCCGAAGCCGAGCGTCACGATGGCGAGGTAGTCACCGCGCAGCCGCAGCGTCGGCCAGCCGAGGATGACACCCGAGATCATCGCCAGGGCGATGGCGATCGGGATGCAGATCGCCCAGGTGATCGCCCACTCCGGGGCCAGGTCGAACTTGTCCTGCAGCGACTTGACGACCGGCGACTGCGTGGAGCCGAAGATCGCGACGGCGTAGGCGCCGATCGCGAAGAAGCCCACGTAGCCGAGGTCGAGCAGGCCCGCCAGGCCGATGACGACGTTGAGGCCGAGTGCGATCAGCACGTAGACCGCGCAGGTGAAGAGCACACCCGCCCAGTTGTTGCCGCCCTCGATCGAGTCGGTCCGCAGCCAGGTCAGACCGGGAACGCCGAGCAGCGGCAGGTAGTAGAGGAACGCGACGAAGGCCAGGAAGCCGATGCCGCGCTGCCATTTCGGCAGGCCACGCCACCGGTTGCCGACGCCGGCGAAGAAGTTGCTGACGCCGGAGAGGCGTCCTTCGTTCGGGGTCTCGGTCATGCGCGTGCCCTCCCCAAAGACTCTCCGAGCAGGCCGGTGGGGCGGAACAGCAGCACCACGACCAGCACGACGAACGCGGCGACGTCCTCCCAGTTGGACTGGGTGAGGGTGGCGGCGTAGACCTCGACGACGCCGAGGAGCAGACCGCCGAGGAGCGCGCCGCGCAGGTTGCCGATACCGCCCAGGACCGCGGCGGTGAAGGCCTTGAGGCCCAGCAGGAAGCCTACGTTGAAGCGGGTGTTGCCGTACCGCACCGAGTAGAGCAGTGCGGCGGCGCCCGCGAGCAGGCCACCGAGCAGGAAGATCAGCATGATGACGCGGTCTTTGTTGACGCCCATGAGCGCCGCCGCGTCGGGGTTCTGTGCCACCGCCCGCACGCCCCGGCCGTAGCGGGTGCGGTTGATGAACTGGTCCAGCGCGAACATCATCACAAGAGCCGCGACGATGGTGATGAGCTGGGTGTTGGTGACCTCGGTGCCGAAGATGGTGAAGGCCACCTTCTGCTTGATCAGCGTCGGCATGCCCACCACGAGCCGGCCCTGCCAGATGCCGAACGTCTCGGAGAGCACCATGGAGATGCCGATCGCGGTGATCAGGAAGATCAGCGGTGGTGCGTTGAGCTGGCGCAACCGTCTGTAGGCCACGCGTTCCACCGCGACCGCGGTGGCACCCGAGGCCAAGGCTCCGCCCAGCAATCCCGCGGCAAGCAGCAGCAGCGTCATTGCCACGCCCTGCGTGCCGTCTGCGCCCAGCAGGTTCCACACCCCGAGAACGGCGAAAGTGCCGATCATGAAGACCTCGGAGTGGGCAAAGTTGATCAGCTTCAGTACGCCGTAGACCAGGGTGTATCCGAGCGCGACGAGGGCGTAGATAGAGCCCTTCGCCAAACCGTCCACCGTGTGCTGGCCCAGGTGCCCGAAGAGTTCATCGAAGTTCACGAAATCCCCTTTTTGCACCAGACGCGGCCGGAGGCATCCGCCTCCGGCCGCGTCACAGAACCGCGTACTAGCTGAGCTTGATCTCCTGCTGCGGCTTGAACGCGCCGCCGGTGATGTCGTAGGACCAGATGACGACCTTGCTCTTGTCAACGTCGCCGTTCTCGGCGAACTTCAGGTACTTCGAGACACCCTGCTTGTCGTAGGCGCGAACCCACTCCTGCAGCTCGGCGCGGGTCTTCTTGCCGGCCTTGTAACCCTCGAGGAGGATCGTCGCGCCGTCGTAGCCCTCTGCACCGTAGGAACCCGGCGCCTCGCCGTACTCCTTGGTGAAGTCGGCGGAGAACGTGCCACCGGCCTCAGCGGCGGGCAGACACGGGCAGGTCACGACCGCGCCGTCGGCGGCGGCACCGGCACCCTTGGGGAATCCGGGGTCGTACAGGCCGTCGAAGCCGAGGAACTTGGCGGTGACGCCGGCGGCGCGGGCCTGCTTGAGCAGCGGGGCAGCCTCGTTGGTGTAACCGCCGTACGCGATGACGTCAGCCTTCGCGGACTTGATCTTCGAGATCGTGGCGTCGAAGTTCTGCTGGTCCGTCTGGACCTTGTCGGAACCGGCGACGGTCGCGCCGAGACCGGCCTTGACCTTGTCGATGATGCCCACGCCGTAGGTCTGACCGTCGTCGATGACGAAGACCTTCTGGCCCTTGAGCACGTTCTTGATGTAGGTGACCGCGGCTTCACCCTGCGTGTCGTCGTTGCCGACCACGCGGAAGAAGTTCTTGTGGCCGAGCGTGGTGAGCTCGGCGGCGGTGGCCGACGGGCTGACCATCACGAGGCCGGCGGCGTCGTAGGTCGCCATGGTGGCCTTCGACTCACCGGAGAAGTGACCACCGATGACCGAGGTGAACGACTGGTCCTGGGCCACCTGGTTCGCAATCGGGGTCGCCTGGTCGGCGTTGCCCTGAGTGTCGAAGTCCTGCATGGTGACCTTGCAGTCGGGGTTCGCCGCGTTGAACTGCTTGACGGCGAGCTTGGCCCCGTTCAGCGACGGGATGACCAGGCCGGCGTTGGGACCGGTGAAGGCGCCGAAGATGGCGATCTTGCCGCCGCAGGCGGCCGAATCCGTAGTGTCGTCGCTGCCGGCGTCCTGGCAAGCTGCCATGCCGAGCAGTGCCGCGGACAGACCCACGGCTCCGAGGGCCCGTACAAAGTTTCGCCTCAAGGCTTATGACCTTTCATCCTGGTGCAGGCGGGGCGCCGCGGACAGAAGGTCATCACGTGCCGTCCCCGTCATGTCCGTACCGCATTGCCTGCTTACTGCTTGTGATGGCGGAGCGTACTTGCCCGGCATTACCTGCGTAAGCCGTAGAAGGCACACTTGCCAAACCGTTACGAAGCCCGGCGCGTTAGGCCTGGCCTGTCCTGCCCGAGTGGCCCATGCAACACGTTTCGGACGTTACCTGTCTGTTTCGTCCAGATAAATTAGTGCCTTTTGGGCATCGTCGGCGATCAGCAGCACCCCGCCGGGTCCTACGGCGACGGCGGCGGCGCTGTCCGCCCCGGCGGCCACGCGGGCAGGCATCGCGACCGGCGACCAGGCTCTGCCACCGTCGGGCGAGGACCAGAGGGAGTACGCGACCCCGTCCGAGGTGACGGCGGTGAGGACCCCATCGGCGTACGCCACGGATCTGACACCACCGCGACCACCCGGCGCGACGGCACCGAAGGCACCGGCCGGGACCCACGTCCGCTCCTGCAACCGCCACGCCCCGAACCGGCCACCGCGGACCCCGACGGCGACCGGCACGTCGGCGACGGCCACCCGCTGCAGTTCCTCGTAGTCCGGCGTCGGGTCAGCGGCGGAGACCGCCGTCCACGTCTTCCCGTCGGACGAGGTCCAGCCGGCGGCGTCCCGGTCGATGCGGCCGGTGGGCAGGTAGCCGCCGACGACCAGCCAGCCGGCGCCGGACGGGACACCGTCGAAGGCCCAGCTCTCCCCCGCCGCGGTGGAGGCGAGGCCGGGTGCGCGCTCGTGGATGTCGAACCGGGTGGCGTCCGCCGAGGTCCAGGCCGCGGCGCCGCTCATCCGGTTGCCGGTGATCAGCCAGCCCGCGGGGCCGGCGTCGAGCCGGGAGACGTTGACCGCCTGAGGGCCGCCGTACAGCTCGAAAGGCGCGGTGACCTCGCGCAGGGTGCCGGCTGCGGTCTCGTACCAGGAGCTGGTGCGGGGGTTGCCGTGCGCGCCGCCCACCTTCGCGCCGACCGCGGCCATCCGGCCGTCCCGGCAGGCCACCGATGACAGGATGTTCTGCTCGCCGTAGTACGTCTTCGCCTCGATCGCCAACGGCTTCCAGGACCGGCCGTCGGTGCTCGACCAGGCTGCCGGGCGGGTCGCTTCGACGCTGGTCGCCACCGCACCCACCGCGAACCAGTGCCCGGGGCAGAAGGTCACATCCCGCAGCACCGTACGGCCGGGAGCGCCCTGCGGCGCGGGAAGCTCGACGGCCCGCCAGGTGCGGCCGATCTCCGACGGCGAGGGCGGGGCCGGCGGATCGGCTGAGCACCCCGCCAGCCCGGCCGCCAGCAGCGCCGCCACACAACGGCGCAAAGCTGGACGGCCGGCCGAGGTCACTGGGGCGGCTGGACCTCAGCCGAAGGCTCCTGGCCCTCGGCGAGAATGCGGTCGGCGACCTCGCGCATGGTCATCCGGTGGTCCATCGCGGTGCGCTGGATCCACTTGAACGCCTGCGGCTCGGTCATCGAGAACTTCGTCATGAGCTCGCCCTTGGCCCGCTCGACCGATTTCCGCGTCTCGAGCCGGTCGGTGAGCCCGGCCACCTCGGTCTCGAGGGCGGAGATCTCCGAATACCGGGAGAGGGCGATCTCGATCGCCGGCACCAGGTCGGACTTCTGGAACGGCTTGACGAGGTAGGCCATCGCCCCGGCTGCCCGGGCGCGTTCGACCAGATCGCGCTGGCTGAAGGCGGTGAGGATCACCACGGGGGCGATCCGCCCGCCGGCGATCCGTTCGGCGGCCGCGAGACCGTCCATGATCGGCATCTTGATGTCGAGGATGACCAGGTCCGGGATGAGATCCTCGGCCAGGCGCACCGCGGTCTCGCCGTCGCCGGCCTCACCGACGACGTCATAGCCCTCCTCGACCAGCATCTCGGCCAGGTCGAGCCGGATCAGAGCCTCGTCCTCGGCGATCAACACCCGCCTGCGCTCGGCACTCGCCTGCGTGTCGGCCACGAAACTCCTACCCCCAACACTCCCGAAGTCGCGACACCCGGGTATCTGGGTGTCACCCCCGACAGCGTAGTAGGTAGTGTGTGTCCTGCTCGTATCGCCGTGACCTTGGTCGCGGTGAGTCGTGCGCGCCGGGGTGGAGGAATGGCAGACTCGGGGCACTCAAAATGCTCTGTCCGAAAGGGCGTGCGGGTTCGAATCCCGCCCTCGGCACTTCTGTACGACGTCGCACCCCCGGGTCCATCCCGGGGGTCGATTTTTTATCGGTACGCCCGAACGCGCTGACCTGCCGCAACAGCCAGCAGGAGAACGTCCGCGACGACGCGCGCCGCCAAGCTCGAAATCGTTGATCAATTGCACGCAGAGCGACCGGCCCGCATTTCCCCGTGACTTTTCCCCACGATCGGGTGACGTGTGCCGGAACGCGTGACGGTGCGCCAAAAACGATCATGGGCCCCGGGCGCGCCGACCGCGGGTTTTTCCGGAAAGACCGGTTTGCCGGACCCGGCTGGTGTTGTCATGGCAGTACCAGCACCGCGGGAGGCGCCATGTTGTGGTCCGGCTCATCCCCCATGACCGTCGTGCGTGACGGGATGTGGGGCTTTCTGCTCTTTTCCGGAGTGGCCTGGCTGGCGGTCGCCTGGAGCGTGCTGCGGCTCGAACCCGCCGACGTCGCCGAGGTGGCCGGGCCGGTCATCCTGTTCGCGGCGCTCACCGAGGCCGTCCGGGCACTCGCAGGGACGCGTACGTGGTGGCTGAACCTCGGCATGGCCGCGCTGTTCGCCGCGACCGGGGGTGTGCTCCTCGCCGACAGCAGCAACACGTGGACCACGCCGGCGGCGCTGATCGGCTGGTACCTCATGGTGCGCGGGGCCGCCGACCTGGCGATCGCGATGATGACCCGGGAGAACGACCGGATCTGGGGACTGCTCACGGTGGTCGGGGTGCTGGAGGTCGGGCTGGGGTTCTACGGCGCGAGCTCGTTTGCGCGTACGGCTGAGATCGTGGTCGTGATTCTCGGCGGCGCAGCCGCGATCCGGGGTGTTGCCGACCTGGTGGCCTCGCTGAGGTTGCGGGAGGCAACGGCCGGGACGCGCGCGCAGCGGCTGCTGGAGCTCCCGGAGGAGCGCGCGCTCGGCGTTGCCGGTTACACGGCGGGCCTGGGCGATTACAACGAGGCACCCGTGCGGGGTCCGGCTCCGAGGCACGCCGCGGCCACCACCCACCGCACGTCGGCCGCGGGCATGGCGGATCTGTCCAGGCCGTCTCATTCAACAAATCCTGTGGGTACGCCCACAGCGGGCTTCTCCGGCGCCGTAAGCGACGGTACGCCGGGCACCTTCCACGACGAGGTGCTGCGGACCACCGCGGATCTGGACACCATGCTCGCGCTCGCCGGAGTGACCGGGTCCCCCACGGCGGGAGTGGCCGCCCAGGCCGCCGCCGACCAGGCCCAGCAGGTACGCGTCCCCGACACCGCCGAGGGCGCCGAACTGCCCGATCCCGCCCTCGCGGCGTCGACGGAGGCCTCGGCACAGGCAGCGGCGATCGCGGCGGCCAACGCCTCGGAGGAACCGCAGCGCTACGCCGACAACTCGCAGCTGCCGTTGCTGGACCCCACGTCACACGCGGCCCGGGCCGCGATGCCCGGCATGGACGACACCTCGATCATCACGCGCGGCCGCCTGCTGGACTGACCCGCCTCGCCGGGCGCGGGGCCCGCAAGCCGGCCAGTCGCCGGGCTGGGGATCCCGCACCGGCGGGGTCTTCCGTGCCGCCGGTCAGGCCCCGACCCGCCGGAGCAGGCCCTCCTGGACGGCGCTGGCGATGTGGGTGCCGTCGCGGGTGAACATGCGCCCGCTGGCCAGGCCACGGCTGCCCGACGCGGACGGGCTCGTGCAGTCGTACAGGAACCATTCGTCCGCGCGGAACGGGCGGTGCAGCCACAGCGCGTGGTCGAGGCTGGCGCCGATAACGCCGCCCGGGCCCCACACCTCGCCGTGCACGGACAGGACCGAATCGAGCAGCGAGAGGTCCGACGCGTACGTCAGCGCGCAGGCATGGATGAGCGGGTCGTCCGGCAGTTTGCCGTTGATCCGCATCCAGACGCGCTGCTCGGAGGCCGCCGCCCGGTCGCCCGGCGGGACCCAGCCGGGCGTGCCCAGATAGCGGACGTCGATCGCCTGCGGGGAGGCGTTGAACGACGACCGCCGCTCCGGATAGCGCTCCAGCCAGTCGCCCATCGTCGGGGTGTCCTCGGGGCCCGGCACGTCGACCGGTGCCGGTGTGTGGTGGTCGAGACCCGCCTCGGTCACCTGGAACGACGCCGACATGAAGAAGATCGTCCGGCCGTGCTGCTGGGCCGTCGAGCGGCGCACCGAGAACGAGCGGCCGTCGCGGATCGTCTCCACGGTGAAGTCGATCGGGACGGTGGGGTCGCCGGGGCGCACGAAGTAGCCGTGCAGGCTGTGCACCGAGCGGGCCGGATCCACCGTGCGTCCGGCCGCCACGAGCGCCTGACCCGCGACCTGGCCGCCGAAGACCCGCTGCGCTCCCACCTGTGGGCTCTCGCCCTGGAAGCGGTCCTGGTCCAGCTGCTTGAGGTCGAGGACCTCGAGCAGCTGGTCGACGGCGGCCTGCCCGGAGAGGGGCACGGTCACACGGTGCTCGGGTCGACGAGCGAGCCGAGCTGGTGGACCCGCAGGGTGTTGGTCGAGCCGGGGGCGTTCGGCGGGCTGCCGGCCACGACCACGACGTACTCACCGGGCTTGGCCAGACCGAGGCCGAGCATGGCCTGGTCGACCTGGCGGAACATGTCGTCGGTGTGCTGGACGAAGTCCGTCAGGAACGTCTCGACACCCCAGGAGAGCGCGAGCTGGTCGCGGACCTCGGGGACGGGCGTGAAGGCGAGCAGCGGGAGCTCGCTGTGCAGCCGGCTGAGACGCCGGACGGTGTCACCGGTCTGCGAGAACGCGACGAGTGCCTTGGCGCCGATGTTCAGCGCGATGCGGGCCGCCGCCACGGTCAGCGCGCCGCTGTGGGTGCGCGGGTCGTGCTGCAGGATCGGGACGCCGAAGTCGCCACCCTCGGTCGTGGTGACGATCTTGGCCATGGTGCTGACCGTCAGCACGGGGTACTTACCGACCGAGGTCTCGCCGGAGAGCATGACGGCGTCCGCACCGTCGAGCACGGCGTTGGCGACGTCGGAGGCCTCGGCCCGGGTCGGGCGGGAATTCTCGATCATCGAGTCGAGCATCTGGGTGGCGACGATGACCGGCTTGGCGTTCTCGCGGCACAGCTGCACCGCGCGCTTCTGCACGAGCGGCACCTGGTCGAGCGGGAGCTCCACACCGAGGTCACCACGGGCCACCATGACACCGTCGAACGCCAGCACGATCGCCTCGAGGTGGTCGACCGCCTCGGGCTTCTCGACCTTGGCGATGACCGGGACGGTGCGCCCCTCCTCGGTCATGATCTCCTGGACGAGCTTCATGTCGTCGGGCGAGCGCACGAAGGAGAGCGCGATCAGGTCGACGCCGAGGCCCAGCGCGAACCGCAGGTCCGCCTCGTCCTTGTCGCTCATCGCCGGGACGCTCACCGCGACGTTCGGCAGCGAGACACCCTTGTTGTTGGAGACCGGGCCGCCCTCGGTGACCAGGCAGCGGATGTCGTTGCCGTCGACGGCGGAGACCTCGATCGCCACCTTGCCGTCGTCGATCAGGAGGCGGTCACCGACCTTGACCTCCTGCGGCAGCTTCTTGTAGGTGCACGAGACGCGGTCCGGGGTGCCGAGGATGTCGTCGCTCGTGATGGTGACGCTGTCACCGGTGGCCCACACGTGCGGCCCGTTGGCGAACTTCCCGAGCCGGATCTTCGGACCCTGCAGGTCGGCGAGGACCGCGACGGCCCGGCCGGTCTGCTTCGCGGCGGCGCGGATCAGCTCGTAGATCTTCTGGTGATCCTCGTGGCTGCCGTGGCTGAAGTTCATACGGGCCACATCCATGCCCGCCTCGACCAGGCCGAGCATGCGCTCGGGGGAGGCGGTTGCGGGACCCATGGTGCAAACGATCTTGGCGCGGCGTGTCACAGCCATCAGGCTAATCTCTCTTTCGGGCGGGCCTGCCGGCCGACCCCCGTCAGGATGGTGAAATGCGGGTGGCCGAACCCCGCGCCCGCAAGCGGCGGGGTGCGGGCGTCAGCGACCGCGATACGGCCTCAGCTTATCGCCCGGCCCCCCTGTGACGGCGGCGACTGCCATCCCTCACCCTCAGCAATCACGTCATCCGCATTTCAGGCCCATGGTGCTCAGTCGGCGCAGGCGAAGGGCTGAATACTGGCGGGGCTGTGTGCGCGGTACTGGTCCATGGGCATGTCGGGGAGGTTCTTGGCCAGGAAGGACTGCCAGAGGCCCGAGGTGATGAAGTCGCTCAACTCGGCGGAGAGCTGGTCGCACCACTTCTTGTGTCCCTTGGGCAGGCCTATGCCGTAGTACTCGAGGCCGCCGATCCGATCGTCCAGCACCTTGTACTTACCGGGTTCGGCGGCGCTCAGGCCGTACAGGATGAGGTCGTCGGTACTGATGCTCTGGACCGTGCCCGCGTGCAACTCGTCAAGGCAGTCGGTGATGGTCGGTCGGGCGTGGTAAGAGGTGTAGCCGTTCTGAGTCAGCTGCGATTCGCTGGTCGAACCCGCCATGGTGCAGATCGTCATCGCGTGGGTGTCGCCCGCGACGAGCTTGGCGGCGTCGCCCGTGCGGACCAGGAGGGCCTGCTGGGCGACCATGTACGGGCCGGCGAAGTCGATCAGCTTCCGCCGTTCGTCGGTTGCCGAGTAGGTGGCGGTGACGATGTCCACGGTGCCGTCGCGAAGCAACTTTTCACGGCTCTGGGTGAGGGTGTCGAAGGGCCGGATCTTGAAGCCGGCCTGGTTGCCCAGCCAGCGGGCAAGGTCGTAGTCGAAGCCGCTCCAGTCGCCGCCGCGGGAGAGTCCCCAGCCGGGTATGTCGCTGTTCAGGCTCACGGTCCGGGGGGCGTCGCCGAGCTGGCTGTCGCCGCAGGCGACGACGAGGACCAGGGTGAGGAAGGCTGCCACGGCTGCCTTGACGCGCTTTCTCATGGTGATCTCTCTCAGCCGCGGAACGTGGGATTGGTGGCGACGACGTCGATCTCGCACGCCGGCGGGGTGTGCACGGTCAGCCGGACGGTCATGGGGTAACCGCGCGGGCCCAGGTCGAGGCGGACCTTGCGGCCGTCGCCGACGGTCGCGGTGTCCTGGATGGCCGGGCCCGCGTACAGGTCGGCAGTGATCCGGGTATCGCGCACACAGAGCCCGGTTGGCTGGGAGTTGGTCAGGACCGGGGTGAACTCGAGCCGGTGCCGACGGACGGTGCCGGCCGCCGGGGACCACGAGACGCTCTGCGCGTCGGTCATCGCCGTCACCCGGAACGGCGCCGCCGGCAGCGGGGAATGTGTGTTGTAACGCCAGACGAAGCCGACCACACCACCGGTGAACAGGATGCCGGCCACCGCCATCACCCACTGGCGGGCGGTCGCCGGGGTGCGGGCGCGGCTGGTCGGCGGGTGATGGCGCAGCGCGACGGCGAGGCTGAGGAATTCAACGATGACCGACACGACGTTGATGAGCCGGCTGCGACCCTCGTCGCGGGCCAGAAATACCAGCAGCGGCACGAGTGCCACCACGATGACCCCGACAACCAACAGCCAGAGCGTCCTGCTGCCGGGGCCGGGCCTGCCCCCGTATCCGTTTGCCATACGGCATGGTGTGCCCCGGCGGCACTGTCCGGTGGCGGACACCTGACAATTCAGGACGATCGATGGGCTGGTGCCGCTCGTACCATGTCGATATCGGACGGTCACCGGACAACGCAGGACACGGGGACGTAGACATGACTGAGAAAACGGGCGCCGGACCGGTTGCGGACTTCTGCTTCGAGATGGGCGAGCTTCAGCGCCGGTCCGGGCGCAGCTCGTCCTCGCTGGCGCGGGAGCTGAACCTCAGCCGCAGCCATCTCTACACGATTGTCCAGGGCAAGGTCCGGCGCCCGCCCGACTGGAGCCGCGTCGTCGAGCCGTTTGTCCGGGCGTGCGGGGCCGATCGCGAGGAGATCATCCAGTGGCGTAAACGCCACGACGTGCTGGTCCAGGTCGTCGAGCAGCTACACCGCGAACGGCGGCGGGACGAACAGCCCGACCCCGAGCCTGCGCCTGAGCCCGCACCTGTGCCAACGCCTCGCCTGACGAGGAAGCTGGCGCTGGTGACTGCCCTGATGGTGGCGCTCGTCGCGGCGGGCGGCGCGGGAGCCTGGCTCTCCGGTCGTGACCAAGCGAAGGGTTCCCCTCCGCAAGGTCAGCTGAAGAATTCCCCACCGGAAGGCACCGAGGGTCTCTCCATCGGCGCCGCCGGGATCCGCCCGGCCACGTCCCCCTGCGTGCAGGACGCCCCGCCCGGCCCGACGGACCTCATGGAGGTGCGCCACGAGCACCCGAAGGGCTACCTCAAGGCGAACGACTGGTGGGCCAGCGACGGGCGCGTCAACGTGTACCCGTACGCGCTGCACGAATTCGTGGCCCAGGTGCCGACCGGCACGAAGCACAACTTCAACATGATCGTGCTGCGCGGCTGCCTGCCGATGGTGGCCGGAAAACACTACAAGCTGTCATTCACCGTGCAGTCCGATGTCGCGGCGACAGTCAGGGTCCGGGTGCAGCAACCCGCAGAGACAGCCACCGTCTACTTCTTCACCCGTGACGTGCGGGTCGGGCCGGAAGCGCGGTCTCAGAACTTCGAGTTCACCGCCGAGACGACCACGCGGCTCGGTGAACTGCAGTTCCAGGTCGGCGGGCAACCGCACGACTTCCAGCTGCGGGTCTCGGATGTCACCCTGGTGGGCTGACCGCACACGCTGAGGCGGGAGGCGGGACGGCCGGAGCCGTCCCACCTGCCCGGAATCAGCGAACCGTCGCGAGGGGCTGCGACGAGGGGCGTACGGGGGCCGGGAGCTCGCCGGGCGCGCCCAGGTAGGTGTGGATCGCGGCGGCGGCGGCGCGGCCCTCGGCGATCGCCCAGACGATCAGGGAGGCGCCGCGGTGCATGTCGCCGGCGACGAAGACGCCGGGGGCGTCGGTCTGCCAGTCGTCGCCCGAGTCCACCGAGCCGCGGTGGTTCGGGGTGACGCCGAACTGCTCCAGCAGCGGCTGGCGTTCGGTGCCCTCGAAGCCGATCGCGAGGAGCACCAGCTCGGCGCGCAGGTCGCGCTCCGAGCCGGGGGTGACGGTGACCGTGCGCACTCCGTCAACCCGCTCGACCACAACATCGGCGACCCGCACGGCGGAAACGTTGCCCGAGCCGTCGTTGACGAACTCCTGCACGGCGACGGCGAAGACGCGCTCGCCGCCCTCCTCGTGGGCCGGGTAGTTGCGCAGGATGACGGGCCACGTCGGCCAGGGGTGCTGGCCGGCGACGCGGGTCTCGGGGGGCAGCGGGTACTGGTCGAGCTGGATGACGCCGGCCGCGCCCTGGCGGTGGGCGACGCCGAGGCAGTCAGCGCCGGTGTCGCCGCCGCCGATGATCACGACGTGCTTGCCGTTCGCGTCGATCGGGGTGCTGTCCTGCAGACCCGCGACGACCCGGTTGGCGGGGACGAGGTGCTCCATGGCGAGGTGCACGCCGCCCAGCTCGCGTCCCGGCGTCCCCGGGGTGTCACGGCTCTCGAGCGCCCCGCAGGTGAGCAGCACGGCGTCGAACTGCTCCCTGAGAGAAGCAGCCGAGATGTCGACGCCGACGTTGACGCCGGTGCGGAACTCGACGCCCTCGGCGGACATCTGCTCCATCCGGGCGTCGATGCGCTCCTTCTCCAGCTTGAAGTCGGGGATGCCGTAGCGCAGCAGGCCACCGATCGCGTCGTCGCGTTCGAAGACCGTGACCGCGTGCCCGGCCCGGGCCAGCTGCTGCGCGGCGGCGAGACCCGCGGGCCCGGAGCCGACGACGGCGACCGACTTGCCGGAAAGGGTGACCGGCGGCTGTGGCTTGACGTAGCCGAGGTCGAACGCGTGGTTGGCGATCTCCACCTCGACCTGCTTGATGGTGACCGGGTCGTCGGCGATGCCGAGGACGCAGGCCGCCTCGCAGGGCGCGGGGCAGAGCCGCCCGGTGAACTCCGGGAAGTTGTTCGTCGCGTGCAGGCTCTCGGCCGCCGCCGCCCACGCTCCCGTGCGGACCAGGTCGTTCCAGTCAGGGATGCGGTTGCCCAGCGGGCAGCCCTCGTGACAGAACGGGATGCCGCAGTCCATGCACCGGGTGGCCTGGTCGCGGATGAGCTCCTCGCCCGCGGGCGGGTAGACCTCGTGCCAGTCGCGGATGCGCACCGGCACCGGGCGCCGCTTGGGCAACTGCCGTTCGTACCTCAGGAAACCGTTCGGATCAGGCACGAGTCGCCCCCATAACTGCCTCGTCGACGTCGCGACCGGCAGCCTCGGCGGTCTTGATCAGTTCCATCACTCGCTTGTAGTCACGCGGCACGACGGCGGTGAACTCCGCCACCGCGGCCGGCCAGTCCCCCAGCAGCCGTTCGGCGACCGCCGAGCCGGTCTCGTCCAGGTGGGTCGTGACGAGCCGGTGCAGGATCTCCTGCTCCTCCACCGTCAGCGGGGCCAGGTCGACCAGCTCCGGGTTGACCTTGGACGCGTCCAGGTTGTGGATGAACGCCATGCCACCGCTCATGCCCGCGGCGAAGTTGCGCCCGATCGAGCCGAGCACCACCACGACACCACCGGTCATGTACTCGGCGCCGTGGTCGCCGACGCCCTCGACAACCGCCGAGGCGCCGGAGTTACGGACGGCGAACCGCTCACCGGCCTTGCCGCGCAGGAACAGCTCGCCCGCCGTCGCTCCATAGAGGATGGTGTTACCGGCGATGATGTTCTCTTCCGCGACGAACGGCGCGTCCTCGGCGGGACGGATCGCGACCCGGCCGCCGGAGAGGCCCTTGGCCACGTAGTCGTTGGTGTCGCCGATGAGCCGCAGGGTCACGCCGCGCGGCAGGAACGCGCCGAACGACTGGCCGCCGGTGCCGCGCAGGGTGAACGCGATGGTGTTGTCGGGCAGGCCGTTGCCGCCGTAGCGACGGGTGACCTCGCCGCCGAGCATCGCGCCGACGCTGCGATGGTCGTTGCGGACCTTCACCTCGGCGCGCACCTCGGTGCCGTCGGTCAGGGCCGGCTGGGCGAGCGCGATCAGCTCGTTGTCCAGCGCCTTGTCCAGGCCGTGGTCCTGCGCGACGATGCCGCGGCGGGCCGCGCCCTCCTCGAGCTCCGGCACGAACAACACCGGGCTCAGGTCGAGGCCCTTGGCCTTCCAGTGGTCGAGCGCCGGGACCACGTTGAGCACCTCGGCCTGCCCGATCGCCTCGTCGATGGTGCGGAAGCCCAGCTCGGCGAGGTAGCCGCGGACCTCCTCGGCGATGAACATGAAGAAGTTCTCGACGAACTCGGGCTTGCCGGTGTAACGCTCGCGCAGCACGGGGTTCTGCGTGGCGATGCCGACCGGGCAGGTGTCCAGGTGGCAGACGCGCATCATGATGCAGCCCGAGACGATCAGCGGCGCGGTCGCGAAGCCGAACTCCTCGGCGCCCAGCAGCGCCGCGATGATCACGTCGCGGCCGGTCTTGAGCTGACCGTCGACCTGCACGGTGACCCGGTCGCGCAGCTTGTTGAGCAGCAGCGTCTGCTGCGCCTCGGCCAGGCCGAGCTCCCACGGCGAACCGGCGTGCTTGAGCGAGTTGAGCGGCGACGCGCCCGTCCCGCCGTCGTGGCCGGAGATCAGGATGACGTCGGCCTTGAGTTTGGCCACGCCCGCTGCGACGGTGCCGACCCCGATCTCAGAAACCAGTTTCACGTGTACGCGCGCAGCCGGGTTCACGTTCTTCAGGTCGTGAACGAGCTGAGCCAGGTCCTCGATGGAGTAGATGTCGTGGTGCGGCGGCGGCGAGATGAGCCCGACGCCCGGCGTGGCGTGCCGCGTCTTCGCGATCCAGGGCCACACCTTGTTTCCGGGGAGCTGCCCGCCCTCGCCCGGCTTCGCGCCCTGCGCCATCTTGATCTGCAGGTCGTCCGCGTTCACGAGGTATTCGCTCGTCACGCCGAAGCGGCCGGACGCGATCTGTTTGACGCTGGAGCGCCGCGCCGGGTCGTAGAGCCGCTCGACGTCCTCGCCGCCCTCGCCGGTGTTCGACTTCGCGCCGAGCCGGTTCATCGCGATCGCCAGCGTCTCGTGCGACTCCGCGGAGATGGAGCCGTACGACATGGCACCGGTCGCGAAGCGCTTCACGATCTCCGACGCCGGCTCGACCTCGTCCAGCGGCACCGGCACGCGGCCGGGGTCGAAGCGGAACAGCCCGCGCAGCGAGCCCGCCGCCTCGGCCAGCCCGTCGACCTTCGCGGTGTACTGCTTGAAGACGTCGTACTGCTTGCTGCGGGTGGCGTGCTGCAGCAGGAACACCGTCTCCGGGTTGAAGAGGTGGACCTCGCCCTCGCGGCGCCACTGGTACTCGCCGCCGACCTCGAGACGGCGGTGGCTGCGCTCGGCGGGGTTGCTGGGGTACGCCTTCTGGTGCCGGACGGCCACCTCGGCGTGGATCTGGGCCAGCCCGGAGCCGCCGATGCGCCCCGACGTGCCGGCGAAGTAACGCTGCAGCAGCTTGTTGTCCAGGCCGACCGCCTCGAACACCTGCGCGCCGCAGTACGACGACACCGTCGAGATGCCCATCTTGGACATGATCTTCAGGACGCCCTTGCCGAGCGCCTTGACGTAGTTGCGGACCGCCTTCTGCGACTCCATCCCGGCGAGCGGGCCGGTCGCGATGAGGTCGTCGACGCTCTCGAAGGCGAGATACGGGTTGACCGCCGCGGCTCCGTACCCGATGAGCACTGCCGCGTGGTGCACCTCCCGGCAGTCGCCGCTCTCCACGACGAGCGCGACCTGCGTGCGGGTCTGCTCGCGGACGAGGTGCTGGTGGACGGCCGCGGTGAGCAGCAGCGACGGGATCGGCGCCAGGTCGGCGTTCGAGTCACGGTCGGAGAGCACCAGGATGCGTACGCCGTCCTCGATCGCCTCCGACACGTGGCGGCAGATCTGGGTCAGCCGGGCCTTGATGCCGGCAGCACCGTCGCGCAACGGGTAGAGACCGGAGACCCGGACCGCCTTGAAACCGGGCAGGTCGCCGTCCTCGTCGATGGAGAGCAGCTTGGCCAGCTCGTCGTTGTCGAGGATCGGGTAGGGCAGCACGATCTGCCGGCAGCTCGCGGGCCCCGGGTTGAGCAGGTTGCCCTCCGGCCCGATCGTCATCGAGAGGCTGGTCACCATCTCCTCGCGGATCGCGTCCAGCGGCGGGTTGGTGACCTGGGCGAACAGCTGGTGGAAGTAGTCGAACAGCAGCCGCGGGCGCGTCGACAACGGCGAGATGGGCGTGTCCGTACCCATCGAACCGAGCGGCTCGGCACCGAGCCGGGCCATCGGCGCGACCAGGATCTTCAGCTCCTCCTCGGAGTAGCCGAAGATCTGCTGGCGGCGCATGACCGAGTCGTGCGTGTAGATGATGTGCTCGCGCGGCGGCAGGTCACCGAGGTCGATCAGCCCGGCGTGCAGCCATTCGTCGTACGGCTTGGCGGCGGCCAGCTCGGCCTTGATCTCGTCGTCGTGCACGATCCGGCCGGCCTCGGTGTCGACCAGGAACATCCGGCCCGGCTGCAGGCGGCCCTTGGCGACGACGGTCGACGGGTCGATGTCGAGCACGCCGGCCTCGGAGCCGAGCACGACCAGGCCGTCGCTCGTGTGCCACCAGCGCCCGGGGCGCAGGCCGTTGCGGTCCAGGACAGCGCCGATGACCGTGCCGTCGGTGAAGGCCACCGACGCGGGACCGTCCCACGGCTCCATCAGGCTCGCGTGGAAGCGGTAGAAGGCGCGGCGGGCGGGGTCCATGCCCGGGTCGTTCTCCCACGCCTCCGGGATCATCATCAGCACCGAGTGCGGCAGGCTGCGCCCGGCGAGGTGCAGCAGCTCCAGCACGGCGTCGAAGTTCGCGGAGTCGGACGCCTCGGGCGTACAGATGGGGAAGAGCCGTTTGATGTTGCCCGGCACGTTCGGCGACTTCAGCAGCGCCTCGCGGGCCGCCATCCAGTTCTTGTTGCCACGGATCGTGTTGATCTCACCGTTGTGCGCGATGAACCGGTAAGGGTGCGCCAGCGGCCACGACGGGAACGTGTTGGTCGAGAACCGCGAGTGCACCAGCGCGATCGCGCTGTCCATCCGCTCGTCGGTGAGGTCCGGGAAGAATTCCGGCAGCTGGTCGGGCGTGAGCATGCCCTTGTACGTGATGGTGCGCGCCGACAGCGACGGGAAGTAGGCGCCGACGCCGCGCTGCTGCGTCTCCCGCTCGGCCTGCTTGCGCACGCAGAACGCGACGATGTCGAGCTCCTGGCCGGTGAGACGCTGCCCGGTGCCGGCGCCGGTCAGCCGCTCGGCGGCGAGGAAGACCTGCTTGATCGCGGGGCGGGCGGCCTCCGCGGTCGCGCCCAGGCCGGACGGGTTCACCGGGACGTCGCGCCAGCCCAGGATCTCCGCACCCTCGACGAGGGCGTACTTCTCGAAGACCGCGATGGCACGGGCCGCGTCGGAGACATCGGTCGGCAGGAAGACCAGACCCGTGGCGTACGCGCCAGGCTCCGGCAGCTCGAAGTCGACGATCTCGCGCAGGAACGCGTCCGGGACCTGGATCATGATGCCGGCGCCGTCGCCGGTGTTGTACTCGGCGCCACGGGCGCCACGGTGGTCGAGCCGGATCAGCGCGGAGAGACCCTTGGCGACAACGTCGTGAGACCGTCGCCCGTGCAGGTCAGCGACGAACGCGACGCCGCATGCGTCGCGTTCGTTTGCCGGGTCGTAGAGCCCTTGCGAGCCTTGGGAATGCTGCGCAGCCACCGGGCCTCCGATCGTCACTTGTGTTTCCGTTTCAGGTCGGGACGACGTCGGCCCTGCAAAAGTCTCTCGATACTACGTTAGTCAGCACCGAACGCCAGGTGCGGATGGATCACACTGCCCGCGCCGGGATCACCCTTGATCCGCGCTGGTTCGATACGCTGCCGCGGTGGCGCTAGAGGATACCGATATCTTCCCCAGGCTGGAGCGGTTCTACGACGCTGTCCCCCGTGACGCCGCGGTCGCGGAGGAAATCGGGGAATTCGTGCTGTTCGTCCGCGAGGGTAGGGGATGGCCCTACTACGCCCGGCCACGCCTGGGCGGCGAAACACCGTCCGCTGCCGATGTTACTGCCGTCCGCGCCCGGCAACGAGAGGTCAGCGCCCCCGAAGCCTTCGAATGGGTGCACGAGACGACCCCGGACCTGCTCGCGGTGGCCCGTTCCGCGGGGCTCGACGTGCTGCTCGCGCCGCTGCTCGTGCTCGACCGGGCGGCCCTGGTGCCCGAGCTGCCCATCCCCGGCGCCGCGATCCGCTTCCTCGAGCCGGGCTCGGCGTCCTTCGCCGCGGACATCGCCGCGACGCGGGCGGTGGGGCGGCTCGGTTTCGGCGCCCCCGCCTCGGCGACCTCCGCCGCGCCCAGCACCGCCACCGCCGGGGCGCTGATCCTGGACCCCGCCGGGCCCGAGCAACGCGACGCCGTGCCGCAGCCGAGCGCCGAGATGATCGCCGAGCAGGAGCGCCGGCACGCGTCGGGGCGGTGCATCAGCGCGGTTGTCGAGTCACCGGCCGACGGCATCGTCGCGTGCGGCTCGGTGCAGCGGGTCGACGGCGTCAGCGAGGTGGTCGGGGTGGCGACGCTGCCCTCGGCCCGCCGCCAGGGGTACGCCTCCCAGCTGACCGCCAACCTCGCCCGCCGCGCCCTGCTCGAGGGTGACGACATGGTGTTCCTGTCCGCGGCCGACGACGACGTGGCCCGGCTCTACTCCAAGATCGGCTTCCGTCGCGCGGGGACGGCCTGCATCGGCTCCCCCGCCGCCGCAACGGTCTGACGCCCTGCGGCCTTGTCCGGGCGGCCCTGTTCCGTCGGCCCTGTTCGGGCAGGCTTGTTCGGGCGGGCTTATTCGGGCGGCTGCCAGTCGGCCGTGTGGCCGTGGGCGTGGCCGAGGATCCGGGGGCGTAGCGAGCCGAGGGCGGCGTTGCGGGCTCGCAGTGCCAGCCGGCCGCGCGCCTGCACGACGGCTGACATGCGCCGCGTCTGGCGTACCACCGAAGCGGTTCTCGGGCGCCTCGCCCGGTCGTAGTCCTCCACCGCCTGGCCCAGCTCAGCCCCCGGTGAAGCCGTGGCCACCAGCGACCGCAGCGTCGCGACGTCCTCGAACGCGAGGCAGGCACCCTGACCCAGGTGGTGCGGCATCGCGTGGGCGGCGTCGCCGAGCAGCACCACGCCACCACTGCCGCACCGGAACCCGTAAGCCCGGGGCAGCGGCCGAAGCTCGCGAACCTCCTGCGGCACCAGATCCTCGGGGCGGGTGGCGGCGAGCAGCTCCCCGACGGGCGGATGCCACGCGGCGAACCACCGGCGCAGCAGGGCCAGCTGGGTCGCCGCGGGTTCGGGACGCGGTGCCCCGGCGGCGGTCGCGACCCAGTAGATGCCGCCCTTGCCGGCCGCGCGTTCCCCGAGCGGCATGGAGACGAAGCGGTACCCGGCGCCCAGGGTCTCTCCCCCGGCCGCCTGATCCGGTGGCAGGTCGGGGGCTCGGTAGCGGGGCACGACGGCCTGCCACGCGGCGAAGCCCGAGCCAACCACCACGGCTTCCGGGGCGAGCGCGTGCCGGACCGCGCTGTCGATACCGTCGGCCGCGACGATCAGGTCGGCCTCGTAGAAGACCCGCCCGTCGCCGACCGCCGGGCGAGACCCCCGATGCGCGCGGACCTTGGTGATCTCCACGCCGGTGCGGATCTCGACGTGATCGTTGAGACCCGCCACCAGCGCGTCGTACAGGTCCTCCAGGTGCACCACCGCCGGCGCCGGGCCCGCACCCGGACGGGTGTGCGGCGCGACCAGGAACTGACCGTCCGGGCGGCGTACCCCACCGTCGGGCAGCGGCGCCGCGATCGACGACCAGCCGCCGTCGGGGTCCAGCGCGTCCAGGGCACGCCGGCCGTTGGGCCAGAGCACCAGGGCGGTCGGCGGCGCGGCAACCCGCTCGCCCCGCTCCAGCAGCGTCACCTGCCAGTCGTCGCGGGCCAGTGCACCGGCGGCGGCCAGCCCGGCCATCCCCGCACCCACCACCACCGCCGTGCGCATTACCGCGCCCCGGGCCTTAACGCTCGTCGGCGGGGGCGGCAGCTTCGTCGTCCGCCTTGCTACCAGCGGGGGCGTCGCTCTTCGCAGCAGGCGCAACGGCGGGCTCGGCCGGCTCAGCGGCCTTGGCGGACTCGGCAACCTCAACGGGCTTGGCCGGCTCAACGGGCTTGGCCGGCTCAGCGGCCTTGGCCGGCTTTGCGAAGGCGGAAACCTCAGGCGCAGGTGCGGGTCCGGCGGCAGGCTCAACAGCCGGCTTGGCGACGGACACCGCGACGGGAACGGGTTCGGGTTCGGGTTCGCTTCCGGGTGCGGCGGGCGCGAGGATTCCCGTACGTTCGTACACCCGGAACTCTTCCTCGCTCACCACCCGGTAAGCCTTCGGAGCCTTCGCCGGCTCCTTGTCCGGACCACCGGCGACGTCGACCTGGCTGATGTCGCTCTCGGCTGCGGCCACGGGTGCGGTGGCGGGGGCGTCGATCGGCACGACGTACTCGCGGGGACCCTTGACGAGCAGGAAGTAGATCAGCGCCGCGAGGAACACGATGATCGCGGTGAAGACGTTGAGCCGGATGCCGAAGAAGTGGTTGGCGTCGTCGACGCGCAGCATCTCGATCCAGAACCGGCCGGCGGTGTACGCCATGACGTAGATCGCGAACGCCCGGCCCTTGCCGAACTTGTACTTGCGGTCCAGGGCCCACACCAGCACCGCGACGCCGATGTCCCACAGGGCCTCGTACAGGAAGGTGGGCTGGTAGAGGCCCGGCAGAGTCACGGCCTTGCCGTCGATGACGGTGGCGTGACCCGGGTTAGAACGGTCCATGTCGTGCACCTGCAGGCCCCACGGCAACGTGGTGGCCTTGCCGTAGAGCTCGTTGTTGAACCAGTTGCCGAAGCGGCCGACGGCCTGGCTGAGCGGCAGGGCGGGCGCGAGCGCGTCGGCGAAGACCGAGAGCGGCAGGCCGAGCTGGCGGGCGGCAAGCCAGGCACCGAGTGCGCCACCGGCCACCGCGCCCCAGATGCCGAGGCCGCCCTCCCAGATCTGGAAGATCCGGAACGGCTCACCGCCGGCGCCGAAGTACTCGGCGGGCGACGTGATGACGTGGTAGATCCGGGCGCCGACGATGCCGAACGGCACGGCCCAGACCGCCATGTCCAGCGAGGCCCAGGGCGCCACACCGCGGCGGCGCAGGCGTTGCTCCATGACCAGGACACCCACGACGATGCCCAGCACGATGCAGAGCGCGTACGCCCGGACGGGCAGGCCCAGCAGGTGCCACACCGACGTCGTCGGACTGGGGATGGAGGCGTAGTCGTAGTTCACGCGCGCACCCTACCGCCTTGCCACTAGGCGGGCTGGCCCGCGCGTACACCTTCTGCCAACTCGGCACTCAGCGCGCGCAGCCGCTGATGCCCGGTCGCCAGATCGGGGGCCTCGAGCACACACCGGATGAGCGCGCTGCCGACGATCACGCCGTCGGCGAACGCGGCGACCTCGGCGGCCTGCGCACCGGTGCCGACACCGAGACCCACGCCGACGGGCAGGTCCGGGGCGGCGGCGCGGATGCGGGCGACCAGCTCGGGGGCCTGCGACGAGACGCTGGTCCGCGCGCCGGTGACCCCCATGAGGGCGGTGGCGTAGACGAAGCCCCGGCAGTTGGCGACCGTCATGGCCAGCCGCTCGTCGGTCGACGACGGCGAGACCAGGAACGTCTTGTCGATCGCGTACCTGTCGGCGGCGGCGATCCACTCGCCGGCCTCGTCGGGGATCAGGTCCGGCGTGATCATGCCGGTGGCACCCGCCGAGGCGAGGTCGCGGGCGAACGCGTCGACGCCGTACTTCTCGATCGGGTTCCAGTAGGTCATCAGCACGACCGTGGCGCCGGTGGCGGAGACAGCCTCGATGATCTTGAGAGTGTCCCGGGTGCGGACGCCGGCGGCCAGGGCGATGTCGCTCGCCTTCTGGATCACCGGCCCGTCCATCACCGGATCGGAGTACGGCAGCTCGACCTCGATGACGTCACAGCCGGCCTCGGCCATGGCGACCATCGACGTGATCGAGTCGTCGACCGTGGGGAACCCCGCGGGCATGCAGCCGACGAGGACCGACCGGCCCTCCGCCTTGGCCTTACCGAACGTCGCGGCGATGCTCACGTCACTTCCCCCGGCACGATGACCTCGTTCTCATCAAGAATTCCGAAGTACGCCCCGGCGGTGTGCACGTCCTTGTCGCCACGCCCGGACAGGTTGATGATCATCGTCGCCGGACGGCCCAGCTCGGCGGCGAGCCGCGGGGCGATCTTCGCGGCGCCGGCCAGCGCGTGCGCGCTCTCGATCGCCGGGATGATGCCCTCGGTGCGGCACAGCAGCTGGAACGCGGACATCGCCTCCGCGTCGGTGACCGGCTCGTAGCTCGCCCGGCCCGTGTCGTGCAGCCACGCGTGCTCCGGCCCGACACCCGGGTAGTCGAGCCCGGCCGAGATGGAGTGCGACTCCTTCGTCTGCCCGTCCTCGTCCTGCAGCAGGTACGTGCGGTTGCCGTGCAGCACACCGACCGAACCACCGGTGATCGACGCAGCGTGCCGCCCGGTCTCGATGCCGTCGCCGCCGGCCTCGAAGCCGTACAGCCGCACACCCTCGTCCGGGACGAACGCGTGGAAGATGCCGATCGCGTTCGACCCGCCACCGACACACGCGACGACCGCGTCGGGCAGCTTGCCGATCCTGTCCAGGATCTGCCCGCGGGCCTCGATGCCGATGCCGCCCACGAAGTCCCGGACGATCTCCGGGAACGGGTGCGGGCCGGCCGCCGTGCCGAGCAGATAGTGCGTGGTGTCGACGCTGGAGACCCAGTCCCGCAGCGCCTCGTTCAGCGCGTCCTTCAACGTCCGCGAGCCGTTCGTGACGGGCACGACGGTGGCGCCGAGCATCCGCATCCGCGCGACGTTCAGCGCCTGCCGCTCGGTGTCCATCTCGCCCATGTAGACGACGCATTCCAGGTCGAGCAGCGCGGCGGCGGTGGCACTGGCGACGCCGTGCTGGCCGGCGCCCGTCTCCGCGATCACCCGCGGCTTGCCCATCCGCTTCGCGAGCAGCGCCTGGCCGAGCACGTTGCGGACCTTGTGCGCGCCGGTGTGGTTCAGGTCCTCACGCTTGAGGAACACCTCCGCACCGATGGCCTCGGAGAGCCGTTCGGCGCGGTAGAGCAGGGACGGCGTACCCGCGTAATCGCGCAACAGACCGGTGAAGCGCTCCTGGAAGACGGGGTCGTTCTTTGCCGATCGGTACGCGGCCTCGAGCTCGTCGAGCGCACCTACGAGCGCCTCGGGCACGAACCGCCCGCCGAACTGCCCGAAATGTCCGGAAAGATCGGGCAGTACGGGTGCACTCATCGGACCGGCCTCGGCGTAGCGGGATGGTTACCGGCGTTGACCAGCTCGGCGACCGCGTCACGAGGACTCTTCTGGGTGACCAGGCCCTCGCCGACCAGCACCGCGTCGGCACCCGCGGAGGCGTACCGGATCAGGTCGTGCGGACCGCGCACCCCCGACTCGGCGATCTTCACGACGTTGTTCGGCAGCCCCGGCGCGATCCGCTCGAAGACGGACCGGTCCACCTCGAGAGTCCGCAGGTCCCGGGCGTTCACCCCGATGACCTGGGCACCCGCGTCCAGTGCCCGGTCGGCCTCTTCCTCGTTGTGCACCTCGACGAGCGCGGTCATGCCCAGCGACTCGATCCGCTCCAGCAGACCGGTCAGCACGTTCTGCTCGAGCGCCGCCACGATCAGCAGGACGAGGTCGGCACCGTGGGCGCGGGCCTCGTGGATCTGATAACTGGAGACGACGAAGTCCTTGCGAAGCACCGGCACGCCCACCGCCGCGCGCACCGCGGCCAGGTCGGCGAGCGAACCGCCGAACCACCGGCCCTCGGTCAGCACGCTGATACAGCGCGCACCGCCGGCCGCATACTCGCCCGCCAGCACCGCCGGGTCGGGGATGTCGGCCAGCGCACCCTTGGACGGCGACGACCGCTTCACTTCCGCGATCACTGCCACCCCGGGCTTGCGCAACGCCGCGTACGCGTCGATCGCCGGCGGAGCCGCCGCCGCGAGCTCGCGAACCTGGTCCAGCGAAACTTTCTCCTGCCGGGCCGCTACGTCTTCGCGTACCCCCTCGAGGATCTCCTCGAGCACATTCTGCGGTCCCGCACCACGCTGATCGGATGTCACCGAACGACTCCCCTCTCCGGGTGTCCTCGGCCCGATGCTAGGTGGCGGCCGTCCTGTCCAGCCCTCCGGGGTATGGCGATCCTCACGAGATGGACTGCGGCATAATGCGCTGCCGGGCGACAGATGTCATATCTGTCACACCCGTCCCACGCGTGTCGCTGCACCCACCTGCGGCACCCTGGATGATCGGTTGACCCCGGAAGACTGTGACGGTGGCGTCACCCGGCCGAAATACGGCTCCGGCACCCTGGGCTTCAGGCAAACTGGTTCTGGTCCCTGGCGCCGACAGGTCTGTGGAGTCCTGACATGACTGCTACTGAGAGTGGCTTCGCTGCCGCCTCCCGCACCTTTGTCTCCCGCACCGCCGAGTTCCTCACCGGCATGGAGCGCAGAGTGATGGGCAACGCCCGCACCGCCCAGAGCAACGCCTACGAGGCAATGCTCGCCGACCGCGCCCGCGCCCAGGCCCGCGCGGACATGGACGCCATGGTCGCCGCCCTCGCCGCAGCCCCTCGCCCCCGCAACAACACCCGCACCCGCGTCGCCCACTGACCCCGCCGGGTAATCCCCACAGCGCCAGCAGCCACGCCGAGCCGCGCTTCACGTTCGGTAATCCCCGCAGCTCCGGCAACGACGCTAGGCCGCGCTTTACGTCGGGTCATCCCGCCGGTCCGGCGCATGCCGGACCGGACGCCACGTCGGGTCGTCCCGCAAGTCCAGCGCATGCC
>NZ_BOMN01000008.1 GCF_016862215.1 Winogradskya humida
GGACCGGACGCTACGTCGGGTCGTCCCCGCGGTCGAGGGCATCCCACGCCGCGCGTGAGTTGACCGTCCCCTTCTCGTCCACGGCGGGCGCGGTCTTCGGCGACCGTTCGTAGCGAGCACCCATGCCCGGCCATTCATGACCGTGCCGCAGCGCCTCCCACCCGCCGGCGACCACCACAAGCCCTCCGACCGCGCAGAGCACCGCCCACACCGTGGCCGATCCCGTGCTCCCGCTGAGCCCGGCCCGCCCCGCCACCGCGGCCACCGCAATCCCGGCCCCGGCCAGCACCAGCAACCCCCCGAGCACCCGCCGAGCGACCCCGCGAGTCGCGAGCAGCGCCCCGGCACCGGCCAGCGCGACCAACGCCAGCCCCAGCACCAGCGGCGCCGACTCACTCCCGTCGAACTCATGCTTCCGGTCGAGCAGCCCGCCGCTCGTCGACACGGCCATCGTCCAGGTGCGGGTGATCCCCCACAACGCCAGCCCGGCCCCCGCCGCACAGAGCAACACGGTGAAAGCCAGCCGCCGCCCCTTCCCCGGCCCCGCCGCCCCATCAGGCCGCGCATCCACCGGACCCGCCGCTCCGTCAGGCCGCGCGTTCATCGAGCCCGCCCACTCATCGGGCCGCGCGCAGGGTCTCGGCGGCCGCGATCGCGGCGAGTACCGCGGCGGCCTTGTTCCTGGTCTCCTGCTCCTCGGCTGCCGGATCGGAGTCGGCGACGATCCCCGCACCCGCCCCGACGTAGGCCTTACCCGCCCGCATCAGCGCGGTCCGGATCGCAATCGCCATGTCCATGTCGCCGCCAAATCCGAAATATCCGACAGTGCCCCCGTAGAGCCCCCGCCGCACCGGCTCCAGGCTCTCGATGATCTCCATCGCGCGGACCTTGGGCGCCCCGGACAACGTCCCCGCCGGAAAAGTCGCGGCGAGCGCGTCGAACGCCGTCTGATCGTCCCGCAACTCCCCCACCACGGTCGACACGATGTGCATGACGTGGCTGTACCGCTCGATCCGCGCGAAGTCCGGCACCTCGACAGTGCCCGCCCGGCAGACCCGCCCGAGATCGTTACGCCCCAGGTCGACGAGCATCACGTGCTCGGCGCGCTCCTTCGGGTCCGCCAGCAGCTCGGCGGCCAGCGCGTTGTCCAGCTCCGGGGTCGCCCCGCGCCAGCGGGTGCCGGCGATGGGGTGCAGCAGCGCACGGCGTACCCCATCCTCGTCGGCAGTGACCTTGAGATGCGCCTCGGGTGACGAACCCACGATGTCAAAATCATCAAAGCGCAACAGATACATGTACGGGCTGGGGTTCGTCGCCCGCAGCACCCGGTAGACGTCCAGCGAGTCCGCGTCGGTCTCCCGTTCGAAGCGCTGAGCGACCACGATCTGGAAGCACTCCCCGGCCCGGATCGCCTCCTTCGCCGTCTCGACCGCCTTCTGATAGTCACCCGGCGCCGTCCGGCTGACCACGTCACCCGCCGCCACCCGTTCCACGGTGGAGATCATCGGTGGGGTCGGCCTGGAAAGCGAGCTGGTCATGGCATCAAGACGACCCACAGCCTGGTGGTACGCGGCCAGCGCCGCATCCCTGTCCGCACCCTCGGCCAGCACCGCGTTCGCGACCAGGAACGCCGACCCGTCGAAGTGATCGAGCACCACGAGGTCCGTCGCGAGCATCATGCCCAGCTCAGGCAGCGGCACGTCATCGGTCGCGGTGACGGGCAACCGCTCGAACCGGCGGATCAGGTCGTAGCTCAGATAGCCGACCATGCCCCCGGTCAACGGCGGCAGCTCGGTGCCCGTACCCGGATCATCGGGGGTGGTCAGGGCCGCAACAGTCTCCCGCAGGGCGACCACAGGATCACCATCGACTGGTACGCCCACCGGTGGCGTCCCCAGCCACGCCGCCTGCCCGTCCCGCTCGACCAGCGTGGCCACACTCCGCACGCCGATGAACGAATACCGTGACCAGGTCGCACCCCCGGCCCCCTGTTCGGCGGACTCGAGCAGGAACGTGCCCGGCCCCCCGGCCAGCTTGCGGTAGACCCCGATCGGCGTCTCCCCGTCAGCCAGCAACCGCCGCACCACCGGAACCACCCGGCGCCGCCCGGCCTGCTCGACAAAACCCGCCTCGTCCGGGACGACAGCGCCGCTGGTCACGCGTTCTCCTTGGTTACTGTGAGTTCGTTGGAGAAGCAGGTGTGCGTCCCCGTGTGACAGGCCGCCCCCACCTGATCAACGGTCACCAGCAGCGCATCCCCGTCACAGTCGAGCGCCACCGACCGCACGAACTGGTGATGCCCCGAAGTAGCACCCTTCACCCAATATTCCTGCCGGCTCCGCGACCAGTACGTCGCGTGCCCGGTCGTGAGCGTCCGGTGCAAAGCTTCGTCATCCATCCACGCGAGCATCAGCACATCACCGCTGTCATGCTCCCGGACGATGGCGGCAACAAGGCCGTCGCTGCTCCGACTGAGACGGGCGGCAATCGCCGGATCGAGGGAAGACGGACGCACGGGCTGGTTCTCGAGGTCACTGACTGGCACAGTCCCAGATTGTCCCGCATAGGTGGCGACCGTCCACACCCTGTGTCGCGTAACCCACGATCCGGTCACGGACCCGGACAGGGGGTGTGACCCCGGCGCTGGGAACGGTACCGTCGTCGTGCGCCGCGCCGGCCCCCGGCGCCCGCGCCCGTGTCCGCCGGCGCCCCCGACGGCCGCGCCGCCCCCGCGACGGGAGTCACGAGCAGATGGACCCGACGGCCACCAACGACGACGGGCACGCCCAGCCCGCCGACGACCGCTCCTGGCCGGCCCCGGACTTCCTCGCCCCACCCGCCCCGGCCGCCAGGCCCGCCCCGGGCTCAGCTCCGCTCCCGCCCACCAGGCCCGCACCGGGCTCAGCTCCGCTCCCGCCCACCAGGCCCGCGCCGGGCTCAGCTCCAGTCCCGGCCGCCAGGCCCGCACCGGAGGAAACCTCTCCCTGGTACGCAGGCAGCGACACCGGCTCCCTACCCACAGCCGCAGGCTCCTCAGGTTTCGGCAAATGGGCCTTCGACCGCCCCGTCTCCGCCCCCGCCAACCCCGGCCCCGCCGTGGCTGATGCTGCCGCTGCCGACCCTGCCGCCGGCCCTCCCGCAGCCCCCGAAACCGGCCCTGCTGCCCTCGGCCCGGTCTCCGGCCCCGGCGTTTACAACAGCCACCCAACAGGTCCTGCCGCATTCCCCCGCATCGCCGGAACAGCCCGCCCGGCCCCCATCCTCCCCGGCCCGTCAGGCTCCTTCCCCGCCTTCGAACGCCCCAAATCCCGCCCCACCCCCGAACCCCACCCCCCAGCGGACCCACCCCAGCCCATCCCCTCCCAGTCCACCTTCGGTCAGCCCACCCCTGGCCAGCCCGCTTCCGGTCAGCCTGCCGCCGGTCAGCCCGCCGCTGGTCAGCCCAACCCCGGCCAGCTGCACCCCGGCCTGGCCACCCCCGATCAGCGCACCTCCGGCCAAGCCACGCCGGACCAACTCACCCCCGGCCGAGCCAACCCGGACCAGTTCGTTCCCGGCCAGGCAGACCCGGACGAGTTCACTCCCGGGCAGCCCCGACTCCCCCGGGACCCGTTCCGCTCGGCCCTGCACACCCCCGAAACACCCCCCACTCAGGAATCACCCAGGCCGCGCCGCCTCTCCGACCAGTTCCCCTCGGACCGCTTCCGCGCCACGTTCGGCCCCGCGTCCCGCACCCCCCACGCAGCCGAACCCACCACCCCACCCCGCGCAGAAGACCACCCCACCGAAGAACCACCCGCGAACACCTGGCCCACCTCTCCTTCGGATGGCTGGGCCGGCACTTCGGATCGCAGGGCTGACACTTCGGATCGCGGGGCTGACACTTCGAATGGCTGGGCTGACACTTCGGATCGCGGGGAAGGCACTTCGGATCGTTGGGAAGGCTCTTCCGATCGCTGGGCCGGCTCTTCGGAGGGCCAGGCCGGCGACATCTCAGCCGCTGACGACCCCGGCGCAGCACGTCAGCCGGCTGATGACACTCCGGGTGACCGCTGGCCGGGTGACGAACCCGCGGCAGGGCGATCGGTTCCCTCGGCGCCCAGTGACCCACCGGCGCAGACCCCATCCCCCTGGGCGGTCAGCCCTCCGCCGTGGTCGGCCCGCAACACCCCTTGGTCACCGGGTACGCCGTGGGCGGCTGGCGCCACATCCTCCAACGCGGCACCCGAGCCATCGGCCACGCCCACTTCGGACAAATCACCCACTTCAGACGACGCGGACCGGGACGACGTGCGGAAAGCCGCCTCGCCCACAGCGGGTGGGCCACTGATCCCGGGTGACACCGCATCCGAGGAAGAATCGGAGCAGCAGGAGAACGCAGCAGGCAACGGCGACACGGAAATGGTGGCGCTCGGTTCGCGCAGGCCGGTGGACGGTCTGCCCGGCGGGGCTGTCAACGGATGGAACGACCAGGGAGGCTTCCCACCCTTGGAGACCAACGGACACCGCGTGAACGGCCACAGCCACGGCGACACCTCGCCGCGCAACGGCAGCGCCCCTGAGCCGGACCCCCGGCCTCAGCCGCGCACCAACCCGCTGGCGATGTCCCGCTCCCCCTTCACCCCGCCACCCCCGGAAACCCCGCCGCTGTACGCCCCCTCACCCTTCGCGATCCCCGGCAACCCCCCGGTCCCCGAGCCCCCGGCCACGGACCCGGACGCCGTACCCGCAGCGAGCAGCCCCGAGGACCACACCCCGGACGCCGCTCTCTCCTACGGGGAAGCCACCTTCGGCAGAGACCCGGACAACGACCTCTACGGCGAAAGCCTGACCGGCCGTAGCACCCCGTTCACCAGCGACGACCCGTTGTCCCCGGACTCCCCCCTGCCCACCGGCGACCCCCTGACCGGCGACTTCTTGGGCCCCGACACCCTCACCCCCAGCAGCGACGACCTCTACGGCGAACGCCTCACCGGCCGCAACCGCGCCTACCAACCCGACCCGGACCCCACCGAGACAGTCGGGCGCCGCCGCCAGCGCACCCCCGACGACCTCACCGACGTCCCCACCTGGCCGAACTCCCCAACCACCCCATCTGGCCAGTCCACCCCATCTGGCCAGTCCACCCCATCTGGCCAGTCCATCCCAGCCGGCCAGACCGGTCAGATGGGCGGGACCACCCAAGCCGGCGAGACCAGCCCGGCCACCTCCCGGCCCGAGGCCACCCCGCAGCAGACCGGCACCTACGCCGCGCGCGAAAACCTCGCCGCCACACCCGACGAACCCCCACCGCCCGCCGCCCCGATCTCGCACCCCGAAGACCGCCCGGTGGAGCCCCGCCCCATCTACTACGGCCACAACCCCTTCACCCCGGACACCCCAGCCCGCCCGATCACCGCCCCACCAGCCCACACGCCGCAGATCCAGACGCCGCAGATCCAGACGCCGCAGGTCCAGGCGCCGCAGGTCCAGGCGCCGCAGGGTGAAACGCCCCCGGGCGATGCCGCGGTCGTGCAGACGCCGACGGGTGAAGTCTCCACGGACCAGACGCACGTGGGCCAGACCTACACGGGGCAGACCTACACGGGCTCGACGGCTACGCATCCCGACCCGAGTGATTTGGGTGGCATCGCAGCTCAGGAGCCCTATTCGGCGAGTCGCTCGGTGTCGGGTCCGCCTGCTGCACCCCGGTCCATTCCGGGGTTGACTCCGCCTGCGGATCAGTTGCCCGGTCCCGTCCGGCCGGCCGGCGAACCGGAACCGGCTTCGGTCTGGGAGGCGCCCCGCCCGTCCGTGGACGCCGACCCCACGGCTGGAATCACCGGTTCGGCGAGGCCGATCCCAGGGCTGACCCCCACCGCCAAGCCGGTTTCGGCCGCGCCTGACCCGACCTTCGCGGACCTGCCCAGCGCGAGCAGCGCAACGCCCGCAGACCAGCTGGGCGCGAGCAGCGCAACGCCCGCGAACTTGCTGGCCGAGGATGGTGCGGCAAGTGCGCGGGAGTCGCTTGCTGATCTGCCGACTGTTCCTCAGGAGAGTTCTTCGGGTGGGCGGCGTCGTCGACGTGACAATGATGAGCCGGCCGCGGATTTCCTGGCCATGTGGCGGGCTGCGGATGACGCGCCGGCGCGCCGGCGGGCCGCCTGGGAGAGCGACGAAGCCGAACAAGCCACAACCGGCCACCCCGTAGCCGACCCGCCCGCAGCCGCTCAGGAGACAGCCGCCGAAGACAAAGCGTTCCCAGACAAGGCCGCCCCAGACAAGGCCGCCCCAGCCGAAGCCGCCCCGGACAAAGCCGATGAAGCCGCGATCGGTAAGGCCACGGTCGGCTCGGCTTCGGGAGCTGTTCCCGCAGACGGGGACAAGGACGAGAACGACGACCCGACCGGCGTGAGCGAGCTGGCAGACGCCGCCGGCACGGTCGAGGAAGCGGAAACAGCCGAGCACGGCGAAGTACCGGAGACCGACGACACGATCACCGGCGTGGCCGACACGGCTGAAGCCCCCACCGGCGACGGCGAGACCGTTGAGGTCATCGAGGTGATCGCGGAGCCCATTGACGGCGGGGGCACCGGGGAGCCTGCCTCGCAGTTGAGGCCGGGGGACGTCGGGGAGAGTGCGATCTCGTTCTGGGATCCCGCGGCCGGGCAGCAGTTCCGGGGTGAGTGGCACGAGGTGAAGGCTCAGTTCGTGGATGATCCGGTGGCGGCGCTGGGGCGGGCCCGGGATCTGCTGACCGAGGCGGTTCATGAGCTGACCGAGTCGATGCTGGCCGAGCGGGATGAGCTTGATCCGCTCCGGGAGACGTCGGCGCCGGACACCGAGAGCATGCGGATCGCCATGCGCGGCTACACCGAGTTCCTCGAGCGGATCCTTGCCCTCTGAGGGGTTGGTGTTCACGACGCGCGGGTCGGACTCACCGTGGGTCGACTCCGTGTGGACGTGTACGAGTGAGCAGGTCACGGCGATGACGTCTGTCGCCGGGGCGCGCTGGGGCCTGGTGTTCTGGGAGCGGGACGGCAGGGCGTACGCCTCCGGCACCGGCCCCGAGACCCGGACGGGTACGGCGCCGGTGCCGGAAGGCGCGACCTTCACCGGCATCGAGTTCGCCCTGGGCACCTCGCTGCGGGCCGTGCCGACGCCGGCCCTGGTCGACGGCGGCAAGACCGCTGACGTCGTTGCCGAGCTCGGCTACTTCGACGAGCCGCACCTGGCACGGGCGTTGCGCACCTACGTCGGCCGCACCGTCAGACAGCTGAGGGAGGGCGCAGGCGGCGCGATCGCCCTCGACCTCGGTCAGCGCCCGACGTCGTAGATCAGCAGCTCCTGGTAGTCGGCGTGGTCCGCCGAGCCGGGCCACACCGCCGCGAACGCCTCGTAGCTGCGCCGGCCGAACATCAGCGCGGTCGTGCCGGCGAGTTCCTCGCCCTTCAGTGACCCGGCCTCCGGGACGAACTCGAGGTCCTTGACCACCCACCCGCCGCTGCGATGGCCCTCCCCGGGGCCGCCGGGCGAGTCCACGACGCCGTCGAGCGACATGAACCCGGTGTAGACCAGCTTGCGCATAGGTGAGTCCCCTCAGGATCGGTTCGGCGAGTCCACGCTAGAACGCCGCCCGGCGAAAGTCTTGGACAGAACCGACACCGTGCCGCACAATTCATCCAGCGTTGAATTCAACGGCAAATGAATTCCAGGAGGAGCGATGGACCACGCTGTCGAGGTACGGAACCTCGTCGTCGATCGAGGCAAGCGCACAGTCCTGCACGACATCACCTGCGACATCCCCACGGGCAGCGTCACGGGCCTGCTCGGGCCCAGCGGCAGCGGTAAAACCACCCTGATCCGCTCGATAGTCGGCGTCCAGGTGATCAAAAGTGGCACAGTCACCGTCCTCGGCAGCCCCGCCGGAGAAAGCGCGCTGAGGCGTACGGTCGGCTACGTCACCCAGGCCCCGAGTGTCTACAGCGACCTGTCCGTCCTGGAGAACGCCCGCTACTTCGCCGCCCTGCACCACAGAACCGCAGCCGACGCAGAGCGGGCCATCACGGACGTCGGCCTCGGAACAGCGAAGAATCAGCTTGCAGGAAACCTGTCCGGCGGTCAGCGCAGCCGGGCCTCCCTGGCCTGCGCACTGATCGGCGACCCGAAGCTGCTGGTGCTGGACGAGCCGACCGTCGGCCAGGACCCGATCCTGCGGGCCGATCTGTGGGCGCAGTTCCACGCGCTCGCCGCAGCCGGCACCACACTGATCGTTTCCAGCCACGTCATGGACGAAGCCGGCCGCTGCGACCGCCTGCTCCTCATCCGCGAGGGCAGGCTGGTCGCCGATGACCCGCCCGCGGCGATCCGCGCGGCAGCCGGCACGGACGACCTCGAGCAGGCGTTCCTCACGCTGATCAAGGAGGCAAGCGCATGATCACCCTCGCCACGGCAGCACGGATCCTGCGCCAGTTGCGCCACGATCGGCGTACGGTCGGACTGTTGATCGTGGTCCCCGCGGCCCTGCTGGCCCTGCTCTATTTCATGTACGACGGGGCGCCGGCGTTCGATCGGGTGGCCCTGGTGATGCTCGGCGTGTTCCCGTTCGTGATCATGTTCCTCGTGACCAGCATCGCCATGCTGCGGGAGCGCACCAGCGGCACCCTCGAACGGCTGCTCACCACGCCGCTTCGCAAGCTGGATCTGCTGTTCGGCTACGGGCTCGCGTTCGGGCTGGCCGGTGCCGTGCAGGCGCTGGTCGCGGTCGCGGCGGCGCACTGGCTGTTCGGTCTCGAGACGCCGGCGGGCAGCGTGCTGGTCGCGGTTGTCGACGCGGTGCTCGGCATGGCGCTCGGGCTGCTGTGCAGTGCCTTCGCCCGCACCGAGTTCCAGGCCGTACAGTTCATCCCGGTGGTGGTCGCCCCGCAGTTGTTCCTCTGCGGGCTGTTCGTGCCGCGCGACGAGATGGCCGGCTGGCTGCAGGCGGTTTCGGACGTGCTACCCCTGACGTATGCCGTGAAGGCGCTCGCCGCCGCAACGGTGTGGCGCGACCTCGCGGTCGTGGCCGGAGCGGCGGTCCTCGCCCTCATCCTGGCGGCGGCAACCCTGAGGAGAAGGACCGGTTGATTGGTACGCCGTAGTGGCCGGCGCCCCGGCAATCAGGACACCCGGCAGTCCATCCTGGAGTCGGCCCGCACGGTCTTCGCCGAGCAGGGCTTCGACAAGGGTTCGATCCGGGCGATCGCCACGCAGGCCGAGGTGGATCCCGCGCTGGTGCACCACTATTTCGGCACCAAGGAGAAGCTCTTCCTGGCGACCATGGACGCGCCCGTCGACCCCGGCTCGCTGGTCACCGAGGCGCTTGACGGGCCCCGGGACGAGGCCGGCGTACGCCTGGTGCGGCTGGTCCTGTCCGTCTGGGACTCGCCGGCGGGGGTGGCGGCGCTGGCCATGCTGCGGTCGGCGATGAGCAACGAGTGGGCGGCCCGGCTCCTGCGCGAGTTCGTGGTCACGCAGATCCTGCGCCGCGCGGTCGCGCAGCTCGGGATCGACGAGCGTGAGGCGCCGCTGCGGTCCGCGCTGGTCGCCACGCAGATCGCGGGGCTGGCGGTGGTCCGCTACGTGCTCAAGGTGGAGCCGGTCGCGTCAGCCCCGGCCGAGCAGCTGGTAGCCACTGTCGGCCCGAACGTGCAGCGCTACCTGACGGGCGACCTGTAGAACCGGTCAGGCGGCCTCTTCCTCCTGGTGACCGCAGCGGTGGCAGAGCACCGGGTGCAGCAGGTGGGCAAGGTCGTGACGGTCGGTGACGGGGCGCGGGAACGCGAGCCGGGCGAGCCGGTCGCCGAGCCGGACCATGAACCCGTACCGGTCGAGGCGGACCACGCGGGGGTCGTCGCCGGGCCGGGCGGCCGGGCCGAGCTGACGCCGCACGTAGTCGGACATCTCCGCGACGTGGTGGTCGGAGAGGTCGGCGATCAGGTCGAACTCGATCGCGCGCAGCGGGTCCGGCAGGGCTTCGGCGTACTCGTCGGGGTCGACGTCCACGAGCACGTTGTTGCGTTCGTAGCGCACCTCGGCCACGTCCATGCGATGGATGACCTGGGTGTCCCCGACGTCGAGCAGGTCCGTGGCCGGGTCGGTCTCGGCGTAGTCGAGTGCCGCCTGGCGGGCCTCGGCACCCTCGAGGCGGGTGGCCCAGCCGGCGACCCAGATGCGGCCGAGCGGCGGTGCCCCGGTGACCGCTGGCACATCGGAAATATCGAGGACCAGCGCGGTGTCATCCACATCGGGTCCGGGGCGCAGTGCCGCGGTCAGCGCACCATCGCTGGGCGAGAGCAGCAGCACCCGGCCCTGGGCGTCGGTCACGTGCCGCACGGGGTGCGGTCCCGGGCGGCAGGCGATGTGCGCGGTGGCGGGCAGATGGCCGGCCGCAAGGGTTCGCGCGACCTCGGCATGGGTGGGCTGCATGTCAGGATCCTCCGGGCATCGGTTAGCCTTACCTTAGTAAGGCAAGGCTAACCGTAACACCCGTCCCGGAGGAATGAAGATCGCCCGTGAACAACTCCCGACCCAAGGCCCGGCTGTCGCGGGCTCTCGGCATTCCACTCACCCGTAAGTGCGTCAAGTACTTCGAGCGGCGCCCGTTCCCGCCCGGCGTGCACGGACGTGGCCGGCGTAAGGCGTCGGACTACCAGGTGCGACTGCTCGAGAAGCAGCGCCTGCGGCACCAGTACAACATCAGCGAGACCCAGATGCGGGCGGCGTACGACGAGGCGCAGCGCAAGGAGGGCAAGACCGGCGAGAACCTGGTCGCGTATCTGGAGAGCCGTCTCGACGCGACCGTCCAGCGCGCCGGTCTGGCCCGCACGATCTACCAGGCCCGCCAGCTCGTCGCGCACGGTCACTTCACCGTGGACGGCAAGAAGGTCGACCGCCCGTCGTACCGGCTCAAGCCCGGTCAGGTCGTCGAGGTCCGCGAGAGCAGCCGGCAGAAGCCGCCGTTCCAGATCGCTGCCACCGGCGCGCACCTGGACGGCCCGACCGCGCCGTACCTCTCCACCGTGGTCGAGGACCTGCGCACGACCGTGATCCGCAAGCCGCTGCGCTCCGAGGTCCCGGTCATCTGTGACGAGCAGCTCGTCGTCGAGTTCTACGCGCGCTGATCGCAATCTGTTGAGGGCCCCTCTTTAATGGTTGAAGGCTCGGCACAACGGCGTGCCGAGTCCTCAACGCGTTGAAAGGGGCCTTCAGCGCGTCTGCTCCAACCAGCTGGCGTACAAGCTGGCGTAGATAGAGCCCTCCTGCGCGACCAAAAGAGAGTGGGGCCCCCGCTGCACGACACGCCCGGCGTCCACCACGATCACCTCATCGGCTGACTCCGCGGTGGAGAGCCGGTGCGCGATGGCCACGGTCGTGCGCCCCCGCGTCACCGCGTCGAGGGCGTGTTGCAGCCGCACCTCGGTGGCAGGGTCGACGGCACTCGTGGCCTCGTCAAGAACAAGAAGATCAGGATCCGCAACGTACGCCCGGACGAGCGCGACCAGCTGCCTTTCGCCCACGCTCAACGCCTCCCCGCGCTCCCCCACCGGCGTGTCGAGCCGCTGCGGCAACCCGGCGAGCCAGTCCCCGAGCCCCAGCTCGACAAACGCCAGCTCGAGCTCGTCGTCGCTGAGCTCCGGACGCGCGAAGCGGATGTTCTCGGCGACGGTCGCGTCGAACAGGAAGCCGTCCTGCGGGACCATGACGACCCGCGACCGCAGCGAGTCGAACCGTACGGTCGTCAGTGGCGTGCCGCCGAGCAGCACCTCGCCGCCGGCCGGGTCCATGAGCCGGGTGAGCAGCTTGGCGAACGTGGTCTTGCCGCTGCCGGTCTCGCCGACCACCGCGACCTTGGTGCGCGCGGGAATCTCCAGGTCCACGCCGGAGAGCACGACCGGGCCGCCCGGGTAGCGGTAGGAGACGTCGGCGAAGCGCACCGACAGCGGGCCCGGCGGCAGCCCGACGCCGTTCTGGTCGGGGTCGGCGACGTCCGGGTCGATGTCGAGCACGTCGAGCACGCGCCGCCAGCCGGCGACCGCGTTCTGCGCCTCGTTGAGCACCTCGGTGGCGATCTGCACCGGCTGGATGAACAGCGTGACCAGGAACAGGAACGCCGTCAGCTTGCCGACGGTCAGCCCGCCGTCCACGCCCAGCAGCACCCCGACGACAACCACGGCCGACAACGCGAGCCCGGCGGCGATCTCCCCGGTGGAGAAGCTGGTGACACTGGTACGCAGTGCGCGCTGCTGCGCCGACCGCAGGTCGACGATCGCGGTGTCGAGCCGCTTCTCGGTGCGCCCGGCCACGCCGTAGGCCCGGATCACCGTGGCACCGACCACGCTCTCGGCGACCGCACCCAGCATGACGCCGGTGCGCTCGCGGACGATCCGGTAGACGCCTGCGAGCCGCTTCTGGAAGAGCCGGATCACGATCACGGCGGGCACGAACGCGGCGAAGACCACGAGGGTGAGCTGCCACGAGTAGACCAGCATGACGATCGTGGTGACCACGAGCTGGCCGCTGGTCATCAGCAGCATCACGCCGCCGGTCTGCAGGAACTGGGTGATCTGGTCGACGTCGCCGGTGACCCGCGAGGTCAGCGACCCGCGCCGCTCCGACTGCTGGTGCAGCATCGAGAGATCGTGGATGTGCCGGAACGTACGGGTACGCAGCGCGGCCAGCGCGGTCTCGCTCACCGTGAACAGCCGGCGCGTCATCCAGTAACCGGCGAGCGTGGAGACCGCGAGCAGCGCCAGCGTGAGCAGCACGATCACCGTGATGGTGCCCAGGTGCGGGCCGCCGGGCGCGCGGATGCCCCGGTCGATGCCCTGCTGGATGGCGATCGGCACGGCGACCCGCCCGGCCATCGAGACGAACGCGAGCACCAGCGTGCCGGCCAGCCCGGGCCGCAACTCGGGCGACAGCGCCACCCCGCGCCGCACGGTCGCGAGCATGCCCTCTTCAACGACGGCCGTGGTCACGCTGCGCTCACCTTGTCATGCCCTCCTGGCCCTTGCTTCGCTGCGGTGCAGTCGGTCATGACGGGACTTCCTCTACCAGCTCTTTTTTCTCGTACGCGGTGACGAGCCCCAGATAGCCTGGCTCCGAGGCCATGAGCTCGGCGTGTGTCCCCGTGGCGACGACCTTGCCGTCCTCCAGGTAGACCACCGAGTCGGCGAGCGCGATCGTGGCCCGCCGGTAGGCGACGACCAGGATCGACGCGCCGGCGTCGTGTCCCCGCAGCGACGCGAGGATGGCTGCCTCGACGCGCGGGTCGACTGCGCTGGTCGCGTCGTCGAGCACGAGCAGCCGGGGCCGCCCGGCCAGCGCGCGGGCCAGGGTGATCCGCTGACGCTGGCCGCCGGAGAGCGAGGTGCCCCGCTCGCCGACCGCGGTGTCGAGCCCGTCGGGCAGTTTGCTGACAAAGCCCTCGGCCTCGGCGAGCCGAAGCGCACGGTGCGCCGCGTCGTCGTCGATGTCCTCGCGGTCGAGGGTCACGTTGCCGCGGACGGTGTCGTCGAACACGAACGGCACCTGCGGGACCAGCGCGGACGTGCGCGCGAGGGCGGCGCCGCTGAGCTCGGGCAGTGGCACGCCGTCCACCGACACGTGACCGCTCGCCGGGTCGACCAGGCGCACGGCCAGGGACGCGATCGTGGACTTGCCGGAGCCGGTGGCGCCCACCAGTGCGACTGTCTGCCCCGCGGGCACGGTGAAAGTGATGTCGTGGAGAACGTCGGCGCTCCCCGCGTACGCAAAGGAGACCTGGTCGAAGTGCAGGGTGGCCGGGCCGGTCCCGGGGTTTCCGGCGTCGCCGTAGGCGAGGTCGCCGCTCGCGCCGAGAACGGCCTGGACCCGTTCCCACCCGGCGACGCTGCGCGGCAGCTCGCCGATCAGCCAGCCGATCGCCCGCACCGGGAAGGCCAGCACGGTGAACAGAAACGCGACGCTGACCAGCTCGGACACGGTGATCGCGCCCTGCTGCAGCCGCCACGCGCCGATCAGCAGCACCGCGAGGGTGCCGATGCTGGGTAGCGCGTCGAGCAGCGGGTCGAACAGGCCCCGCAGCCTGCCCACGGAGATCAGCGCGTCCCGCAGCTCGCTGACGTGCACCCGGAACCGCCGCGACTCGTCGGCCTCGCGACCCATGGTCTTGACCACCAGGGCGCCGTCGAAGCTCTCGTGCGCGACCGCGCTGACCTTGCCGCGCAGCTGCTGCGCCCGGATCTGCCGGGGCGACATGCTGCGCGAATAGGCCAGATTGAGCAGGAAGAGGGCGGGGAAGAGCAGCACGCCGATCAGCGCGAGCACCCAGTCGACGACGAAGAGCGAGACCACCGCGGCCAGGATCATCACGACCGTGCCGACCGCGAACGGCAACGGCGCGATCGGCGCGAACGCGGCCTCGACGTCGGAGTTGGCATTCGACAGCAGGGTGCCGGTGGCGTGCCGCTGATGCCACGCGGGCGGGAGCGCCAGGTAACGCCGCGTGACCGCACTGCGATAGCGGGCCTGCAGCCGGAACTGCATGAACCCTGCACCCAGCCGGCGCCCGTAGATGCTCGCGACCCGCAGCAGCGAGATCCCGATGAACGTCACCGCGATCAGCGCCAGCTCCCGCGCGCCCGCCCGGTGCTCGCTGAACGCCGGCACCACCACCCGGCCGATGACCGCGCCGACGACGTAGGAGTTGGCGATCACCAGCAGGCCGAACATGCTGCTGCCGGCAACGCCGATGGTGAAGAGCCGGGGCTCCGTGCGGATCGCCTGGCGCAGGACACGAAGGCCCCGGCCCAGCACGTCCTGGCTGGCCCTCGTGGTCACAGATTTCCCGCCCTGGGTAAGTCCCTGCCGGCCGAACCGGCCTTACCGGTCTATCCTGCCCAACCGCCCGTGTTAAGCCACGGGATTTACATTGTGTCCACGATTACACCGTTGCGCTGCCCCGCGCCACGTGGCCCGCGCGAGTTGGGTCACATGGATCTAGGATCATGAACATGACCGACCACGCGCGCGCCGAACGCCGACTGCTCGCCGACCTCCTCACCGAGATCGGCCCGGACGCCCCGACGTGCTGCACCGGCTGGGACACCCGCGACCTCGCCGCCCACCTGGTGGTCCGCGAGCGCCGCCCCGACGCCATCGCCGGCAACTTCATCACCCCGCTGGCCGGGCACGGCGAGCACATCCGCAAACAGACCGCGACCCGGCCGTACGACGAGATCATCGCGGAGCTGCGCACCCCGCCCTGGTGGAGCATGGTGAGCAACCCGGTCACCGACGAACTGGCCAACGGCATCGAGTTCTTCATCCACCACGAGGACGTCCGCCGCGCCCAGCCCGGCTGGGAGCCCCGCGACCTCACCCCCGAGCACCAGGGCTCGCTGTGGAAGGCCGCCAAGCTCACCTCCCGCATGGTCCTGCGCAAACACAAGCCGATCCGCGTCGAGTCCCCCGGCTTCGGCGTCTTCCAGGTCGGCGACGGCACCCCGGCCGCCACCCTCATCGGCCCGCCCGCCGAGCTGGTCCTCTTCCTCTCCGGCCGCCAGCCCCACGCCCGCATCGACATCACCGGCGACGAAAGCATCCGCACCGCCGACCTCAGCCACTGATCGGCCTTCCTGCCGCTACTTGGACTCGACGCGCCCCAGCCCCGCATCCACCTCGGCGAGATCCTCCGAGTAGAACGCATTACGCAGATACGCCGTCGTGACCCGCTGGATCAGCGCAACCCGCTCCGGGCTCTCGTCGGTCGTCTCCGCGGCCTCATAACCGACGATCCCGCCGAGCGAATGCTCCGCCCCGAAGACGGTCAGCAAGCTCTTGCGCCCCGGACTGAGCCGGTAAGGATCGGCCATCCATTCCGGACCCCGGTGAGACAACGGCGAATCATCCTTGTCACCCACCACCACCAGCGCCGGCGTCTCCATGCCCGCAAAATCCGGATTCATGAACGGGAAATGCTCAGCGGCAAACGGCGTCAGATCCGCCCCACCATTCCCCGCGGTAGCAAGCAACACACCGGCCTTGACCCGCTCATCACGATTGTCCTCGCCACCCCGCACCCGCAGCCCCAGCAGATTCCCCGCCGTCTGCCCGCCGAACGAATGCCCCGCCACCGCGATCCGCTCACGATCAACCCGCCCCGGAACCCTCTCCTCCAGCTCATCGAGCCGATCCAGAATAAGCTTCAGATCCCGAACCCGGAATCGCCAGATCTCCGGCGCACGCGGATCATCCGGCGCAAGCCCCACGGTCCGCGAGTCAAGATGCGTGGGCTGAACAACAACAAACCCCTGCGCCGCCCAATAATCCGCCAACGGCCCATAACCCTCCAACGAGGACCCATACCCGTGCGAAAAAACAATCAACGGCAACGCGCCCCCACCCACCGGCACCGAAATCCGCACCCGCAGATCCCCACCCCGCCCCGGCGCCGCAAGAACAACAGGCTTCACAGAAACAACTTCACTCATGCCCCCGACGCTACTAACCAAAAGACAGTAGGTACCTAGAAGAAAGTGATCATCCAGTGGCCCACACCACACCCCCTCGCGGCAACCTACGACCGAGGACACCATCTCCTTCCGACCCGGTATCCAATGCGGTAGTCTCTTCGGTGAACGCCCCGGGACCCGCCTCTGCTCACATGCGGCCCGGGGTAAAGCATTTTCAGGCCCCGGCTGGCCTTCCGCATGCTGCGACGCAGGCTACATCCAGGTTGACTTGAGACTAGTGGACGTTAGACTATCGCCAACTCGTAGTCACGCCCCGGCATCCCGCCAACCACGTCACCGCGTAGATGACGCCGCCGAAGCCTAGCGACGACTAATGTGACCGAACGTAAGGTTGCTCCAGCAACCAGCTGCCAGCATCACACGGAGGCATCAGTCCATGTATCTCCACCGCTTGCGCGTAAGCGGAGTGCGCGGCTTCCACGGTCGGCGCGAGGTGGACCTCGATTTGGAACTCAGACCCGCCGGCGAGGTCGTCGACAGGTATCGGGGCATGGTAGTTATTGCTGGACGCAATGGGTCAGGGAAGACAACGCTGCTCCGCGCCATTGCTGCCGTGCTGGCTGGCCCCGAAGTAGCGAACACTCTTACTGAAACCGAGCGCGAGTGGATAAGCCACGGGACTTCAGCGGCCGCCGTCGAGGCCACCATCGCGCTAACCATCAGCGCTTCGAGCTTCGGGGCTGCTCGCCCACAAGCTAGCGTCTTTCCCGCCCAGCTGTCCTGGGAGCGGACCGAAGGAGCTCGATCTCGCCCTCAGCCCCAGCCCCCGATTCAGCAAGATGCCTCGACGTCCCTGTGGTCGCCCAAGCCGACCGGATTCTTCGCTGCGGGTTACGGCCCGTTCCGGCGTTTGGCCGGCACGAGCGGCGAAGTCGCACGCTTGATGGCAGGCGACTGGACCGTGGCGCGCTTCGCCACGCTGTTCCGCGAGGAGGCGTCGCTGGCGGAGACTGTGCAGTGGCTACAGCAGGTCAACTATCGTGCCGCCTCGGGCCGCCAAAACTATGCTGAGCTGGAAGAGCACGTCGTCGGTATGCTGAACGACGGTCTCCTGCCGGACGGTTTCCAGATAGACCGGGTCGATCCGGACGGCCTCTGGATCCGGCGGAGTCCTGGGACCAGCCCGGCTATCAGGATCGAAGAGCTGAGTGACGGCTACCGAACAGTGACGGCCCTGGTCACCGATATTGTCCGGCAGATCAACGACTGCTTTGAAGGGCACATCGACTGGGCCGCGGACGGCAGCCCAGTGATCGAGGCCGCAGGGATCGTTCTCATCGACGAGATCGATGTCCATCTGCACGTGTCCTGGCAGAAACGGATCGCTCCGTGGCTGCTCGCGCACTTTCCCAACGTCCAGTTCATCGTCACGAGTCACAGCCCTTACATCTGCCAGAGCGCTTCGCCCGGTGGCCTCATACAGCTTCCCGGCCCGAACGATGAATTCCCACCCCGCGTCGCCGGCGAGGACCTCTTCCGCCGAGTAGTGAACGGAAGCGGCGACGACGCGGTACTCACGGAGCTTTTCGGGCTGGACTCACCATATTCAGAACGAGTCGATTCCTTGCGGAAGGCTTTGACCAACTTGGAGCGCCTCGCCATCCGCGAGCAGGCAAGCCCCGAAGACCTGCGGCGCCTCGCAGAACTGGCCGAGGAGCTATCGCCCTCGCCCAGCAGCCGGGTGCGGGACGTGCTGGGAGACGGCAGTTGATCCCCGTCGCTCGCCGCCCACTGCCTGCGGATCTGCTTGCCTCTCTGAGCGCAAGAACAAGGGAGATCGCGGCAAGCACGAACAAACGTGAGAAGGCTCGCGCCAGCTGGACCGGCTCAGGGCAGACCCGCCGAGCACTGAAGGCGGAACTCACAGGCATGTGTGCGCGACCGGCGTTCTGCATGTACTGCCACGAGAGCCGTGGCACTGACGTTGACCACTTTGTCCCTATGGCCAGGGATCCCTTGCTCACCTTCGAGTGGCGGAACCACCTTCTTGCCTGCGGCTACTGCAACCAGCAGGCCAAGAGGGAAGCCTTTCCGCTTGACCCGGCTGGGCACCCGCTGTTGCTCGACCCCACCGTCGACGATTCAGCTCACCACATGACTCTCGCGGCATCAGGTGAGTACATCGAACTGACGGAGCGGGGCACGGAAACTATCGCTGTGCTCAAACTCAACGACCGGAGCGAGTTGATTGAGGCACGGTATCGATCGTGGCGCGGCGTGATCAGGATCTTTGGACAAGCCGCCGGCAGCAAGGACCGCCTCGACATGGACGACGTCGAAGATCTCCGGTTTCTGCCGATTGTCGATGCCTTTCACCACTTCGCCCACGACGTCAGCGCTGGGCGCTTGCATCTGAAGGGCGTAGCAGCGGAGATAGCCGCCTATGGCGCGTACAACGTTCCTGTCCTGCGAATGATTTTTCCGATCTGCAACCTATTAAGCAAAGCTGTGACGGCAGCGCTGGTATTCTTGGGGCGTACGCCCCGGGACCCGCCTCTGCTTGCAAGCGACCCGGGGCAAAGTTGTTTCCGGACATCCCAGCACTGCCGGTCAGTCGTCCGAGCCGCCGCCGTTGCGCGATGCCAGGGCGGGCTGGCCGCCGGAGCAGGTGACCGTGAATTTGACCCGGTCGTGGTTGTCCGAGGTCGAGCGGAATTCGCCCTCGTTCCCCTGCTGCTCGTGCAGCGAGAAGCCGGGGCGCGGAGACATCGTGACGATCTCCGCCTGCCCGGCGGCGCATCGGGCCACGACCGTGCCCCCACGGGTGACAAGGGCCTTGCTCGCCACGCCCGGGGGACGGGAGACCGAGGGGGAAGTAGGAGGCGAGCCGGACGGGCTCGGGCTGCTGCCGACACCCTGAGAAGCCGACCGGCTGGCAGCTGGTTGCTCGCGGAGCAGCCTGTCGACGTCGGCGGCGCTCAACGGCTTGTTCTCGGGCGTGGTGAGCCCCGTGCCGATGACGCTGAGGGCCGCGATGCCGATCGCGACGGCCAGGATGGCGGCGCTGAGCCAGCCGGCTGCGGCGAGGAGCGTTCTGCGGTTCACCTGGTCGACTATGCCCGGGGGTTGGCTAAGGATGCCCCCCGGGGACGCTAAAGGAGGGTTAAGGGCGGCCGGGGTCCGGGGCTGCTCGGATAGCGTGCGTGCGTGGCTCACCTGTTGTTGATCGAGGATGACTCGGCTATCCGTACCCATCTGCTCCGGGCTCTTCGGGAGCGGGGGCACGCGGTGGCGTCGTCGGCTACCGCTATGGAGGGGTTGCAGGCCGCTCTGGCCGAACGGCCTGATCTTGTGGTGCTCGATCTGGGGCTTCCCGATCTCGACGGGCGGGAGATGCTGCGGATGTTGCGGGCCGTGAGCGCCGTGCCCGTGATCGTGGCGACCGCCCGGGATGACGAGGCTGAGATCGTGCGGGTGCTGGATGCCGGGGCGGACGATTATCTGGTGAAGCCGTTCACCGCTGCTCAGCTGGATGCGCGGGTGCGGGCGGTGCTGCGGCGAGGGGCATCCGGGGGTGCTGAGCCGGTCGCGCTGAGCGTGGGCGGGTTGCGGATCGATCAGGGGGCGCGGACGGCGAGCCTGGACGGGCGGTCGCTGGATCTGACGCCGCGGGAGTTCGACCTTCTCCATCATCTGGCGACCAGGGCGGGGCAGGTGGTGAGCAAGCGGGAGCTGCTGAGCGAGGTGTGGCAGGTTCCGTACGGCGGCGCGGACAAGACCGTCGACGTGCACCTGTCATGGCTGCGGCGCAAGCTCGGGGAGACCGCGCAGGAGCCGCGCTATCTGCACACCGTGCGGGGTGTGGGCGTGCGACTGAGTGAGCCGGCGTGAGACGACGGCTGACCCTGCTGGTCGCGGCGACGACGGTGCTGGTGCTGATCGCGTTCCTGGTGCCGCTGGCAGTGCTGGTGCGGCAGGCGGCCGCGGACAGGGCGGTGAGCCAGGCGACCGTCGTGCTGCAGACGATCGTGCCGCTGGTCGGCACCAGCTCGGACGATCAGCTGGCCCTCTCGTTGCAGGGCCAGCCCGTACCCGTCAGCGTTTTCACCCCGTCCGGCGCGGTCCTCGGCGAACCGGCCGGGCAGACCCCCGCGGTGCGCCTCGCAGCATCGAATCTGCTCGCGTTCACGGTCGCGACCGGATCCGGGCGGGAGATCGTCGCACCCGTGGCCATCAGCGGCCGGGGCGTCTACGTGGTCCGGACCGTCGTGCCGGACGCCGACCTGACCCGGGGCGTGGCACGGTCATGGCTGGTGCTGGCCGGCCTGGGACTGACGCTGGTGCTGCTCGGTCTCGCAGTCGCGGACCGGCTCGCCCGCAACCTCGTCGCCCCGATCGCCGACCTCTCCGCGGTTTCGCACCGCCTGGCCCGCGCCGAACTCTCCGCGCGGGCGTCCCCTGCCGGCCCGCCCGAGGTGCGGGAGGTCGCCGGTGCCCTGAACCACCTGGCCGGGCGGATCCAGGACCTGCTGCGCGAGGAACGGGAACAGGTCGCTGACATCTCGCACCGGCTGCGTACCCCCCTCACCGCCCTGCGGCTCGAGGTGGAATCGCTGCGCGACCCCGGCGAGGCGGGGCGGGTGGCGGCCGCGGCGGACAGCATCGAACGTGCCGTCACGCTGGTCATCCAGCAGGCCCGCCGCCGGGGCGGCGAACGAAAATCCTGCGACGCTACGAGTGTGGTCGCCGACCGGGTCGCTTTCTGGACCGTCCTGGCCGAGGACACCGATCGACGTGTACGCCAGGAGCTGCCGGACAGTCCCCTCCTCGTCGCCCTCCCCGCGGAGGAACTGGCCGCCGCGCTCGATGCCCTGCTCGGCAACGTGTTCGCCCACACCCCCGACGGCACCGCCCTCGCGGTAACGCTGCGCCCACACCCTGGCGGCGGCGCGACCCTCACGGTGAGCGACGAGGGACCCGGCTTCCCCCAGCAGTCGCTGCTCCGCGGTGCGTCGGGCAGCGGCTCGACGGGACTCGGCCTGGACATCGCCCGCCGCGCGGCGGAGACCGGCGGCGGCTCTCTGCAGGCGCTCACGGCACCCACCGGAGGAGCCCTCGTACGCATGGACCTGGCCGCCGCAGCCTTAACCGAGCCTTAGGGTTCACACAGCGCGCCCATAGCCTGATCAGCGAGATCGTTCCGGTGTCAGCAACGAGTACGACACCCGGAGGACCACATGATCAAGCTCCGCACCGCTTCCGCCCTCGCCGTAGGCGCAGTCGCCGCCCTCGCCATCGGAGGCGCCGCCCTCGCGTCGGACGGCGCCGACGACAGCAACTCGGTCCCCCTCCTCCCCAACGGCGACGTCATCACCCCCTCACCCACCGTCACTGACGACTCGCCCTCGCCGTCGCCTTCCGTGACCGACGATTCGTCCTCGCCCTCACCGTCCGTTACGAATGACTCCGCCAGCGCGTCACCGTCGGACTCAACGTCGGCGTCGGCGTCGGCCAGTTCTGCTGGGGCGATCAGCATCAATACGGCGAAGGCCATCGCGATCAAGGCCGCCGGCGGCGGCTACGTGGAGAGCGTCGAACGGGAAACCGAACACGGCCGCGCAGTCTGGGACGTCGACGTCATCGTCGGCAACGTCGAACACGACATCGACGTCGACCGGACCACCGGCGCGGTACTACGCCACCGCACCTCCGGCTCCGGCTCCGGCTCCGGCTCCGGCTCCGGCTCCGGCAAGAGCGGATCGGGCAGTGGCAACTCGGGCAAGAGCAGCTCCAGCAGCGACGACAGTGGCCACCACAGCTCCGACGACCGGACCGGCGACGACCACGGCCGCCACGGCTCGGACGACAAAGGCTCGGACGACAAAGGCGGGCACGGGTCGGACGACAAGGGCAGCGACGACAAGGGCGGCCACGGGCACGGCTCCGACGACTGACAACTGGCGGCAAACCGGCTGACGGCAAACCGGCTGACGGCAAACCGGCTGACGGCTGACGGCTGACGGCCGGGTAACAAAGTCGGCTCACGGCAAGCGGGCTGACGGCCGGCGGGGAGCGGGCTGACGGCTGATCAGGTGACGGATGGCGGGTGCGCTCTGGGCGTACTGAGGGAAATTGGGTGTACACAGGAAAAGACGATGCCCGGGCCGACCAGCCCGGGCATCGTCCTCTTTCTTGGGGGAGAAAGCTTGAGGTGTGGACGAGCGTAGGGCAACGGATCGACGTTTATCCATATCGATTGGCCCATATCGAGGACTGTTAAACAACTTTCCGGTTGGCGGGAACAGGTTCGGTAGAATTCAGGGAGGCGGGGTGGTCTGGTGGTCTGGACCACAGGGCAATACTCTGCGGTAACACGGCTGTTACTTCCCCCCACAAGACGCAAAGAGGCGGCGCCGATGGCTCTCGAGGTTCCCTACCGCTCAATCCCGGACATGCTGCTCCGACGGGTCGGGGCGACGCCGGATGCCAGGGCGTTCGCCGTTCCGACCGCGGACGACACCGGCATCACGTGGCTGACGTGGGCGCAGATCGGGGACCGGGCCAAGGCCATCGCCGCGGGGCTCGCCGGGCTCGGGGTCGGCCTTGAGGACCGCGTTTCCATTCTTTCCGGCACCCGCATCGAGTGGGTTCTCGCCGACCTGGGCGTGAACCTCGCCGGTGGGGCGACGACCACGGTCTACCCGACCACGGAGCCCGAGGATGCGGCCTACATCGTTGCCGACTCCGGTTCCAAGGTGCTCATCGCCGAGAACCCGAAGCAGGCGCTCAAGCTCGCCGGCGTCGAGACCTCGCTGACCCACATCGTGGTCATCGACGGGCTCGCCGACGCCTCGGCGCAGCCGCCCCAGCTCACCCTCGCCGAGCTTGAGGAGCGCGGCCGCGCGGCGCTGGCCGGCAATCCCGGGCTGATCGAGGCGATCGCCGAGGGCATCGGCCCCGACAACATCGCCACGCTGATCTACACGTCGGGCACCACCGGGCGGCCCAAGGGTGTGGAGCTGACGCACGGTGGCTGGTGCTGGCAGGGCGTCGCGCAGGCGGGGGTGGGGCTGTTCGAGCCCACGGATCTGCAGTTCCTCTGGCTGCCGCTGTCCCACTCGTTCGGCAAGTCGCTGACCTGCGGCATCATCCACGTCGGCGTCCCGACCTACATCGACGGCCGGGTCGACAAGCTCGTCGACATGCTCGCGGTGGTCAAGCCGACCCTGATGTGCGGCGCCCCGCGCATCTTCGAGAAGGTCTACAACAAGACGGTCACCACGGCGACCGGCGACGGCGGCGTCAAGGCCAAGATCTTCCACTGGGCGGTCGCGACCGGCAAGCGCAAGGTCACCCTGGAGCAGGAGGGCAAGCCGGTCCCGGCCGGCCTCAAGGCGCAGTACGCCGTCGCCGAGAAGCTCGTCTTCTCCAAACTCCAGCAGCGCCTCGGCGGCCGGATGCGCGCCCTGGTCTCCGGCTCCGCCCCGCTGAGCCGCGACATCGCCGAGTTCTTCGCCGCGGCCAACCTCGCCATCATGGAGGGCTACGGACTCACCGAGGCCAGCGCCGCCGACTTCTGCAACCGGCACGGCAAAATCAAGATCGGCTCGGTCGGCCCCGGCCTCGGCGACCTCGAGTGCAAGATCGACACCGACGGCGAGATCCTGCTCCGCGGCAAACCGGTCATGCGCGGCTACCACAACCTGCCCAAGGAAACCGCCGAGGCCTTCACCGAGGACGGCTTCCTGCGCACCGGCGACATCGGCGAACTCGACTCTGACGGCTACCTGCGCGTCACCGACCGCAAGAAGGACCTGGTCAAGACGTCCGGCGGCAAATACATCGCGCCGTCGGCGATCGAGGGCATGTTCAAGGCGGTCTGCCCGTACACCTCGCAGGCGGTCGTGGTCGGCCAGGCCCGCAACTTCGTCACCATGCTGATCAGCCTCGACGAGGAAGCCATCGCCTCCTGGGCCGCCGGCGGCCCCCTCGCCGGCAAGCCCTACGAGGAGATCGTCACCGCCCCCGAGACCGAGAAGATGGTCGCGGCCTACATCGAAGAGCTGAACACCAAGCTCAACCGCTGGGAGACGGTGAAGAAGTTCGCCATCCTCCCCCGCGACCTCAGCATCGAACAGGGCGAGGTCACCCCGTCGATGAAGGTCAAGCGCCGCAGCGTCGAGGCCAACTTCGCCGAGCACATCGAGAAGATGTACGCGGGCTCGCTCGCCCAGCTGTAAACGCCCGCTCCCCGAACGGCCGGCCCATGGTGGCCGGCCGTTCGTCTTTCCCTGCCAGGCAGGCGGCACGGCGCGATGATGAACGTGTGACTCGCGGGCGCCTCATCGGGATCGGGGCCGCTCTCGGCGTACTCATAATGCTTGTGGGTCTGGTGGTGTGGGTGTTGTCCAGGACCGGGGACCAGAGCCTTTGTCCCAGCGTGGTGGTCTCGCACAGCGAGCTACCCACGAGCCCGGTGGTGCCGGCCCTGGTCATGCAGGCTCTGGCGGAAACCACGCTGATGAAGCCGGAGGCGTGCCCGGCCTGATCAGCCCGGCCGACGCCACCTCCGCCGGACCGTCTGGGATCCGCGCCGCGGCCGTCACCGCGTGCGTCGCCTGCAGCACCGCGTCGATCATCACGACGTCGCGGGTGCCGCCCAGGCGTCGGCGACCGGAGCCGTCAGCTTGCGCTGGGAAAGCGCACGGATGATCCGGCGGTTCTCCTATGCCGCTCGAATCTCACCGGGGAAACGACTTCCGGCCGCGGCAACAGCGGCGGCGACGGCGGTTGCGGGGTCGGTGCCGGGCCAGAGGTGGGTGAGCAGGAGCTGGCCCACGCCGGCCTCGGCAGCCTGGTGTCCAGCTTGGACGGCGCTGGTGAGGTACGCCTGCGAATCCGGCGGGACCTCGTCGGCGTAAGTGGCCTCGGCGATCAGAATGTCCGCCTCGCGGGCAAGCCGTACGACGTCGGGAGTCGGGCCGCTGTCCCCGGTGTAGGCGAGCGTCGTGCCGCCCGCGGTGAGCCGGATGCCCGCGTTCGGCACCCAGTGGGGCAGCAGCCGGGTTTCGGCCCGGAACGGTCCGATCTCGAAGTCTGCCGCGACGTCGCGAAGCGAGTACGCGTCGTCGAGCATTCCGGGCCGGTCCAGAGCGAGCACCGCGTCGAGTGCGCCCGGTAGCGAATACACCGGCAGCGGGCGCGCGCCGCGGGTGCCGAGGGAGCGGGCCCGGAGCAGCGGGTTGAGGTCGGCGCAGTGATCGGGGTGGCCGTGGCTGATGAAGACCGCGTCGACGTCCTCGGCGGGGAGAAGTGCGAGCAGCCGGGGCAGCGTCGCGTAGCCGAGGTCGAGCAGCAGACGGAAACCGTCGTGCTCGACCAGGAACCCGCTGCATGCCTTGCCGGCGGTGGGCCAGGCACCGCACGCGCCGAGCGTGGTCAGTCGCATCAGACCGTGACGGCGGGTGTGCGCCAATCGCGGCGTGGTGTGCGGTCGAGGTCGTAGCGGACCGAGGCGATGCGGCGGATCGCTTCGGTGAGGTCGTCGGGGGCGATTGCGTAGGGGAGGCGGACGAAGCGTTCGAGTGTGCCGTCCAGGCCGAAGCGGGGTCCGGGGGCGAGCCGGACGCCGACCTCTTCGGCGGCGCGGGCGAGGGCGCTGGAGATCGGGCCGTCGAGTTCGGCCCACAGCATGACGCCGCCCGAGGGGCGGAAGAACTGCCACTCCGGGAGGTGCTCGCGGACGGCCTCGATCAGGGCGTCGCGGCGGATGGCGAGCTGGGCGCGGCGGGCTGCGACGATGGCGGGGGCGTCGCGCAGGAGGCGGACGGCGACGAGTTGTTCCAGGACCGGGCTGCCCATGTCGACGCCGACGCGCAGGGCGGCGAGGCGTTGCACGAGCGGGGCCGAGGCTCGCACCCAGCCGATCCGGATGCCGCCCCAGTAGGCCTTGCTCATGCCGCCGATCGAGACGACGCGGGAGTGCCGGTCGAAGACGGCGACGGGTGGGGGCATCTCGGTGCCGTCCAGGGGAAGGTCCACGAAGGACTCGTCGACGACCAGTTCGGTGCCCGTCGTGTGGGCCGCCGCGACCAGCCGCTCGCGCAGGTCGGCCGGCATCAGGTGGCCGGTGGGATTCTGGAATTCCGGGATCAGGTACGCAAGCCGGGGCCGGGTCTGGCGGAGCGCCCCCAGCAGCAGGTCGGCGTCCCATCCGGTGCGCGGGTCGAGCCCGTGGGTGCTGATCCGGGCGCGCCGGGCGGCGAGGGCCGCCAGCGCGTTGGGGTAGGTCGGCGACTCGACCAGCACGGGTGCGCCCGCCGGGACCGAGAGGCGCAGGACGAGGTCGAGCGCCTGTTGCGTACCACTCGTGATCAGAACTTGCTCGGGGCTCGTCGGCACGCCGCGCGCGGTGTAGCCCTCGGCGACGGCTTCGCGCAGCTCCCCCAGCCCGGCCGGGTGGTAGCCGGCGCTGCCCAGGAAGCGCGGCAGATCCTCGGCGGCGGCGGCACGGGCGGCGGGCACCAGCTCGACCGGTGCCGCCAGCGCTGCCACACCCAGGTCGATCATGTCGATGCCGAGGTCGTCGACGGGGGTCCAGAGCCCGGAAGTGGCCACCCGGTGGCCGTTGGGCAGGGTGGTCCAGCTTCCGGCGCCGCGCCGGCTGGTCAGATGACCGCTCTCCCGCAGGCTCCGGTAGGCGGCGGTGACGGTGGTGCGGCTCACGCTCAGCGACTCGGCAAGCTCTCTTTCCGCAGGCAGGCGTACGCCCAATGGTAAGCGCCCGTCGCTCAGCAGACCCCGGACGGCGCCCGCCAGCGCGGCGTAGTCGGGGCTGCGGTGCCGGCCGGGCAGCGAGTGCCACTGACCGAGCAGCCGGGCCAATTGGCCTCCCCGGACCGAGGTCGTCACAGCCACCTCCGGCAAATTGGCTCTATCCGAGACCCTGGATTGGCCCTCAGAGTGGCACCTATGAGGGATCTTGGCAACCACGTCCGGCGGGTCACGCAGCTCTTCACGGGCCTGGCTCTCTACGGGATGAGCATGGCCTTCATGGTGGAATCCGGCCTGGGCCTCAACCCGTGGGACGTCTTCCATCAGGGGCTGTCGAAGACCACCGGGCTCAGCTTCGGCTGGGTGGTCCTGCTCACCGGCATCCCCGTGCTGCTGCTCTGGATCCCGCTGCGCCAGCGCCCCGGCTTCGGCACGATCGCCAACCTGGTCGTGATCGGCTTCGTGGCGGACGGCACGCTGGCCGTCCTGAACCCCGGCGAAGGCCTGGCGATGCGGATCACCTACCTCGTGGGCGGCATCCTGCTCAACGGCGCGGCGACCGCGATGTACATCGGTGCCCGGTTCGGGCCCGGCCCCCGCGACGGCCTGATGACCGGAATTGTGAACCGTTTCCCGCGCCTGTCGATCCGCCTCGTGCGGACCAGCATCGAGGTGCTGGTGCTCGCCATCGGCTTCCTGCTCGGGGGCACGGCGGGGTTCGGAACCATCGTCTACGCCCTGGCGATCGGCCCACTGGTGCAGCTCTTCATGCCGCTCTTCGCGATCAAGGAACGGTGCGCGGAGTCCGTACCAGTGTCCTGATCGGACGGTCCTCGCACAATCCCCCCGTCCCACCTCGGGCGAAATGTCCACCCCGCCGGACACAGCTCGGTGATCATCCCGACACAATCGCTTTCGGGTACGCCGCCCAGGCGGCATCATGACGACATGGGGGCTGGCGGCTGGCACTGGAACGACGCATGGATCTTCGTGTCCACCGTCATCGCCGAACGCCTGGAACGGGATCGGGCGCTGCACGCCGCCCTGCCGGTCACCGGCGCGAGCCTGGCGGACGTCCTGGCCGCGGCCGACTTCCTGCACCACAGCATCCCGAGCCGCACCGAGCTCGAGGAAGCACTGCGCCGCCTCGCCGGCGCGGGCCTGCTCACCATCGACGACGACATCGTCGAGGTCGCCCCGGCCGGCGAGCAACTGTGGCGGACCAGGCCGTTCAGCGGCCTGTCGTCGGCGGTGGTCACGCTCCAGACCCAGCTCAACAGGGCCGCCACGCCGGGCGAATCAGAGTGGAACCTGAACGAGACCACCTACAACGCCGCCGTACGCGAATACTCCCACCGCCTCGCCGACGGCCGCTGAACGATCTTCTTATCGAATGCTTAGACAAGCTCTGCCGGTCGTTGAAGAATCGCGGCCGATAGTTGAGGCATGGCCACAACCAAGCCCTGGCGGGCGGACGCGGGCGGACTCTCCGCGCTCACCAGCCTGCTGATCGTGGTGGCGCTGTGGGTGGGCAACCACGGCGTCCAGCAGACCGTCGCGGGCGGGCCGGACTCCCTCACCGCGCTCGGCCGGCTCACCGGTCTGCTCGCCGCCGACCTGCTGCTCCTGCAGGTGCTGCTGATGGCCCGCGTCCCGCTCGTCGAACGGGCCTTCGGGCAGGACAAGCTCGCCCGCTGGCACCGCTGGACGGGCTTCACGTCGTTCCATCTGATGCTCGCCCACATCGTGCTGATCACGCTCGGCTATGCGGGCTCCGAGCACACCGGGATCCTGGGCGAGCTGTGGGACCTGATCGTCACCTATCCCGGCATGCTGCTGGCCCTCGCGGGCACGGCACTGCTGATCATGGTGGTGGTCACGTCGCTGCGCGCGGCCCGGCGACGGTTGCGCTACGAGTCATGGCACCTTCTGCATCTGTACGCGTACCTCGGCGTCGGCCTGGCCCTGCCGCACCAGCTCTGGACCGGCGCCGACTTCCTCAGCTCGCCCGTCGCGACGGCGTACTGGTGGACGCTGTACGCGGTGTCGGCCGGCGCGGTCGTCGTCTGCCGGCTGGGCCTGCCGGCGTGGCGCAACTGGCGGCACCGGCTGGTCGTGGTCCGGGTGGCGGCGGAAGGTCCCGGTCTCACCTCGGTCTACCTGCACGGCCGTGACCTGCCGAAACTCCCCGCCCGCGCGGGTCAGTTCTTTCAGTGGCGCTTCCTCGACGGCCCCGGCTGGAGCCGCTCGCACCCGTACTCGCTGTCGGCCACCCCGCACGGTGACCTGCTCAGGATCACCGTGAAGGACCTCGGCGACGGAAGCGCACGCGTCGCGGCCCTGCGCCCCGGCACCCGGGCGCTGGTCGAAGGCCCTTACGGCACGCTCACCGGCGAGACGTACCACGGCGGTCAGGTCGTTCTGCTGGCCTGCGGCATCGGCATCACCCCGCTGCTGGCACTGCTGGGCGACCTCCCGTACGCGCCGGGTCAGGCCACTCTGCTCTACCGCGCCCGCACCGAGGCCGACCTCGCGTTCCGTAGCGAACTGGACTGGTTCGCCGCGAACCGGGGAGTCCGGGTCGTGCCGCTGCTCGGTCCGCGCGCCGACCGGGTCTCCTGGCTCCCCGCCGCCCTCGCCGACCACGAGGACGGTAAGGCCCTCGCCACGATCGTCCCGGGGCTCACCACCGCCCACGTCTACGTCTGCGGCCCCGACGAATGGACCCACGCGGCCCGCGCCGCCGCCCGCAGCGCCGGGGTGCCCGCCGAGCACCTGCACACCGAACTCTTCGCCTGGTAAGAAAGGAACGCCCGATGCGACGGATAAGCCTGTGGTTGTTCTCGACGGTGGCCGCCCTGGTGCTGCTGTTCAGCTACCGCACCAGCACGGGTGACGCCGCCCCGGCCACCCCGGTCGCCGCCGCGGCCCCCGCAGTTCCCACCACGGAAGCCCCCAACGGTGCTTCCAAGACCTACACCGGTTCGGTCGCGCAGACCCAATGGGGCCCGGTCCAGGTCGCCATCACCGTCGCCAACGGCAAGATCACCGACGTCCAGGTCCCCGTCTACCCCAACGGCAACCACCGCGACGAGGAGATCAACGCCCGCGCCCTCCCCGTCCTCACCCAGGAAACCCTGGCCGCCCAAGGCTCCGGCATCGACACCGTCAGCGGCGCCACCGTCACCACCAACGGCTACCTGGAGTCACTCCAAGCCGCCCTCGACGCCGCCCACCTCACCTGAGCAGTCGCCCTGGCAGCATCTCGCACTAGCGGCTTGCGATCCAGCACCAGCAGAGCTAGCTTCGGTTTTGCTCGACCATCTCTCATCAGGAGAATTCCGATGGTCCTGCTGAACTACTAAAACGGCCTGTGATGCTCGCGCATCACAGGCCGTTTTCGTTTTATCACACCTTCCGATACCCGCTCCCGGTCATGCAGGTGGTCCGGATACCATCCCTACATAAAGCTCCGGTCCGGCCGCCGCGCCTGATTCTGGAAGGCACAATGCGCCGCGAGATCAGCAACCTGGATGACCTGAATAACTGAAGAATCCTGCACTCAGCCGTCCTCCACGATCGCTCGGGTGAGCAACGGCAGACGCCGACGCTCCTCGCTGGCCGCCGGATCCAGATTCCTCGGAGAGCCGTCCGTCACCACGATGCCGACGTCCCCCTCTGCCGCCAGGGAGCTGTCCAGGATTTCGAGGTAGTACCGGTAGGCATCCCGCTTGTTCGCTGTCTCCGCAATCACGGTGCACACCTGGCTTCCAGGCATGCCTCCGATCGTTTGCAGGGCCTTACGAGCCCACTCGCGGCGATACCCCACGACGTTGTTGATGCCTACGATCCAGGCCTCGGCATGGATTTCATAGGACCTACCTTGAGCTGCAGATCGCCGCAGATGGACGACCTGATCTCCCCCGTCCTGAATAATCCTCCCTGTGTCATAACGCACCCGCCCAGCAATCATCGCCGCCCCGGAACCCACCCACCACTGAATCCCAGCTACCCAATTACTCGCCATCTGCTATTCGCATCCCTGTGATCTATCTCAACCCGGCAATGGCACACTCACCCCTTCCGATCATGCCGTTCCCCGAGAAGTATCAAGAAGTGCGATACACGCAGCTGGAAATTTTCACGGCAGTCGAATTGGCCTGGCTACGCGACCCCACCAAGCGCCGAAATTACTCCGCGGCAACCGAAGTGTTCCGGCGCGAACACCGCGTCCGGCGCGCTTTCGGGAAGGCACTGGGCCATACCGCCCGGCTGCGACGTGACTCTCCTGAGGCGCGGACACCGGACGGCAAGGTCATGTGGATCGAGGCGGCACGTGCATTGTTTAGTGCGGCGAACACCACGCAGGCGTGCGCCGGCGCCGCAGATGAGCGTGACCGCAGGCGCGCTGCGGGTGAGCTGTTCGACTGGACCCGTTTTACCAGCCGCTGGCAGGTGAAGCACGCCGCCGTCTGCTGACCCACCCGCACCGGACCTTCTCCAGGCAACACGCCGACGACGCCGCGCATTCACCCAAGACCCTGCTCGAGGACCGGGCCCCTCAGGCGAAGCGACGCCGGCGACCCGCCCCGATGACGCCGCGGCAAAGCCCGCATCGACGCCGTCCCGGCAGCGGCTGAATCCTCGCCGACGGTTATCGGCTGACCCGGTGCATCGGCTGCGTCGATGGAGGACATCCAGGAGGCCCTCGTTTGCCCCGGTCCGCGCGCCCAGCAACCTCACGTCGAGGCGAGCCGCCGGCGCACGGACATGCCGACGCGAGGGGGTGATCTTGAGGCTCATTCAGCAAGGGCCTGGCAATCCACAGTAGAGCCCGGAAGCAGAAGACGGCTTACTCTTCGGTAGGATGGAGTTACCACACAACATCTTACGAAAAGCGAACCGCCGTGCGTCAGCACCAACTCCCGCACCGCGGACTCGAAGAATTCACCATGGCCGCCGATCCATGGCCTCTACCGGGCTGCGGTGATCACCCTGGCATATTTACGACGCAATCGCTTCCAAGCAGAACTCGCCCAAGCATATAGCGTTTCGCAGTCGAAGATCTCTCGTGCCGCTTCCGGGACCACTCCGCTTCTTCACGCGGTACTGTCCGAGTTCGTCCCGACCGCCGACGACCTCGACCGGGCAACCCAATACATCGTTGACGGCACCCTACTGCCCTGCTGTTCATGGGCGGGACATCGCGAGCTGTACTCCGGCAAACACAAAACCACAGGCCTCAGTGTTCGCGTCGCCTGCCGGCTCGACGGCACCCCGGCCTGGATCTCCGACACGATCAACGGAGCACGCCACGACACGTCCGCGTTAAAACATTCCGAAGTACTGGTCACCACGGACCCCAGCCTGCGGATCGGCGACAAGGACGATTATTCAGGACGGGGGAGGTCAGGTCGTCCATCTGCGGCGATCTGCGGCGATCTGCAGCTCAAGGTAGGTCCTGAATAACCCTCGATGCTTGCGATACAGCGCCCTGCGGTACTTCTTCCACTGCTGCAGGCAACCGCGCCATTCCTCGACGGGAATCAAATACCGGTATGAAGACTGAATTCTCTATTGCCTGAGTCATCGGTATAGATAAAATATGCGGTCATCTCGGCCGTGACTCTACTGCTGCCAAAACCTACCCCAAGGGGAGGTTACTCCTTATCAGCGGACCGGGTTGCCGGCCTCGCGGAGGCTGTCCTTGACCTCGCCGATCGTGAGCTCGCCAAAGTGGAAGACGCTCGCCGCGAGCACAGCGTCCGCCCCCGCCGAGACCGCGGGCGCGAAGTGCTCCACCTTCCCCGCGCCGCCGCTGGCGATGACCGGGATGTCGACCACCGCGCGCACGGCGGTGATCAGCTCCAGGTCGAAGCCGGCTTTGGTGCCGTCGGCGTCCATGGAGTTGAGCAGGATCTCCCCCGCGCCCAGCTCGGCCACCTGCCGGGCCCACTCGACGGCGTCCAGCCCGGCACTCTTGCGGCCGCCGTGCGTGGTGACTTCCCAGCCGCTGGCGTGGCCGGGCGAGCGGCGTACGTCGAGCGACAGCACGAGGACCTGGTTGCCGAAGCGGTCGGCGATCTCCGAGATCAGGGCAGGCCGGCTGATGGCCGCGGTGTTCACGCCCACCTTGTCGGCGCCCGCGCGCAGGAGCGTGTCGACGTTCTCCACCGAGCGGACACCACCACCCACGGTCAAGGGAATGAAGACCGATTCGGCCGTACGCCGGACGACGTCGAGCATCGTGCCGCGGTCATCGGATGACGCGGTGACGTCGAGGAAGGTGAGTTCGTCGGCGCCGGCCGCGTCATAAGCGGCCCCCAGCTCGACCGGGTCGCCCGCGTCGCGCAGGTTGAGGAAGTTGACGCCCTTGACGACCCGGCCGGCGTGGACGTCGAGGCAGGGGATCACCCGGACGGCGACCGTCATGACCGCTCCCGCAGCACGGCCAGGGCCTCGGCGACCGTGAAGGCCCCCGCGTAGAGCGCCTTGCCCGCGATGACGCCCTCGACGCCGGCCGATTCGAGGGTGGTCAGGGCGCGCAGGTCATCGAGGGTCGAGACGCCGCCGCTGGCGATGACCGGGGCCGGGGTGTGGGCGCAGACCTCGCGGAGCAGGTCGAGGTTGGGGCCCTTCATGGTGCCGTCCTTGGTGATGTCCGTGACGACGTAGCGGGCCGCCCCGGCCTTGTCGAGGCGTTCGAGAACCTCGTAGAGGTCGCCGCCGTCGCGGGTCCAGCCGCGGGCCGACAGGACCCGGCCGCGAACGTCGAGGCCGATCGCGACGCGGTCGCCGAACTCACCGCAGATGCGGTCGCACCACTCCGGGTCCTCGAGCGCGGCGGTGCCGATGTTGACCCGGGCGGCGCCGGTGGCCAGGGCCGCGCGCAGGGATTCGTCGTCGCGGATGCCGCCGGAGAGCTCGACCTTCACATCGAGGCGGGTGACCACCTCGGCGAGCAGGGCCGCGTTGGAGCCTCGGCCGAACGCGGCGTCGAGGTCGACGAGGTGCACCCACTCCGCGCCGTCGTTCTGCCAGGCCAGGGCGGCTTCGAGCGGGTCGCCGTAGCTGGTCTCGGAACCGGCGGCGCCCTGGACGAGGCGTACCGCCTGGCCGTCCGCGACGTCGACGGCGGGCAGCAGGGAGAGGGTCACGAGGAGACTCCGATCAGCAACGGTTTACCGGCGGCCGAGGACGACGACGACCACGACCGGTAGGACAAGAACGATCAGGGCGATGAGAACGATCCGCAGGGCGATCTCCGGGACCAGGAACCAGATGAGCCCGGCCGCGACCAGCGGGATGACGATGATCCCGGCCCGTTGCGCCCGGCTGCGGCGGTAGAGCCGGCCCGAGCCGCGACGCTGCGGGGTGAGTTTGCGGACCAGCGCGCGGCGGCTCTGGCGGCGGGACACCCGGCGGGCCCGGGCTGCTTTCTCCCGTTCGAGAACGGCGACCCGCTCAGCCCGGCGCCGGGCCCGTTCCTTGCTCACAGTCCCGCTCTCACAGTTTGGCGACCCAGTTACGCAGCAGCGCGTACCCGGCGTCGGCGGATTTCTCCGGGTGGAACTGGGCTGCGGACAACGACCCGTGCTCGACAACGGCCGCGAAAGGCAGGTCGTGGGTCGCGGTGGTCACCTTGGCGCCGGCTTCCGAGAGCAGAGCCAGATCCGACGCGGCGTACGAGTGGACAAAGTAGAACCGCGTATCCGCCGCGGCCCCGTCGAGCAGCACCGAGCCGTCCGCGGGCGTGACGGTGTTCCACCCCATGTGCGGGATGCGCCGCGCGGTCAGCTTGGTGACCGCCCCGGGCAGCAGGCCGATCCCCCGCGTCTCGACGCCGTGCTCGACGCCCGACTCGAAGAGGATCTGCATGCCGACGCAGATGCCGAGCACCGGTTTGCCGGCCGCGACCCGGGCGGCGATGACCGGCGCCGCGCCGAGCTTGTCGATGCCGGCCATGCACGCCGCATAGGCACCGACCCCGGGCACGACCAGGCCGTCCGCCGCCTCAGCCGCGGCCAGGTCGTCGGTCACGGTGACATTCACTCCTGTACGCGCGACAGCGCGCTCGGCCGACCGCAGGTTGCCCGACCCGTAGTCGAGAATCACCACGCCGGTCATGAGTCACCCGGGATCAACCACAACACGCCACCGGCCAGCGAGATCAGGGCGAGGACGGCGACGAGCCCGACGGAGAACTTGGTGGCGTCCTGGCGGACCAGGGTGACGACGCCGCCGACCAGCATGCCGGCGAGCCCGAGGAGCAGGACCGGGACGATGCTCACAGCACGCCCTTCGTCGACGGGAGCGCCCCGGCGTTGCGCGGGTCGATCTCGACGGCCTCACGCAGCGCGCGGGAGAACGCCTTGAACTGTGCCTCGACCACGTGGTGGGCGTCGGGGCGGCCGCCGGGGCGGGCCGCGCGCAGCACGTCGACGTGCAGTGTCACCTTGGCGGCGTGCCCGAACGACTCGAAGATGTGCCGGGTCATGCTGGTCGCGTAGACCGGTCCGATGTACGGCGTGAGCTCCGGCTCGTCGTGCACCACATAGGGCCGTCCGGACAGGTCGACGGCGGCCCGCACGAGAACCTCGTCCATCGGGATGGTCGCGGAGCCGTACCGCCGGATCCCGGCCTTGTCACCGAGCGCCCGCGCGAACGCCTCGCCCAGCGCCAGCGCCGTGTCCTCCATCGTGTGGTGCGCGTCGATCTCCAGGTCGCCCTCGGTGCGCACGGTGAGGTCGAACCCGCCGTGCTTGGCGAGCTGGTTGAGCATGTGGTCGTAGAAGCCGACGCCGGTGGCGAGGTCACCCTTGCCCGTCCCGTCGAGGTCGATCTCGACGAGCACCTTGGTCTCGTTGGTGACGCGCTCGATACGCGCGGTGCGGCTCACGACAGAATCCCCTCGGCTGCTGACAGAAATGCGGTGGTCTCGGCGGGGTCGCCGGCGGTGACGCGCAGCCAGCCGGGCAGCCCCACGTCGCGGATCAGCACCCCGCGGTCGAGGAACGCCTGCCAGGCGGCCTTCTGGTCGGGCCCGGTGGCGAAGAGCACGAAGTTGGCGTCACTGTCGGCCACGGCGGTGCCGCGCTCGCGGAGCGTGGTGACAATGCGATCACGCTGTTCCTTGATCGCGTCGACGGTCGCGAGCAGAGCGTCACGCTGGGCCAGGGCGGCCCGCGCGGCGGCCTGCGTGAGCGACGACAGGTGATACGGCAGGCGTACCAGCTGAACCGCCTCGACCACCGCGGGGTCGGCGGCGAAGTAGCCGAGCCGCCCGCCCGCGAAGCCGAACGCCTTGCTCATCGTGCGGGTGACCACCAGGCGGGGGTGGCCGGGGAGCAGCGCCAGCGCCGTCGGCGTGCCGGGGCGGGCGAACTCGGCGTAGGCCTCGTCGACGATCACCATGCCGGGCGCGGTGTCGAGCACGGCGGTGACGACCTCGGGGTCCAGCGCCGTGCCGGTCGGGTTGTTGGGCGAGCAGAGGAACACCACGTCGGGGCGGTGCTGCTCGATCTCGGCGACGGCGTCGGCCGGGGTGAGCCCGAAGTCGGGGCCGCGCAGCGCACCGATCCAGCGCGAGCCGACACCGGCGGCGAGCAGCGGGTGCATCGAATACGACGGACCGAAACCGAGCGCCGTGCGGCCGGGGCCCGCAAACGCCTGGAGCAGCTGCTGCTGGACCTCGTTGGAGCCGTTGGCCGCCCACACGCCTTCGGCGGTGAGCCCGTGCCCGAGGTAGCCGGCGAGGTCGGTGCGCAGCGCCACGGCGTCCCGGTCGGGGTAGCGGTTGAGGTCACGCAGCTCGGCCTGCACCGCCTTGGCGATGGCGTCCACCACGGCGTCGGGCACCGGATACGAATTCTCGTTGGTGTTGAGCCGCACGGCGACGTCGAGCTGCGGCGCACCGTAGGCCGACTTCCCGCGCAGATCGTCCCGCAGCGGCAGATCGTCGAGCGTCGTCACGCCACACCCCCGGCAAGAAACGGCAGGTCACGGAGGGCGATGGTCACGCCGCACCCCCGGCAAGAAACGGCAGGTCACGGAGGGCGATGGTCACGCCGCACCCCCGGAAGACGGCAGCTCCGTGAAGCGCGCCGTCACGGCCTGGCCGTGCGCGGGCAGGTCCTCGGCGTTGGCCAGCGCGACCACGTGCGGCGCCGACGCGCGCAGGGCAGCCTCGTCGTACTCGATGACGTGGATGCCGCGCAGGAAGGACTGCACCGACAGGCCGGACGAGTGCCGGGCGCAGCCCGCGGTGGGCAGCACGTGGTTGGACCCGGCGGCATAGTCGCCCAGCGAGACCGGGGAATAGGCGCCGACGAAGATGGCGCCGGCGTTGCGGACCCGCATGGCGAGCTCACGGGCACCGCGGGTCTGGATCTCGAGGTGCTCGGCCGCGTAGTCGTCGACGATGGCGAGGCCCTGCTCGAGATCGTCGACCAGGACGATGCCGGACTGCTTGCCGGAGAGCGACTCGCGCACCCGGGACTCGTGCTTGGTCGCGCTGACCTGCACCGCGAGCTGGAGGTCGACCGCGTCGGCCAGCGCCGGGGAGTCGGTGACCAGCACGCTCGCGGCGAGCGGGTCGTGCTCGGCCTGGCTGATCAGGTCGGCGGCGACGTGCACCGGGGAGGCGCTGTCGTCGGCCAGGATCGCGATCTCGGTCGGGCCGGCCTCGGCGTCGATGCCGACCGTGCCCTGCAGCAGCCGTTTCGCCGCCGTCACCCAGATGTTGCCCGGCCCGGTGATCACGTCGACCGGCGCGCAGTGCTCGAAGTCGTCAGCAAGATCAGCACCCGAACGGCCGGCGCTGCCGTAGCCGAGCATCGCGATGGCCTGGGCGCCGCCGACGCCGTAGACCTCGGTGACGCCGAGCAGGGCGCAGGCGCCGAGGATCGTCGGGTCGGGCAGGCCGCCGTTGGACGCCTGCGGCGGGCTCGCCACGACCAGCGACGGGACGCCGGCCTCCTGGGCGGGCACGACATTCATGACCACCGTGGAGGCGAGCACGGCCAGGCCACCGGGGACGTAGAGCCCGACCCGCGACACCGGCACCCACCGCTCGGTGACCGTGCCACCGGGCACGACCTGGGTGGTGACGTCGGTGCGGCGCTGGTCGGCGTGCACCTTGCGGGCCCGCTCGATGGCGACCAGCAGCGCTGCCCGGACATTGGGGTCGAGGGACTTCTCCGCCGCCGTGATGGCCTCGACGGGAACGCGCAGGCGCTCGAGGCGTACCCCGTCGAATTTCTCCGTGGCCTCCCGGATCGCCGCGTAACCATGATCACGCACCGCCTCCACGACGGGCCTGATCTTCTCGACCGCCTGAGCGACGTCGAGCTGGGCGCGGGGCAGCAGACCGCGCGGGTCCCGGCGGGAACCGCGCAGGTCGATCCGGTTCAACACGCCGCCAAGTCTAGGCTGCGGGTCCGACAGCTTCCGGCCCCGGTCCAGGCAGTGGGAACCGCCACTATCCCGGCCAAAAGGCAGGCCGGGTAAAAGATCACCGCCCCGGAGCGCGCGCGGAGGACAATCATGCCGATACGCTCGACCCGTGGGCGCGATTCTCCCGGTTTTCCCGCTGGGCACGGTGCTCTTCCCCGGCCTGGTGCTGCCCTTGCACATCTTCGAGGAGCGGTATCGCACGCTCGTGCGCGACCTGGTCGCCACGACCGACGACGATCCGCACGAGTTCGGCGTGGTCACCATGCGCCAGGGCCTCGAGGTGCCGATCGGCTTCGAGTCCGACAGCGGTGACGGCGACGACGAGCCACCCGACGGGCCCCCGGTCGACGCCGCCCAGCTCTACGACGTCGGTTGCACGGCGGAGCTGCGCCAGGTGACCGAGCTGCCGGACGGGCGCTTCGACATCGTCACCGTGGGGCGGCGGCGGTTCCGGTTGCTGAGCATCGCGGCGGACACCCAGCCCTATCTCACGGCCGAGGTGGAGTGGCTGCCCGACGAGGAGCCCGGCGACCAGATCGCGGGGCTGCTCGCGCCGCGGGTGCTGGCCGCCTTCCGTACCTACCTGGACCTGCTGCGCCCCGACTCGGAGGTGCTCGACCAGGTCCCGGAGGACCCGACCGTGCTGTCGCACCTGATCGCGGCGACGGCCCAGCTCACCACCGACGAGCGGCAGGATCTGCTGGCCGCGCCCGACACCGCCACCCGGCTGCGCGCCGAGCTGCGGCTGCTCAACCGCGAGGCGGGTCTGCTGGCGAGGGTGCGTGCGGTTCCGGTGCCGTTGTCGGATCTTGCCCGTCCGGTGAGCCCGAACTAGCCCCTTCGGCTGCCCGGAACTGCTCTTCCTGCTGCGCGGCCGCGGCCTGGTGATCCAGGTCGTGGCCGTAACCGGGCTTCGCGCCGGGCAGGTCGAGGTCGGGGTCGTTGGACCAGCCGGCCAGCAGCGTCGTCACGATCACCGCCGCGAACGCCGTGACCAGCAACGCCCCGTGCGCGTGCAGGTCCGGCGGCTCGCCGTAGTGGTCGCCCGCGGCTGACGCCTGCTGCCAGTCGTTCCAGGCGCCGCGCCCGATCAGCCGGCCGACCTGCCACATCGTCAGCGACGACACGAGCCCGCCGAGGACCACGCCGATCAGGATCGCCGGCCCACGGTCGCGGCGCAGCACCAGCCAGGCCGCGATCGACGCGACCAGGCCGAAGACGAAGCTGATGATCGTGAACCAGCCGTCGGCGGCAATGTACTCCTCCGGCGACGGGTCGTTGACCACGATGCCGTTGCTACCCGCGTTGACCACCGGCACCGTGGGCGCCAGCCAGGACCAGAGCAGGCCGAGCAGCGCGCCGAGCGCTGCCATGGCCACGACGATCAACACCGTGACCAGCACCGTACGCCGCCACGGCCGCTTCACCCGGGCAGGCTCCTCCGGCAGCGTCTCCGCGACGGGCTCTTCCACGATCGGCGGCGGCCCGTAGAGATAGACGGGTTCCGGCTCCTGGTGGTTCGGATTCACGCCCCGATCCTGCCAGGTCGTCCTGTGCCTTCGCTGCGGACCTGTTCCACGGGTGCGCCGGCCATCAGAGCACCGCCGACGGGCCGAGGATCATCTTCAGGTCGGCACGGAGCGCGGGCGTCGGCGCGACCTTGAAACCACCGAGCCGCATGACCGTCTTGCGGCTGCCGTTGAGCAGGTGGACGTGCACCTCGGCGTCGCCGGGATGGCTCACCAGGATCTCCTTGAGCTCGGAGACCAGCGGCGGCGTGCACCGGGTGATCGGCATGGTCAGCGTGACCGGCTTGGTGTCCGGGTTGTGGGTGACGTCCGGCATCGACATGTCCATCGCCATGATCCGCGGGGTGTCGTCGCGGCGGTCGATACGACCCTTCACCACGACGATCGCGTCCTCGGCGATGTACTGCCCGATGACCTCGTAGGTGTTCGGGAAGAACAGCGCCTCCACCCCACCGGCGAGGTCCTCCAGGGTCGCGGACGCCCATGCCCGGCCCTGCTTGGTGATCCGCCGCTGCACCCCGGTGAGGATGCCCGCGAGCGTGACGACCTGCCCGTCCGGGACCGAGCCCTCCTCGTTGAGCGCCGCGATCGTGGTGTCCGCGGCCTGGTGGAGCATCTGCTCCAGCCCGGCGAGAGGGTGGTCGGAGACGTAGAGGCCGAGCATCTCGCGCTCGAAGGCGAGCTTGTCGCGCTTGTCCCACTCGCTGTCGCCGATGGTCGGCATCGCCACGGTCGCCGCGCTGGTGGTGTCGTCGCCCAGCGAGCCGAACAGGTCGAACTGACCCGCGGCCTCCTTGCGCTTCACGTCCGCGAACGCGTCGATGGCCTCGGCGTGCACCGCGAGCAGGGCCTTACGGGTGTGACCCAGCGAGTCGAACGCCCCGGCCTTGATCAGCGATTCGATGGTCCGCTTGTTGCAGACCACGGCGTCGACCTTGGAGAGGAAGTCGTAGAAGTCCCTGTACTCGGTTTTCTCCACCCGGCAGCGGGCGATGGACTCCACGACGTTCGCGCCGACGTTGCGCACCGCGCCGAGACCGAAGCGGATGTCGGTGCCGACCGGGGTGAACGGGCCCGAGGACTGGTTGACGTCGGGCGGCAGAACCTGGATGCCCATGCGCCGGCACTCGGCCAGATACATCGCCATCTTGTCCTTGTCGTCGCCGACGGACGTCAGCAGCCCACCCATGTACTCGGCGGGGTAGTGCGCCTTGAGGTACGCGGTCCAGTACGACACCAGGCCGTACGCGGCGGAGTGTGCCTTGTTGAACGCGTAGCCGGCGAACGGGACCAGGACGTCCCACACCGCCTGGGTCGCCTCGTCGGAGTAGCCGTTGGCGCGGCAGCCGTCCCGGAACGGGATGAACTCCTTGTCGAGGATCTCCTTCTTCTTCTTACCCATGGCCCGGCGCAGCAGGTCGGCCTGGCCCAGCGAGTAGCCCGCGAGGATCTGCGCGGCACGCTGCACCTGCTCCTGATAGACGATCAGGCCGTACGTCGGGGCGAGGATCTCCTCGAGGGGTTTCTCGAGCTCCGGGTGGATCGGGCTGATCTCCTGGAGACCGTTCTTGCGCAGCGCGTAGTTGGTGTGCGAGTCGACGCCCATCGGACCCGGCCGGTACAGCGCCAGGACCGCAGAGATGTCCTCGAAGTTGTCAGGCTTCATCAGGCGCAGCAGCGAGCGCATCGGGCCACCGTCGAGCTGGAACACGCCCAGGGTGTCGCCACGGGCCAACAGGTCGTACGCCTTCTGATCGCTCAGCGGCAGCCCGAGCAGATCCAGGTCGAGGCCGTGGTTGAGCTTGATGTTCTTGACCGCGTCATCGATGATCGTCAGGTTTCGCAGGCCCAGGAAGTCCATCTTGAGCAGGCCCAGGCCCTCGCAGGTCGGGTAGTCGAACTGCGTGATGATCGCCCCGTCGGCGTCGCGGCGCGAGAGCGGGATGTGATCGATGATCGGCTCGGCGCTCATGATGACGCCGGCCGCGTGCACACCCGTCTGGCGGATCAGGCCCTCGATGCCGCGCGCGGTGTCGATGACCTTCTTGACGTCGGGGTTCTGCTCGTAGAGGGTCCGGACCTCGCCGGCCTCGCCGTAGCGCTTGTCGTCCTTGTTGAAGATGCCGCCGAGCGTGATGCCCTTGCCCATGACGTCCGGGGGCATGGCCTTGGTGATCTGGTCGCCCACGGCGTAGGGGAAGCCGAGGACCCGGGCCGAGTCCTTGATCGCGGCCTTCGCCTTGATCGTGCCGAACGTCGCGATCTGCGCGACCTTGTCCTCACCCCACCGGTCGGTGACGTAGCGGATGACCTCGCCGCGCCGGCGCTCGTCGAAGTCGATGTCGACGTCGGGCATCGAGATGCGCTCGGGGTTGAGGAACCGCTCGAAGATCAGGCCGTGCGGCAGAGGATCAAGGTCGGTGATGCCCATGGCGTACGCGATGAGCGAACCCGCCGCCGAACCGCGACCCGGTCCCACCGCGATGCCGTTGCGCTTCGACCACTGGATGAAGTCGGCGACCACGAGGAAGTACGACGGGAACCCCATCGAGACGATGATCCCGAGCTCGTACTCGGCCTGCTTGATGTGCAGCTCCGGGATGCCGTCCGGGTAGCGCCGGTGCAGCCCCTCGTAGGCCACGTGGCGGAAATACTCCTCTTCGGAGTAACCGTCCGGGATGGGGAACCGGGGCATCAGGTTCTTGAACGTGAACATGCCCTCGATGTCGACCCGCTCCGCCACCAGCAGCGTGTTGCGGCAACCCTCGAGCCACGCGTCCGACGAGTCGACCGAGCGCATCTGGTCGGCGGACTTCACGAAGTAACCGGCGCCGTCGAAGCGGAACCGGTTGGGGTCGGCGACGTTGCTGCCGGTCTGCACACAGAGCAGCACGTCGTGCGCCGCGGCCTGGGCCTCGTGGGTGTAGTGCGAGTCGTTGGTCACCAGCGGCGGGATGTCGAGCATCTTGCCGATCTTGAGCAGGTCGTCGCGGACCCGCTTCTCGATCGACAGGCCGTGGTCCATGATCTCGAGGAAGTAGTTCTCCTTGCCGAGAGCTTCCTGGTATTTCGCGGCCGACGCGAGCGCCTCGTCGAACTGGCCCAGCCGCAGCCGGGTCTGCACGGCGCCGGACGGACAGCCGGTCGTGCCCATGATGCCCTCGGCGTGCTCCGCGATGATGTCGAAGTCCATCCGCGGGTACTTGCCGAGCTGGCCCTCGATCGACGCCCGCGAGTTGAGCCGGAACAGGTTCTTGAGACCCACCGCGTTGCGCGCCCACATGGTCATGTGGGTGTAGGCACCGCTACCGGAGACGTCGTCGCTCTTCTGCTCCGGCCGGCCCCACTTGACGCGCTTCTTGTGCAGCCGCGACTCGGGCGCCAGATAGGCCTCGACCCCGATCACCGGGGTCACCCCGGCGTCCTTGGCCTGCTGGTAGAAGTCGAACGCACCGTGCATGTTGCCGTGGTCGGTGATCGCCGCGGCGGGCATGCCGAGTCGTTTCGCTTCGGCCAGCACCTCCTTGATCCTGGCGGCTCCGTCGAGCATCGAATACTCGGTGTGCACGTGCAGGTGCACGAACGAGTCAGACACCCAGGGCCCCCCTTACTCCCGCGGCTAAACCAACTTCGGCAGCCTAGTCCGGGAGGGCCACGGGTGGCACCGCTGACACCCGCCTATTCGGCGAATGGCTCGATCATCACAGATGCGGCGCGCAGCCATGCCTGTTTTGTCTCCGGCTGGAGCACTCCGTATTCGATCGATGACCCGACTTCGAGCGCCGGGTCATAGGGCACGACCGCCACGGCACGCGTACGTGTAGCGAAGTGCTTCGCCAGATCGTCCAGCAACGGCAGCTTCCCGGGAGACGGGCAGGAGATCAGCGTCACCGCGTTGGCGACGAGCTCCTCCATCCCGGTCTCGTTCAGCACGTCGAGCATCCAGTCGGCGGTGAACGCGGCATCCTCGCGGGGCACCGTCGTCACCACGAGCTGGTCGGCGCTCTGCATCACGGTCTGCCAGTTGACGCTCTCGACGTTGTTACCGGTGTCGACACAGATCACGTCATGTGTACGCCGCAGCAGGTCCATCACCCGCCGCACCGTGCTCTGATCCAGGCGCTGCGCGAACCGGGGATTCTCCTCGCCCGCCAGCACGTCGTAGGACCCGTCCGAGGCGTGCCGCAGATAGCCGTCGAAGAACTGCATCAGGTCGTTGCCGTGCATGTTCTCGATCTCGATCAGGTCACCGACCAGATGCCGGATCGTCCGCGCATGCCGCGCACTGCCGGCGCGCAACCCGAGGGTCCCCCGCAGCTCGTTGTCGTCCCAGGCGAGCACACCCCGCCCCCGGACACTGCCGATGGTCGCCGCGGCGAGCACGGTCGCGGTGGTCTTGTGCACGCCGCCCTTGGGATTCGCGAACGCCAGCACGCGCGGCTTGCCGAGCTTGCGCCGCAGCACGGACACCGCCCGGTCCTGCGGGTCCGACCGGGTCTGCCGCCACTCGATGCGCGCCGGAGCCGGCGAGGTCGGGTTCGGCGCGGCCGGTGCCTGCTGGGGCATCTGCGGGGCCGGCATCGGGGGCTGAGGCCGCTGCGCCGGGGCCACCGGCGACTGGCCCGGCGGGCTCAGCAACGGCTGACCGGACGGGCTCTGCAACGGCTGGCCGGGCGGGCTCAGCAACGGCTGCGGAGGCGGAGCCAGTAACGGCTGCGCCTGCAGCGGCGGCAACGCCGCAAACCCTTGCGGCCCCTGGCCCTGCAACGACGACGATGCCTGCGAAGACGATGGGCCCTGCAACGACGGGGCCTGCGATGACGGGGGCTGCAACGACGGGGGCTGCATGACCGAGGCCGAGCCGACCGAAGCGGCACCCCGCGGCGGGGTCACCTCATCGGGACGGCCCATCGGCGGCGGTGGCACCGAGCGGGTCGCCGGGTTGAAAAAGCTGTGCGGCTCGATCTCCGGCCGCGCCTGGAACCCCTCACCGATCCGCGACTGCCTGCGCGCGTCGAGCGGATTGGCCGACGGACGCGCCTCGCCCCACTCCTGCCCGCGCTCAGGCAAACCGCCCCTGTCGGGCATAGTGCCCCGCTCAGGCATAGCGGTCCGCTCAGACAAAACGCCACGATCCGACAAAGCGCCGCGCTCGGGCAAGCCACCCCGCTCGGGCAGCCCACCCCGCTCGGGCAAGCCACCACGCTCGGGCAGCGCGCCGTGGTCGGCCAGACCGCCACGGTCCGGCATCAGGGGAGGCAGCGGCTGCCTGTCGCCGCGACGTTCCGGAGAAAGCCCCTGGCCCATCGGCTGACCCGGGCTCTGACCCAGCGACTCGGAAGCCCCCAGCCGCTCCCCGAGACTCGCGCGGCCGGGCCGGCGATCCAGTGGATTGACCGGCGGAAGCGGCGGCGGGCTGTACTGCTGAGGCTGCTCGCGGACCCGGGGGTCCAGCGGGTTGAACGGCCGTCCGGGGCGGTTGGGCAGGGGCTGGGCGGCCTGACGGCGTGCCTCGGCCTCCTGCTCCTGCTCTTCCTCGCGGGTTTCCTGGTCGGTTCGCGCGCCATGGCGAGCCCGGTCGAGCAGCGCCCGCCAACGCGGGGCTGGTTCCGCAGGCCGGCCCCAGCCGGTCTCGGTCCCGTCCACGGCTCGACCTCCCCAACCCCAGTTCGACGCTTGTCGATCTTGTCTCGTTCAGCGGGTCCCCGTCGCCCTGCAACAGGCTACGGACGTCAACCCTATTCGGGCCACACCTACGGACGGCAATTACGCGCGCTGTTGATCACCTGTCGGCACAACGCGCCCGCACGTGCATCAGCCCGTCGCAAAGGCTCGGTCGCCGGCACAGCGGTGTGCCGACGGAAGTCCTAACGCCCGGAGGCTCCCCGGGATGCTCCTGAACTCGCGGACTGCTGGTCAGGGGCGGGGCCGGCGGGCGACGCGGAGGTAACGGCAGCGCTCTCCTCCGGTGCCGCGGCAGAAGGGTCGGCCCCCGTGCCGGGACCGTCCGGTGAGGGCGATGTCACACGTGCCCCGGTCGATGAGGGTAGTGGCGCCGGGCTTCGCGGGGCAACAGCCGTTGAGCGTGAAGCTACCGGTCCGGATGGCTCGTCGTCATCGGGCACCGTCGTTGTCTGTTCGGGCAGGACCGGCCGGAATTCCGTCCGGTCGAGCTGCCTGACCTCGGGCGCCGGGTCGACGACCCGGACCTCGGCCCGGCCGGCGATGCGGTCCAGCACCGCGGGCCCGGCACGCACCACGGCGGCGAAGACACAGGCACAGTGCGCGCGGAACGCCGCGGCCTCGGCGGCGGCGATCTGAGCGGCATTGTCGTACGCCTGCCGCACCCGTAGCTCGTTCGCACCGTCGCCCTCGAGCTCGCCGCTGAGCTTGCGATAGTCGGCCTGCTCCTGGTCACGGGCGAGCGCGGCGTTGAGCATCCCGGCGACCACGTCCTGCGGCATCCGGTAGACGGGGATCTTCACGACCTGGGTACGCACCCCGGGCAGCGGCGCCCGCGCGTACACCTGCGCCACCGCGGAGTCGCCGAGCACACCGAGCAGCTTGTCGGGCCCCAGATAGCCGGTGAGGCTCACCAGCGCCCAGGTGTCCCCGGCGGACGGCGGGCCGGCCGACGGGAACATCGCACCGAGCTCGCCGCGGCTCGACCGCAGGTAGCCGGAGACGGACTGACCGTCGACGACCCCGACCCGGACCACGTCACCGACGGGGCTCTCCATCTCGGGCCCGCGGTCGGTGATCATGACGACGGTGACCAGGAGCGCGGCCGACGCGGCGAGGGCAAGCCCGGTCATCAGGCGCAGCCGCAGCGGCCCGGCACCGGCACGGCCGCGTGCCAGCGGTGGTGGCATCATGCGGTCCCCGGGCCACATGGAGCTTCCCCCTCAGCTTCCTCGCCGGATTCAGCGAGCCGCGTCAGCGGCGGCTGGACGCCGGCTGCGTCGTCAGCTCGCGTCGCTGAGCACGTCGAGCGCGTACTTCAGGTCGTCAGGGTAGTCGCTGACGAACCGCACCTCGTCCTGCGTCCGCGGGTGCAGGAACGCCAGCTCCTTGGCGTGCAGCCACTGCCGGCCGAGGTGCAGCCGGGCGGCGAGCGTCGGGTCCGCACCATACGTGAGATCGCCCACGCACGGGTGCCGCATGGCGGAAAAATGAACCCGGATCTGATGGGTACGCCCGGTCTCCAGCTTCACGTCGATCAGGCTCGCCGACCGGAACGCCTCGAGCGTGTCGTAGTGCGTCACGCTGGGCTTTCCGTCCGACATGACCGCGAACTTGTAGTCGGCGGTCGGGTGCCGGTCGATAGGCGCGTCGATCGTCCCGCGCAGCGGGTCGAGATGCCCCTGAACGATCGCGTGGTAGCGCTTGTCGACCTCACGCTCCTTGAATGCCCGCTTCAGGGCGCTGTATGCCATTTCGCTCTTGGCAACAACCATCAGCCCGGTGGTGCCGACGTCGAGACGGTGCACGACGCCCTGCCGGTCGTCCGCGCCGCTGGTGGCGACGTTCTGCCCCATCGCTGCCAGGCCACCGATCACGGTCGGCCCGGTCCACCCCGGGCTGGGGTGCGCGGCGACGCCGACGGGCTTGTCGACCACCACGATGTCGTCGTCGCTGTAAATGATCTTCATACCGTGCACGGGCTCGGGCTTCACCACCACCGCGGTGACCGGCGCCGGGAGCGTGACCTCGAGCCACGCTCCCGCCGAGACCTTGTCGGACTTGGGCCGCGGGTAGCCGTCGACCAGCGCGTCGCCGGCCTCGACCAGGGACGCGGCCGCGGTGCGGGACAGGCCGAACAGCCGCGACACGGCCTGGTCGAGACGCATGCCGTCCAAACCGTCCGGTACGGGCAGCGAACGCGCACTCATGATTCTGATTCCTGCTTCTTGTTCTTGGGGGCGGGCCGGGACCCGTCACGCTGGCGCCCGGTGAGCTCCAGCAACACGGCGAGCACAACCCCGACACTCAGACACGCGTCGGCGATGTTGAAAACGGCAAAATATTTCGCGTACGGCCCGAAGAGGCTGATCATGTCGACCACGTGACCCTGGAACACCCCGGGAGCCCGGAACAACCGGTCGCCGAGGTTACCGAGCGCGCCGCCGAGCACGAGCCCGAGCGCGAGCGCCCACGGCACCGAGCGCAGCCGGGTGCCCATCCAGCCGATCCAGCCGATGACGAGCAACGTAACCAGCGGGAACACCCAGGTGTACCCACTGCCCAGGCTGAACGCCGCACCACTGTTACGCAGCAGCGACAGATACACGAGGCCGCCGAGGATCCGGACCGGCTCGCCCTCGGTCAGCCCCTCCGTGGACAGGTGCTTGACGAGCTGGTCGACCAGGACGGCGACCAGCGCGGTGATGCCGAGAACAGCAACGGCCCGGCCCGAGAACAGGGGCCGGGTCTTCTCCTCCCCCGCGGCTTCTTCGCGCACGGGAGCCTCGTCGGCGTTCAGCGTCGTTCCTCCAACTGCTTACAGGACACACAGCGGGTCGCGACGGGGAAAGCCGCCAGCCGCTCAACAGGGATGGCGTTACCGCACCGCTCGCACCAACCGTAGTTGCCCTCACCGAGCCGCTCGATGGCGCGTTCCACCTGTGTGACCCGCTCCAGCAGATTGTTCGCCAGAGTGATCTCCTGCTCACGCTCGAGCGTCTTGGTACCGGTATCCGCCTGATCGTCACCCGCGGAGTCCTCGAGCCGCTCCCGCTGCATCACGGTGAGCTCGGTCAGCGACTGGTCGTACTCCGCCTGCAACTCGTCCCGGCGCTCGGTCAGCGCCTGCCGGATCTGCTCGGTCTCCTCCGCGCTGCGGGACCGTTCGGGTGCAGCCTTCCCGGGTGCCTTGGCCATTGGTCACTCCCCTGGGCCGCGCCGGGGCGCGGCAAACTCGGCGGTCTTGAGGTCTGTCTCCTGCGGCTACGTGGTCGCGGTCCCCACCGCCCCCGCAAGCTGTCCGGCCGCGCCCCCACGCGATCCGCGCACACCCCACGTGCACAAACGGCGCAGCGATCGTCCGCCGCGCACTCCAGAGGCTGGCAAGGATACGGAACGTGAAGACCACCGACAACACGGCACACCGCCCACCGCCGCACCCAACCCCAACAAATCCCCCCACCCCACCGTCAAATTCCCGACCCGCCCCACCCAACGACTCGCCCTGACCGATCACTCGGCCCCGGCCGGTCGCCCACCCCGACCGGTCGCCCACCCCGACCAGCCACTCACCCCGACCAGCCACTCACCCCGACCAGCCACTCACCCCGACCAGCCACTCCGACCGGCACCCACTCCGGCCCGACCAGCCGCTAATCAACCCGGCCGCACCCCGCCACCCATCCCACCCGGCCATCGCCCTGCCCGGCCACTCACCCTCGCCACCCAGGCCGCCTGCACTTAGGTTGTGTGCAATTAAGTTGTGCACAACTTAATTGCACACAACCTAAAGCGCCGCTCAGCCGGCGCAGGCGCGGTCTCAACGCCGCGGCTGAGTAGGACGTCCAGGAAAACCGCGACCTGAACCCCCTGAGCACGCGGGCGTAGGCTTTTCGGGATGCGGATCGGCGAGCTGTCCAGACGCACGGGCGTGAGTCCCCGCTCGTTGCGGTACTACGAGGAGCAGGGCCTGCTGGGCAGTTCACGCTCCGAAGCCGGCCAGCGGCACTACTCCGAAGCCGAGATCGAGCGCGTGACCCTGATCCGGCAGCTGTTCGACGCCGGCATGTCCAGCCGGGTGATCGCGTCGGTGCTCCCGTGTGTGGAGACCCCGAGCGACCCCGGCGTGACCGAGTCGGCGTTCGTGACGATGACGCGTGAGCGCGACCGGATCGACGCCGACATAGCCCACCTGGTCGAGACCCGGGAGGCGCTCAACGTGCTGATCGGGATCAATCGCCGGCACTGGGCGGAGCTGGCGAAGGCCCCGGTGCCGTCGGCCTGATGCTGTGAGCCGCGCCTCAGCCGGTTGCCCTTTACATCGGTGTCAGCAATGAGGATGGCCGCAGTGCCCGGAACGACCGGGCCGGTCACCCGGAAGGCGGCAAGAGATGGCGCAGGCATGGGGTTTCGGCAGGTACGGCGGGCCTGAGGTGCAGGAGTTCTTCGATCGCCCCGATCCGATCCCCGGTCGTGGGGAGGTGCTGATCCGCGTCGACGTGGCCGGCGTGAATCCCCTCGACTACATGGTGCGCTCGGGTCTGGTTCCAGGGCTCGACGGCGGGCGGCCGTTTCCCCTGGTGCTGGGCATGGAGGCGGCGGGGACCGTTATCGCCCTGGGCGAGGGCGTCGACGGGCTCGAGGTGGGTGACGCGGTCTTCGGCTTCGCGCTCACCGGTGGTGGCACCTATGCCGGGACGACGGTGCTGTCCGCGGCGCACACCGCTCGCATCCCGGTGGGCCTGTCCGCGACCGTGGCGGCAACGCTGCCGGTGGCCGGGACCACCGCGGTGGACGCGCTCGACCAGCTCGGCCTGCCGGCCGGGGCCACGGTCCTGGTCAACGGGGTCGGGGGCGGGGTCGGCCTCCTGGTCGCCCGGCTGGCCGCGGAGCGTGAGCTGCGGGTGATCGGCACCGGGAGTGCCGCCAAGCGCGAGCCCGCCGAGACCGTCGGGGTGCGGTTCATCGACTACACCGCCGGGGACGTCGTCGCCGCGGCACGCGAGCTGGTTCCGGACGGCTTCGACGGGATCGTCGATCTGGTCGGCGGCACCTCCCTGCGGGCGGTCGCCCCGCTGGCCAAGGATCCCCGCAACGTCATCGCCGTGGGTGACATGTCCGTGCCCGAGATCGGTGGGCGGTTCGTCGAGCGCCGGCTGGACCGCGAGAACCTGGAACGGGCCGCCTGGCTGGCCCTCGACGGAGTCCTCACCCCCGTGATCACCGCGGTCCATCCGCTCTCCGACGCTCCGGCCGCCCTCGCCACCGTCGAGAACGGTCACGCTCCGGGCAAGGTCATCATCAAGGTGGCCTGAGTACGGTCAGCTGTGGTCGGCGCCGTCCTCGCCGAACCAGCGGGCGAGGCGGCCGCGCCGGCTGACGGCGCGCAGCCTGCGTTCGGCGATGTCCCGGACGTCGTTGGTGGCGACGATCAGGATGCTGTCGCCCGTACGAAGCCGCGTGTCCGGACCTGGCACGAAGCCCGCGCCGTCCCGCACGACCAGGGTGACCGAGGCGCCGACCGGCAGACGCAACTCGTCGATGTGGACGCCGGCCAGCCGTGACCCCGGTGCGACGTCGATCTGCAGCAGGTCGGCGTGCATGCGTTCGAGCGGGGCGGCCTCGACGTGCACCTCGGCGGCCTCGGCGGGGGCGGTGATGCCCAGCCGGCGGGCGACCGGGGCCAGCGTGCCCGCCTGGACCAGGGTGAAGATGATCACGAGAACGAAGACGGCGTTGAACAGGCCGCTGGCCCCGGGGGTGGCGCTGGAGAGGGGGATGGTGGCCAGCACGATCGGTACGGCACCCCGCAGCCCGGCCCATGACAGGAACGCCTGCCCGCGCCAGCCGAGGCCGCGGTCGGCGCGTACGGCGAGGGCGGAGATCCAGACCGAGAGGGGGCGGGCCAGCAGCACCAGGACGACGCCGACGATCAGGGCGGGGCCGACCGCGGACGCCAGTTCGCCCGGGGACACCAGCAGGCCGAGCAGCACGAACAGGCCGATCTGCGCGACCCAGGCGAGGCCGTCCGCGAAGCCGAGGATCGCCCGGCGGTGCGGGAGGCGGCCGTTGCCCAGGACCACGCCCGCCGCGTAGACGGCGAGGAATCCGGAGGCGTGCAGGACAGCGCCCACGGCGTAGGCGAGGACTGTCAGCCCGACGGCGGCGATCGGGTACAGCCCCGCGGACGGTAACGCCGCGTGCTTCAGCAGCCAGCGTCCTGCTGCACCGACGGCGAGGCCTATCGCGGCGCCGGCGCTCAGCTCGTACGAGACGATGAGCAGCTCGTACCACCAAGGGTGACCGGTCGTGGTGGTGGCCGACAGCAGGACGACCAGCAGGACCACCGGGGCGTCGTTCATGCCGGACTCGGCCTCGAGCGTCGCGACCAGCCTGGGTGGCAGCCGCAGGCGGCGCAGCGTCGCGAAGACGGCAGCGGCGTCGGTCGAGGAGAGCACCGCGCCGTAGAGCAGGGCGAGCCGCCAGTCGAGCCCGAGCAGGAAATGCACGACGGCGCCGACAACAGCGACGCTGACCGCCACCCCGAGCGTCGACAGGGTCGCGGAAAGTCCCAGCACCGGCCGCAGGGTGGTCCAGCGGGCGGTCAGCCCACCCTCGGCGATGATCATGATCAGGGCGCAGAAGCCGAGGGTACGCGTGAGCTCGGCATCGTCGAACCGGATACCGAGCCCGGACTCCCCGATCACCATGCCGATCAGCAGGTAGACGAGCAGACTGGGCAACCCGAGCCGGGTGGACAGCCGCACCGCACCGACGGCGACCAGCAGCACGCCCGCGCCGAGCAGCAGGGCGAGGTCGAGCCCACCGCTCACGAGGAGCCGTCTCGCAGCCCGGCAACCACCCGGTCGACGTCCCCGGTCACCGTGAAAACCTTGTCCCGGCTGGTCGCACCGATCTTCAGCGTCACCGCGGCGGCCTTCACCCCCAGCGCGTCGGCCAATGCCCGCCGCACGGCTTCGGTGGCCTTCCCATCGACCGCGGGAGCCCCGACCGCCACGATCAGGGCGGGCCCGTGCGGCCCTTCATAAAGCCCACCCACATGAGTACGCCCCGAGCCCGGCCGCACCCGCACAGCGACCGAAACCCCGGACCGGCTCAGCCGCGTTTCGTCTCCCCGACCAGCACGATCGAGGGCCGGGTGACGCGGTGCCTGCTCAGCGGACCGGGACCGACCGGCGGATCGAGCCTGGCGGGCTGGTTCAGTGCGGGATGGACTGCCGGCGGGATTGCGGGTGGAACTACCGAGGGAATCGCCGGTGGAGGGAGGGGAGTCGGGGGTCTCGGGGCGGGAGGGGCGCCTCTTGGCCATGACCCATTGTCCCGATCTTCGATTTCACGGCGCAGCGGGGCCGACCCACAACGGTGGGTTATCGGCCCCGCGAACACAGCGTCAGGAAGATGCCCCGACACTCAGTAACCGTCACCGGACAGCTGGTGACACCGGGTGCATCAGGGGCGGGCGGCGGCAGCGACCAGGTGGTCCACCGGACGGCAGATGCCGCACGGGCTGAAGCCGAGTTCGACCGCTTCGCCGACCGGCAGTGCCTCAGTGGCCTTGCCGGTCACGAACGGGCAGTCGGCCAGGTGGTAGCGGGGGCGCCCGTCGACGACCAGCACCTCCGCATCGAGCCGGGCCACCCGCACCGCGTCTGCGGGGCGTACGGCCTGGGGCAGCGGCTCGTCGTCCGGGTCCTCCGGATCCGGGTCGCCGAACTCACCCGACGCCACCGCACCCGGCTCCCGCACGCCCTCAGCTCCCGCCGGAGACGCACCCGCCTCGCCGGCCTCAGCCGCCGCGGACGTGGTCGAGCCCTCCGCTGGAGCAGCCTCCCCACCCGCAACCGAGCCACCCGCAACCGAGCCGCCAGCAGCCGAGCCGGCCGCAGCCGCATCCCCCGAGCCCGAGCCCGAGGAACCCAAGCCCGCGGTCGAGGTCGAAGAACCCAAGCCCGAGGTTGCAGCAGAAGCCGAGCCCGAGGTCGAAGAACCCGAGGTCGAGCTCGAAGTGAAAGCCGAGCCCTCCTCGTCCAGCGCGGACCCGTGAGCCGGTTTCGAGGTGCTGGATGAGGAGGTGCTGGATGAGGCCGTGCCCGCCGGTGGGGAGTCTGCGGGATCGTCGCGCCGCCAGGAGTCGTCGTCCTGGGTGCGGGCGCCGCCGATGACCGAGGCCGCCTGGTCGTAGTCCGGGGAGTCCGTGGCCCTGCGCCCGGCGCGGGTCGCGTCCGTGCCCGAGTACGGGGTGCGATCCGCGTCGGCTTCCTCGTCCGCACCGGGCTCGGCCGGCGGTTCGTCGCGGACCGGGTCCGGCTCGTGCAGTCCTGACCCGTGAGTGCCGGCCCCCTGTGTGCCGACCCCCTGTGTGCCGGCCCCGAGGGTGCCGGACTCGCGAGAGCGGGACTCCTGGGAGCCGGACTCACGGGAGCCGGACTCGGAGGTGGCGGGCTCGTCGTGGAGGGCCTCGTCGGGGTGTACCCGCTGGGTGAGGTCCTCCTGGGGCCGGGTGGTGCCGGTCAGGTTCGTCTCGGCGTCGCGCTGACCCGCGGCGTAGGCGATGGCCTGGTCCGGTTCGTTGCGGTCGGGAAAAGCTGAGTCCGGGGGGCCGCCACGGAAGGTTTCGGTCCGGGTGGAGGCCGTGGCGCCGGCGTAGGCGGGCTCGGGGTGGCGGTCGGCGAGGAGGGGCTCGCCGGGTGCCGGGCGGCCGCGCGCGGTGTTCTGGCGGGCGCCGATGACCAGGGCGACCGCGGCCAGGAGACTGGCCACGATCGAGCTGATCAGCAGGCTGCTCGAACCGGCGGTGAGGCCGAGGACGAGCAGGGTTACGGCGACGAGGATGAGTAGGAGGCTCGCATAGATCATGACTCATCCCCGCCGCAGTGGAGGAACAGGTGAACGCAGCCGAGAGGGGTGATACCGGGCCTCAGCGGCCCGTCTCGATCGAGTTGGCGCGGCTGCCGCCGTACGAGCCGGCGAGGCCCGCGGCGGCGAGGCCACCTGAACCACCGACGGCGCGCTGGGCGTCGGCACGGGAGAGTTCGGTCTCCAGTCCCTGGCCACGGCCGTCGAGGTCACGCAGCTGGCTCTCGAGGTAAGCCTTCAGGCGCGTGCGGTACTCGCGCTCGAACTGCTTGAGCTCCTCGATGTGCTTCTGCAGGGCAGAGCGCTTCGCGTCCAGGCCGCCCATGGCTTCCTGATGACGCTGGCGCGCGTCCCGCTCGAGGGCGTCGGCCTTGGCCCGCGCCTCCCGGGTGACCTCTTCCGCCTTGGAACGGGCGTCGGAGAGAAGCTTGTCGGCCTCGCGGCGCGCGTCGGAGACGTGGTCGTCCGCGGTGCGCTGGGCCATCATGAGGACGCGCAGTGCCTGCTGCTCGCCGTCACCGCCCGTGGAGGAAGGGGCGCTTGCGGCCGGGCCCTGCGCGCGGACCTGCTCGAGCTCAGCCTGCATCTGGCGGGCTGCCTGCTCGGCGGCGGACTTGTCGCGCTGGACACGGTCGAGCTGCGACTTCATGTCGTTGAGCTCGGCAGCCATGCGGGGGTCGGCGCTCGGGCCGGCTGGTGCGCCACCCCGTCCGCCACGCTCCACCTGGGCACGCAGCTCGTTGTTCTCCTCGATCAGACGGGCGAGCTCGCGCTCCACCTCGTCCAGGAAAGCGTCGACCTCCTCCTCGTCATACCCCCGCTTGCCGATGGGGGGTTTCTTGAAGGCGACGTTGTGCACGTCGGCCGGGGTCAGCGGCATCGAAACTCCTCGGGTCAGTTGCGGCCGCGTGGGGCGGAGCCGATCGGGTCGTCCTCGGTCAGGAGACCGACCTGATCAGCTGCGCTAACACGAAGTTCAAAAGCACGAACAGGATAACCAGCAGGACCAGGGACGCCAGGTCCAAACTCACGGTACCAATTCGAAGCGGTGGGATCACACGCCTCAACGCCTTGAGGGGTGGATCAGTGACGCTCCACACCGACTCCAGTGCCGCCGAGGCTCCGCGTCCCGGCTGCCAGCGGCGCCCGTACTGCAGCACCGCACCCAGCACGAACCGGGCCAGCAGCGTCAGGAAGAAGACGTAGACCAAGAGATAGATGATCTGCAACACGATCGACAGCACTTCAGGCGGGTCCCTCGTTAGGGGTCAACTCTGCTCGTTCGGGGCACCCAGGACCACTCAGCCCTGGGTGAAGAAACCGCCCTCGGCGATCTTGGCCTTGTCCTCAGCGGTGACCTGGACGTTGGCCGGTGAGAGCAGGAATACCCGGTTGGTCACCCGCTCGATCGTACCGCGCAGGCCGAAGGCGAGTCCGGCCGCGAAGTCGACCAGGCGGCGAGCGTCACTCTCGTCCATCTCGGTGAGATTGATGATGACCGGTACGCCGTCGCGGAAGTGCTCGCCGATGGTGCGCGCCTCGCGATAGGTGGTGGGGTGCAGCGTCGTGATCTGGTACCGCTGCTCCTCCTCGGCCGGCCGCTGGTGCACCTGGGTCTGCGGCGCGAGCGCCAGGTTCTCCCGGGTGGAGTAGGCCTGCTCGCTCGCCGGCGCGGGCGGCCGGGTGATGGAGCGCACGCTGGCGCGCTCGCCACGGTCGTGGTCGTGGTCGTCGCGGTCGAGTGCCGCGGCGGCACGCTCGAGGCGGCCGCTGCCCCGGTCGGACTGGCGGGCCCGCGGGAGCGCGGGTGCCTCGTCGACCTCGTCCTCGTCGTCCGCGTACTCGTCGGCGTAGCGGTAGCCGGTGTCACGGTCCCGCTCCCGATCGCGGTCACGGTCGCGGTCCCGCTCGCGGTAGCCACCGTCGCGGTAGCCCCGGTCGTCGTACTGGTCGTCCTCTTCGACGAGCCCGAGCCACACGCCCGCCTTGCGAAGTGCGCTCATGTGATCACCAGACCCTCTGCGCCGAACCGCTCGTCCATGCCCCCACCTCCGTCACTGTGCGCCTCGCACCCCCTGCGAGCCGCGTCCCCCCTTGCACGGATTCCGCGATCTTCAAACATCTCGACCCCGGCGCCCGCCGAACGACACTGCGTCGTCGGACGCGAAGGCCGGTCCACCAGGGCGAACCCGGGAACCGGAAGCACGTCGCGCGTGAACAACACGTATGTAGTTTGCTGCCCGCCGCAAGGCTACCGCAGCGTGTTTCGCATCCCGAGCAAAGAAGTACCGATCCTTACGTGTGTCGCTCCGTGCGCCACGGCCGCTTCGAGGTCGCCACTCATGCCCGCCGAGACGACTGTCGCGTCCGGATGATCGGCGCGCAGCCGCGTGGCGATGTCGGCGAGGGCGGCGAAGGCTCTCGATGGCTCCCATTCGCGGGGAGCGACGGCCATCACTCCGCCGAGCCGCAGCCCCTCGGCCCCGGCCACGAAATCGGCGAGTGGAAACAGGTCGCCGCCGGGATCCGCTCCCCCTCGCGCGGTGTCCCCGTCGATGCTGACCTGCAACAACACCTCGAGCGGGCGCTCGCGGAGACGCTGAGCCGCCGAGTCGAGAGCGGAGGCCAGCCGCACAGAGTCCACGGACTCGACGACATCGGCGTACGTGACGACCGAGCGTGCCTTGTTGCGCTGCAGCTGGCCGACGAAGTGCCAGCGAACCGCGGCATCCTCCGCGGAAACCGAGGCGGCCTTGGCCGCGGCTTCCTGGTCCTTGTTCTCCCCCACGTCCGTCACTCCGAGCGCGGCGAGGTGCACCACGTCGGAGGCGGGATACGTCTTGGTGATCGCGACCAGGGACACGCTGCCCGGGTCGCGATCGGCCGCGACGCAGGCGCGCACGATCCGCTCACGCACCTCCGTCAGGGAGGCGGCGAGCTCATCGCGGCGCGACTGCGGCAATCGTCAGGAACCGTTCTTCAGGAAGTCCGGCACGTCGACGTCGTCGAAGAGCACCCGGCGCGGCGGCGGGGTCGTGGCGGCGGGCTGGTTCGAGGACTGGCTGACCGGCGCGGGCACGCTGGGCGTGGACGCGGGCGGCGAGGACGGCTGCGGGACGACCTTGCGGGCCGGCGCCTCGGTCGGCTTGTACGACGGGGTGCCCCCGTCGAAGCCGGCGGCGATGACGGTGACCCGGACCTCGTCACCCAGCGCGTCGTCGATGACCGCGCCGAAGATGATGTTGGCGTCGGGGTGCGCCGCGTCGGTGACCAGCTGCGCCGCGTCGTTGATCTCGAACAGGCCCAGATCGGAGCCGCCGGCGATGGAGAGCAGCACGCCGCGGGCGCCGTCCATGCTCTGCTCCAGCAGCGGGCTGGAGATCGCCTTCTCGGCCGCCTCGACCGCGCGGTTGTCGCCGCGGGCGCTGCCGATGCCCATGAGGGCGCTGCCGGCGCCGCTCATGACGCTCTTGACGTCGGCGAAGTCCAGGTTGATCAGACCCGGGGTGGTGATCAGGTCGGTGATGCCCTGGACACCGGAGAGCAGCACCTGGTCGGCCTGGCGGAAGGCATCCATCATGCTGATGCCGCGGTCGCCGAGCGCGAGCAGCCGGTCGTTCGGGATCACGATGAGCGTGTCGCACTGGTTGCGCAGCTCGTCGATGCCCTGCTCGGCCTGCACCTGGCGGCGCTTGCCCTCGAACGAGAACGGCCGGGTGACCACGCCGATGGTGAGTGCGCCGAGCTTGCGGGCGATGTTGGCGACGACGGGCGCGCCTCCGGTGCCGGTGCCACCGCCCTCGCCGCAGGTCACGAACACCATGTCGGCGCCCTTGAGGACCTCTTCGATCTCGTCGCGGTGGTCCTCGGCGGCGTTCTTGCCGACCTCGGGCTGCGCGCCGGCGCCGAGGCCCCGGGTGAGCTCCCGGCCGACGTCGAGCTTGACGTCGGCATCCGACATCAGCAGCGCCTGGGCATCGGTGTTGATCGCGATGAATTCGACTCCCTTGAGCCCCACCTCGATCATGCGGTTGACGGCATTGACGCCGCCACCGCCGATGCCGACGACCTTGATCACCGCGAGGTAGTTGTGCGGAGGTGTCATCGGGTTCAGCCTTCCCTTCCAGGGTTTTCGGACGTCGAGGGCCCCAGCGGTTCCGATGGAACCGCCTTCAGCGTCCGCTCTCCGTACAAGGGAGGGCGAGGAAACCCTCACCCTCTACTAGAGGCTTAGTGTTATGTCAACTACTCAACCTCAATGGGCAACGTAAGCGGACGTGTCGCCCGATCCAAGGACCAACGCGGCGTGTCGGCGTCCGCTTACGTGGCGAGTATCCGACTCAGCCGTAACCTGGGACAGAATGTGCCGTTTGGCGCACTCTGTCCGGTTGCGATGGTCGCCGGACCACAGATCAGCGAATCGTCACCACAGTGGGCGCGCTCACATCGATCGTGTCTCCCTCACGCTTCAGCAGTGCCGTGGCGACCTGCGCCTTGGTCTCGCTCTGGGTCTCGTCGCCCCAGATGATCTTCCTGCCCTTGCGCAACCCCAGCTCCACCTGGGCCGGCGCCGGCACCGAGATCGAGAGCACCTGCTCGCGCAGCTCGTCGGTGAGCGAGCCGAGCACGACCAGCGCGGAGCGGGTGTTGATGTCCTTCGGACCGGGCCGGGCCAGGTTCGCCACCGGCATCCCCGAGGGCCGTTCCGCGACCGTCCGAAACGCGACCCCCGCCGCGTCGATCAGCGAGAATTCCTGGCCGACGGGTACGGCAGCCACAGCCGTACGCTCCACGACCTGCACCTCCACGGTGGCGGGCCACGAGCGCGACACGATCGCCCGCTCGACGGCCGGCAGCGCCTGCACCCGGCCCCGGATGGCGTCCAGGTCGACCCGGGCGAGGGGCTCGTTCATGCGTACGGCGGCAGCGTCCTCGACCTGCGACGGCTCGAGCGTGTCCGTGCCGACGACCCGCACCGCGCGCACGCCGAGCACGGACGTCGCGTACACCATCCAGGTCAGCCCGCCGAGCACCAGCACCACACCGAGCGCGACGGCCCAGGGCAGCGCGGCACGCATCCGGCGTTGCCGGGCGCGCGCCATGAACCGCCGCACCGACGGTGGCACGGCGTCGGTATCCGCGCGCACCAGCCGCCAGTTACGGCCGCCCCCGTCAGTCATCCGGCCCCCCGGTCAGCGATATGGACAGGTCAGCTCTCGGAGAGGGCCACCAGCAGCTCGTCGCCCATCAGCGAGATCGGCGGCGCGCCCATGGTCACGACCACGTCACCCGGCCGGCTGCGCCGCACGACCTCGGCGGGCACGTCCTCCCAGGACGGCACGAAGATCTTGTGCTCGTCGCCGAGGTCGATCGCCGCGGTCAGCGCGACGCCGCCCTCGCCGGGCCCGCGGGTCTCCCCCGGCCCGAACACCTCCATCACGATCACCTCGTCGGCGATCGCCAGCCCCTCGGCCAGCTCGGCCTGCAGGTCACGGGTGCGATAGACGCGGTACGGCTGGAACACCACGACCAGCCGCCCGTCCCCGGCCACCTCACGCAGAGTGCGCAGCGCGGCCTTGACCGAGGTCGGGTGGTACGCGTACTCGTCGTACACGCGCACGCCCGCGACCGTGCCCTTGCGCTCGAAGCGGCGCCGGACCCCCGGGAACGACGCGAGCGCCTCGGTGATCTTGTCGAGCGGCAGGCCCAGCCGCAGCGCGGTCAGCACGGCGGCGGCGCTGTTCAGGCCCATGAGGCGCCCGGGCAGCGCCAGCACGATCTCGCCGAGCGGCTTGCCGTCGAGCCAGCCCTGGTAGCGGACACCCTGCACGGAGGTGACGACGTCGGTGATGCGGAGGTCGGCTCCTTCGCTCTCGCCGTACGTATAGACGGTCCTGCCCTTGGCCCTGAGCCCCGCGATGAGCTCCTGGACGCCCTCGTCGTCGGCGCAGGTGACCACGAAGCCGTCGGGATCGGTGAGCTCGGCGAACTCCAGGAAGCCGGCCTTGAGCCCGTCGAGGTCGCCCCAGTTGTTGAGGTGGTCGCCCTCGATGTTGGTGATGATCGCGACGTGCGGCCGGTAGATCAGGAACGACTTGTCGTGCTCGTCGGCCTCGGCCACGAAGTAGGAGCCGGAGCCGTGGTGACCGTTGGAGCCGGCCGCGGAGATCTCGCCGCCGATCACGAACGACGGATCCTCACCGGCGTGCTGCAGGACCACCGTCATAATCGACGTGGTGGTCGTCTTGCCGTGCGTGCCGGCCACCGCGATCGTCCTGCGGCCGGTCATCGCGGCGGCGAGCGCCTCCGAGCGGTGCAGGATCCGCAGCCCCCGGCGGCGGGCCTCGGCGAGCTCGACGTGCTCGAACGGGATCGCGGTGGAGTAGACGACCGTGTCCACGCCGTCGAGGTTCGACGCCTCGTGGGTCATGTGCACCGTGCCGCCGAGCGCGCGCAGCGCGGCCAGCGTGGGCCATTCGCGCAGCTCGCTGCCGGAGACCGGGATACCCCGGGTGAGCAGCAGGCGGGCCAGGCCACCCATCCCGACGCCACCGATGCCGATGAGGTGCACCGCGCCGAGGTCCTCGGCGGTCGTCCCGCCGGCCGGCTTCAGGTCCGCCGTGTTCACTGAGTCTCTCCCCATCTAGGAAAACCAAAGATCGTCATCGGGCAACCGCTTCGCAGACGAAGTCCAGCAGCGCCTCGTCGCCGTCGCGGCGGCCGTACGCCCCCGCGGCGGCGCCCATCGTCGCGAGCCGCTGCGGGTCGCGGGCGAGCGGGATGATCGTCCGCTCGATCCACTCCGGTGTCAGCTCGGCATTGTCCACGAGCAGGCCGCCGCCGGACTCGACGACGGGCAGCGCGTTGCGCTTCTGCTCCTGGTTGCTGTGCGGATAGGGCACGTAGACGGCGGGCATGCCGATCGCCGTCGTCTCCGCCACCGTGATCGCGCCGCCGCGGCAGAGCATCAGGTCCGCGGCGGCATAACCGAGCTGCATGTCCGAGAGGTACGGCACCACCTTGTACGGCACCGGCAGGTCGCCGGGCACCTCGAACGGGTCGTTGCGCCCGCCCTGCACGTGCAGCACCTGGATGCCCGCGTGGGCGAGCTTCTTCGCCGCGCCCGCGACCGCGAGGTTGATCGACCGCGCGCCGGAGGAGCCGCCGGAGACGAAGAGCACCGGCAGGTCAGGGCGCAGGCCGAAGTGGGCGAGCGCCTGCGGGCGCAGGGCCGCGCGGTCCATCCGGGCGATGGCCGTACGCAGCGGCACGCCGACCACCTTGGCATCGCGCAGCGACTCGGCGGCAGCCGGCTGACCCGGGAAGCCGACCGCGATGTTCTTGGTGAACCGCATGCCCATCCGGTTGGCCACACCCGGGGGAACGTTCACCTCGTGGATGACGATGGGCAGCTCACGCCGCCACGCCGCGAGATAGGCGGGCACCGACACGTAACCGCCGAAGCCGACCACCACGTCCGCCTTGACCTCGTCGAGGATCAGGCCGGCCGCGTGCGCGGACTTGTACATCCGGTCCGGGGTGCGCAGCAGGTTCAGGTTGACCGAGCGCGGGAGCTGGAACGCCGGGATGACCCGCAGGTCGTAGCCCGCCGGCGGGATGAGCTCGTTCTCCATGCCCTTGGGGCTGCCGAGGGTGGTGATCCGCACCTCGGGGAAGTGCCGGCGCAACGCATCGGCGAAGGCGAGCAGCGGATAGATGTGACCGCCTGTGCCTCCCCCGGCGAGCACGACCGACCGCAACGTACCCATCACCTGCTCCTCACCCGTCCGACCGCCCCGCCCGACCGCCCTCAGAAGGACTGAGGACGCTATCTCCCTCGCGGTGCCCGATTGCCCGGTCGTTGGGCGGAGGGGCGCGACGGACCCGGCCGCCGCGGCGGGGGGAGCGGCGGCAGCGGGGCCCAGACTAGCCGTACCCACCGCGACGGCGGACGGGCGTGCAGGGCGCGCGCGGCGTCGGGCTCCGCGCGGGCGCACGAGGCGAGGATGCCCAGCGCCGCCATGGTCACAGTCAGTGCGCTGCCACCTGCGGAGATGAGCGGGAGCGGCACACCGGTCAGCGGGATGAGGCCGATCACCCCGCCCATGTTGATGATCGCCTGGGCGACGAGCCAGGTGGTGATCGCCGTCGCGGCCAGCCGGCGCCACGGGTCCTCGACCCGGCGCGCGATCCGGAAACCGGTGTAGGCGAGCACGGCGAACAGCACCGCGATCACCATGCAGCCGACCACGCCGAGCTCCTCGGCGACCACGGCGTAGATGAAGTCGTTGTCGGCGGCCGGCAGCCAGTTCCACTTGAGCGCGCCCTTGCCGAGGCCGACGCCGAACCAGCCGCCCTCGTAGATGGCCGACCGGGCCTGCAGGATCTGGTAGCAGAGGTCGAGCGCGCAGTCCTTCGGGGTGTCCAGCCACATCGTGATGCGCAGCAGCCGGTAGTTGGGCTGGCCGGTGGCGCCGGAGCCCGCTCCCCGGGAGGCCGCGGCGATCAGCAGCCCGATGCCGGCAAGGCCGAGGACGCCGAGCGCGCCGAAGACCCGCAGCCGCACCCCCGCCGCCCACAGCAGACCGATGATGAGGGAGAGCACCACGAGCATGGTGCCGAGGTCGTTGTAGCCGACCATCACGAACAGCAGGCCGACGGCGGGGAACAGCGGCATCGACAGCTCGCGCCAGTACCCCAGCGCCGCGCCCTTGCGCGCGATGATGTCGGCGCCCCAGAGCACGACGCCGAACTTCACGAACTCGGCGGGCTGCAGGCCGACGGGGCCGATGTAGAGCCAGAGCAGGTCACCGGTCAGCGGGCCGAGCGAGACGGACCCGTCGCCCGGGTCCACGGCGAGCACACCGAGCGAACCGAGACCGCCCAGCAGGTCGAGCACGCCGAGCAGCACGACCGCGACGCCGAGCACGTAGACGCCGAGGAAGCGCAGGGTGCCCGCGGGAAGCCGCTGGCACATCCAGAAGCCCACCAGGCCCAGCACAGCGAAGATCAGCTGGCTGCGGACCGCGCTGAAGGCGTTGCCGTTCGCGGCGTACGCCTGGACGCTGGTCGCCGAGAACACCATGGTCAGGCCGATGAGCAGCAGCAGACCCGAGCTGGCGATCAGCAGGTAGTACGACGAGAGCGGCCGCGCCAGTATCCCGTGCACGGCCGGCAGCAGCTGCTGACTGAGCGACTTCGGGCGGACCGGTGCGGGCGCCGGCTGCACGGTGGCAGCCGGCGACACGGTGACCGTCGTCCGCGACTCGCGCTTGTCCTCCGCCATGCCCACCATCATGGTGGCGCGACACGCCAGCCCCGGGATGCGGGACAGGCGTGTCGGGAGAGATCTATCCCTCTTTAACCCATGCCCTCTTGAAGCTCGCTAGCCCATGATCGCCAGGAAGTCGCTGTAGAACAGGCCGAGACCGATGGCCACACAGATGCCGGCCACGATCCAGAACCGCACCACGATGTTGACCTCGCTCCACCCGGCGAGCTCGAAGTGGTGCTGCAGCGGCGACATCCGAAAGACGCGCTTACCCGTGGTCTTGAACGAGATGATCTGGATGACCACCGACATCGTGATGATGACGAAGAGGCCACCGATGATGATCGACAGCAGCGTGGTGCGGGTCGCCATCGCCAGGCCGCCGATGAGGCCACCGAGCCCGAGCGCGCCGGTGTCACCCATGAAGATCCGCGCCGGCGAGGTGTTCCACCACAGGAAGCCCACACAGGCCCCCGCCGCGGCCGCCGCGATCAACGCGACCTCCAGGGGATCCCGCACCTCGTAGCAGTAGCTGCCGGCGTAGTTGTTGTCACCGCACCAGTGCCGGTACTGCCAGAAACCGATCAGCGCGTACGAGCCGAGCACCAGGATCGACGCACCGGTCGCCAGGCCGTCGAGGCCGTCGGTCAGGTTCACGCCGTTGGACATCGACATGATCACGAAGACGAAGACGATGACCGAGCCGACCTTGCCGACGTCGAGGAAGCTGATGTCGCGGATGAACGAGATGTGCTCGCTCGCCACGGTCTGCCCGTTCGTGCTGGGCACGTAGAGCGCCGCGACGCCGAGGCCACCGCCGACCAGGAGCTGGCCGAGCAGTTTGCCCTTCGCGCTCAGGCCACCCGAGTTGCGCTTGCGGACCTTGAGGAAGTCGTCGAGGAAGCCGACCGCGCCGCAGAAGACGAACAGGCCCAGCAGCACCAGCGCCGTCATGGTCGGTTTGACCTGGGCGATCTGGGCCTCGGGCAGCGTGGTCAGGGCGAGGTGCCCCGCCACGTAGGCGAGGACCGTGGCGATGATGAACGCCACCCCGCCCATTGTCGGCGTGCCCTTCTTGCTCTGGTGGGACGCCGGCCCCAGGGTCCGGATCGGCTGCCCGGCCTTCAGCGCGGCGAACACGCGGATGGCGACCGGCGTGCCGAACAACGAGATGATGAACGCGACCGCAGCCGCGACGATTACTGCCCTCACGGGCTGACCTCCCCAGTGACCGTGCCCGCGCGCAGCGCGTCGGCCACCTTCCACGTCCGGTACCGCGAACCCTTGACCAGCACGACATCTCCCGGGCGCAGGTCGCCCGTCACCGCCAGGATCGCCTCGGCCTGATCGGCCGCCGCAATCGATTCACCCTTCCATTCCGGTACGCCCGCAGCCCCGTCGAGCACCGCCGCCGCCTCGGCCACCGCGACGAGCCGGTGCACCCCCAGCTCCGCGGCGAGCCGCCCGACCTCCTCGTGCCCGGCCACCTCCTGATCGCCCAGCTCAGCCATGTAACCCAGCACCGCGATCGTGCGGCCGCCGCTCCCCATCGCGGTCAGCGCGCGCAGGGCGGCGGCCGTCGACGAGGGGTTCGCGTTGTACGAGTCGTCGATCAGCGTGACGCCGTCCGCCCGCTCGACGACGTCCATCCGGCGGCTCGAGCGGATGCCGACCTCGCCCAGCGCCTCGGCGACGGCGGCGACCGGCATCCCGGCCTCCAGCGCGATCGCCGCGGCGACCAGCGTGTTGGACACCTGGTGACGGCCGGTGACGGCGAGCCGCACCGGGGCGCTTCCCGAGCGGGTCACCAGCTCGTACGCCGCCCGGCCCCGGGAGTCCAGGGTCACGTGCTCCGCGCGTACCGTCGAAGCCTCTGATTCTCCGGCCAGGACCACCCGGGCGGCCGTGCGGGACGCCATGGCCGCCACCAGCGGGTCGTCGGCGTTGAGCACCGCGACACCGTCGGCGGGCAGGCTCTCGACCAGCTCCCCCTTGGCCTGGGCGGTGCCTTCCTTCGACCCGAACTCGCCGATGTGCGCCGCGCCGATGTTCAGCACGGCACCGATGCGGGGCGCCGCGATCCCGGCCAGGTAGGCGATGTGCCCGATCCCCCGGGCGCCCATCTCCAGCACCAGGAACCGCGTCTCCGGGGTGGCCTTGAGCACCGTGCACGGGAAACCGAGCTCGTTGTTGGGCGAGCCCGCCGGCGCCACGGTCTCCCCGAGCCGCGCGAGCAGCTGCCCGATGTAGTCCTTGGTCGTGGTCTTGCCCGACGAGCCGGTCAGGCCCACGACAGTCAGCTCCGGCAACCGGCCCACGACCTTGTGGGCGAGCCTGGCCAGCGCCGCGAGCTGCTCCTCGACCACGACCCCGGGCTGACCCGTGTCGCGGGTGCCGAGGACCGCGGCGGCACCGGCGGCGATCGCTGTGGCGGCGTAGTCGTGGCCGTCGACGTTCTCGCCCTCGAACGCGACGAACAGGCCCTGCGGCATCGGCGCCCGCGAGTCGTACTCGACCGGTCCGGAGACGATCAGGGCAGGGTCGGCGTTGACGAGACGTCCACCGGTGATCGTGGCGATCTCGTCCAGGGTCATGCGGATCAAGCGGCACCGTCCTGTCGCGCGGTCAGCGCGGCGGCCAGCTCGATCCGGTCGTCGAACGGCAGCACCTCGCCGTTCACCTCCTGGCCGCTCTCGTGTCCCTTGCCGAGCACGGCCACGACGTCGCCCGGAGCGGCCAGCCGGACCGCCTCGTCGATGGCGGCCCGGCGGCCCGCCACTTCAATGATCTTGGAGACCGCGGCGGCTTGTTCAGCGCCTTGCCGGACGGCAGTGCGCACCACGGCGGGGTCCTCGGTGCGCGGGTTGTCGTCGGTGACCACCACGACGTCGGAGCCGCGTGCTGCGGCGGCACCCATCAGCGGGCGCTTGCCGGTGTCGCGGTCGCCGCCGGCGCCGATCACGCAGATCAGCCGGCCGCCGCGGGCGGTCGCCAGGTCGCGCAGGGCGAGCAGCGCGGCCACGATCGCGTCGGGCTTGTGCGCGTAGTCGACGACGCCGAGGACGTCGCCTGAGGCCTTGACCCGCTCGAGTCGCCCGGGAACCCCCGGGCACGCCGCGATGCCGTCAGCGGCGATCTGAGGGTCGATGCCGACGGCCACGAGGCTCGCCAGGGCCAGGAGCGCGTTGGCGACGTTGTGCCGGCCCGGCAGCGCCACCCCCGCGGTGATGTCACCGACCCTGAACGTCTGGCCCGCGCCGTCGACCTCGATGTCCGACGCCGACCAGGTCGCCGAGGTGTCGCCGTTCGCCGAGTAGCTGACCGTGGCGGGCTTGAACAGCGGCTTGAGCGCCGGGTCGTCGGCGTTGAGGACCTCGACGGCGCTGCGGCCGTCGAACAGCTTGGCCTTCGCCGCGAAGTAGTCGTCCACGTCGGTGTGGAAGTCGAGGTGGTCCATGCCGAAGTTGGTGTAGCCGCCGACGGCGAAGCGCACCCCGCCGACACGGCCCAGGGCCAGCGCGTGGCTGGACACCTCCATGACCACGGCGGTGACGCCGAGCTCGAGGGCGGTGGCGAGGATCGCGTGCAGGTCGGTGGCCTCGGGCGTGGTCCGCGCGCTCTTGACCACGAGACCGCCGAGGCGCGTCTCGACCGTGCCGATCAGCCCGGTCGTCAGCCCGGCCGCCTGCAACCCCGATTCCACGAGGTACGCGGTGGACGTCTTGCCCGCCGTCCCGGTGAGCCCGATGACGGTGAGCCGCTTCGAGGGGTCGCCGTAGATCGCCGAGGCGGCCACCCCGAGCACCGCCCGGGGATCCGCGACGACTACCACGGGTAGTCCCGTGGAAGCGGCGAGTTCACTCCCTGCGGGGTCGGTCAGAACGGCGACGGCACCGGCCTCCGCAGCGGCGGACGCGAACTCCGCGCCGTGCCTGCGGGCGCCCGGCAACGCGGCGTAGAGGTCGCCCGGACGCACCTCGCCACTGGCGTGCGTAACCCCCGTGATCAGGGCATCCGTGGCAGTCGGGGCAGCCTCGAGCAGGGCTGCGAGGTCGGCCAGCCGATAGGGCTGGACAGTCTGGGGACGGGGAATGCCGGACACGGCGTCAGACCCTACCCGGTGATGCCCGCACCGCTACCAACGCCATCCGGGCGCTTAATCCTTCCAGTCGAACTTGGGCGCGGGGGAACCGGACGGTGGCACACGGTAGTGCAGCAGCGCCGCGGACATCATCTTGCTGAACGCCGGGGCCGCCACGTCGCCACCCGTCCCGTTCGGAACGTCGGCGAAGACGCCGATGACGAACCGGGGCGCCTCAGCCGGTGCCATGCCGATGAACGACCCCGCGTTATGGCTGGTGTACTGCCCGTCGACCAGCAGCTTGCCGGTGCCCGTCTTGCCCGCGACCCGGTAACCGTCGACCTTGGCCTTGGTGCCGGTGGCGCCCTTGGCGTCGACGACCGCCTCCATCATCTCGCGTAGCTCCTGTGCGACACCCGGGCTGAGCACCTCGTGCGTCTCCGGCGGCGCAGTCGCGGTCGTCCTGCCGTCCTTGCCGGAGATCGTCGCCTTGATCAGGTGCGGCTGGACGTAGATGCCGTCGTTCGCGATCGCGGCGTACCCGGCCGCCATCTGCAGCAGGGTCGCGTCGACGCTGTGCCCGATCGGCACGGAGCCGTACGCGGAGCCGCTCCACTCGCTCGGCTCGAGCAGCCGCCCGGAGGACTCGCCGGGCATGCCCTCGTCGGTCGCCCGGCCCAGCCCGAACTTCTGCTGGTACTCGTAGAGCTTCTCCTTGCCCAGCTTCTGGCCGATCTGGATCGTGCCGATGTTCGAGGAGTACGCGAGGATCTGCGCGACGGTCAGCTTGGTGCCCCGGGCGAAGTTGTGCGTGTCCGTGAACGGGATTCCACCGAGCACCAGCGCGCCCCCGACCGGGATCTGCGTCTCGGGGGTGATGACCCCCTCCTGCAGCGCCGCGCCGATGGTGAACGCCTTGTGCGTCGAACCCGGGTCGGTGATCACGCTGGAGACCGCGTCGTCGCGCTCGGTCCATTTGAAGTCGAACGGCTTCTGCGCGTTGTACGTCGGGTAGCTCGCCTGGGCCAGCACCTCGCCGGTCTTGATGTCGATCACGACGGCACCGGCCACCGTGGCGTTGACGTCCTCCATGTACTGGCTGAGGTAGCGCTGCACCTCGAACTGCAGGTCACGGTCGATGGTGAGCTGCACCGACGAGCCCGGCGCGGCCGGCGTCTCGCGGTTGTAGCCGCCGGGGATCTCCTTGGCGAGATCACCCTGGCCGGTCTCGTATACCTTCTTGCCGTCGGTGCCGCGCAGCAGGTTGTTGTAGCGGGCCTCGATGCCCTCCAGCCCGGTGTGGTCCGCGCCGGTGAAGCCGATGAGGTTGGCGGCCAGGTCGGCGCCGGGCACGTCGCGCCGCTCGTCGCGGTCGGAGCCGATGCCGGGCAGGTCGAGTTTGCTGATCCGGTTGGCCACCGCGATGTCGACGCCGCGCGCGAGGTATTCGAAGCGCGACTCACCACCACCGGGCCGCTTCTTCTTCGCCATCAGCTGCACGAGGGTGGACTCGGGCACGCCGAGCAGCGGCGACAGCTGGGCCGCGACCTGCTGCGGGTTCTCGACCAGCGTGGGGTCGGCATAGATGAACCGTGCCTCGACACTGTGCGCGAGCACCTTGCCGGAACGGTCGAGGATGCTGCCGCGCGGCGCCGGGAGCACCAGCTCGGTGAGCCGCTTCTCGCGCTGCTTCAGCAGGCTCGCCGCCTCCGCGGGCGAATCCATCACCTGCAGCACGACGAGGCGCACACCGATGGAGACGAAGAGCACCAGCGCGAGCACGGTGCCCAGGCGCAGCCGCCTGGTGCTGTTGGCGAGTTTCGGGGGCTCGGCCGGGACGCTCGGCGCCGGCCTGCGGTTGGCCGGGCGGGTCCGGACAGTACGCGGGTCAAGGCGCGACTCGGGCCGATCCGCGCGGGCTCCCAGGCGTTCCGTACGCGCCACCGGGCGGCCCGAACGCGTCTCGGACCGTGCTCCGCGTGTCTCGGAGCGGGCCTGGGTGCCGCGGCGCGGGTTGGCCGTGGCCCTGGTGCGCCCGGCTCCCGCGGTCGTGCGTGTCGGCTGGCTGCGGCCGCGCTCCGGCGTACGGCGCTGGCGTTCCCCGTCCTCGGCAGGCCCTCTTCTTCCGTCGGCGGTCCCTTTTCGTCCGTCGACCGTCCGGCCTCTGCCCTCGGCCTTCGCCGCGGCGGTCCGGCGGCGGGGCTCCGGCTCGGTCTCCTCCGGCCGCGGGCGGCTGCGGCGCTGCGGTGGCGGCTCGTTGTCCTCGTCGCGGCGCCGGTCCCCCCGGGCCGGGCGTCCACCATCGAGGACCTGCAGCGACGGGCGGAACGGGTCGCCGTTGCGGCCGGCCCGCGGGTTGCGGGTGCGCTGGTCGCTTTCCCGGACGGTCCGGCCACGCGGGGTGTACGCCCGCGCGTCGCCGATCCCGCCGAAGCCCCTGCCCCGCTCGCCCTGGCCCCGCTCGGCCTGGCCCCGCTCGCCCTGGCCGTCGTCCTCGGGGCTCCCGTTACCGGCTTTACCCGCGGAAGAGCCGCGCCGGGGCTCCTGGCCCCGGCGCGGCGGCGTCCCGTCCGCACGCGGCGTCATGCGTTACTGCCCGGCAACCGTGCTGGGCGCCGCCTTCTTCGCCGCGTCGGCCGCGGCAGCGGCGTCCTCGGGAGTCTGGGCGGTCACCGACTGCTGGCCCCGGCCCGGCGTCGGCACCCCGAAGATCTTGCCGTCGGGAAGCCGGATGTACGCGGGCGAGTCCGCCTTGACCAGGCCGAGCCGCTTGGCGGCCGCGTCCAGGCTGCCCGGCATCTCCTTGCGGTCGATCTCGCTCTGCAGCGCCTGCTGCTGAGCGTCCAGAGTCGACTGCTGCTTCTGCAGCGAGTCCAGCTTGAACGAATTCTCCGCCGTCTTCGTGTTGATCAGCAGGATGCCCAGCACCCCGGCGACGACGATCCCGACCACCAGCGCGATGAACGGCGCGCGCGGCGCGTTGATCGGCATCGGCGGCGCGACCCGCAGGCGCGGCGACGAAACCTCGCCCCGCTGCTGCTGGTCGGCGTCGAGCTTCAGCGCTGAGGTGCCCCGGACCGGGAACTGTCGCTCCCCCGCGGCACCGCTCGATGCCTTACGTCCCTTGTCCTGCTGGCTCGCGGTCCGGCCCCCCGACCGCGACGCCCTGCCCATGCGCTCGCTCAATGCCCCTCCCCCTTCTACCGTGCCCCCGGGCGTGCTCGCCCTCGTCCCCCATGTGCCGGCATCCGGGCCCGTTCGCGGGCGGCACCCGGTGCCTGGCCGTGCTCGTCGATCCGTTCCGCCGCGCGCAGCTTCACCGAAGCCGCTCGCGGGTTCTCCGCCACTTCCTCGTCCGTCGGCGGTTCCGACCCGCGGGTCAGCAACCGCACACTGGGACCGCTGCCGGGAAGCTCGACCGGCAGGTCGATCGGGCCGGTACTGCGGGCCCTCTCGACCAGGGCCCGCTTGACGATCCGGTCCTCCAAGGAGTGGTACGACATGACTACAAGTCGCCCTCGGGGCGCGAGCAGGTCCAAAGCGGACGGCATCGCGGACTCGAGGGCGGCGAGCTCCCCGTTTACCGCAATGCGTAGTGCCTGAAACGTTCTTTTCGCGGGATTCCCACCCGTTCGCCGTGCCGCGGCCGGAATCGCGTCCCTGACCAGGTCGGCGAGGCGCGACGAGGAGACGATCCGCTCCTTCGCGCGCTGCTTGACGATCGCCGAGACCACACGGGTCGCGAACTTCTCCTCGCCGTACACCCGCAGGATCCGGACGAGCTCGCCCGGCTCGTAGCCGTTGACGAGCTCCTCCGCGGTGATCCCCGTGGACTGGTCCATGCGCATGTCGAGCGGCGCGTCCTTCGAGTAGGCGAAGCCGCGGTCCGCCTCGTCCAGCTGCAACGAGGACACGCCCAGGTCCATCAGCCCGCTGTGGAACACCGGCAGGCCCAGCTCGCGGAGAACGTTCGGCAGCTCGTCGAAGACCGCGTGCACCAGATGGGTACGCCCCTCGAAACGTGCCAGCCGGTGCCGCGCGTGGGCCAGCGCCTCGGGGTCGCGGTCGAGCCCGACCAGCGTCACCCCCGGATGGCGCTCCAGCACGGCCTCGGCGTGCCCGCCCAGTCCCAGCGTGAAGTCGACGTGCACAGCGCCGGACAGCTCCAGCGCGGGGGCCAGCAGCTCGAGACAACGCTCGAGCAGCACCGGCACGTGCGTGCCGCGCAGCTCCCCCATGTCGACCCCCATAGCCCCAGCTCTTTCCACGTGTCACCCGGCTGGCGAAGTATCCGCTACCGAGGCAGGTATTCGTCCGTTCGTCTTTCCGTACCGCCAGATCCCCATCCGCTCGTGCCCGTTTGCCGTTCGGGCGCGCCCTCTGGACACACGCCTGGCACCGGGGAAGAGGCGCCAGGAGCGGGAGCGGCTGGAGATCTCGCAGTACGGCGGCAGCGACGTCCGGACCGAATCGCTCGGCCGGCAGATGCCACGCCTACAGTCCGCCGGGCAGCACCCCCTCCTCGATGTCGGCGAAGTCGTCCTCGCTCGCCGAGAGGTACTGCTCCCAGGACTGCTTGTCCCAGATCTCCACCCGGGTGCTCGCCCCGATCACCACCAGCTCACGATCGAGGGCCGCATACTCCCGCAGGTGCGCCGGGATGGTGACCCGGCCCTGCTTGTCGGGGATCTCGTCGTGCGCGCTGGCGAAGAACACCCGGCTGTAGGCCCGGGCGGGCTTGTTCGTGACCGGTTGGTCCCGGAGCTGTCCCGCGATGCGCTGGAACTCCGGCATCGGGAACACGTACAGACAACGTTCCTGCCCCTTGGTGATCACGACACCTCCCGCCAGCTCGTCCCGGAACTTCGCCGGAAGGATCAGCCGGCCCTTGTCATCCAGGCGGGGGGTGTGCGTGCCGAGGAACATCGGCCAACCCCCTGCCCATCCGGCGGTTTCGCGGACCGCCCCGGTGTCTCGGGCCGGCAGGTCCGTCACGGCCTGCCACTGCGCTCCACTCTACTCCACTTCCCTCCACCCGCAACCGGAATCGGGCCGTCCGCGAGCCTGATTCGCAGACGAAAGCGCACGTCAGGAGCGGTGGGGGCGGAGTGGAGGGCCGAGCGCCCCGGACCATGGTCCACTTTCCGACAAGCCGCCCAGGTGGGCACGAAACTCCATCGAAAACGGGCGTTCCGTCGCCCCGTGGAGGGGATCGGGGAGAGAAGTGGAGGAAGATGAGGAAGACCACTCCGGGCGGATGAATTTTCGCCACTCACGGGGCTCCGCGCGCGTGCGCACGCCCGCGCATGTACGCGCGCGCGTGCGCTCCCGCGCGCTAGGCGCGGCTGCGCGCTCGCGCGCGAGGGGGAAAACGACAGCGGGGCGCGACCCATATCGGGTCGCGCCCCACGGAACTGTCCTTTGCCGCTACATCGGGAGCTGTCGTCAGGCGGCGAGGCGCCGTACGACGTAGTTGCTGCTCCAGATCTTGTGCTTGCCGACCCGGGCACCGCTGTGCGGCGAGTCGTAGATGTAGCCACCACCGGCGTAGATGCCCGCGTGGTAGCCGTACGAGCCCGACCGGAACACGATCAGGTCGCCGACCTGCTTGTTGCTCTTGCTGACGGCCTTGCCGTACTTCTGCTGCGAGTTCGCCTTGTGCGGCAGGCTCTTGCCGACCGCCTTCTTGTAGACGTACTTGGTGAAGCCCGAGCAGTCGAAGCGGCTGGGACCGGTGGCGCCGTACTTGTAGAGCGCGCCCTTGTGCTTCTTGGCCTCGGCCAGGATCTTGGCGCCCTTGGACACCGCGGTCTTCTTGACCGTGATCTTGACCGCGCCGGTCGCACCGGAGGTCACGCCGGTGGTGCCGCTGAAGGTCGTGCGGTACCAGGCGGTTCCGCCGGGCTTGGTGGTGAAGGTGACCGATCCAGCGGAGTTGTTCCCCTTGACCTGCCACGTCTTCCAGGTTTTGCCGCCCACCAGGGTCTGGAGGCGCACCGAACCACTGACGAGCTTCTTGCCCGTCCGCGGGTCGATGAGCTTGGTCGTCACCTTGATGGTGGCTCCCTTTTTCACCGACCGGCTCGTGTAGGAGACGGTCAGCTTGGGCTTGACCTTCGCGGCTGCCGCCGAGACCACAGGAGCTGCGGTGACGGGAGCGGCCGCGGAGGCTGCCGAGGGCGCGATCAGCTGACCGGCGCAGAGGCAGAGACCCAGGGAGAGAGCGGCGGTACCGGTGCCGACGGAGATGCGACGGCCACGGGTAGCGGTGCTTTCGTGCACGGTAGAGAAATCCCTCCGGCACACCTGCGAGGTTAGCTGTCGGATTCGGGCGGGAACTGCGCCCGGCCGCAGTTTCGCGGCTTCACCCCAAGGTCCGCGAGCCGGCGTCGGCTCGTAATACGGACCGGATCTGGGTCCCCCGTCCCTGCCCCCGCATGCCTCGGTCGGTCGATCAGGTTCTCTGGTCGCGCCGTACGGACCGGGGCAGGGCTCGGTGTGATCCGTTCGGTGCGAGCGGTGGGCGAATGCTCACCGGCCTGACCTTGGTACCTGAATTTCCTGCCGATTGCAGGGTCGTCGATCGCTACTCTCCGTGGTTGGCACGGTGACTCATGTCCGGTTTGCTCCTTCAGCGTGACAAATGCCGCTACACATCGCGCATAAGTGATTACGCAGAGCCGAAGGTTACGGGTGAATCAGAACACACAAAAAGCCGCACCGGCACCGATCATGGACGCGTCACAGGTCGGGCGAATGCCCTCTCAAACACTCCTACCGGCGCTAATGCACCGCCGGACGACCGATGCTGATCATCCATTCGGCGGTTCATCGACGACTGTCTACCCACCCAGGCCCCGGCACGTCATGCGACCACTCGACGTAGTGTCCGTTTCCGGTACCCTCGTCGCCGTGACGGACGGGAAAATGCCCATGCGGGCCAAGGTCGCGAGCTCCGTCTCGCGCACAGCGGCCGCGTTCTCGCGAGCAGCGGGACGCGGCGACGGCTCGGTGATCGGGGGCTGGATCGGCCTCAAGATCGACCCGGACCTCCTGCGGAACCTCGCGTCGGGCCGGGCCATCGCGCTCGTCTCCGGCACCAACGGCAAGACCACCACCACCCGGTTCACGGCCGCCGCGCTCGGCGTTCTCGGACCGGTGGCCACCAACTCCTTCGGCGCCAACATGCCCACCGGGCACACCTCGGCGCTGGCCAGGGCGGGCTCCACCCCGTTCGCGGTCCTCGAGGTCGACGAGCACTACCTGGCACGGGTCATCGACGAGACCACGCCGCGCGTCGTCGCGCTGCTCAACCTCTCCCGCGACCAGCTCGACCGGGCCAAGGAGGTGGCGATGATGGCGCAGATGTGGCGCACCGCCCTCGCCGCCCACCCCGACATGCACGTGGTCGCCAACGCCGACGACCCGATGGTGGTCTGGTCCGCCGTCAACGCCGCGCACGTCGTCTGGTTCAGCGCCGGCCAGCGCTGGATGGACGACTCCTGGGTCTGCCCGGAGTGCGGCTCCCCCATCAACCGCGCCCAGGGCGACTGGTGGTGCACCGGCTGCCCGCTGCGCCGCCCGGTGGCCCAGTGGCGCGTCGAGGAGGACGGTGTCGTCGACCCCAAGGGCGACTGGCACCTGGTGAAACTCCAGCTCCCGGGGCATGTCAACGTCGGCAACGCGGCCACCGCGCTCGCCGTGGCGGCCGAGTTCGGGGTCCGCCCCATCGAGGCCGTCCCCCGCCTGGCGAGCGTCGCCTCCGTCGCCGGCCGCTACGCCCAGGTCGACCGGGACGGCCGCAACATCCGGCTGCTGCTGGCGAAGAACCCCGCCAGCTGGCTCGAGGCCTTCGACATGGCCGAGGTCGCCCCCACCCTGCTCTCCATCAACGCGCGGGACCCCGACGGTTTCGACACGTCCTGGCTGTACGACGTCGACTTCTCCCCGCTGCGCGGACGCCAGGTCTTCATCACCGGTGACCGTGCGTACGACCTCGCCGTACGCCTAGAAGTGAACTCTGTGGCCTTCCGGCACGTGCATACATTTGACGAGGCAGTTCAGGCCACACCGCCGGGGCGCCTCGAAGTGATCGCCAACTACACGGCGTTCCAGGACATCCGAGCGGAGTTGGACCGTGTCAACTGAGAGCACCTTGCGCATCGTCTGGATCTATCCAGACCTGCTCTCGACGTACGGCGACCGCGGCAACATGCTCATCCTGGCCCGCCGTGCAGCCCTGCGGAACATCCCCGTGGAGACCTACGAGGTCCGCTCCGACCAGCAGATGCCCACCACCGCGGACATCTACCTGATCGGCGGTGGCGAGGACGGCCCCCAGGCGCTCGCCTCCCAGCGCCTCATCGCCGACGGCGGCCTGCACCGCGCGGTCAACCAGGGCGCGGCCGTCCTGGCCGTCTGCGCGGGTTACCAGCTCTTCGGTGGCTCGTTCTTCGCCAAGGGTGCTCAATGCCGCGGGCTAGACTTGCTGGACATCAACTCCGACCGGGGCGAGACCCGCGCCGTCGGTGAGGTCCGGGGCGACATCGACCCCCGCCTGGGCCTGCCCCCACTGACCGGCTTCGAGAACCACGGCGGCCGCACCCACCTCGGCCCCGGCGTCGCACCACTCGCACGGGTCACCGCCGGCATCGGGAATGACGGACAGACCGAGGGCGCTTGGAACGGCAAGATCCTCGGAACGTACGCCCACGGCCCCGCACTCGCTCGCAACCCAGCTATAGCCGATCTGCTACTGCGCTGGGCGATCGGCGCGGATAGTCTTGCACCTCTCGACGACACCTGGCCCGAGCGGCTCAGGGGCGAGAGACTCGCCGCAGCAAGCGCCGTGTAAACCGCACTTACACCGACGAGACCTTAGGGGAACCACTGCATGACTGACATCCTGATCGCCCCGCGGGGCATCGAAACCCCCGCCACGGACCCTCAGGTCAGCCAGCACCCCACCCCGGTCGAGCCGAACACCCCCGCGACCTGGCGCCACCGCCTCGTCCGCTTCGGCATCCTCGGCGCCGTCGTCACCGCCCTCGGCGTGGCAGCGATGGTCCTGCCCCTGCAGTCGATCGCCCACTCCGTCCTGGCCCTCGGCCCGGCCGCCGCAGTCGCGGTGGCCGTGGTCGGCGGCCTGCTCCTCTCGGTCCTGGTCCCCCGCACGGCCATCACCCTGGCCTGCGGAGCCCTCCTCGGCCCCGCCACCGGCGCCGCCACCGCCCTCGCCGCCGCCATCATCGCCGCCGTAGCGACCTACTACGCGGGCCGCTGGGCCGGCCGAGGCGCCCTGGGCAGCAAAAACGGCGGCCGCATGGAACGCCTCGACGGCTGGCTCAACCGCCGCGGCCTGTCAGCGGTCCTCCTCGTCCGCTTCCTCCCCCTGGCCCCCTTCGGCCTCATCGGCTACGCCTACGGCACCACCTCCGTCTGCCGCAAGCGCTACCTCCTCGGCACCACCATCGCCTCCATCCCCTCAGCCATCTCCTACGCCGTCATCGGCGCCGCAGTGGCCTCCCCGGGCTCCATGAACCCCCTGACCCTGGCCCCGGCCGCCATCGGCATCACCCTGACGACCACGATCGTCTACCGCTGGCGCCGCGCCGCGAAGCGCACCGCCGCCGCGGAGCTCACCCCCGCCGCCATCACAGCCTGAGCCCCCGCCGCCCGGCCCCGACTCCGCCGCCCGGCCGTGGCTCTAACGCTCGGCCCTGGCTGCTTGCTCTAACACTCGGCCGCGGCTATTGCTCTGACGCTCGGCCCCGGCTCTGAGCGCTCTGGCCCTGAGCGCTGGGCCTTGGTTCTGGCCCTGAGCGCTCGGCGTT
>NZ_BOMN01000009.1 GCF_016862215.1 Winogradskya humida
GGCTCTGGCGTTTGGCCCTGGCCGCCCGGCGCTGGCTGTCCGGCCCTGACTCTGGCGCTCGGGCCATTGCCCTGGTGCCCGGCTCGGGTCTAATTCCGGCGCAACTCTCGATCTCGCGATTCACCTCGGCCCGCAGCCACCAGGCTGTGGGCCGAACACATTCCCGAGACCGCCCAGAGGACGGCTCAGCCAGCAGCGAGACTCCCTCCCCGCCCCAGAGTCAGCCGCGCACAGTCGGGTCAGCCCGCACAGTCAGGTCAGCCCGCACAGTCAGGTCAGCCAGCGCAGTCAGGTCAGCCAGCCGGGCGACGGGTCAGCCAGCCCGGCGACGGGCAACAGTTCAACCGACCGGGCGACAGCTCAGCCGACCGCGCGACGGGGCTGCCAGGATTGACGCATGGTGAGGCTGCCGTGACTAGGGCCTTTGCGGGTGGTCAGATGGTGCGCCAAGGGCGGGTCTGGTGCAACGTTCTGCGACAGCGGCTGTCAAATGCGGAACATCATTTTTTCGCCGATGACATATAACTTTCGCGCGCGTCACCGTGAGAACCGACCTGCTCGCGGAACGTGAGGAGTAAGCCGGCCGGAGCGGCAGGCAAGCAGGCAACCGGCGAGCAGCAGGCCACAGGCAGCGCGCGGCAGGCAGCGCGCGGCAGGCAGTGGGCGGCAGGCAGTGGGCGGCAGGCAGCGCGCGGCAGGCGGGGTCAGGTCAGGGCGGCCAGGTCGGTGAAGTAGGTGGGGTAGGTCTTGGCGACGCAGGTGGGGTTTTCGATTTCGATGCCGGGGGTGCGGAGGCCGAGGAGGGAGAGGCTCATGGCCATGCGGTGGTCTTCGTAGGTGGCGAAGCGGGTGGGGCGGGGGGTTCCTGGGTTGATGGTGAAGCCGTCTTCGTCTTCGGTGGCGTCGATGCCGGCGCGGCGGAGTTCGGTGACCACTGCGGCGACCCGGTTCGTTTCCTTGCCGCGGATGAAGCCGATGCCTTGGACGCGGGTTGGGGAGTCGGCGTAGACCGCTACCGCGGCAAGGGTTTGCGCTGTGTCCGAGATGTCGGCCATGTTGACGTCCACTCCGTGCAGGTGGCCGGCTGAGGTCACCGTCAGGGAGGTGGGGGTGCGGGTGACGGTGGCGCCCATGCGTTCGAGGATGTCGGCGAAGGCTACGTCGCCCTGGAGGCTGGCTGTGCCCAGGCCGTCGATGGTGATGCGGCCGCCTGCGACTGCGGCGGCGCCCAGGAAGTAGGAGGCGGCGCTGGCGTCGGGTTCGATCGCGTAGGTGGTGGGGGTGTAGGCGCCGGCTGCGACGTTCAGGTCGGTGACCTGGGCGCCGAAGGCGATCATCACGGCTTTGGTCATCTCGACGTACGGGACGGAGACCAGGGGTGAGGTCAGGGTGACGGAGAGGCCGTCGCGCATCAAGGGGGCGGCCATCAGGAGGCCGGACAGGAACTGGCTGGAGATGTGGCCGCTGACCGGGACGTTGCCGCCGTGGAGGGGGCCGTGGACGGCGGCGGGCAGGTAGCCGGGCTCGCCTAGCTCCTCGATCTGGGCGCCGACCTCGCGGAGGGCGTCCAGGATCGGGCCGAACGGGCGGGCTCGGAGCTGGGGGGTGCCGTCGACGATGGTGCGGGCGTTGAGCAGCGCAGCGGCGGGGAGGATGAAGCGGGACGTGGTGCCGGACTGGCGGGCGTCGATCAGGCCCGCGGTCGTCGCGGTTGAGGGATCGATTCCGGCCACTGTGAGCGTACGGTTATCCGGATCTTGGTTGATGCCGGCGCCGAGGGCGGTCACCGCGCCCATCATCGCCTGGGTGTCGTCGGCGAAGAGGGCGCCGGTCAGGGTCGACGTGCCCGGGGCGAGGGCCGCGCAGATGAGGGCGCGGTTGGTGATGCTCTTGGAGCCGGGCGGGCGCACCGTGGCGTCGAGCGGCGAGGTCAGCGGGGTCAGTGGCATCACGTCAGGCACCACGGCATTGTGCAGCAGAAAGGGCCCGCAGCCGCGGACCCTTTCTACCAGTTGGGACAAATCAGACGACGACGCTGACCAGCTTGCCCTTGACCACGATCACCTTGCGGGGTTCGCGACCGGCCAGGATGTCGGCCACGGCGTCCAGGGCTGCCGCGCGTACGACATCCTCGGTCGTGTCCGGTGCGACCTCGACTCTGCCCTTGACCTTGCCGTTGACCTGCACCGGGTAGGTGATCGACTCGGCGACCAGCTGGGCCGGGTCGGCGACCGGGAAGTCGGCGTAGGCCAGGGTGTCGTCGTGGCCCAGTTTGCGCCACAGCTCCTCGGCCAGGTGCGGGGCGAACGGGCTCATCATCAGGACCAGCGGCTCGACGGCCTCGCGGGACACCGCAGGCAGCGGGGTCAGCGCGTTGGTCAGCTCGATCAGCTTGGCGATGGCGGTGTTGAAGCGCAGCTCCTCCATGTCGCCGCGGACGCCGTCGATGACGCGGTGCAGCACGCGGCGGGTCTTGGCGTCCAGCTCGGTGTCGCCCACCCGGATGGCGCCGCTGTCCTCGTCGACGACCAGGCGGTAGGCGCGCTGCAGGAAGCGCTGCGAGCCGATGACCGCGCGAGTGTCCCAGGGGCGGGAGGCGTCCAGCGGGCCCATCGCCATCTCGTAGACCCGGAACGTGTCGGCGCCGTACTGCTCCGCCATCTCGTCCGGGGTGACGACGTTGCGCAGCGACTTGCCCATCTTGCCGTACTCCCGGGCGACCTCCTCGTCACCGTGGAACCACTTGCCGTCGCGCTCGACGACCTCGCTCGCCTCGACGGGGAAGCCGCGTGCGTCACGGAACGCGTACGCCTGGATGTAGCCCTGGTTGTACAGCTTGCGGAACGGCTCGAACGAGGACACGTGACCCAGGTCGAACAGCACCTTGTGCCAGAATCGGGCGTACAGCAGGTGCAGGACGGCGTGCTCGACACCGCCGACGTACAGGTCAACGCCGCCCGGGTCGCCCTCGCCGCGCGGGCCCATCCAGTAGGCCTCGTTCGCCGGGTCGACCAGCTTGTCGCTGTTGGCGGGGTCCAGGTAGCGCAGCTCGTACCAGCAGGAGCCGGCCCACTGCGGCATGGTGTTGGTCTCGCGGGTGTACGTCTTCAGCCCGTCGCCCAGGTCCAGCTCGACCTGCACCCAGTCTTTCTTGCGGCTCAGCGGCGTCTCCGGCTCGCTCTCGGCGTCGTTCGGGTCGAACGTACGCGGGGAGAAGTCGTCGACGTCGGGCAGCTCGACGGGCAGCATGGACTCGGGCACGGCGATCGGCAGGCCGGTCTCGTCGTAGACGATCGGGAACGGCTCGCCCCAGTAGCGCTGCCGGCTGAACAGCCAGTCGCGCAGCCGGTAGGTCGTGGCGCCCTTGCCGTGGCCCTGCTCCTCCAGCCAGCTGATCATCGTGGCCTTGGCGTCGGCCACTCCCAGTCCGTTCAGGAACTCGCTGTTGATCGCCGCGCCTTCACCGGTGAAAACGCCCTCGTGGTCCGCGGGGGTCTCGATGGTGCGGATGATCGGCAGGTCGAAGGTCTGCGCGAAGTCCCAGTCCCGCTCGTCGTGACCGGGGACCGCCATGATCGCGCCGGTGCCGTACCCGGCCAGCACGTAGTCGGCGATGAACACGGGCACCTTGGCGCCGTTGACGGGGTTCGTCGCGTACGCGCCGGTGAAGACGCCGGTCTTGACCTTGCCCTCGGCGGTGCGCTCCTCCTCGGTCTTGGCCGCGGCCTGAGCACGGTACGCGGCGACGGCCGCCTCGGGCGTCGCATGCCCACCGGTCCACACGTCCTTGGTGCCCGCCGGCCATGCGCCCGGGACGACGGTGTCGACCAGGTCGTGCTCCGGGGCCAGCACCATGTAGGTCGCGCCGAACAGTGTGTCGGGGCGCGTGGTGAACACCTGGACGGTGTCGTCGCCGTCCATCGGGAAGCCGACGTGCGCACCGCGCGAGCGGCCGATCCAGAACCGCTGCATCTGCTTGACCGGCTCGGGCCAGTCCAGCACGTCCAGATCCTCGACCAGGCGGTCGCCGTACGCGGTGATCCGCATCTTCCACTGCCTCAGCGACCGCTTGAACACGGGGAAGTTCCCGCGCTCGCTGCGCCCGTCCGGCGTGACCTCCTCGTTGGCCAGCACGGTGCCCAGGCCGGGGCACCAGTTGACGGGGGCCTCGCTGACATACGCCAGCCGGAACCCGTCGATCAGCTCGCGGCGCTCCAGACCGGACATTTCGGTCCACGGCTTCTCGGCGGTGCGAGCGCCTGATTCGAACTCTGTGATCAGCTCGGCGATCGGGCGCGCCCTGCGCAGCTCCGGGTCGAACCACGAGTTGAAGACCTGCAGGAAGATCCACTGGGTCCAGCGGTAGTACTCCGGGTCCGTGGTGGAGAAGGAGCGCCGCTCGTCGTACGCCATCCCCAGCCGCCGCAGCTGCCCCCTGTACCGCTCGACGTTCGCCTCGGTGGTGGTGCGCGGGTGGGTGCCGGTCTGCACGGCGTACTGCTCGGCGGGCAGGCCGAACGCGTCGAAGCCCATCGGGTGCAGCACGTTGAACCCGGTCATCCGCTTGAAGCGGGTGTAGGAGTCGGTGCCGATGTAGCCGAGCGGGTGCCCGACGTGCAGGCCGGAGCCCGACGGGTAGGGGAACATGTCCTGCACGTGCAGCTTCGGCGCACCGGCACGCGGGTGCGACGGATCGGCCAGGTCACCGGCCGGGTTCGGTGCGTGGAAAGTGCCGTTCTCCGCCCAGAACTGCTGCCAGCGCGGCTCGATCTCGTTGGCCATCGCGGCTGTGTAGCGGAACGCCGGCACGTCCGCCGCGGTCTCGGACTCGCTCATCGTCACCATCTCGTTCGCGTTTTTCGGGCTCGGCTTCTTGGACACAAAAAAGCCCCCTTCACATGAGGGGGCGCCACGCGGCTTTCGGGAGACCGCGCGGCTAGCTAAGAAGCTGAAAGGCACAAGCCATGCGCAGATGATACCCGTACGCCCACCGCGCTCGCGACCGGTATCGGTGTGCCCCAGTTCGTCGCCAATTCGATATGCGTGTCCAGTTGACTACGTCACGTGTTCATGTTTAAGGCGGGGTCGGCTGGTTGCTGTGACCGGGCTAACCTGTGGGGTAACGGGCGGCGAGCCCTTCGGTTTCCTTTCGGCGTAGCCACGTAGGAAGGAGCTTGAACGACATGGAGGAGGCCCGTGACAACCCCCACCTGGGATGAACCCGGCGGACCGCTGACGAACGATGAGTTCCGTGCCGCGACCGACGCCATCATCGCGAACATCGAACACGTCATCGAAGGCAAAGGCGCGACGGTGCGACTGGCGCTCGCCGTCATGCTCGCCGAGGGTCATCTGCTGATCGAGGACGTGCCCGGCGTCGGCAAGACCATGCTGGCCAAGGCACTGGCCCGGTCCATCGACTGCTCGGTACGCCGCATCCAGTTCACGCCGGACCTGCTGCCCAGCGACGTGACCGGGGTGAGCGTCTACAACCAGGAGACGCGCGACTTCGAGTTCAAGCCGGGCGCGGTCTTCGCGAACCTGGTGGTCGGTGACGAGATCAACCGGGCCTCGCCGAAGACCCAGTCCGCGCTGCTCGAGTGCATGGAGGAGCGGCAGGTAACCGTCGACGGCACCACGTACGAGCTGCAGGCGCCGTTCATGGTCATCGCGACGCAGAACCCCATCGAGATGGAGGGGACCTACCCGCTGCCCGAGGCGCAGCGCGACCGGTTCACCGCCCGGATCGCGATGGGCTACCCCGACCCGCGGGCCGAGCTCGCGATGCTCAACAGCCACGGCGCCGTCGACCCGCTGAACGCCCTGCGCGCGGTCGCGGACGCCTCGCTCGTGCGCCGGCTCATCGCCACCGTGCGCGAGGTGCACGCAGCCGAGGCCGTCCAGCAGTACGCGATCGCGCTGGTCAACGCGACCCGTGAGGCCCCGGAGATCCGGCTCGGCGCCTCGCCCCGGTCGACGCTGCAGCTGCTGCGCACGGCCAAGGCGATCGCCGCCCTCGAAGGCCGCGACTACGTCCTGCCCGACGACCTGCAGGCCCTGGCCGTCCCGGTGATGGCCCACCGGATCATCCCGACCGCGGACGCCCAGCTCAACCGGCGTACCACCGACACGATCATCTCGGAGATCGTGCACCGGCTCCCGTTGCCGCACGACCGGGCCCGCAACCCGTACGACACCCGCGCCAACGGCGACGGACGCGCACAGTACGAGTCGCGGGGCCGCTGACATGCGGGAGGCTATGCGGGGGCTCACCACCCGCGGCCGGTCGTTCCTCGCCGCTGCCATGGCCGCCGCGGTCTCGGCGTTCATCCTCGGCGAGAAGGACCTGCTCCGGGTCGCGATCCTGCTCGCGGCGCTGCCCCTGCTGGCCGCCGCCTACGTCGGGCGCAGCCGGTACAAGCTGGCCTGCACCCGGTCGCTCGAGCCCGGCCGCGCGCCGGTCGGCTCCAGCGCCCGGGTGATCCTGCGCCTGCAGAACCTGTCCCGGCTGCCCACCGGCACGCTGCTGCTCGAGGACCGTCTGCCGTACGCATTGGGCAGCCGTCCCCGCGTGGTGCTCGAACGCCTCGGCGCGCACATGGCGAGCTCGGTGGCGTACACAGTGCGCGCCGACGTCCGCGGTCGTTACCCGGTCGGCCCGCTGGTGATCCGGCTGACCGACCCGTTCGGGCTCTGCGAGCTGACCCGGTCGTTCCCGAGCGTCGACAAGCTCACCGTCATCCCGCAGGTGGTGGCGCTCCCCACGGTGCGCCTCGCCGGGGAATACGCCGGCACCGGCGACAGCCGCGCCCGTTCCGTGGCGGTGCACGGCGAGGACGACGCGGCCACCCGCGAATACCGGCGCGGGGACGACCTGCGCCGCGTGCACTGGCGCTCGACCGCCCGCACCGGCGAGCTCATGGTCCGCCGCGAGGAGCAGCCCTGGGAGTCGCGGGCGACGGTCGTGCTCGACACCCGGCTCTACGCGCATCGTGGCGAGGGCCCGACGGCCAGCTTCGAATGGGCCGTCTCGGCGGCCGCCAGCATCGCGGTCCACCTGCGGCACGCGGGTTACAAACTGCGCCTGGTCACCGGTACGGACATCGACCTCGACGCCGGTGAGATGGGCGGCGAGGGCGCGGTGCTCGACACCCTCGCCGACGTGAAACTGACCCAGGAGGGCGACATCTCGACGCTGGTCGAGACCGTACGGCGCCGCTCCGACGGCGGTCTCGTGATCGGCCTGTTCGGCTCGCTCACCCCGGCCGAGGCCGAGGTGCTCAGCGGGCTGCGCGGCAACGGCGCGACCTGCATCGGGTTCGTCATCGACAGCTCCACCTGGGTGAACATGACACCCGCCGACCGGCAGGACGCCGACCGCCAGCACGCCGCGACGTCCCTCGGGATGGTCCGCAGCGGCTGGCGCTCGCTGCCGGTGGCACACGGCGACTCGCTGGCGGCGCTGTGGCCGTCCGCCGCGCGAGGCTCGCAGGGATTCGCCTACCGCGCGGCCATGGCCGAGACCGTGGCGGGCATGTGATGACGGGAGTTGCTCTTTGACCGGCCGACGACGACTCGGGCTGGTGGCGGCCGCGGCGAGCCTGCTGGCCGCCGCTCCCCTCTCCGCGATCTTCGAGACGTGGACCTGGCTGCTGCAGTGCATCCTGACGGTCGGGCTGGTCGCGGGCGCGGCGGTGCTCACCCGGACGCTGCGCTTCCCGACCTGGGCCCAGGCCGCGGGCATGGTGCTGGTCCTGCTGCTGACGCTGACGTGGATCTTCCCCAGCCACGAGGAGCTGCTCGGGCTGATCCCGACGCCCGCCACGTTCAACCACTTCGGCGAGCTGTTCTCGGAGGCGGGGAACGACACGCGGGCGTACGGCGTACCGGTCCCCAACCGCGACGGCCTGCTGTTCATCGCGGCGCTCGGCATCGGCGCGGTGGCCATCGTGGTCGACATGCTGACCGTGGTGGCCCGGCGTCCCGCGCTGGCCGGCCTGCCGATGCTGGCGATCTACTCCGTGCCGGTCGCCGTCTACATCGACAGCGTCCCGGTCATCCCCTTCATCGTCGCGTCGATCGGCTACCTGTGGCTGCTCGTCGCCGACAACGTCGACCGAGTGCGCCGCTTCGGCCGGCGGTTCACCGGCGACGGGCGTGACGTGGACGTCTGGGAGCCCTCCCCGCTCGCCGCAGCCGGTCGCCGGCTCGCCGTGATCGGTGTCGCCGCCGCCGTCGTCCTCCCGCTGATCGTCCCGGGCCTCAACACCGGCCTGCTCAACCAGCTCACCCAGGTGGGTACGGGCGGCGGCGGCACGGGCGGCGGCCCCGGCAACGGGCGCATCGACCTGAGCGCCACGCTCTCCGGCTTCCTCAACACGACCGAGACAATCCCCTACGTCAAGGTCACCACGGACGAGACCGACCCGTTCTACCTGCGGTTCGGCGTGGCCGACGCGCTCAACAAGGATGGTTTCAAGGCGCGGACCCCCACCGGGCGGCCGATCTCGAACGGTCTGACGAGCCCGCAGGACAACCCGAAGACCGACGGCGGCGAGTACCAGCGCTACCACGCCGACGTCGAGATCACGAACGACTTCACCCAGTCCCTCGCCCCGATCTACAGCTCCACGGTCACGATGGACGGGCTGGACGGCTCGTGGGCGTACGACCAGAGCTCGCAGGTGATCTTCTCCAACCGGACCAACGTCCGCGGCAAGAAGTATTCCTTCGACTACGTGCGCGCGAAGTACACGCCGGACGAGCTGCGCCAGGCCGAGCAGCTGCCCAGCGACGACCCGAACATCGTCCAGTTCACCACCGTCCCCGCCGATCCCACGGTCGAGACCCTGGTGCAGAAGCTGGTCAAGAACAAGGACACCCCGTACGACAAGGTCATGGCGCTGTACAAGTACTTCTCCAAGGAGAACGGCTTCAAGTACAGCCTCACCGCGGCGGGCCCGAACGGCGACGTGTCGGCCATCGACGCCTTCCTGAAGGACAAGTCGGGCTACTGCCAGCAGTACGCCGCGTCGCTGGCCTGGATGGCGCGCGAGGCCGGCATCCCGGCGCGGGTGGCTTTCGGCTTCACCAAGGGCGACACGCGCGACGGCAAGGCGTACGTCCTGACCAACCGCAACGCCCACGCCTGGACCGAGGTCTACCTGGACGGCTTCGGCTGGATCCCGTTCGACGCCACCCCGGCGGCGAGCGTGGCCGGCTCCTCCCGCTCGGCCTGGGCCCCGGACACCGACCAGGTCGAGACGCCCAGCGCCAGCTCCTCGGCGACGGCGGCACCGGGCGCGGCCAGCTCCGCCAACGCGAGCACGGCACCCGGCGCCGGCAAGGACGTCGACGCGGGCGGCTCCGTCACCGGCGACGCCGCCACCGGCTCGGGCTTCTCCACCACCGCCGTGCTGGTCACCGCGCTCATCGCCCTGCTCATCGCGCTGCTCCTGGTCCCCGCCCTGCGCCGGGTCCTGGTCCGCAAACGCAGACACGAGGCCACCGTCCCGACCGTGGCCGCGGCCTCGGCGGGCCCCGCACCACCGGGCAGCCTCGACGTCGTCGTGACCACCGAGGCGGTCCAGGCCCGCGAGGACGCCCACGCGGCCTGGGACGAGCTCGTCGACACGATGCTCGACTACCGGGTGCAGGTCGACCCGACGGAGACCCCGCGGCACACGGCCCAGCGCCTGATCCACGAGGCGGACCTGCAGAATTCCTCCGCCGCCGAGGCCGCCGTCCTGCTGGGCACCGCCGAGGAACGAGCCCGCTACGCCCGCCAGCCCATGCGCGGCGCCGCCCTCACCACGGCCCTCGCCCAGGTCCGCAAGGGCATCGCGGCAACCTCCACCCGCCGCACCCGCCTCACCGCGGTCCTGCTGCCACCCTCGGTGATGCTGCGCTGGCGGCTGGCCATCGGCGAGGCCTCCACCACGGGAATGACCGGCATCAGCCGTCTCCGCGACGTCCTGATCCGCTTCAGCCCCCGCCGCCTGCTGGCCAACCGCGCCCGCTAGGGCCTGCCCGTCACGGCCCGGTCGCTCCTACAGCGGCCGGGCCGCTTCGATGACCTCGTCGAGCACTTCCCGGGAACGCTGCAACGCCGCGATCTGCCCGTCGATCCGGGCACGCTCCACTAGCAGACTGGACACCAGCTTCCCGTCCGCGACGTCAGCCGGGCCACCATCGGCGTCCCGCATGCAGGGCAGCAATTCCGCGATCTTCCCACTGCACAGGCCCGCCGTGTAGAGCTCCTGAATGTGCACCACGCGATCGACGGCGCTCTCGGCATACTCACGATGCCCGCCGGGCGTACGCTCCGCGGTCAGCAGCCCCTGCTGTTCGTAGTAGCGAAGTGACCGCTCACTCACCGCGGTCCGCCGGGCCAGCTCACCAATCCGCATGCTTGATTCTGACACTGATGTCACGTTTTACGGTACGCCCCATGGACCTCTTCCAGCCGTTCACGCTCGGCTCCACCACGCTCACCAACCGCCTGGTCATGGCCCCGATGACCCGCAACCGGGCAGCCGCCGACGGCACCGTCACCCCGCTGATGGCGCAGTACTACGCCCAGCGCGCCACGGCCGGCCTGATCATCGCCGAAGCCGCCACCCCGTCCCTGACGGGCCGCACCTACCCGAACACCGCCGGCATCCACACCGACGCCCAGGTCGCCGCCTGGAGAACCGTCACCGGCGCGGTCGCCGCCCCCATGTTCCTGCAACTCCAGCACGGCGGCCGCGTCGGCCACCCCGCAACCAGCGGCCGGACGCCCATGGCCCCGTCCCCGATCCCCCTCCCCGGCCCGATCCACACCCCCACCGGCCGCGAACCCGCTGTAACCCCGCGCGAAATGACCACCGCGGACATCCGCACCACGATCGACGACTTCGCCGCGGCAGCAACCCGCGCAATCGCGGCAGGCTTCGTCGGCGTCGAGATCCACAGCGCCAACGGCTACCTGCTGCACCAGTTCCTCGCCTTGAACACCAACCACCGCACGGACGCGTACGGATCCGACCGCTCCCGGTTCGTGCTGGAGGTCCTGGACGCGGTCACCGAAGCCATCGGTCCGGACCGCGTCGGCCTGCGGATCTCTCCCGGCAACACCGTCAACGGCATCCTCGACGACGAGGCCCTCTATCCCCACCTGGTCTCAGCGGCGGCCCGACGAAGTCTGGCCTACCTGCACATCGCCCTGGCCGTCCCGGAATCCCCGCTCTTCGCCCAGCTCCGCGCGGCCTGGCCGGGCGCCCTGATCGCCAACCCGCTCCTCCCCCAGGGCAGCATCCCCACGGACGGCGGCCGGCACGCCGCCGAGCAGCTACTGGCCGCCGGGGCAGACCTGATCGCCCTCGGCCGCCCGTTCCTGGCCAACCCCGACCTGGTCACCCGCCTGCAGACCGCAGCGCCCATCACCCAACCGCAGAACCGATACCTGATGTACGTGGGAGGCGCCCGCGGCTACACCGACTACCCCACCTACTCTGCGGAGCCGGCACCAGCATCGGGACGCGACGCCACCCGGCGCGGCTAGGCAAGTCTTCGTGAGCGACGTCCCGGGAAGGGGCACGGCCGGAAGGGGGCGCACATAGCAAGGAGCGGAGCCTCCTAGGGGCTCCGCTGGGCTGCCGCTCGGGATCGGCGGCAGCCGGGTGCGGCGATGGCGGCCGTGCGGGCCGCCACGGGGTTCGCCGGTGGGGCGGGTGTTAGCGGTGGCCTTCCGGGCGTTGGCGCCAGCGGTCCTCGAGGCGGTCGAGGAAGCCTCCGCGGCGGGGTTGGCGGGTGCGGCGGGTGGCGGTGCCGCCGACCGCGTGGAGGTCGGGGGCCTGGCCCTTGCGGCGGCTCTGGACGCCGAAGGCGGCGGCGGCCAGCATCACGACGAAGCCTGCCACGCCTAGCGGCGTGCTCTTGCTCACCGTGCCGTAGACAACCAGTGCTAGACCCAGCACGCCCACGAGGACCGCGACGACGAGGCGCCGGCGGGCGTGGAACCGCGGGTCACTGTTGCGCACAGCCGAGGCAAACTTGGGGTCCTCGGCAAGCGACCGCTCGATCTGATCGAACAGCCGCTGCTCGTGCTCCGAGAGCGGCACGGCATATCCTCCCCGGGCGCATGTCCGGCCCCCCGGCGTGAGTGCTGGCGGGCCGATGGTGCGAGACAGCCGACCGGCTGCCTTACCGCAAGTCTACGAGGGGGTTGGCGGGTCGGAAAGCGGGACGACCGTCGAGTGCGGGTGATTTTCGGTTCTGCGAAGATCGGTTCGTCCCAAAAGACTGGCAGGTCCGACGATGGACCGGCCGAAGCGGGCCGCTACGGCGTCCGCCGCGGCCTCCGCGTCACGCCAGCCGTGCTCGGGTTCTCCCAGCGTGAGCTGCCTGGGAGTGGTCGCCGCGGGGGCGAGGCCCTCGACCCGGACGCCCACGAGGCGGATCGGCTCGGCCGGAGCCAGCACCCGGAACAAAGCCCAAACCGTTTCGAAGATCTCGCGCGTCACATCGGTGCTCGAGGGCAGGGTGCGGGAGCGGCTGACCGTCCGGAAGTCCTCCATCCGGATCTTGATCGCCACCGTGCGGCCGACGTGACCGCCGGCGCGCAGCCGGGCGCCGACCTTTTCGGCGAGGGCGAGCAGGCTGCGCTGGATGGTTGCCGGGTCGGTGACGTCGATGTCGTACGTCATCTCGGCGCCGATCGATTTTTCCTCGTGCTCGGCCACGACGCGGCGGGAGTCGCGGCCCCAGGACAGCTCGTGCAGGTGGGCGGCGGAGGCTTCGCCGAGCGACCCGCGCAGCATCCGCAGCGGGGCGCCGGCCAGGTCGCCGACCGTCTTGAGGCCGAGCCGGTGCAGGTGCTCGGCGGCCCTCTCGCCCACGCCCCAGAGCGCGTCGACGGGCAGCGGGTGCAGGAAATCGAGGACCTGATCGGCCGGTACGACGATCATGCCGTCGGGTTTGGCCCGGGTGGAGCCGAGCTTGGCCACGAACTTGCTGGACGCGACCCCGACCGAGCAGGTCAGCCGCTGCTCCGCGAGAACCCGCTCACGGATGGCGCGCGCGATCCCGGCGGGGCGCCCGAGCAGCCGCTGAGCACCGGCGACGTCAAGGAACGCCTCGTCCAGCGACAGCGGCTCGACCAGCGGCGTCACGTCCCGGAAGATCGCCATGACGGCGCGCGACGCCTCCGTGTAGGCCGAGAAGTCCGGGGGCAGGAAAATCGCCTGCGGGCAGAGTGCGCGGGCACGAGCGCCGGGCATAGCACTGCGTACGCCATATCTGCGCGCTTCGTAGCTGGCCGAACTGACCACCCCGCGCGGACCCGCCCCACCGACCACCACGGGCCTGCCCCGCAGCTCGGGCCGCCGCCGCACCTCGACCGACGCGAAAAAGGCATCCATGTCGACGTGCAGAATCGTGCACCCCGCATCGTCCGCCTCCGCCCCGAACCGCGGATCGAACCCCCGCCCGATTGCTTGACTACGCCCCATAAACCCCACCCCCCATGCCGGGGAGAGTAGCGAGGGGGTCTGACAAAACCCGAGTCCCCACAGGCACGCAACAAAGCAACGCGGCGACTAGCGGGGCTACGACAAAGCAACGCAGCGGGGCTGCGGGCTGCGGGCTGCGGGCTGCGGGCTGCGGGCTGCGGGCTGCGGGCTGCGGGCTGCGGGCTGCGGGCTGCGGGCTGCGGGCTGCGGGC